>DAITAA010000042.1:0-11206 GCA_036824505.1 Steroidobacteraceae bacterium
GTAATGGTGTCGCTCCCCAAACCCCCCACAAAGAACTCGGCGTTCTTGCTGCCTGAGATCGTGTCGGCGCCCGCACCGCCGTCGAACAGATTCGGATCACCTGCGTCCTGCAGGTTGTCGTCTCCGCCGCCGCCCTGCAGAACATCGAGTCCGGTCCCTCCGGATAACGTGTTGGCTGCCGTATTGCCACGCAGGTAGTTGTTTGCCGAATTACCCGTGCCATTGATCGCGCCGGCGCCAGTCAAGATCAGGTGCTCGACATTGCTCCCGAGCGTATAGGTAACGCCGGCCTCGACGACGTCATTTCCTTCTCCGCTGCGTTCGGTCACCGCATCCGAAGCGTTGTCGATGACATAACTGTCGTCGCCCAGTCCGCCGATCATCGAATCGGCGCCTGCTCCACCGTCGAGGCGATCATTGCCTACGCCGCCTGTCAGCGTGTTCGCCCCGGTATTGCCAATCAAGAAATTGTCCAGTTCGTTGCCGGTTCCATTGATGGCTACCGTTCCGGTCAGCTTCAGATTCTCGACGTTTGCCTGCAGGGTGTAGGTCACGCTGGATTCGATAGTGTCCGCACCGCCGCCGACCGCCTCGACGACGACGTCTGCGCCAGAGTCGATCACATACGTATCGTCGCCCGCTCCACCGGAAAGCGTGTCGGTCCCAGCGCCGCCGTCCAGACGGTTCGCTCCCGCGTTGCCCGTGATCACGTTGTTCAGGCTGTTTCCCGTGCCATTGGTGCGACCACTTCCGGTAAGTGTCAGGTTCTCCACGTTCTGAGGCAGCAGGAATGAAATTGACGCCTCGATGACATCTGTGCCGCCAATGGCGCGATCAGCGTTCTCCTCAAGTACGCTATCGCCCGCGTCTTCAACAACAAACGTGTCGTTGCCGTCACCGCCGATCATTTGGTCTGCTCCGGCCCCTCCAGTCAGACGATCGTCACCTGCATATCCGTCAAGCAGATTGTTCAACGCGTTACCGGCAAGCAAGTCATTCCAGTCACTCCCAATCGCCGATATTGCGGAGCCAACAAGCGTCAGCTTCTGACAGCCGCTGTTCTGCATGTTGAATGAAACCGAGGAAACGATTTCATTGAATCCGCTCCCACCCGAATCGTCACTCACCTTATCGAGCGCATCGTCTGCGAAGTAAGTGTCATCGCCAACGCCACCCCTCATTTCATCGGCGCCAGGGCCACCGTCAAGGACGTCGTTGCCGTTTCCTCCGAACAGCTGATCAGCGCCGGGGCCTCCATTTAGCAACCCATTTCCCGGCGCCGCGATGAAGGCGCCGCCCCGGGGGAAGACACTGGGATCTGGGTAACCCATCACGAGGCGATCGTTCCCCTCCCCTCCGAACAGTTGATCCTTCCCGCCAGCGCCTCCATAAAGCAAATCACTGCCGCTATCGCCGTAGATCTGATCGTCCGCGGCGGTTCCCTCAATAGTGTCGTTGCCTCCCAGCCCGTGAAACGGCGACTCGATTGTGGAAAGAAAACGGTAATCGTCGAATTCGGATGACAGAACCGTGTTGGCGTTGATGTCCGCCTTCGACCAGACGGTTCCGTCGGCAAATTCAACTCTTTCGATGAAATTGACGTGAACCGACGCGGCGCCACCGTCAATGTAAAACCGGCGCCCCTGCTGCTTACCGTCCAAATAGTCCCAAGCCAACACCACATCATTCGGATTGATGTCCGCAAAGCGCAACGTGTCTGTTGAGCCATCGTCGTAGATGCCGTAGTACCAGTCGACGTAATCCACCATCGAGTCATCGCCGTCACCGCGGCGATAAATATAGATATCCGAGCCCGGGCCTCCATCAATCGCTCGGAAATTGAATTCGTTGCCCTTGCCGGCATCAATGACATCGTTGCCTGCGCCACCGAGCATCGCGTCTTCCCCTGCGCCGCCGATCAGCACGTCGTTGCCGCTCCCGCCATCAAGCACATTGCCGCCTGAACCCGCGATCAGCATGTCGTCGCCATCATTCCCCTGGAGTCGGTCATGTGAACCTTCGCCGGCAATCAACAGGTCGCGTCCACCGCCCCCGCTGATCACATCTGACGCCCTCCCGCCGACGATAGTGTCGCCCGTCGTGTTTCCGGCGGGCATGCTGTAGGTGTATTCGGTCGGCGAGTTCGAATCCGGGATGTACGAATAGAAATTGGGCGAGTTCTGATCAAACGTCGCAAACGCCGTGTACACATACGTCGCCGAATCGACCCCGTAGAGTCCTGCAACCTTCGATTGATTGTCCGTGCTGGCCAGAATGCTCTGGACCGCCGCGAAGTCCCATGACACACCTGAAGAAAAGAGGATCGCCTCGATCTGGCCCGCGCCTGGTGACGATGCAGGCGTCGAACTCGAGAAATAGTTGCGAATCTCGACGCGATGCGCCTCCGTGGGAAAGAAGACCTGCAGCCCTGTGCCGTTCTGTCGCAAGACGACCGAAGACGGATTGATTCCGGCATCGAATTCCAGTTCGTCGTGGTTGCCCGGGGTGGAGTCAAGGTCCTCGATCGTGTCGAATCCGTCTCCCGCGCCGTGCAGGTAGGTGTCGTTTCCATTGGCCGCAGTCACACCCTCGTCACCGCCGAAAAGCAGATTGATGCCCGGGCCGCCGCGCAAGGCGTCATTGCCGCCTTGTCCGGAAAGACGGTCTTCGTGCTCGCCGCCGAGCAGCGTGTCGTTACCGCCTCCGCCCCGCAATACGTCGTTTCCCACTCCACCATCGAGAACATCGTCTCCCTCTTCGACAGAGGGCACGACCAGCGTGCGAGTCGCGTAGACGTCATTCCAGACGAATCCGTCCCCGTCGAGCACGTCGCTCCCAAAACCTCCCGCCAACGTGTCGCTGCCGCCGCCGCCGCCAAGATAGTCGATCTCACCCTTGCCTTGTAGGGAATCCCACCCCGACTCTCCGACCAGCAGGTCACGGTTGTCCGTGCCGTTCAGTATCACTCCCGGCCGCGCGGTCACGAAGAGGTCGAAGTTGTCGGTCGCACTTGCGCCGGCGGAGTCGGTTGCTTGTAATCGAACAGCGACCTGTCCAACAAGTGAGTTCGCCGGACTCGCGACAAATCGTCCTGTCACTGGATCCAGCGTCAGCCACGTCGGCAGCGGTGCGCCATTTGCTTGCGTCGCTGAATACGTAAGAACATCACCTGCGTCCTGGTCAATGAATGATCCTGCGGGTACGGAGAAATCCGTCGTGGCGTTCGTCGTGATGGAGCGATCGTCAAGCGCGACTGCCAGCAACGGAGCATCGTTCGTGTTGGTCACCATGATTGCGAAGTCATCCGACGCCTTCGCTCCCGCCACGTCTGTTGCCGTAACGCGCACCGGCAAGCCGCCCACGTCCGCGTTGAGCGGCGTTCCGCTGAAGGCTCGCGCGGCCGGATCGAATGTCAGCCAGTTCGGCAGTGCAGAACCGTCGGCACGAGTTGCGCTCAACTGCAGGGAATCACCTACGTCGACATCGGCAAAGACACTCGGAATCGCGAGCGCGAATAATGCGTCCTCGGTGGCCGACACATCAGGCAACGCACCGACAACGCTGGGCGCGTCATTGATGTTGTTGACTTTAAATATGAACGGTTCCGTCGCCGCACGACCGAGCGCGTCGGAGGCAGTAATCTGAAGTTGCACTTCGCCGACCTGCGCATTGCCTGGCGTTCCTGAAAACGTTCGGGTGGCGCCATCGAACGTCAACCACAATGGCAGGGCGCCACCGCCCAGACTGGCCGCGGAAAAGCTTGCGCCGTCGGCGTTGGCAAAGGTGTCTGCCGGGACGACCCACGACAGCGCGGCATCCTCGTCGGTGTTGACGATATCGATCGTGTTGGCCACGATCGGGCCGGCGCCGGTCGTTGCGATCGTACCGTCGGTGTTCAGGTTCCACACCGTGCCGTCGGCAAACTCGACCGATTCGATGCGATGGTTCGGGCTGTCGAACCATCGAATGCGCAGTTCGTCCGTCGTGCCGAGGATGCTGAGCACCATGTCCCCGGCGTCGCGCGTCAGGCTGACGTCGGCGGGTGTCAGGTCAGGCGCCAGAAGTACACGATCGCCGCGAACGGTGGAGCTTTCGTCGATCACCAGATCCTGCCCCGCTCCCCACGCGAGGTAGTAGTCATCGTCGCCTGCGCCGCCCGTCAGCGTGTCATTACCTTCACCGCCGTCGAGGTAATCGTCGCCCGCGTCGCCTTGCAGCGCATCGTCGCCTCCCCAGCCTCGGATCACATCGTCGCCGTCACCGGCTGCGACCAGGTTATCTGCATCGTTGCCTTCGATGGCGTTATCCAGCGCATTGCCATACACGTCGACCGGCTGGTTCCCATAGAGGAGGAGTGCTTCGACTTTGTCAGGCAAGACCCCCGCGCTGTCGGTCTCGATCGTGTCGTAACCTTCATCGGGCGCTTCGACCACGATGTCGAGTGAATCGACAACATAGGTGTCGTCGCCCGGCCCACCGATCAGCGTGTCGACTCTGGAGCTACCCGACCGCCGGTCGCCGATGAGCCAGTCGTTGCCAGTTCCGCCGATCAAAAGATCCTGGCCATCATCTCCGCTGAGCGTGTCGTCACCCGGTCCGCCGTCAAGCACATCGTCGCCGCCACCACCACCAATCGAATCGTTGCCGCCCAGACCCGAAATCGATTCGGGCGCCGCGGATCCCCACAAGCTGTCGTCGCCTTCCGTTCCCGTTGTATCGAGAAGCCACTGTGCCGCGAACTGTTCCAGATTAGCTGCGGTCCACACGGTCCGATCCTCGAACTGGACTTGCTCGATCTGATTCGCTGCACTTCCGTACCATTGGATCGCAATCCGATCCGAGGATCCGGCGATGTGAAGAAAGATATGAGTAGCGTCGCGCGTAACGGCGATGTCCTGCGGCCGCAAACCACCGGCCACCTTGATGACATCGGCGCTGCCGGTCGAATCGAGCACCTCATCGTGTCCGATGCCCGATCGCAAGACATAGATGTCGTCGCCGTCTCCGCCGCGCAAAACGTCTTCACCCGCCGCACCGAACAGAGTGTCGTCACCCCCGCCGCCATCGATCTGATCAGCCCCAAGTCCACCGATGAGCACGTCGTTGCCGGTGCCGCCATCGATGGCGTTCGTACCCAGCAGACCCACGATGAGGTCGTTGCCCGCACCGCCTTCGAGGCGATTGTTGCCGACAAGGCCATAGATCGCGTCGTCACCTGCGCCACCCTGCAGCAGATCGTCACCGGCAAGGTCAAGGAGCGTGTCCGCGGCTTCCGTGCCAACAATCGTCGCGCTTGTACCCGGCGTCGCAACGATCAAGTCCTGGATCCTGACCTCTTCTTCACCTGCGAAGCTTACGAAGAGATCAGGCACTGTTGCGGGAATGGACGCTGCGTCGATCACCTCTCCGCGCCAGTCCAAGGTGATCGAATCCGCAAGCGACGTGCTGGCCTTGAATTTGACAGCGCCTTGCGCACTGATCGATTGCTGTTGCGCACCGGTGGAGTAGGTCAGCAACAACCCGCCTCCACCCGCCAGCTGAAGACCGACGTCTAATCGCGCGAGGGCATCGCCAAAGCGGATTCGATTCTTGCCACTGGCGTCCGTGATCTGGTCCGCGCCATCGCCGACCGAAAAGAAGTACTCGTCATTACCCGGACCGCCCTCCATCTGGTCGCTGCCCTTCGCACCGACCAGAAAGTCATCTCCCGCACCACCGTCGAGAATGTCGTCTCCACCGCCGCCGTCGAGGTAGTCCTGTCCTCCGCCGCCGTTGATGAGATCGTTCCCGTCGCGCCCGAAGATCGTGTCGTCGCCCTGCTCCGAAGAACTTCCGGGATGGAATTCATCGAAGTACAAATCGGTGACCGGCTGATCTCCCTGGAGGATGTCAGCGTCGGCGCCGCCGTCGATGAGGTCGTGACCGCCGTGGCCCTGGACCCAATCGGTGCCGGATTCGCCGAACACGATGTCTGTTCCGGCCCCGCCGACAACCAGGTCAGTGCCTTCGCCCGCAAAGACGAACTCGGGAACATTCGGCTCATCAATCGCATTGACTTTGCCAAGGTAGGACCACGGCATGACGAACGAGATGCCGCGAATCGTATGCAGGTACAGGAACTGATATGGCGCGGTCGGGTCGAAGTAGTCAGTGATTTCGGGTCGTGTGTAGACGGTGAAGTACTGATTGATGTTCCACGTGTTTGGTCCATTCCACGGATGGCCGACAAAGTTGTGCGATGTAAAGATGGCATCCTCGCCCGGTCCCGAGACGATCCAGTCGCTGCCCGCTCCCGCATCGATCCAATCCGGACCGTAGCCAGTTTCAACATAATCGTTTCCCCCACCTGCTTCGACCTGGTCTGGCTCTGAGTATCGGCCCGTGTATTGGAGGTCTGGCGAAGATAGCTCGACATCGCCGCCCGTGATGATGACGTCATCGCCCCCGCGGTGCGCGAAAATCGTGTCCTCTCCGCCACCGGACTCGATTCTGTCGTTGCCGGCCGAGTCATACAGCGTGTCCAAGGCGTAGGTATACGTGTAGGGGCTGGATATCGTCTGCGTCGTCACGGGCATCGGTACCGGAAGATTGTCGGCCGACAGCGTGAGCCCGAGCATAGGGTTCGCCGGCTCGGGAGAGCTGAAATCGCGGACGATCACTCTGCCGCCGGCTCCAGTCTTGGTGATGATCAGCGTGTTGGCGCTGCCGATGGCGTAGTTGAATTTCCCATCCGCGCTGCGCCAGACGTTGTCGGAAAGCTTCAAGCCGCCGCCGAGCGTGTCGCCATCCCAGATGATCGCGCCGCCAGTCTTGTCGAACTCGATGATCGTGTCGGTGCCTTCGCCACTATTGATGTAGTAGGCGTCGTTGCCCTGCCCACCGACGAGGGTGTCGTTGTTGGCCCCGCCTCGCAGCGCATCCGCGTCGGCGCCACCCACCAGCATGTCCTCGCCATCGCCGCCTTGCAGATCGTCGATGCCCGCGCCGCCTTCCAAATAGTCATCGCCAGCATTGCCGATCAGGATGTCGGCGCGGTCGCCGCCGTACAGACTGTCGTTGGCATCCGCACCCGTCAGGGTCTGCGGGGTGTCGTTGTTGCTGGCGCCGAAGATTACGCGTCGTACACCCAGCGCATCCTGCGACAGCGGCTGCAAGCTCACGGTAAAGCGCGTGTTGCTCGCTTTGTCGTCGAACAGCGTGGGCTGGGCGATGGCTTGGCCGGTGATGCGGCCGTTGTTAGCGGTGTAGTCGATGTCGGACTCGTTGGCCTTGACGACCCACTTGAGCATCTCGGCACGGTCGGTGTACCAGTTGTCAGAGAACCGAGCCTCTCCGCAAGCGCGCTGTGCAGGCGTGAGTGCCAGGTCCGCTTCCCATGCGGTGTAGTCGGTGCTATGCACCGACCGCCAGACGTTCTTCAGATCCTCGGCGGCGCTTGCAACTGCGCCGTTGGGTAACAGGGAGAATGGACTGAGAGTCTTGAGCGCAACGAACTCGCCGAAGTCGATCTTGGCGGTGTTGGCCGTCAGCGGAGTGCTGTCGGAGGTAACCGAGGTGATGAGGAGCTTGCCGATCAACGATTGAAACGCAGCGCTGTCCGCAAGCGCCTTGAGGTTGTCGTGAAACCCGTTGCGCTTGTCGATATCGCCATACCCATAGCCGCCAAGCGCATACGGCGTCACCACAGCGCCCGCAGAGACGACCATGCGGCGTAGAGCATCGAGCACATTCTCCAGCGCGTCGTATTCGTACTTCGAGCTAGCTTCGCCTCCGGGAATCAGCGTGCCGTCGGCGGTCTTGTTGGTCGCCCGAGTAAGCAACAGTGCAAGAGCATCGAGTGTCAACGATGGATCAAGTTTGTTCAGCGCACGCGACAAGGCGAGGCCGTCGGCGAGCAGCACGATCGAGTGGCCGCCGCCGTATTCGCCGCTGCCCCAGGGAAAGAGTGACGGCCAGCCAGCGACCGCGGGTTGGTCCTCTATAAACACCTGCACCGCTGGGCCATGCACGCCGCTGTTGGCGACCCAGCTTTGATCATTCGGAAACTCACGGCCCCAGAGTTGCGTGACTTTCAGTTCCGCGCCATTGGCCAGTCCGGTGCGGGCCGGGTTGGAACCCAATGCGAGGAGTCCAAGTGTTCCGAACTGCTGCTGCGTTGCCCAACTTGCCCACGCTTGGCGCGGGTCGGCGTAGATGTTGGTCGCATCCAGCGGTCCAGTGGCGGCTTTCGCACTGGTGTACAGCAGCGCAATGCTGGTGTTGGTGGGGCTGGGTGCCGGCGCGGCGTCGGGGTTCGCGAGCACGGCGCGGAAGTACGTGAGCATGTCGTCGATGCCGCCGATTTGCGTGTTCCACGTGCCGCGCCCCGCACCGTTGAACGTGACGGTCTGGTTGATCTCAGGAGCATGCAGTTCGGTGAAGACGGTGGCGAGATGACCGCCGAGCGAGTAGCCGGTCACGTTCAGCGTCGCCGCGGACGGCAACGTGCCCGAACTCTTCAACCAGCCAAAGTACTGTTCCAGTGCGTCGAGTTGCGCCCAACCAAAGCCGGTGTTCGCCAAGGCGGCGTCCGCACCGTAGCCGTCGCGCTCTTTGTCGCCGCCGTCACTGATGAGCTTCGATTCGGTGGAACGGATCGCGAGCGTGAATTCACTGGTTGGATTCCCGGTCGCGTCCAACTTTTGAATTAGCGTCGCTGAAAATCCGGTGTTGGCCACCGGGCCGCCTGGAAACAAGTACTCGACGCTGCCGTCGGCGGGACGGTCGGAGGTCTGAGTAACGATCTTGTAGTTGGCCCAGAACTCTTCGAACTGGATATCGGTGAATTTGGTCTGGCCGGTTTGCGGACCGAAGTTGCGATTGTTGCCTCGGACGAGTGCGCTTCTGACCGCTTGTTCGGATGTCAACGTAACGTCTTCCAAGTAAGTCTCGGCAACCTGTTGCATAAGCAGGAATTGATAAAGCGATTCGATGTTCGTGTTCATTTCCGTTTCTCCAGGGTTTGGTCAATGAACTTCAGAACATCCGGATACACCGCGGGCTTGAGGACGCGCGGAATCCAGGCGGTGGCGCCGTAGATTTCCGGGCGCGGCATAACTTTCCTATTGAATGGACACTGACCGGCGTTCTCCCAGTAGATGCCCTCCGGACGGTTCGTTGTGAAACCGGTGATACCGAAGTCGCGAAACACGGCCAGCACTTCGTTGCTCTGTCGATCGAGGACGATCAACTCATGGCCGGCGATCAGATGCTCGCGATCGTCGAAGCGACGGATGCCGCGCCACGTCACTGCGTACCGAGAACCCGGCTCAGTTAATCGCTCGACCGTGAAGTCCTGTTTGCGGTCGATGAATCCGGACAACTTCCAGAAAGAACTGACCTGCTCGGGATCCGGGTATTCGACATAGAGGTAGGTGTGGTGAGGCGGATTCACGTAGCCAATCGCGTCACGCTTCGGCGAGTTCTTGAATCCATAATGGGACTGCAGCTTCGGCGCCTCGGTCGACCATCGATCGTTCTGTTGCGGCACCGACAATCCGGGGATGAACCGCAAGAACACAAACCCATCGACGTTGTCCACCGTCTTCAGAATGAAGCTGCCCGCTTCCGTACTGCATAAGTGCTCCCAGTACTGCCGCGACACGTTGTGATTGCCGGGCCACACCGCCTTCAGACGCGCCGCCCAGAAGTCGAACGGCACCGGTTTCGGAATCGAGTCAGGCAAATGAATGCTGTGCGCGAACTTGCCTTCTGGCGTGCTCACCCACTCAACGGGAATTTCGTAGGGTTGACCTTCGACCTTGACGAAGGTCTTCCATTCGTAAGGACTGCTGCGTGATCCGCAGGCCGACGTGAGCATCAAAGCAAGCAAGGCGGCCGCGAAAGCACACGAGTTGGTTCTTGGGAACATGTGGCACTCGGAGCCGACAGGACGTCGGCTGCGGCGCGGCTCGTCGTTTCCATCGCGGCCGCGCAAGTTGTTGCCGCCATCGCCGCGCAGTTGATGCACGTCCACGCTCATCGCTCCCTCCCCGCCTCACTCGACACACGCTGCACCGGACTGAGCAGATACTCCATTACGGTTCTCCTTCCCTGATGAATCTCTGCTGTGATCGCCATCCCAGGTGCGATCTTCAGTTCACCGCGGTCCGGCAGTTGCAGACTCTGGCGATCCAGTTCGATCACCGCCTTGTACGCAAGCGGCGGTGCTGCCATCGGATGCGCGCCCATCGCTTTCGCCGTTGCCTGCTGATCGACCGCATCGGCGCTGACCTGCACGACCTTGCCTTCGAGCATTCCGTATTTCTGGAACGGATAGGCGGCGAGCTTGACGCGCGCGGCCTGCCCGATCTCGACAAAACCCACGTCCTCGTTGGCGAGCAGCGCTTCGGCGTGCAGGCGATCACCCTGCGGCACCAGGTTCAGCAGCGGTGTGCCGGCCTGCACCACGGCGCCGAGCGTCGTCGGCGCGAAATCCTGAACGATGCCATCGGCCGGCGCGCGCACTTCAAGCTGCTGTGAACGGAAACCGAGCTTGGCCTGCTCCTGGGTCAGTCGCTCGACCGCCGCCTGCGCCTCGACGCGTTCGGTCAGCACCTGGCTGCGGAAACTGGAGCGCAGTTGCACGATGCGCTGTTGCGCCTGGGCGATGGCGGAGTCGAGCGCCTGCATGGTCGCGTGCTGCGCCTTGAGGTCCTGCTCGCGCTCGATCAGATCCTTGCGCTTCTCGGCGGCGAGCAGTTCGCCGACAAAGCCTTCCTTGTGCAGCTGGGCGTAGCTGTCGGCGGCCTGGCTGACGACGGGCAAGGTGTGCGAGAGCTTGTCGCGCACCTGCAGGGCCGCGTGTCGCTCATTGGTCGCGCGTTGCGCGGCCTGCTGCTCCTGTGCGATGGCGTCGGCCAGCGCCAGTCTGCGTGCGGCGAACTGCTGGCTGACCTGGGCGAAGAGTGCTGGCGGATCGCCGGGTGCCAGCGCAGGCGCCTTGTCGGCAAGCGCGGCATCGATCGCCGCAATCGAAATGCGCTTGAGCGCGAGTTCCTTTTCGACGCTGGCGGCATCCGCGCCATTGAGCGTCGCGTCCAGCCGCAACAGAAGTTGACCTGATCTGACAACGTCGCCATCGCGCACGCGAATCTCGCGCACGATGCCGGCGTCGGCCGCCTGCACCGTCTTGACCTGCGAGGCTGGCACGAGCTTTCCGGGGGCG
>DAITAA010000042.1:11306-14012 GCA_036824505.1 Steroidobacteraceae bacterium
CTGCTGGTCGCCTCGTCGAAGATCAGCACCTTTGGTCGCCTGAGCAATGCACGGGCGATCGCAATCCGCTGCTTCTGGCCGCCGGATAAACCGGCGCCGCGCTCGCCGATCTCGGTCTGGTATCCCTGCGGCAACTGCTCGATGACCTGATGGATTTCAGCCATGCGGCAGGCGGCGACGACCTCGTTGAAGCTCGCCCGCGGGTTGGCCAGCATCAGGTTGTCGAGTACGGTGCCGGAATAGAGCACGGTCTCCTGTGGAACAACGCCAAAGCTGGCGCGCAGTTCGTTGGCGGCAAGGTGGCGCGTGTCGATACCATCGACCAGAATCGAACCCAGAGTCGGGCGGTAGAAACCCAGCAGCAGCCTGGCCAGTGTCGACTTGCCACAACCGGACGGGCCGACGAGTCCGACACATTCGCCCGCACGGATATGAAGGTTCAGGTCTTCGAAAAGGAGCGGTCGATCGTCGTCGTAGCGGAACGCAAGATCGCGGATCTCGATGATTGGCTTGCTCTCACTCCAGCCCTTTTCCGCTGATGTCGGAGAGGGAGTCGCAATTGATCCTGCGCGTGTCGGCAGAATGCGATACGGTTCGGTCGGTGCATCCATCAGGTCGCCGAGGCGCTTGACTGCAAGGCGTGCCTGCTGGAACTGCTGCCACAGGCCGACCAGGCGCAGCATCGGCTGGCTGAGTCGGCTGGCAAACATCTGAAACGCGACCAGCATGCCGATCGTAAAGACGCTTGACGCATCGGCAGTGGGCCGCATCACGATCCAGGCACCGACGATCAGGATCGCAATCGTCATTATCTGCTCGAGCGTCTGCGCAACCACGTTATAGGTGTTGGCCACCTGCCGGGTCATGAAGCCTGCGTGCAGATGCGAGGCCAGGAAGTCGCCGTAACGACGCTGCAGAACGGGCTCCATTTGAAGGCTCTTGACGGTCTCTATCCCGGCAACGAATTCGGTCACGAATGCCTGATTGCGTGCCCCGAGCAGGAACTCGCAATTCAAGCGCGTCTGAAAGACGGGCGACACGGCGAGGCTGGCGAGGACGATCGCGCCCAGAACCCCCAGCACGATTAACGTCAGCGGCACCGAGTAAAAGAACATCAGCGCCAGGCAGATTGAAAGGAATGGCAGGTCGAGGACGAGCGAGATTGCCGCCGAAGCAAGGAAGTCGCGGATCTGCTCGATGCCGTGCAGACGAGCGGCAATGACACCGGTGGGCCGGTGCTCGAAATACCGCGGCGGCAACTCGACGAGGTGCTTGAACACCGACGCGCCCAGAACCGCGTCGATGCGCATGCCGGTGTGCAGAACCAGAAACTGTCGGATCCAGGTCAGCCCGGCAGAGAACGCGGCAAAGATCGCCAGACCGATTCCAAGCGCGATCAGCGTGGATTCGGTGCGGTGGACGACGACTCGATCGATGATGGACTGCGTGATCAGCGGAGCTCCGAGCGCAAGCAATTGAATTGCCAGCGACGCCATCAGCACGTTGCGCCAGAGGCGCTTGTGCTTGAGCAGCTCGGGCACGAACCATCTGAAACCAAACGCGGGGCGCATTGACACGGAGTCCGGGTCGGACGGTGGCGCGACCGTAGCCCGGGCGACCAGCAACTCGCCCGTCAACCGGGTATTGAAGTCGACGTGCGAGACGAGGGTCGGCGTGGTTGCGCGGGGCGCAAAATAGGAAACCCCGGTCTCGTCAACCTTCACGACGATGACGTGAAGGTCGTGATCGGATCCCGACGATGTCTTCAGTCGCGCAAGGGCGGGGAGGTTGTCTGAGTCGAGCGCCGGCCGCCTAATCGTTGCGACGCCCACGTCAAATAACGAGCGTTCGACCAGCGCCCGATCGTAGGGCGGGACGCTGCGCTGCCTGAGCAGCGCGGGATTGAAGGCGATGCCGAGAAGTCCGCAAAGACTTCCGACCAGCCAGCAGAAGTCGTCCGCCGACAGTTCATCTGGGATTTGTCGGGCGCCGCTCGACGCCGATGTCGTTTGATCCTCCAGCCATGCGTCTCCACGCGGTGCCATTGCTTTCTCCTCCCCGACAGGATTGTCTGTTCGCGCGTTTTTTGTGACCCTTGCGAGGTCGATTGAATTTGAGCGCAGCGGCGGCGTCAACCTGAAAATTCACGTGACATCTCGGCTTGCTGCGGGTGTAATCAGCGGTCGCGAAGAACGCGGTGGGTACCCGCCTCCCGCGTCATCGCCCACGGACGTGGTGCAAGACCGTGCGTGGGAATCCACAACTCTGAGGAGCAACGCTCTGGCGCGAAGAAGTGCGGGCGTGATGAGCACGAAGTGGGCACGGAACAAGCACGTGCCCAGAAATGAAAAGGGCTTCCGTCTGGAAGCCCTTGGTTTGTTGGTTGCGGGGGAAGGATTTCGGGTTATGAGATGGAAGTTTCATGCGCGCTTTTGCGCGTGAATCAATTTGTTCAATTCGGGCTAAATCGGTCTTCCTCCCTGCGCCTCCTTGTCTTTCAGCGACTTATTGGTCGGCCGGCTTATTACGCGGGAGCCCACTTCACCACGACTGAGCCCGATCCGCCGAACACTTGCGCGAAAAGAAACGAAACGCGACGTACGTCCCCGATCTCATGTAGTAGTGCGTGTGATTTGACCTTTGGCCGCACCGAAAAGATGCAAGGGCGGATGAGGCGAAGTTCTCCGACCGGCAACGGCAGCAGGA
>DAITAA010000007.1:0-122126 GCA_036824505.1 Steroidobacteraceae bacterium
AGCAGCAGAAGCTATTCGGCATTGACCGGCTCAATGTCGCGCGTTCGTCCATACCTGCCGTGACCCACGTGGATTACTCCGCAAGGGTCCAGACCGTCCACCGGGAAACCAATCCTCGGTACCATGCGCTGATCTCGAGGTTTCACGAGCTGAGCGGCTGCCCCGTCATTGTAAATACCAGTTTTAACGTTCGCGGTGAGCCGCTGGTCTGCACGCCGGAAGACAGTTTCCGCTGTTTCATGGGCACCGAAATCGATGTGCTTGCGGTCGGCAACGCCTATCTCGAAAAGAACAGGCAACCCGAGCACCTCAAGCAGCGGTATGAGGACCGCTTCGACCTAGATTGAGGAGAGCGGGCCTGATCGGTGCCAGCTTGAAGCTGCCGGACTGGGCCCTGTTCGCGCCCTGGATGACGCTGCTGGCATCTTGATTCGCCGCGGCCTTACCCTCGCCGCGAGGCAGCGTAACGGCCAATTCCTCGGGCGGGAGTCACCTGATCCCGAGATCCATGAGCTGACTTGCGGCCCTTTGTTACCTCGGGGTCGAGAGTTCGATTCTCTCCCTGGCCACGATCTCCAGCTCATCGAGGGCGCGTTCCAGGATGCCGAGGCCCTCGTCCACGACGGCGTCCTCCGCCGTGATCGGCACGAGGATGCGGATCACGTTGCCGTAGATTCCGCAGGACAGCAGGATCAGGCCGAGTTCGCGGGCGCGCTTGGTCAGCGCCTTCGTCAAGTCGACTGCGGGCTTTTCCGGATCGCCACCTTCGCACAGCTCGAATGCGACCATCGCGCCGAGGCCGCGAACCTCGGCAATCGAGGGGTGGCGCGCGGCGAGCGCTTTCAGCCGGGTCATCAGCCGTGCGCCCAGCTTTCCGGCGCGCGCGAAAATCTGCTCCTGCTCGAACACATCGAGCACCGCAATCGCCGCGGCACAGGCGACCGGGTTGCCGGCATAGGTGCCGCCGAGCCCGCCCGGTGCGCAGGCATCCATGATCTCGGCGCGGCCGATCACCGCGGACAGCGGGAATCCGCCGGCCAGCGACTTGGCAAGCGTCGTGATATCCGCGGCAACGCCGAAATGCTCCATCGCGAACATGCGGCCGGTGCGGCCGGCGCCACACTGGATCTCGTCCGCAATCAGCACGATGCCGTGCTTATCGCAGAGCTCGCGCAGGCGCAGCACGAAGTCCTTCGGCGCAACATAGAAACCGCCTTCGCCCTGCACCGGTTCGAACATGATCGCGGCGACTCGCGTTGCTTCGACGTCGCACTTGAACAGCAGCGCGAGCGCATTCAGCGAGTCGTCGACCGACACGCCATGCAGCGCGTTCGGAAACGGCGCGTGGTAAACCTCACCGGGCAGGGGTCCGAAGCCCGCCTTGTAGGGCTCGACCTTGCCGGTCAGCGCCATCGCCATGAAGGTGCGCCCATGAAAGCCGCCGGCAAATGAAATCACGGCGGAGCGTCCGGTGTAGGCGCGCGCAATCTTGATCGCGTTCTCGACCGCCTCGGCGCCGGTTGTCATCAATAGCGACTTGTGCGCGCCGGCGCCCGGTGCGAGCTTGTTGAGCCGCTCGCAGAGCGCGACATAGGGCTCGTAACCGGTGACCTGGAAACAGGTGTGCGTGACCTTGTCGAGTTGCGCGCGCACGGCCTCGAGCACACGCGGATGGCGGTGGCCGGTGTTCAGCACGGCGATGCCGCCGGCAAAGTCTACGTAGCGGTTGCCGTCGGCGTCCCACAGCAGCGCATTCTCGGCGCGCTCGATGTAGATCGGCTGCGCCATCGCGACGCCGCGGGCGACGGCCGCGTTGCGTCGCGCGGCCAGGGATTCGTTGTTTTTCATTCCAACCTCAGTGGACCTGGATCTCGTCGATGTCGTCGTCCTCGACGACCTGTTCCCAGGTGAATGCAGCCTCGATGGGGCTTCGGCGCATGATGTCTTCCGTGAGGTCGGTGTAGCCAAACTCATCCGGTTCAACATCATCCACCGAGCCACCCCAATCGTCCGGAGGGGCCGCGGAGGCGACCGCGAACTGGCTCCATTCGTCGATGTCGATTTCGTCGATGCCACCGTCGAATTCCTGCACTTCGATGGTGCCGGATTTCTCGTCGAGTGCCACGACCTGAAAGATATCGCTCCTGGTGCGGTGCGAGTACCAGTTTCCGACGATCGGTGTCAGGCGATGGCTCACGGCCCGGTTCCTGCATGGGGCTCGCCACCCATCGTGGCGGGCGACATTTTTATCCTACGCCTAATGCGCGAATTCGCATACTGTTCGATCCATAATTCGAACATGCGGCCGGCGGCGGCTCAGGAGGCAGTATGGCGACACCCGCAATTGTGGATTTCCGGCGCAACCTGAAGGCGCAGGAATCAGCGCCGGCGCCGGAGCGAGTGCTGAAGGGCGAACCGAAGACCTGGGTGCGCAACTATTACACGGACCCCAGCGAGCAGTTCTTCGCCGGCACCTGGGCAAGCAGTGTCGGCAAATGGCAGATTGAATACACCGAGCACGAATTCTGCCATTTGCTCGAGGGTCGCGTGGTTCTGACCTCAGCCGATGGCCGCCGCTGGCAGTTCAATGCGGGTGACGCCTGGGTGATTCCTGCCGGATTCAGCGGCACCTGGGAGACCGTTGAACCGGCCCGCAAGCGCTACGCGACCTTTGAGGCAGCGAAACCGGCCTGATTTTGCGGTAGAATGCCAAAACCTGTGGCTCGGGGGGAGCCGGGCACAACAAAGGAGAGCCAATGAGGTATTCAACAGGGCTACTGGCTGCAGGACTGCTGGGCATCGCCGGCGTTGCTGGCGCTGACGGAGTGACGGCCACTGTCACTGCGTCGAGCGATTACGACTTCCGCGGTATTACGCAGTCCGCGAAGGATCCGGCGCTCGCGATCAGCGTCGACTATGCCCATGACAGCGGTTTCTATGCCGGCATCTGGGGCAGCAATATCGACTTTGGCGGTTTCTACAACGAGGACCTCGAAATCGACTATTACGCGGGCTACGGCTGGGGTTCCGAAGACGGACCGGCGTGGAATGCCTTCATGGTCTACTACACGTATCCGAGCACCGGGACGGTTGTGGACAGTGTCACTGCCAACTTTCCGGAAGCGAATTTCGGCGTGACCTACAAGTGGCTGAACGCCAAGGTCTGGTACTCGTGGGACTTCGCCAATTCTGACGAGGATGCCTACTACATCGACACAAGCGGTACCTTCGCGTTGCCACAGGACTTCAGTCTGGTGGTGCACGCGGGTTACAGCGGCGGTGATTACTGGGCATCATCCGAGTACTACGACTATTCGATCGGCGTAACCAAGACGATTGGTCACTTCAACCTGGGGCTCAAGTTCATCGATGGCAGTGACCTCGATGACCTCGACGACTTTGACGTGCCGCCAACCCCGGGCCTCGATCACGACATCTTCTCTACTGACGCCAAGGCTTATTTCAGCATTTCGACCACGTTCCCGTGGTCTACTGAGTAAGACGCACCAGGCACGCGATGAAATAAGACGGGCCGGCAATGCCGGCCCGTTTTTTTATGCCAGTCCGTCGATGACGGTGGCAAGCGTCTCGAAAATCCTGTCAATCTGCGCGCGCTCGATGATGAGCGGCGGCGACAGCGCGATCGTATCGCCAGTCGTGCGCACCAGCAGGCCTTTCTCGAAGGCCGCGACGAGGGCATCGTAGCCGCGTGCGCCGGGCTTGTTCGCGCGCGGCTCGAGCTCGATGCCCGCAACGAGACCGTAGGCGCGCAGGTCGACGACGTGCCGTCGTCCCTTCAGGGAGTGCACGGCTTCGTCCCAGTAGGGCGCCAGCTTGCGGGCCTGTTCGAACAGGCCGGCCCGGTAGATTCGCTGTGTTGCGAGGCCCGCGGCGCAGGCGACCGGGTGGGCCGAATAGGTGTAGCCATGGAACAACTCGATTGCCTGCTCCGGGCCGGTCATGAATGCTTCATAGATCTCGCGGCGCACGAGCACGGCGCCCATCGGTATGGCGCCGTTGGTCAGGCCCTTCGCGCAGGTCATCATGTCCGGCACGACGCCGAATTCCTGCGCCGCGAATGCCGAGCCGGTGCGCCCGAAGCCGGTGATGACCTCATCAAAGATCAATAGGATGCCGTGCTTCGTGCAGATTTCGCGCAGCCGCTGGAGGTAGCCCCGCGGCGGCAACAGCACGCCCGTGGATCCGGCAATCGGCTCGACGATGACCGCCGCGATGGTCGAGGCGTCGTGCAGCGCGACCATTCGTTCCAGATCGTCGGCAAGCTCGGCGCCGTGCGCTGGCAGCCCGCGCGAATAGGCGTTGCGCGCGGGATCGTGCGTGTGACGCAGGTGATCCACCCCGGGCAGCAGCGCGCCAAAATACTTGCGGTTATTGACCATGCCGCCGACCGAGATGCCGCCAAAGCCGACGCCGTGATAACCACGCTCGCGCCCGATGAGGCGCGTGCGCGCGGCATCGCCGCGCACGCGGTGCCAGGCGAGCGCGATCTTGAGCGCCGTGTCCACCGACTCCGAACCCGAGTTCGTGAAGAACACGTGGTCCATGCCCTTCGGCGCGATCTCGACCAGCGCATTGGCAAGCTCGAATGCGAGCGGGTGCCCCATCTGGAATGGCGGCGCGTAATCCATGATCGCGATCTGCCTGGCCACTGCCTCGGTGATTTCGCGCCGCCCGTGACCGGCATTCACGCACCAGAGACCCGCGCAGCCGTCGAGGATCTGCCGGTCATCGGGTGTCCAGTAGTGCATGCCCTCGGCGCGCGCGAGCATCCGCGGCGCCGACTTGAACTGGCGATTGGCCGTGAATGGCATCCAGAACGCCTCGAGGGCGGACCGATTCGGCGACGGGGAATTCATTGGCGGCGGCTCCGTGGGCTGAGGTGATCAATAAAATTGACACTAATTGCACGCAGGCGCGATATTACGCAAGTTCTGTTTAATATCATAGACATGCGAGGCAGCGATGGCCAATGATGTCAGCGCCCGACTGAAGGCTGTGCGCCTGATGCACGGGCTCTCGCAACGCGAGCTGGCCAAGCGCGCCGGCGTGACCAACGGGATGATCTCGCTGATCGAGCAGGGCCGCGTGAGTCCGTCGGTCGCCTCGCTGAAGAAGGTGCTGGACGGCATTCCGATGCAGCTGGCCGAGTTCTTCACGATGGATCCGGCGGCGACGCCGCAGGTCTTCTACTCGGGAAAGGAGCTCGTCGAACTGGGCGAAGGCGAAGTTTCCCTGCGCCTGGTCGCCGCCCACCACCCGGGCCGCCGCATGGCCGTGCTGCACGAGATGTACGCGCCTGGCGCGGACACCGGCTCGGAGATGCTGAGTCATGCGGGCGAGGAGGCGGGGATCGTGGTCAGCGGAAGGATCGAGGTGACCGTCGGCAGCCAGACCCAGGAGCTGGGGCCCGGCGATGCCTATTATTTTTCGAGCGCCGTGCCGCACAGATTCCGCAATCGCGGCCGCGAGCGCTGTGAGATCATCAGCGCCGCGACGCCGCCGACATTCTGAAACGGAGCAGTGAAGCCTTGAAACGCGAAGCAAAGACGACCAACTGGCGCGAGCGCGCCTCAGCGCTGCATTTCCGCACCGCGGCATTCATCGACGGCAAGTACCGGCCGGCGGTCTCTGGCGAGACATTCGACTGCATCAATCCGGCGACCGGCAAGGTTATCGCCCAGGTCGCCTCCTGCGGCAAGCGCGACGTGGAAGCGGCGGTAGCAAGCGCGCGCCGCGCGTTCGAGGACGGTCACTGGTCGCGCATGGCACCGGCTTCCCGCAAAAAGGTGTTGCTGCGCTTCTCGGAACTGATCCGCAAGCACCGCGAGGAGCTGGCGCTGACCGAGACGCTCGACATGGGCAAGCCGATCTCGGACTCGCTCAAGATCGACATCCCGGCTGCTGCGCGCTGCATCGCCTGGTACGCGGAGGCCATCGACAAGGTCTACGACGAGATCGCACCGACGCCCTACGAATCGCTCGCGCTCGTCACACGCGAGCCGGTCGGCGTCGTGGCCGCAATCGTGCCCTGGAACTTCCCGTTGCTGATGGCCTGCTGGAAGCTGGGCCCGGCGCTCGCGACCGGCAATTCGGTCATCCTGAAGCCCTCCGAAAAGTCGCCTCTGACGGCGCTGCGCATCGCCGAACTCGCCGTCGAAGCCGGGCTGCCGGATGGCGTCCTGAACGTCGTACCGGGATTCGGACGCACGGCGGGCGAGGCACTCGCGCTGCACATGGACGTGGACTGCGTCGCATTCACGGGCTCTACGCGCATTGGCCGGCGCATGCTCGAGTACGCCGGGCGCTCCAACATGAAGCGCGTCTGGCTCGAGTGCGGCGGCAAGTCCCCCAACATCGTCATGGCGGATGTCGCAGATATCGAGCGTGCCGCCAATGCCGCCGCCATGGGCATCTTCTTCAATCAGGGCGAGATGTGCTCGGCGGCCTCGCGCCTGATCGTGCACGAATCGATCCGCGACGCGATGCTCGACAAGATCGTCGCGATCGGCGAGACCATGGCGCCCGGCGACCCGCTGGATCCGTCGACGAAGCTCGGCGCAATTGTCGATCAGGCCCAGATGAACACGGTGCTGGGCTACATCGAGTCCGGACGCACGGGCGGTGCGAACCTGCGCTCCGGCGGGCGGCGCGTGCGCGAGGAATCCGGTGGCTTCTTCGTCGAGCCGACGGTGTTCGACGGCGTCAAGATGGACATGCGCATCGCGCGCGAGGAAGTATTCGGGCCGGTGCTTTCGGCACTCACATTCAGGAGCCTCAATGAAGCCGTGAAGATGGCGAATGACGTCATGTACGGGTTGGCCGCGGCGGTCTGGACCCGGGACCTCGCGACCGCGCATCGCGTCGCCAAGTCGATCCGCGCCGGCACCGTATTCGTGAACTGCTATGACGCCGATGACATCACGGTGCCATTTGGCGGCTTCAAGCAGTCCGGCAATGGCCGCGACAAGTCGCTGCATGCGCTGCACAAGTACACCGAACTCAAGACGACCTGGATTGACCTCTCATGAAGATCACCGTGGCAGCCACGCAGATGGCCTGCGGCTCCGATCGCACGGCCAATATCGCGAATGCCGAGCGCCTGATCCGCGAAGCGGCCAGCCGCGGCGCCAATGTGATCCTGATCCAGGAGTTGTTCGAATCGCCGTACTTCTGCAAGGACCATCTGGCGAAGCATTTTGAACTCGCGACGCCCATTGCCGAGAATCCCGCGATCGCGCGGCTCTCGAAGGTCGCTGCGGAACTGAAAGTCGTGTTGCCCGTGTCGGTGTTCGAGCGCGCGCACAATGCCTATTTCAATACGCTCGCGATGCTGGATGCCGACGGCAGCCTGCTCGGCATCTATCGCAAGTCGCACATACCCGAAGGCCCCGGCTATCACGAGAAGTTCTATTTCTCGCCCGGAGACACGGGATTCAAGGCCTGGAAGACGCGCTTCGGAACGCTGGGCGTCGCGGTCTGCTGGGACCAGTGGTTTCCGGAGGCTGCGCGCGCGATGGCGCTGATGGGCGCCGAAATCCTTCTCTATCCGACGGCAATTGGCTCCGAGCCGCAGGACCCCACGCTCGATTCGCGCTGGCACTGGCAACGGACGATGCAGGGTCATGCAGCGGCGAATGTCATGCCGCTGGTGGCCTCGAATCGCATCGGCAAGGAGCGTGGCGAGAAGGTCGAAATGACGTTCTACGGGCATTCATTCATCGCGGATCACACGGGTGAAGTGGTCGCGCAGGCCGATGACCATAGCGAGCAGATTCTCACCGCGAGCTTTGATCTCGAGGCGATTCGCCGCTATCGCCATGCCTGGGGCGTGTTCCGCGACCGGCGCCCTGATCTGTACTCGCCGTTGCTGACTCTGGACGGTGCCGCCGATTGACGCTTTGCTTGCGGGCGAGCTCGCCTGCGTCGACCTCGAGACGACGGGTGGCAATGCCTTGCGCGATCGGGTCATCGAGGCGGGGGTCGTGCTGCTTTCCGGTGGCCGCGTCATCGACGAGTATTCGACGCTCGTCAATCCGGGCGTACGCATCCCCTATGCGATCCAGCAATTCACTGGCATCACCGAGGACATGGTGGCCGATGCGCCGCCGTTCGCCGCGGTCTGCGACGAGCTGCTGGCGCGGCTCGGCGGCCGGCTGTTCGTCGCGCACAACGCGCGCTTCGACTATGGCTTCCTGCGCGGCGAATTCCGGCGACTCGGCCGGCAATTCCGCGCACCCGTGCTCTGTACCGTCCGGCTATCCCGCGCGCTGACACCGGGCGAACGCCGCCACAACCTCGACGCTGTGATGGCACGCTATGGGATCGAATGCGCGGCGCGGCATCGCGCGCTCGGCGATGCGCAGGTATTGGCGGAGCTGTTGCGCATCGCCCGGGAACGATGGCCGCCGGATGAGCTCAATGCAATCGTCGCCAGGTTGCTGCAGGCGCCGCGGCTGCCGCCACAGCTCGACGCGGGCCTCGTGGACGAGCTCCCCGAAGGACCCGGTGTCTACCTGTTCCACGGCGAGGGAGATGCGCTGCTCTACGTCGGCAAGGCGAAGAACATCCAGTCGCGCGTGCTGGCGCATTTCGCGGCGGATACGCGCTCACGCCGCGAACTGGAACTCTCGCGCCTGGTCCGGCGCGTCGAATGGATCGCGACGGCCGGCGAATTCGGCGCGCTGATCACCGAGGCGCGCCTGATCAAGGAGCGCCGGCCGCTCTTGAATCGCCAGCTACGCGCAAGCCCCGCTCTCTGGGTCATACGATTCGGTGACGACGCCGGGGGCGTGCGCGCAAGCATCGGCGAACTGGATCCCGGCGCGGACACGGGCGAGAGCTACGGGATGTTCCGCAGCCGCGGCGATGCCGAGCGGGCTCTCAAGGGCATTGTTCGCGATCAGGAGCTTTGCGCGAAGCGGCTGGGACTCGAATCGGGTGACGGATCCTGTTTTGCCTATCAGCTCGGACAATGCCGCGGCGCTTGCGTCGGTCAGGAGCCGGAACCAGTGCACGCGATCCGCGTGCGTCTGGCGTTTGCGCGCCTGAAGCGCCGCGACTGGCCATTCGCGGGCCGGATCGGCATCCGCGAACGCGACTGGAGCGGCGTCGAGGACATACATGTCTTCGACCGCTGGTGCTACCAGGGAAGCTATCACGGCGGCGTTGAACCGGAAGGGCTCGAGCGCGGCCGTGGACTCTTTGATCAGGACATCTATCGGATCCTGTTGCGCACCCTGGAGCGGCCGGTCCGCGGCCTGCAGATGATCGAGCTCGATCGATCGTGACGACAAATCCTGTTTTCGTCACGGCGGCAACCGGCACGGCCGATCTGCTGGTGGCCGAGCTCGGAGCAATCGGCATCGGCAATGCGCGCGAAGCGCAGGGCGGCGCCACCTGCACGGCGACCCTTGCCGATGCCTATCGTGCCTGCCTCTGGTCCCGCGTCGGCCTGCGCGTGCTGTGGCGCATTGCGGAATTTCCGGTGGCGAATGAGGGCGGGCTGTATGACGGCGTCCGCACCGTGGACTGGTCGGAGCACATGAGCCAGACGGATACGCTCGCCGTCGACTTTTCCGGCAGCGTGCCCGGAATCGACCACACGCAGTTCGGCGCCCAGCGCGTCAAGGATGCGATCGTCGACCAGTTCCGCGACAAGACCGGGGAGCGGCCGTCGGTGGATCGCGCGGCGCCTACGCTCCGCATCAATGTGCACGTCGGGCGCGGCACGGCCGTCGTCGCCATCGATCTCTCCGGCGACAGCCTTCACCGGCGCGGCTATCGCGGCGGACAGGGCGCCGCACCGCTCAAGGAGCATCTGGCGGCCGCGATCCTGTTGCGCGCCGGCTGGCAGTCGATCGCGGAAGCAGGCGGTTATTTCGTCGATCCGCTCTGCGGTTCCGGCACGCTGCCGATCGAAGCGGCGCTGGTCGCCGCCGGCATTGCGCCGGGGCTCACGCGCGCGCGTTTTGGCTTTGAGCGCTGGCGCCGGCACGATGCGGCGCTGTGGCGCGACTTGCGCGCGGAGGCGGCATCACGCGGTTCAGCGGATCGCATTGCACCCGGGCGCATCCGTGGCTACGACCGCGATCCGTTCGTGTTGAAGGATGCCGAAGCGAATGCCATCCGTGCAGGACTCGGTGACCGCATTGCATTCACTCGTTGTGAACTTGCCGCGCTTCCGAAGGCGCCTGCGCCATCCGGTCTGATCGCGGTCAATCCACCCTATGGCGAACGGCTTGGCGAGACCGAGGAGTTGCGCCAGCTGTATGCGCTGCTCGGTGCGCGGATGCGCGAGGGCTATCTCGGTTGGGAAGCGGCGGTCTTCACCGGCAATCCGGCGCTCGGGCGCGAGCTTGGAATCAATGCGCGGCGCACGCACCGCATGATGAACGGGCCGATCGAGTGCCGGCTGCTGCGGATCAGGATCGAGCCGGCAGAATTCGACCGACCTCATGAACCGGGCCGGCCGCCGCCCATCGACGCGGAAGCGGCGCGTGCCCGGCCCGGCGCGCAGATGTTCGGGAATCGCCTGCGCAAGAATTTCAAGGCGCGCTCCCGCTGGGCGCGCAGGGAGGCGGTCTCCTGCTATCGCCTCTACGACGCCGATATGCCGGAGTACGCATTCGCGATCGACCTCTATCAATCGGATCCGCAGGGATCCGGCGGCCGTTGGCTGTACGTGCAGGAATACGCGCCGCCGGCCACGGTGGACCGCGCGAATGCCCGGGCGCGACGCGAAGAGGCGCTGTCCATGATCCCCGAAGTGACCGGATTGCCGGCGGAGGCGATCTACTGGCGTACGCGGCGGCCGCAGAAAGGCGGCGGACAATACGAGGCGCTCGACGACAGCCGCGAGCGCGTCGTCGTTGAGGAGGCCGGGCTGAAATTCCTGGTCAATTTCACCGACTACCTCGATACCGGACTGTTCCTCGACCACCGCATGACGCGCGCGCGCATCCGCGACGCCGCGAGGGGCGGGCGATTCCTGAACCTGTTCTGCTATACGGGCGCGGCAAGCGTGTATGCGGCGGCGGGCGGCGCGCGGACCACGAAATCCGTCGACATGTCGCGCACCTACCTCGACTGGGCGCGCGCCAATATGGAGATCAACGGCTTTCGCGGCGAGGTCCACCGTTTCGTGCAGGCCGACTGCCTGCAATGGCTCGACGAGGATGACGGCGAGCGCTACGACCTGCTATTCCTGGATCCACCGACATTCTCGAACTCGAAACGGATGGAGCGGGAATTCGACGTGCAGCGCGATCATGTTGCGCTGGTCCGTTCGGCCCTCGCACGGCTCGCGCCGGATGGGCTGCTGCTGTTCTCGACAAACTTCCGGAAGTTCAGGCTGGACGCGGATGCGCTGAAGGATGTTGCGGTTACCGACATCACGCAGCAGACCATTCCACAGGATTTCGAGCGCGACCAGCGCGCTCATCACTGCTTCGAGATCCGCCTGGCGCCCTGATCAGGCACGCTTCTGAAGCAGACGAGTGCGCAGATACATCGCTGCGCCGAGCAGTCCCGGCGTGGCATGCGTGATCACCCCGATCGTGGCGGACTCGACATAGGCGGCCATGCGGCCCTTGGCGAGGAAGCGTTCGCGAAACGCGCTGCTGCGCAGGAACGGGATGAAGCGCGGCACGATGCCGCCCGCGATCATGACCGTGCGTGCGCCGTGGATCAGCGCCGCATCGCCGGCGACGCTGCCGAGCACGGCGCAAAAGCGGGCAAGCGCGCGGCGCGCGACGAGGTCGTGGCCGGCGAGCGCGGCGTCGACGATCGCGGCCGGATCGCGGAACGTCGCGCGCTGGTCGGCCGCCCGGGAGAGGTCGCCAGCGGACGCCAGTGCGGCATCGATGTGCGACAGCCCGGTACCGCTCAGCAGGCGCTCGTTCGAGACGCGGTCGAATCGTGCATTGAGCCACGCCGCAATCTGCTTCTCTTCCTCGCCGAGCGGCGCGAAACTGACATGTCCCCCTTCGGTTTCGACCACGTTCCAGCCGCGTGCGGCGTCCCCGGTCAGCAACGCAACACCGAAGCCAGTACCAGGCCCAAGCACGCTGACGGGACTGGATGGCGGCACGCGGTACTCGCCGTGCAGTGTCTCGACATCGGCCGGCGCGAGTGCCGGCACCGCCCAGGCGACGGCGCCGAAGTCGTTCAGCACGTCGAGCGCGTCCAGACCGAGGCTCTTCTGCAGTTCGCGCCGGCTGAATGACCAGGCGCGATTGGTCAGGCGGATCTCGTCGCCGCCGCCCGGCGATGCGACCGCGATTGCCGCGCGCGTGGGCTTCTCGCCGACGCTTTCGAGGTAGTACTCGGCCGCGTGCTGCAGGCTCGCGAATTCGGCACAAGGCAGCGAGCGCTGCTGCGAAAGGGGCATTGCCCCACTTTGCAGATTGGCCAGGGCAAAGCGCGCGTTGGTACCGCCGATGTCGGCGACCATCGCGAGCGGCGCACGCCTGGAGCCCGCAGTCATGGTCCATCCGCCGCGGCGGCGAAGCGGATCGCCTGGCCGCCGCCGGGCGCCAGTGCGAGCTCCCAGACGTCGCCGTGCTTCGCTGCCCGGGTCTCTAGCACGATCGAATGGGCATTGGTCTTCCAGTCCGCGTCGTCGCCGTCGCGGTAGACCTGCGCGGTATAGCTGCGGCCGGGGTCCAGGAAATCGAGCGGAACGCGCAGGCGGCGCGCCTGTTCGTCAGTCACGCTGCCCAGATACCAGTCCTCGCTGTTGCGGTCCTTGCGTGCGATCGTGGCGCAGTCGCCGACTTCGCCGTTCAGCACGCGGGTATCGGCCCAGTCCACCGGTACGTCGCGGATGAACCGGAACGGTCCGGGGTACTTCGCGTAGTTCTCCGGCAGGTCGGCCGCCATCTGGATCGGACTATAGATCACCACGTAGAGCGCCAGCTGCTTTGCGATCGTCGACTGGATCGGCTGGCCGCCACGGCCGACCAGACTCAGCACGCCGGGCGTGAAATCCATCGGGCCGGCCAGCATGCGCGTGAAGACGAGATTTGCCTCGTGCTCGGGCGGGTTTGGCGGATTGCCCCAGGCGTTGTACTCCATGCCGCGCGCGCCCTCGCGCGCAACCCAGTTGGGATAGGTGCGCCTCAAGCCCGTGTCCTTGATCGGCTCGTGCGGGTTGACCATGATGTGGCGCTTCGCTGCCTCGGTCACCACTTTGAGATGGTGCCGCGACATCACCTGGCCATCGTGCCATTCGTAGCGGATCGCACCATCGGGGCCACGGGCCTTGACGCCGCCGGCATCGGCGACATATCCCGTCTTGACGCTGTCGACGCCGAGGCGCGCGTAAAGGTCGAGCGCGTCCGCGAGCTGATCCTCGTAGTGGGCAATGAATCCCGATGTCTCGTGATGGCCGATCAGGTGCACGCCGCGCTCGCGGGCATAGGCCGCGACCGCGGCAAGATCGAAGTCCGGATACGGTTCGGTAAAGCTGAAGGAACTGCCATCGGCGAACCAGTCGCCGTCCCAGCCCTTGTTCCAGCCCTCGATCAGTACGCCACGGAATCCGTTCTCCGCCGCAAAATCGATATAGCGCTTCGCATGCTCCGTCGTCGCACCATGCAGCGGTCCCGAAGCCCAGGTCTCGGTGCCGAGGTGCAGGCTCCACCAGATGCCGACATACTTGAACGGCCGGACCCAGGAGACGTCACCCAGTGCGTTCGGCTCGTTGAGATTCAGGATCAGGTCGGACATGTAGAGGCCGGCAGCGCTGTCGGCGATCTGCAGCGTGCGCCACGGCGTCGTGAAAGGAGCGGTGCGGCGCACGCGGGCGCCGTCGGCAGACGGAGAAAGCGTCGATTTGAGGCGCTGGCCGTCGACCCGACGCAGCCACATCGAAGCGTAGTCGACCAGGGCGGCCTCGTGGATCGCGATATGCAGGCCGGTCTCCGAGCGCATGGTCAGCGGCGTATGGGCCTGGCCCAGCTCGGGCAGTGGCGTCCGGCGGTAAAGGTATTCGTAGCGGTTCCATTCACCGGCAGGGATCCACCACGCCGTCGCGGGCTCGACCACGTCGAATTCGGTCAGCTCGTCGGCAATGTTCACCTGTTTGAGCCCCGCCTGGTCCGGGAATTCGTAGCGGAAACCCACCCCGTCGTCGTACACGCGAAAGACGATTTCCAGGCTGCGCTTGAGCGCCGTCTTTTCCCGGAGGCGGACCCGCAATTCATTGAACACGTTGCGAACGAAGCGGCGCTCACCCCAGGGCTGCTCCCAGGTCTCGTCGACGCTGCGCGTGCGGCTGTCCGTCAGCTCGAAATTGCGTTCGAGTTTCGGCGCGTCGGTCAGCAGGAAGCCGAGGCGGGACTCCTCGATGATCGGCTTGCCGTTGCGATCGATGGTGTAGCCGGGCCGGCCCTCGCCGTTGATTGTTATCGTTACCGTCAGCGTGCCGCCCGGGGAGGACACCCTGGCAACGGGTTCGGCGTTGGCAGCGGCGCACAGTACCCAGGCCAGAGTGTACAGAAACCACAAATGGCAGCGATGCATATGCAGCTATTATCCCGTACGGTCGGATGTATACGTATGCAGTGTATTGCGGCCGCAACTACCGCTGCCTAACATCATCGGAATCCGGGGACCGAATTCATCTAAGGGGGATCCAATGGGCAAGTATCAGCATCGGACGAATGCCGTCCTTACAGGTTCGGGGGTTGTCGGCTCAGGTCTCAGCCGCCGCGGCATCCTGTCGATCGCGATCACCGCGGCTCTGGCCGCATCGGCGAGCGCCGCCGCCCAGGATCAGCCAGCCGGGTCGGCCGAGCTCGGCGAAGTCGTCGTTTCCGGCATTCGCGTTGGCATCGAGAAAGCAATCGCGGTCAAGCGCGATTCAGGCAGCATCGTCGAGGCGGTCTCCGCCGAGGACATCGGCAAGCTGCCGGATACCAGCATCGCCGAGTCCATCTCGCGCCTGCCGGGCCTCACCTCCCAGCGCGCCGAGGGTCGTGCATCCGCAATCAGCCTGCGCGGCACCGACCCGGGTTTCACCACCGCATTGATGAACGGCCGCGAACAGGTCAGCACCGGCGATAACCGCAGCGTCGAGTTCGACCAATATCCCTCCGAGCTCCTGAGCTCGGTGGTCGTCTACAAGACGCCGGATTCGCAATTGATGGGCCAGGGACTCGCCGGCACCATCGACTTGCGTACGGTCCGGCCACTGCAGTACGGCCGCCGCGCTGTGGCATTGAATATCCGAGGCGAAAAGAATTCGAACGATAATCTCGGCGCAAACGCAGACGATAACGGCTACCGGGCAAGTTTCTCTTTTATCGACCAGTTCGCTGAAGGCAGGGTCGGCTTTGCCTTCGGCTACGCGCACCTCGACTCGCCGTTGGCGACCAAGGGCTTCGGCACTTACGAGCCGTGGAACCCGTCGGGCGGCGGCGACACCACGTTCGATTGCCCGGGCGGGAATGCGGGCGCGTGCCAGAACAATCCCGGCGTGGCGCCCGGCCAGTTCGCGACCAACGGCATGAAGGTCCGCGCCGACATGGGTTCGACAGAGCGTGATGGCGTCATGGCGACCCTGCAGTTCGAACCGAACGACGTCTACAGCGGCATCATTGACCTGTACTACTCGACGATGAAGCAGACGGACAACGCGCGCAGCCTCGAGGTCAATCTCGGCGGTTACCCGGCGCCGTGCTGCGTCCCCGGCCCGTTCGCGGACGGTACAGTTTTTGGTTACTCGGGTACGACGATCGAGAACGACACCGTCGTTGCCGGCACACTGAACAATGTCACTCCGCTGGCGCGGAACTTCCTGTTCACGACGGACGACGAAATCGTGGCCGGTGGCTGGCGCAACGAGTTCCAGATGAACGACACATGGTCGCTGATGGCGGACGTCAGCTACTCGAAAGCCACGCGCGACCAGCTTCAGCCGGAGATCAACGCGCAGCTCGGACCGGCCCTTGTCTTTGACACTGGCACATTCCAGCTGCGTGGCAACCACGACATGCCGTCTCTCTCGTTCCTGTTGGACTACGCCGACCCGACACAAGTGCTCGTCGGACCGACCATCTACGGAGCCGGATACACCAAGAAGCCGCACATCGAGGATGAGCTGACCTCTTTGCGCGTGGACGCAACACGTGCCGCCGACATGGGCTGGTTCACGAGCACGTCTTTCGGCGTCAACTACAGCGACCGCACCAAGGACAAGACATCGCCCGAGTCAGGTCTCAGCACCATTGATGGCCTGGCCCACGTGATCGATCCCCAGTACCTGCTGAGTCCGACGAACCTGAGCTATGCGGACGCCGGCAGCGCGCTTGCTGTGGACGTGTATGGCGTTCTGAGAACGTACTTCGCCCCGATCACCTACGGAAACCCTGAGACGCTGCCATATCTCGCGCCCAAGTACTGGGGCGTCGATGAAAAAGTCCTGACGGGTTTCGTGCGCGGCGAGATGGACCATGACATCTCCGACACCGTCACCCTGAAGGGCAATGTCGGCCTCCAGGTCATCAACACGGACCAGAGCTCGAACTCGTTCCTGGCCGCATACGCCTTCACGCCGGACCAGGTGGTCTTGCCGGTGTCGGACGGCAGGAAGTACACCGACGTCCTCCCGCAGGTCAACTTCGCGTTCATCCTCCCGAACGAACAGAGTTTCCGGATCGGCGTGGCGAAAGAACTGGCCCGCGCCCGCATGGACGAGCTCAAGGCCACGGAGGAAAGCGGGTACGACTTCAACACCGGCATCCCGGGCGGCAGCGGCGGCAACGCGCGGCTCGAGCCGTGGCGCGCCTGGGCCCTGGATGTTTCGTACGAGAAGTACCTCGCGGACAGCAAGGGCTACGTCTCGGTCGCCGCTTTCTACAAGGACCTGGAGAGCTACATCTACAAGCAAACTGACCCCAATCATGACTTCTCTGAATTACGCGCCGCGACCCCCGATGCGTTATTCAACGTCCCCCTCGACCAAGTCCAGACGACGGGCAACTTCTCGCTGCCGGTCAATGGCCAGGGCGGCTACCTGTACGGTTTCGAGTTCTCGGCCTCCTTGCCGTTCGAGATGTTCTCCGATGCGCTGGACGGTTTCGGTGCGATCGTCAGCTACTCGTACACCAAGAGCGACATCGAGATCGTGGGTGCAGTCAGCTCGGTGTCGAACGACCACATTCCGCTGCCGGGACTGTCGCAGGACGTGTGGAACGCGACGCTGTACTATGAGAAGTACGGCTTCGGCGCGCGCATCGCAACGCGCTACCGTTCCGAGTACATCGGCGAGGTGACGAACTTCGCGAACGAACGTGGGCTGCGTTTCGTGGACGCCGACATGATCACGGATGCGCAGTTGAGCTACCTGTTCGAAGACGGCATGCTGAAAGGTCTGCAGATCCTGGCCCAGGTCAACAACCTGACGAACGAGCCGTACATCGCCTATTCCCAGAACAAGTCGCGCCTAATCGACTTCCAGGAGTACGGCACGCAGTACCTGCTCGGCGTCAACTACAAGTTCTGATTTTCGGACAGCCGGTTGGAAACATGCCCCTTGCCAGTTTGCTGGCAAGGGGCTTCTTTTTGGGTGCCGGGTCGGGGGTTTCGGGGGTTTGGGGAACACTACCGACGACAAGAGGGGTGGTGCCTTGCCACCAGCTCCCGTAACGATGACTCGTCTCGATGCAGGTGGCGAGCCACCTCCGAAATGCTCGCTATCCGTCGCGCGACGGCCTGGTGGGCGATCCATGCGCGCACCGTCGTCAATCGTCGCTGGCGGATGTCCGACACAAGGTCGTCGAGTTCCACTTCGTGCGTCCGGCAAGCCTCTTCGATCAACTGGGAGAGGGACCCAATTGAGCTTGCTTGTCCGATCGGTACCCCGATGCTCTTGCGAAACTCGTCATCACCGAGTATTCGAGAGTCATCAGGGTGGACATTAGAGAAAGGCGAGGAAATATTGACCGCGTGCGGCCCTTCGACGAATGCCCGATAACCCGCAACGGCCTTTGCGCGGCTGGGCCCCCACAATCTCAATGCAAAATCCGTTGTGACCCACGGCTCTGATCGGGTACCCACGTAGACAGGATGGCTCGACCAGGGATAGTCGCAGACTTCGGCGACCAGCCCGGCGCGGACGGGGTTGAGATGAACATAGCGCAGCACGGCCAGCAGGTACCGGTCGGCATCGACCATCACTGCATGGTACCTGCGCTCGAAAAGGTGCCCGGTTGTCGAGAGCCGGGCCTGGACAGTCCTCGCGTACCGACTGGCGATGCGGAGAATGACGCGTCCAATGGGCATGTCGCCCGCCTGGATGAGCAGGTGAATGTGGTTGCTCATCCAGCAATAGGCGTGCACCCGGGCAGGGAAGCGCTCGATCGTAGCGGCCACGATGTCGCCGAGCAGCTGCCGGTCATCCTCGCAAAAGAAGATAAGCTGCCGGTGATTGCCTCGCAGTGTGACGTGATAGAAGGCGCCTGGGACATGTATGCGAAGCCGGCGGGGCATCCTTGCCTCTGCAGGTTTCAGTGAAACGTCTAGTGATCATGCAGCGATCGCCGCCGGCTCAGCCGCCAACATTCTGACGCGTCCCTTCAGAAACGCCGGGTATCGCCGGAGTCGCTGCTATTCGCGAAAACCCCGAAACCCCCGACCCGGCACCTGACTCACGGCACCTGACTCACCTCACCCCCGAAACCCCCGACCCGGCACCTGACTCAAGCAGGAACTTCAAGGGCACGTCGACGCGCGCGCGCCAGTCCCTTTCTGAATGCTCGTCGCCCTGGTACTTCCTGGTGATCCAGTTGACGCCCTCGGCATAACCGGCCTCGCGCATCAGCCCGTCCACGCGACTCTGGTAGGGCCCGTAGTCGGCGTCGAGCGTCGACGTGCCGAAGTCGAAGTAGATGCGATGTTCCGCAGCAGGCGGCAGATGCTTCGCGAGGTAATCGATCACGATGCCGTCGCCGATCGGAAAGTGCGTCGAGACGCAGCCCGCACCGCCGAAAACCCCGGGATACTCGCTGATCGCGTAAGCCGACATCAGCCCGCCCATGCTCGAGCCCATCACGAAGGTGTTCCCCCGGTCGGGCAGCGTGCGATAGGTCGAATCGATGAACGGCTTGAGCTCCTCGACGAGGAAGCGAAGGTAGCGGTCACCCAGCAGCCGCTCGGCCTTCATGCCGTCGACCCGGCTGCCGGTGACCGCCTTCTGCGGCATCAACTCCTCAAACCGCTTCGGCGTGGTCCAGACACCGACGACGATCGCTTCGCGAACCGCTCCCTGGCGGACCAGCCGCGCCATGGCCGTATCCACGCCCCAGTTGACACCCGAGATCGATCGCCACGGCGATGCGTCGAACAGGTTCTGGCCGTCGTGCATGTAAAGGACCGGGTAGCGATGCGCCGCGTCCTGGTCGTAGCCTGGCGGCAGCCAGACTTCGATGTTGCGGGCGTCCACCTGACTCGAGGCAAATTGCTGGTGGAGAACGATCCGGCCCGCAGCGCTGTCGCCCGCGGGCGTAAGTTCGAGGATCGTCGCGCTGCGGCCCGCGACCTCGAGGCCCTGGTCGAGCCGCTGCTGCCGCCCCGAAAGGACGTCGGTCGCAAGCGTATCGCCGCCGATCACTTCCTGGAACCGCGCGGTGTCGAGGCGCTGCGCATCCGGCGACTTGTTGATCACGACCATGAGTTTCTGCCGGTCGGACTGGCGGAAATAGACGTAGCTGCCATCCACGGGCGCGAACTGCGTCAGCCGGCCACGATGAATCGCGTCCGCACCCTTCCGCCATTGCAGCAATCTACGCGTGTACTCCCGGGCCTCGCGCTGCGTAGTCTTCAGGCCCTCACCTGTGAAGCCGCTCACCGGGTCTCCGGCCCAGCCGCCGGGAAAGTCGCTGCGGATCACACCGTGAGCCTCGGTTCCCGCGTTCGACATCAGGATCTCGTCGCCGTAGAACAACTGCGGGATGCCGCGGGTGGTCAGGAAGAAAGCAAGCGCCATCCGCGCAAGCTCGGGCCGCCCGCCGAGCTGCGTCAAGATGCGGCTCATGTCGTGATTGTCGGGGAACACCACCAGGTTGTACGGATCCGCATAGAGGGAGTCATCCGCAATTGCGCGATAGATCCTCACCAGGCCCGTCGTCCTGCCCTCTTCTTCCGTGATGGCGCGGATGGCGGCGTCCTGCAGCGGAAAGTCCATCAAGCCCGGTAGTTGCGACGCATAGCCGTCGGCCCGGGGTCTCCCACGTTGCCAGTACGACACGATGGCCGGGTCCGTGCTCCATTCCTCGCCGACGATGTTCAGTGCCGGGTACTCAGCCAGCACGCGTCGCGTCCACTCGATGAGGAAATCCTTGTCGGAGTAGGGCCAGGTGTCGACGCGCAGGCCCGAGAGCCCCGCGTACTCGATCCACCAGAGGCTGTTCTGGATCAGGTATCGCGCCAGCAACGGGTTTCTCTGGTTGAGGTCCGGCATGGTCGGCACGAACCAGCCGCTGCTCATGGCTTCCCGATCCGCGGCGGCGCCGTGGGGATCCTGCAGGGCTTCGCGGTTGTGGCTGGTGGCCACGAATTGACCGCCGTGGTTGATCCAGTCGCGGGCAGGCAGGTCGCGCATCCACCAATGCTCCGAGCCGCAATGATTCAGCACGATATCCATGATGAGCCCGATGCCCCTGGCGTGCGCCTCGCGCGAAAGCGAACGATAGAGCGCGTTGTCACCGAAGCGCGCATCGACCTGGTAGTAGTCGGTGATTGCATAGCCGTGATAGGACCCCTGTGGCTGGTCGTTCAGGAGCACGGGATTCAGCCAGAGTTGCGTGAATCCCATGCCGGCGAGGTAATCCAGGTGATCGAGCAGGCCCTGGAGGTCGCCACCGTGGCGGCCATTGGGGTCGCGGCGATTCGGGGCCTGCCGGTAGCCCGCGATGGCGTCGTTCCCTGGAACGCCGTTCGCGAAGCGGTCAGGCGTGACCAGGTAGATCACGTCAGCAGGGCCGAAGCCGGCCCTGTCGGCGGAACCGGACTCGCGTGCGAGGAGTTCGTAGTCGTGGCTCAGCGCCGGCACGCCGTCGCGGCGGAAGTCGATGCGGAATCGGCCAGGGCGCGTATTCTCCGCGAGCGTCAGGTCAATGAACAGGAAGTTCGGGTTGTCGGTCCGAGTGACGCCGTCGATCGAGACACCGGGATAGTCGAGTGCCGGTTCCAGTTCGGCGATCTGTTCGCCGTGCACCATCAACTGCAGGTGGCTGTCCTTCATGCCAACCCACCAGAACGCGGGCTCCAGGTGCTCGATGCCGTTCGCCGCGCCTGCGCTTGAGACGAACAGCCACAGCGCGGCGGATAGCAGCCATTTCGTCATGGTCAAAGTGCCTCCCGGCATGCGCGACAGTGAATCATCCGGCACACGACCCTTCAAGCCCCTGAATACGTATGCATCCGGGGCGGCGACTGATCCGGTCCGGCTTTATTGTTAGACTTCTTCGCCGAGGTGCCTGGTGAACATCCGCATTCTGCTGGTCATCGTTTCGCTGGTCGTCAGCGTCCTCATCGGCCTGACTCTGGCAAAGGGCGGACTCGACGTTGCCGGCCCGCGCAAGGCCGGCATCACGATCGGGCTGTCACTCGATACGCTGAAGGAAGCGCGCTGGCAGGCTGACCGGGACATGTTCGTCAAGCGCGCCGGAGAGCTGGGCGCGCGCGTGCTCGTGCTCGCCGCGAACAGCGACGACACGGTGCAGATCGGCGATGTCGAAAAGCTGATCACGAACCGGGTGGACGTGCTGGTCGTGGTCCCGCATGACGGCACGGCCATGGCGAAGGCAGTCGCGATGGCGCACGACGCCGGAATTCCGGTCATCGCCTACGACCGCATCATCCGCGACAGCGATCCGGACCTGTATGTCAGCTTCGACAACGTGCACGTCGGCGAGCTGCAGGCACGCTACCTGATCGAGCACCTGCCGACGCCGGGCAGGGGCAGGATCGTCCGCATCTACGGCGCCAAGACGGACAACAACGCGGCTCAGTTCAAGCAGGGCCAGGATCTCGTGCTCGAACCCCTGATCGCCCGCGGCGATATCAAGGTTCTCCACGAGGACTGGGCCGAGGACTGGAAGCCCGAGAACGCGAAGCGCATCGTCAATGCGGCAATCACCGCGAATGGCCCGGACATCGACGCGGTGCTCGCGAGCAACGACGGCACTGCCGGTGGCGCAATCCAGGCGCTCAGCGAAGAGGGCCTGGCGGGCAAGGTGATGGTGACGGGCATGGATGCCGAGATCGTCGCGCTGCAACGCATCGCTGCCGGGACGCAGACGATGACCATCTACAAGCCGCTGCGCACGTTGGCGCAGGGTGCAGCGGAACTTGCGGTCCGCCTCGCCGGACGCCGCGTCGTGGTGGCACGCCAGACGGTGAACAACGGCCAGACCGACGTGCCCGCAGTGCTCTATGACGTGGTCACCGTCACGAAAAACAACATCATCGACACCGTCGTCCACGACGGGCTCGCCAGCTACGACGAGGTCTACCGCGGCATTCCCGAATCCGCGCGACCACCGCGCCCGTGAGCGGTGACGTCATTCTGTCGGCCCACGGCGTCATCAAGCGTTTTGGCGGCGTCACGGCGCTCGATGGCGTGAGCTTCGAGCTGCGCGCGGGCGAAGTGCACGCGCTCTGCGGCGAGAACGGCGCGGGCAAGTCGACGCTCATCAAGCTGCTGGCCGGCGTGCACGTCCATGGCAGCTACGAAGGCGAGGTGCAGATCGACGGGAAGCCGGCGTCCTTCCGCTCGACCCGCGACGCCGAGCGTGCAGGGATCGCCATCATCCACCAGGAACTCGCACTGTTTCCCGAGATGTCGGTCGGCGAGAACCTGTTCCTCGGCGCGCTGCCGCTCCATCACGGCTTGATCGACTGGGACCAGGTGTATGCGCGTGCGGCCAAGACTCTCTCGGAATGCGGCATGCGTCTCGACCCGGCGACCCGCGTCGCCGATCTGGGGGTTGGCCAGCAGCAGCTCGTCGAGATCGCGCGCGCGATTGCGCGCAAGCCGCGCGTGCTGGTGCTGGACGAGCCGACGGCGGCGCTCGCTCAGCACGAAATCGACGCGCTGCTCGGCCTGGTCCGCGAACTGCGCAAGCGCGGCACGGCCTGCATCTACATTTCGCACAAGCTGGACGAGGTATTCGCGATCGCCGACCGGATAACGGTGCTGCGTGACGGCGCCGCGCAGGGAACCCTCGATGTCCGCGCCACCTCCGTCGATGAGGTGATACGGCTGATGGTCGGCCGCCGGATCGAGGACTTCTTCCCGCGCCGCCAGCCCGCGCCGGGCAAGACGCTGCTTGCCGTCCGCGGGCTCAGCGTGGCGCTGACGGAGGAGTCACCGCCGCTGTTGCGCGACATCGGATTCGAGGCGAAGGCGGGCGAAGTACTCGGCATCGGCGGGCTGATGGGTGCCGGCCGCACGGAGCTGCTGCTGCACCTGATCGGGCTCTGGGGCACCCGCACGGGCGGTACCGTGGAGCTCGACGGCGCAACACTCGATGCACATGGGCCACGTGCGGCATTGCGTGACGGGCTGGTGCTCGTGTCGGAGGACCGCAAACGCTACGGTCTCGTGCTGCCGCAAGGCGTGGCGTTCAATGTGTCGTTGTCCTCGCTGGCAAGATTGTGCCGCGGACCATTCATCGATGACGACCTCGAGATCAAGCAAACGAAGGCCACCGTCGCGGACCTGCGCATCAAGGCACACACACTCGACCAGCCTGTCGCCACGCTGTCGGGCGGCAACCAGCAGAAGGTCGTCCTGGGCAAAGTACTGATGACCTTGCCGAAGGTGCTGTTGCTCGACGAGCCGACGCGCGGCATCGACGTCGGCGCAAAACTCGAGGTTTACGAACTCATCAATCGCCTGACCGGCGACGGCAAGGCCATCGTGCTGGTGTCGAGCGAACTCGGGGAACTCATCGGGATGAGCGATCGCATCGTGATGCTTTGCGAGGGCCGGATCGGTGGCGTATTCACGCGCGCCGAGGCGACCCAGGAACGGCTGCTCGCGGCCGCGATGGGCCGGCTCAACCAGGCGGCCTGAGTTGAAGAAGATCGCCACCCGCGAGCTGTCGATGGCGATCGCGCTGATCGCGATCTGGGCGTTCTTCGCCTGGCAGGAGCCGGTATTCCTGTCGCCGCGCAACCTGTCGCTGCTGTCGGTCGAGCTCGCCGTAACCGCGATCCTCGCGCTTGGCATGCTGATCGTGCTGTTGCCGGGCCAGATCGACCTGTCGGCTGGCAGCGGCGTCGGGCTTGCGGGCGCGGTCGCGGCCGTGCTCGTGTTCTGGCACGACGTGCCGGCGCCGTTCGCGCTCCTGATCGCCACGATCGGGGCCGTGGTGGTCTGGGCCGGCATGGGCGCGCTCGTCGCGATCGAACGGATCCCGGCCTTCATCATGACCCTGGGCGGGCTGCTGGTGTTCCGCGGCCTGCACTGGCTCACGATCCACAACCAGACGGTCCCGGTCGTGGAGGGCGGCAACCAGAACCTGTATTCGCTGCTGACGACGTACTACCTGCCGGCCGGCGCGGGCTACGTGCTCGCGACCGCAGTCGTGCTCGCGCTGGCGGCATCGATGCTGCGCGCTCGCGCGCGTCGCAAGGCTCATGGCTTCGAAATCGATGACGGCGAGCTGACGTTCCTCAAGCTGTTTGTGCTGGCGCAATTCGTGTTACTGGTCCTGCTCGTGACGAACAACTATCGTGGTGTGCCGCTTGCGCTCGTGATCCTCGGGGCCGTTGCCACACTCGTGCATCAGCTGACGACCAATACGCCGTTCGGCCGGTATCTGTACGCGATTGGCGGCAATGAAGACGCGGCAACGGTTTCGGGCGTGCCGGTGCGCGCGACCATCATCGGCGCCTTTGCGCTCATGGGAGGCATCGTCGCGCTGACTGGATTCATGCAGACCGCGTATTCCGGCGCATCCACCTCGACCGTCGGTTCATTGATGGAGCTCGATGCCGTTGCCGCCTGCGTCATCGGCGGCACGAGCCTGCGTGGCGGGCGGGGCACGGTACTCGGCGTGCTGTTCGGCGCGCTGATCATGGCGAGCCTGCTGAACGGCATGACGCTGATGGCCGTGTCGCCCGAGGCCAAGTACATCGCGCGCGGGCTGGTGCTGGCGCTCGCGGTCTGGCTGGACCTGCGCATGGCGAAAGGCAACTAGGCGCTGCGGGAAACCCTGTCGTCCTTCAATGAACCGGCCTGCGCTGAATCGGGTACGAATCGCGGCAATGCTGCTCGGAATCGTCGGGCTGCAGGCCGCCGCATGCGCCGAAGCGATCCTCTTCGTCGGCAACAGCTTCACATTCGGCGGGGACTCGCCGCCGGTGCAGGCCTATCGGCCAGAGACCGTGACGGACCTCAATCACGAGGGCATCGGTGGTGTACCGGCATTGTTCAAGTGCTTCACCCGCGAGGCGGGCCTGGCCTATGAGGTCAGTCTCGAAACGGCCCCCGGCACGAACCTGGATTTTCACCATGAGCAGAAGGCAGCGCTGATCGCAGGCGCCTGGGATCACGTGGTCCTGCAGGGCTACAGCACGCTCGATGCGGATTCGCCCGGCGATGCCGGCAAGATCATCGACTACTCGGCGCGGCTCGCAGAGCTGTTCCACGCTGCGAATCCAAAGGTCGACGTGCGCCTGGTCGCGACCTGGTCGCGGGCCGATCAAACCTATCTTGCATCCGGCCACTGGTTCGGCAAGCCCATCGAAACCATGGCGGTCGATGTGCGCGCCGCGTATGACCAGGCGGCCGAGCACTCTGCACACATCCGCGCCGTGATACCGGTCGGCCAGGCCTGGAACCGGGCCATCGACCAAGGAATCGCGGCACGTAATCCCTATCAGGCGATTGGCCCCGGGCAAATCAATCTCTGGGCCGCCGACAACTACCATGCGAGCGTGTACGGCTACTATCTCGAGGCGCTCGTCATCTTCGGCAGCGTCACCGGCCACGATCCGCGCAGCCTGGGACGCAAGGAACAGGCCGCGGCCCAGCTGGGGATTTCACCGGCCATGGCGCTCGCGCTTCAGCGCATTGCTTTCGAAACGCTCGCGGGCGAACGAACGAAAAAAGTGAATCCGGCGACCGTCGACGCCACGCCCATCGGAAAATGGAATCTGGTCGTTGCAGCGTCGGATGAATTCGACGGTATCACTCTCGATGCCGCCAAGTGGAAGAAGGGCCTTTGGTACGACACATCGGGCGTTCTGGCGTTCAGGCAGGAGAACATCGCCGTATCCGGCGGCAATCTGGTTCTGACCGCAAGAAAAGAAGCGTTCAATGAAAAATCCTACACCGGTGGTGCTGTGGAATCCCTTTTTGATGTGCCGGGAGTGATCGGTTACGTGGAAGTCCGGGCCAAGGCGCTGCATCGCGATGCAAATGTGCTGAGCGCCATCTGGTTGCAGTCTTCACCCTTGACCTTGGCTGACAATCCAAATCCCGAAATAGACATTCAGGAAACCTTCAACTACGACGGCGTGGTCAGCACCCTGCACACCTGGGCCATCGGTCCTGAAACTCCTGCCCCGACTGCCCCGGATGAATATATTCATACCCAGACTGCCCCGAATGAATTCAAGACAGGGGTGGACGTCAGTGCGGGCTACCATGTCTATGGCCTGGAACGAAGCCATGGGAAACTTCGCTTCTATTTCGACGGAAAACTGGCCTGGGAAGTCGTGCCGTCAGATCCTTCGTTCGTGAACATGCCGCGCCATGTGGTGCTCAGTCTCGAAGGCCATCTGGGCGACCCAGTGGATAGGTATCTGCCCCAAAGTTTTCTGGTGGACTACGTGCGTACCTACATCCCCGCGGCCGATTAGGCTGCTCCCGGAAAGGAATTCATGCCTCCAATACTCGCCGCGGCAGCAGGCGGGCCAGCAGTGCCGGAGCGCCCGTGGCACGCAGATGCGGATGATCCGCGAGAAAGCTGCGTCGCGCGCTCGCCGCCGTGTGCGACTCGTCGCCGGGCGCCCAGCCCGGCGGCATCACAAGGTAAGCGAGCCGCTCGCGCCAGCCGCGCGCGCTGCGCACGTCGCGCGCCAGCAACAGCAGCTCGCCGAAGTAGAAATCGACGAAGCTGGTGACATTGATGTCGCGCGTGATGCCGTATTCGATTTTCACTTCATCGCGCAGCGGCTGCAATGTGCCGAACATCCAATCCCAGAACGGCAGCAGCGTGCAGAAGTTGGTGTCCATGTAGAGCGGGTTGCGGGCGTGATGAACCCGATGGTAGGACGGCGTGATGATGAAATAGCGCGCCGGGCCGAAGCGGCCCGTGCGAAACGAGCGTTCACCGGCGTGGATGAAGGTTCCCCAGGTAACCTCGAAGGCCATGATCACGACCAGCATGGCAGGCTCAACGCCGAGCAGCATCAACAGCGGCGCCTGCACCAGCGCGGAGTAATAGCCTTCAGCGAAGAAGTGCACCCAGGCCACCGTCATGTTCAGATTCTGGGGAGCGTGGTGTGGTGAGTGCAGGCACCACAGCAGGCGCACCTTGTGCGCGCCGTAGTGCCAGATCCAGGTGGACAGCTCCCACATCAGCAGGGCATAGAGCCATCCGTACCAGTGGTAGCCGACTCGAAACAGTGCAAATGGCTGGAAGTAAGGCAACAGCAACCAGAACACATCGATGACGATCAGCCGCGGCAGCAGGCCGAGCAGCAGTCCGGTAAAAAAGGTGGGCTGGTATTCGAGCGCCGTCGCCCGAAACAGCCGCGCCGCCATGCCCGGGCCGCGCCCCTGGGCGCGCTCCTCGCGGGCCAGCACGATGAGGAAACGCAACAACTCCCACAACGTGAGCAGTGAAATCAGCAGTCCCACCACTGCCAGCACACTGTCGTGGTAATGCCCGTCATTGAAAGGCTTGAGCAGGTCGGTGATGAAACCCTGGCCCGCTGCCGTCGTTTGCGCATAGTGCACGAGGCCGGCGGCGAGACCCCAGGTGGTGTAGACGAACACGCCGGCGAATAGCAATGCTTCGAGATGCCGCCATAACGGCGGCGTGTGGCGCCACGCCGGAACATCACGCTGTGTCATCTGATGCGCGCGAATTCGACCGCGTCGATGTGGACCGCTCCCGACTCGTCAAAGACCTGGCCGAAGGCCAGCGACAGCCGGGCCTCGACCGCTCCGGCCGGGGCCACCGCTTCCAGTTCGTAGTCGTGCCAGGCATCGGTCGGCGTCGTCCCGTCGGCAATCGCCCGCTCCTGGAATCCGAGCATTGCCGGGCCGCCGAAGTAGTCGCCCCAGTGGTTGTAGAACTCAATCTTCATCGTGGCGTGGTCTTGTGAGCCGGCCAGATCCTCTGCCGAACGCACGAACGCCGAGAGCCTGGCACGAACCCGCTCGCCGCCGGCGACGCTGATGCTTTGAGTCACGCCGGAATAATTTACCTCGCCAATCGCCTGACCGGAAATCTTCAATGCGTAAGTGCCATCGCGCACCACCTGCCGATGCACGAGCACATTCGGTTTGTCGTCGATGCGATTGCCGAAGATGTGCCAGCCGGCCAGCGAGCCGCCGTGCTCGTCGAAACCGCCGTTGCGAAACGTGCGGCTGCCCGGTTCGTCGGTGAGCTCGTAGACGCGGACCCAATCCACGAGCATTCGCTGCGGCCAGGCCGTCGTTTCGTTCGGCGGCGGCAGGAAGTCGCCGCCGATCGCCGTATCGATGATCAGTCGCATCGGCACGGTGAGTTTCGGCAGGAAGTATCCGACTTCGTCGTTGTAGAAAGTGCCGTGGTGGATGTCATCCACGTAGAACCGGAGCTGGTTCTCGACCCATTCGCAGGCGAACGTGTGAAATCCGTCGGCGTAAGCGACGAGTTGGTCGGCGATCGCCGCTTGATGCTCGACCGCGAACGAATCCTGCGAAGCGGGATCATGCGTCGCCCAGCGGAATGCGCTCGACACGACCGTGGGCCGATCGCCGCGATGCTCCAGGATGTCGATCTCGCCCGCGGTCGGCCGCGGTGCGTCGGGCAGCAGCCGGATCGCGGGCCACAAGCCCCTCGAACCGGGCAGCCGGGCTCGCACTTCCCAGCGGCCGAACCGCTGTGCGCGCCGGCTGACGATCCGGCCCGAGCGATAAGGCAGGGCGCGCGACGGCTCGTTCTCGGACAGGATCTCCAGCTTGCCGTCCATGACGCGGATCTGTTCCGGCCGATAGTCCTGCAGCGAGGTATTCGTCGGCCGGCTGTCGTCGATCACATCCCATTTGTCGCGATCGAGCGTGTCGAAGTTGTCGCTCCACGCCAGGTGCCACTTGGGCGGCGGAACAACGACCGACTCCGCTTCATCCGCGCCGATCGCCTGCGCCGCGCCCCACAGCAGCAGGCCAAGGGAGGCAAGGCCGGAACATGATCGCGCCATCAGCGCCAGCGCACCACGATTTCCGGCGCATCGTCGATTTCGAGCGTCGCCTGCGGCTTCATCGGCTCCATCTGCCGCAGGCGCTCGAGGTACTGCTTGTCGTAATAGACGTCGCTCAGGGCTTCCAGAGGATCGAGCATGCGAACGACGCGCGATTGCACGGCAGCCGCCACCCCATTGACGGTCGCCCCGGTGACCGCATCGAAGCCATGCAGGATCACCTGGATCCTGCGAAACGGCGAGGAATAGTTTCCGTCAGGGCGCGAGAAGCTGAGCTGCCTCGTGGCCGGATCGAACGCGATGAGCCGCCTGCGGAATTGCCCCTTGCGGTAGTCCAGCGTTTCACCGTCATCGTCGTAGTAAACGAATTCGCTCCGCTCGGCGCCGTTGAACAGGTGCACGGTGAGCACCGGTCCGGGATCGTCCCGGGTCGATTGCACCTTTCGCTGCATGGGAATGATTGCGGAAGCCTTCGCGAAGATCGGGATCCTGTGGCCCGCATACTCCGAGCGGATGACGCGACCGCCATCGAGCCGTTCGTCGGTGAAGAGATCAAACCATTGCCCGGCGGGCAGGTACGTGGACTTCTCCTGCTCCTTGCTGGTCATGGGATTCACCAGGAGCCCCGGACCGAACAGAAATTCGTACTGAAAGTCCGGCTTGAATACGTTGGCGTCGAAGGAATGGTCGATGCTCAAGCTGCGGCTCACGGGCATGCCGGTCTGAGTGGCTTCGTAGAACGCCGAATAGAGATAAGGCATCAGTTGGTACCGGAATCCGATATAGGCCTTCGAAATCGCCTCGACTTCCTCGCCGTAGGCCCAGGGCTCGTTGGCGGCGGTGAACTGCCCGCGATGATTGCGCAGATACGGGGCGAAGACGCCGACTTCGACCCAGCGACGGAACAGGTCCTTGTTGCCATCGCCGATATAGCCGCCGAGGTCGGGACCGGTGAACGGCACGCCGGACAATCCCATCTGGTTGACGAGCAGGGCGCCGAGCAGGATGTGCTCGTCCTTGGCCTGATTGTCGCCGCTCCACACCGCGGCGTAGCGCTGGATGCCTGCGAATCCCGAACGGCTTAGAACGAAGGGTCGCCGGTTGCCGCCATATTGCTCGGCCGATTCGAACGCGGCGCGCGCCATCAGCATGCCGTAGTAGTTCTGCGCTTCGAGCGCCGAGGTCTTCTGGCCGTCGAAATTGAACACCACGTTGTCCGGCATGGCCTGGCCGTCGATTGCAGGTTCGTTCATGTCGTTCCACAAGCCGTGGATCCCGAGATCCTGGTAAAGCTTCATATTGTCGATCCACCAGCGCCGCCCGCGCGGATCGGAAAAATCCACGAAGTGATTGGTGTTGGGCGCGATGTCCGCGACCCACAGCTCGCCGTCAGCGTAGCGCAGGAACACGTTCTCCTTCAGACCGCTCTTGTATTGTTCGTACGTGTCGTCGATGGCAATGCCGGGATTGACCGAGGCAGTGAGTTCGACGTTCATGCCGCGCAGGGTATCGGCGAGGCGCCGCATGTCCGGGAAGCGCTCGCGATTGATGCGAAACGGCTGGTATCGGTGCAGGTAGTCGGCATCGAGTGTGATTCCGTCCAGAGGAATCCGCTTGGCGCGAAATGTGTTGGCGATGAACATCACCTGTTCTTCCGGATAGTAGCTGCAGCGCGACTGCTGATAGCCGAGGCTCCAGCGCGGCGGCAGCGGCATCCTTCCGGTGAGCGAGGTGTAGTGCTCCAGGATCTTGCTAACCGACGCATCGAAAATGAAGAACTGGTCCAGAGAGCCGCCGTCGAAGCTAAAGGACGCGAAGCGGCGATTGGACGCGCCGAAGTTGAATACGGATCGAAAGGAATTGTTGAAGAAGAGTCCATAGGCCTTGCCGTCATGCAGCCCCATGAAAAACGGAATGCTCACGTACATCGGAACCTTGGGATCGTCGTACCGATAGTTGTCCGTGTTCTTGAGCGTAAGAACGGTCCCGCGCCGGTCGAGATTGCCGAGCTGCTCGCCCATGCCGATGAAGCGCTCGTCGCTCTGCAGCCGCTTGTACACGGTGATCTTGTCGCCGACGAGCGTCATGCCGAGCTCTTTGCCGGGCAGATCCTCGTTGATGACGTTGCCGTTTGCATCCTTGAACGTGATGCGCAGGTCGGGGCGTAGCTCCACCTCGGCCGCGATGCTCAAAGTCTTGAGCACGACGACGGGGCCGGCGGCGCTGACGCTGAACTGCGAAAAATCGGGCGGCTCGTCCGTGGTCAGGGCATAGCCGACGTGTCGCGGCGACCCCAGAGGCGTCACGCGCACCCGGATAATGTGAGGTGAATACGCATCGACTGAGAATTCGGCCATGGCGGTTCGCCCGGCGATGCCGTGCGCAGTTTTCTCATACGACTGCACGGCGCCAAGATTGGCGGCGCGCGCTGCGGGAGCGAGGCTGCCCAGCATCAGAAGGCTGACGCTGGCCACCCGGATGAACGCTCGAATTGCCGTCATTTCCGCTCGCCGCCGCGGAAGGTCATTCGCTGCAGCGTCGGCACACGGTCAAACCACTGGTGCTTGAACGCGCCAATCAGGTGCGCCGCGAGCAGGGCGTAAAACAGGTAGCTCAGCCATTCGTGCACGGTGTGGGCCAACTCGTCGAGCGCCTTTTTCGGCTCCGGCGCCATGTTTGCCACCCAGGCGATCCGCGGCATCTCGAAGAGCCCGAAAACGTTGATCGGGACATCGGCAGCATATTCCCACGCCGAATCGTAGATCCACCCCGAGAGCGGCATCGCCAGGATCATGAAATACAGGGCGGCATGGCCTGTGCGCGCGGCGACGACCTGCCAACGGGGTATCGCCGGGCTGAACGGAGGAGGGCGATGCCCGATCCGCCACAGGAGCCTCATCAGCGCGAGACCCAGCACCGTAATGCCGAAGGTCTTGTGCGTGTCGGTGACGGATTGCGTCCACGAGTAATCCGGCCAAATCTTGAACGTCCATGCCAGGACCATATTGGCGATGACCAGGACGGCAATGACCCAGTGGAAAATAATCGCCGTTCGCGTGTAGCGATCGCTCACCGCGGCAGATTCCGCGCAGTCGTGTCGCGCTCTTCGGCAAGCCAGACGTCGCTCGCCTCGTCGCCGATGAAGCGCCGCGATCCGTACTCGCGAATGCGGCTGTCCGGAACCTTGACGAGCGGCGTATAGCGAGGATGCTGCGATTCCTTGTAAGGGTCGTTGCGCGCGGCGTTGTAGCTGCAGATCATCGACCAGCGCGGGTGCTTCGACTTGTTCTGATCCGACCGGTGTAGCGTATTGCAATGGAAGAAGAGGACGTCGCCCGGTTCCATGTCGACGTGCACGAGCTCCAGGCGCTTGAGGACTTCCTTCACTCGTTCCATATCCGCGCCGGCCTGTTCGCCGGTGAGGGCGTGATCGAGACGACCCAGCTGATGCGAGCCGCGCACCACCTGCAGACAGCCGTTCTCGCGCGTGGCGCGGTCGACCGCGATGAAGGCGCTGGCCATCCACGGATTGAGGACGCCGTTGTGATACCAGTAGCCGTAGTCCTGGTGCCAGGTCCACGCGCCTCCGATCAGCGGGTCTTTCATGATCATCTTCGAGTGATAGTGGTAGACCTCGCCGCCCAGGAGTTTTTCCATTGAGCCGACGATCGACTCCGAGCGCGCGATCATGCCGTAGATCGTGTCGGTAGGATGGTTCCACAGTGACAGGCGCACTGTACCGCCTTCGCCGTCCGCCCGGCCGAAGGAATGCTGGTCGAGCACGCGGTCGGCGCGCGCCGCGCGCCCGAGCAGGTCGACCTCGACGGCGTCGAGCATGCCGCGTACCAGCACAAAGCCGTCAGCGTTGAACGCGCCGACTTCCGCATCGCCGATCGGTCCCCTGGCCATTGGCTTCTCCTCGCCTCAGATCCGTGTCTGGCGGCGCAGCGTCCGCGCCGGCACCGGCGTTTCCGACCAGTACTTCTCGATCTCCTCCAGCGTCCGGTTCCTGGTTTCCGGCACGTACTTCCAGGTAAATAGCGCCTGCGCCAGCGAAAACGCGGCCAGGATCGCGAAAGTCGGCGCCTGCCCCAGCCGATGCAATGCCGCGGGGAACAACAGGACCACCACGGCGTTCGCCACCCACTGTGTCAGCACCGGCACGATCATCGCCGTGCCGCGGATGCGGGTCGGCAGGATTTCCGGCACCAGCGTCCAGAATACCGGACCGATGCACGAGCAGAAGAAAATCAGATATCCAAGGATCAGGATGAGAGCCAATGGACCCTTGAAATGTCCGAGCAACACGGCGATGGTCAGCGCGGAGAGCATCGCGGCCATCCCCAGCGATCCGACGATGTACAAAGGGCGGCGGCCGTAGCGATCGATCGTCCAGAAGGCCACCAGTGTGAACGCGAAGTTGGTGAGGCCCACGACGAACGTCGAAAGCAGGGCCGCATCCATCTGCCATCCCGCCGACAGGAAGATGACGGGCGCATAGTCGATGACGGTATTGATGCCGGAGAAGTGAATCAGAATGGCGAGCCAGAAGCCGACGAACACCGCGCGGCGCACGCCCGGCTGGAAAACTTCCCTCCACGAGTGATGGGTGGTCGCCGGCGCCGAAGCGCTGGCCAGTGAAACCTCGTACTGCGAGTCTCCGAGTTTCTCCATGACGGCGCGCGCCACGTCGGGGCGTCCTGCCATGAAGAGGAACCGCGGCGTCTCGGGGGCACGCAACAACAATCCGAAAAAAATCACGGACGGGATCACGCCCGTGCCGAACATCCAGCGCCAGTTGTCCGGACCGATGTCGTGCAGCAGATAGTTGATGCAATAGGACACCAGAATGCCCGTGACGATGGACATCTGATAGAGCGCGCCCAACCTCCCGCGCACGGCCGCTGGTGCGACTTCCGCGATGTACATCGGCGAGACCAGCGACACTCCACCAACGGCGAGGCCACCGATGAATCGCGCGGCGAGAAAGCTCGGAAAATCCCAGGCAATGGCCGTCGCGACCGAGGTCAACGCGAACAGCATTGCAATCCACAGCAGAACGTAACGGCGGCCGTAGCGATCGCTCAATCGACCGGCAATGGCGGCACCGATAGCGCAGCCGAACAGCAGCGAGCTGAACGCCACCCCCAACCCAAAATCACCGAGCTCGAAATGCCGGGCCAGAAACGGGCCCGCGCCGCTGATGATGGCCACGTCGAATCCAAACAGCAGGCCACCGGTTGCGGCTGTGCAGGCGAGAAACAGGACGTAGCGGAGGTTCATGGCTGCTTACCGGTCTCTACGGCGAGCTTTTTCAGCATCTCACCGATCTCGGGATTCGACATGAACGCGCGCCACAGCAGGCCGGAGCGATGGTTCTCGACCATGGCGACGATCGGTGCCTGGTTGAGGCCCATGTAGTGATAGGCGAGCCAGTCCTGGCTCGGGTTGTAGTTGTCGCGCGGGCCGTAGATGCCCCAGAGCTCGGCGCCGAGCTCGCGGTAAAAGTGCTTGAAGGCGGCCATCGACGCTTCGGGCGTGAACGGGAACGACGCCAGCGCCCCGGTCAGCGTGATCGTGCCGTCGTCGTTCCACTGGTCGGGTGCGGGCGTCGTGTAGCCGTTCCAGCCGAAGCTCGCCGTCAATCCCCAAGCGTCCGGGCCGTAGCCCTTGAAGCCCTTGGGGTTCGCGATGCAATACGCGCGATTGATGGCGGCGATGCTGCGGCTATTGTCGAAGTAGGACGCAGTGTAACGGTCGCGCAACTGGCGCGGATCGAATCCCATGAAGATGTAGTGGATGAAGAACAGCGGACCGCCGGTGCTGACGCCGACGTCGAGCTTGATCCCGTAATAGCTGTTGCCGTTGGCATAGAGCCGGCCGTCCGGGCTGCCCGACCAGCCCTGCCGGTAATCCTGCGCGCGCTGCTCCTGGCTCGCCCAGCCGCTGTAGTACATGGATGCCGGCACCGGATGCGTGGGCGATGCGATCGCGAACAGATAGGTCGGGACCGTCTCGTTGAATCCGATCAGCGGGTGCTGGATCCGGTGACCCCACTGTGGCGACCAGTGCCAGTACAGATACGGACTGTCAGGCGACATCCGGAACCAGTCCCATTCCACGGCTTCCCAGAGCGCCGTGATGCGATCGCGCAGCGACTGCTCGCGCTTCTCCTTGCGGTCGAAATAGCCGCGCGCCGTGAGCAGGCCCTGGATCACGTACGATGTCTCGATGATGTCGCCGCCGTTGTCGTACATGCCGAAGAGCGGCATGGTCTCGCCGGTCTCGTCGTTGTAGTAATGCGACCAGGCGCCGTGGAAGCGCGGCGCGCGCTCGAGGAACGACAGGAGTTTTTCGAGCCGCCCGAGGCCCTGGTCGCGCGTGATGAACTGGCGGTGGACCGCCGCCACGAGGGCGCTGATGCCGAGCCCAGTCGCGCCCGTCGCGACGATGCGGTCGTCTCCCGGAAGGTTCTCGTGGGCCATGCCGGTATTGGCGCCTGAAGCTTCCCAGTAATAGCGGAATGCCGCTTCCTGCAGCATGTCGAGCAGCTCCTCGTCGCTCAGCTCGCGCGTCGCCGCCGTGACGACGGCCGACGGCCCCGATTCGCGTCCCTCCCAGTCGGCAGCCGCGACGCGGTAGCTCGCCTTCGCGCCCGAACGGCCGATGAAGTCGGCGTAGCGATTGACGCCCGGCCGCTGCGTGCCGACCGGCAGAAACGGACCGCCGTCGATCGAGCGGGAAACAACGTAATAGGCGGCGGCGTTTTCCGCGGGCGCCTGCCATTGCACGTCGATGTGGCGGTCGAAGCCCTTCGCCGATACGCCGTCCGGTACCGGCAGCGTCGCGGCGGCGGCCGCCGGCTCGTCGTCGATCCGGATGTCGTCGACGATCAGCACGCGCTTCTTTCCGTCCGCGCGCCGCTGGTGGAAGATGACGCTTTGCAGGCGCTCGGAGCGGAACTGGTATACCGAGGCTGAGCGGAGCTTCTCGAACGGAATGCGGACCGGAACCCATTTTCCCGCAGGCAGGTCGCCCGTGTAGGTCGCGAGCGGTTCCTCGACGGTGAAGCTGCCCGGCATCGTCGCCACCTGGAGGCCGCCGCGCGCATCGGACAGCACCACGTTGGGCAGGTCATCGGCCGCGATGGCTTCCGGCGAATAGACCCAGAAAAAAAGCGTCCCCCCGGCGAAATCCGGAAATCGGTTCGGGAAGCTGACGAATTGAATCTGTGCGTCCCAGCTGCCGCCGGGCGCCGACTGCCATTCGATGCGGATGGCGTTCGGCGGCGTGCGGAAATGCTTCGCTTCCACGGGCAGGCGCCAACCGACCGAGCGGAGCTCGCTCGGCGCGGTCTTTGCCGCGCTGCTCTGGAAGTACACCTCGCGCTGGAGGCTGTTGTCGAAGAACACGTGGCGGTAGTAATCCGATTGCGCCGCGGCAGGATCGACGCAAAAGCTGGCCATGAGAAGGAGAATTCCCGACACTCGAATATTCATCCGCATGCTTTGGCTCCGTACCGCTAGCCGCTTCATGGCCGGTATCCGCCGGCCGTGAGGGCGGGTCCGAGCGTTGCGACGTGTGGCGCGAGCTCCCTCGCGAAATGCCGCCAGCGCCCGACCGAGCGGTCATTGACCTTCTCCGCGACGCGCGCGTAGCTCGGTGTCGGCGCATAGCGCCGGTTCTCATGAAAGTGCAGGCACGCATCCTCGAAGGGCAGGCCGACGTGCGCAAGCAGGCGGCGCGTCTCCGCTTCCGGGTCCGCCACGAACAGCTCGTATTGCAGCACGTACGCCGTGCGCCCGAATTCGCGCTGGTAGCCCGCGATCAACGTGTCGGTTGCCGCCAGATGATGCACGATGTCCTCGATCCGGAACGCGCAATGGAATCCATGCGAAAGGTTGTTCGATAGCATCGAGACGGCGACATCGCGTGGGTCGCGCTTCACCAGGACGAGCTTCGCTTCCGGGAAGGCCATGAGCAGGAGCGGCAGGTTGATCTCGTTAAACGGCGTCTTGTCGGTGAACAAGCGCGCGCCCGGGCCGGTGAGGCCCGCAGTCTCCGCGCGCGCGAAGTAGTGGTCGCGTAGAACCGCGGCAAGATGCCGCTCGTCCGCCGCTGCGGTCGAGTCGAGGCAGCCGGGGAAGTCCCCCCCGTGCGGGCACAGGCGCTGCGCCACGGCGCGCAGCTCGCTGAGCCATGCGTGTTCGCCTCCCGCGCGCACGGCACTGTGTGCTGAGAGCACCTGCTCAATCAGAGTCGTGCCGGAGCGCGGCGCCCCCAGGATAAAGACCGGCTGCGGCACGTCGCCGCGCGTGGTCGCGCGCGGCATCCGCGCCATCGTCGTGGCGCTGAAGTATTCGCGCAACGCGCGGTAGAGAGCCGCGACGCCCGCGGCGTCGTAGGCAAGGCCGCCCAGCTCGGCCGCGAGCTTGCGCTTGCCTTCGACGTAGTCGGCCCAGGCCTCGACATGACGGCCGACGCGCTCGTAGAGTCGCCCCCGCTCGAGTTGCCCTTCACCGTTGATGTTGCGGGCCGCCTCGATGATCGCGAGTGCCTCGGCGTCGCGCCCGGTCCGGGCGAGGTATTGCACGCGCAGCAGGTTGATTGCCTCGGCGGAGGACGCCGCCTGCGCGGCGTCGAGGAGCCGCTCCGCGCCAGCGAAGTCACCCTGCACCTCCCGGAGCTTCGACCAGTGCGCGAGGATCCGGAAGGTCCGCGGCGCGAGCCGGTCCGCCTCCGTAAAGGCCGCCTCCGATTCGGCGGTGCGTCCCTGCTGCATCAAGTTGAGTGCGAGGTTCGCAAGCGGCCCCGCGTTCGTCCCACCGGTCTCGAGCGCACGCCTGAAGTGCCATTCGCCCGCCGGAAGGTCGTTTTCCACGGACAGCAGGGTACCCAACTGGTCGTGCGCAGCCGCATTGTCGGGATTCGCGACGATGGCGCGGCGCGCGACGACGAGCGCATCCGCGCGCCCGCCGTGATTCGCCAGCAGGGAGATGAGATTGACGAAGGCCCAGTCAGCGCGGCGATCGATTTCAATGATGCCGGTCAGTACCTTTGCGGCACCCGCCACGTCCCCGCGCGCAATCGCCTCGCGCACCGCCGCAGGTGTCGGTTCAATTAACTTGGACATCGCGAATGTCGACCTCCTGCACCAGGGGCAGTATCCGCGACGATGCGCCGACGTGCATACGATAGCGCCCGGCAGGGTGGCGCCACTCGCTTGCGCTCGTGTCCCAGACTCGAAGAGCGTAGGGATCCGCTGCGATCCGAACGCGACGCCGCTCGCCGGGCGCCAGCTCCACGCGAACCCAGCCCGCCAGCCGCTTCGCGGGTTCGCCGGCCGCCGGCGGAAACTCAACATACAACTGCGCGACTTCCACGCCCGCGCGCTTTCCGGTGTTGGTCAGGTCGAAAGTCACCGAGAGATCCGGATCCACCGCGAGGTTCGCATACGCGAAGGTCGTGTAGGAGAGCCCGAAGCCGAACTCGTATGCCGGGACCTTGTTTCGCGAGACGTACCATCGGTAGCCGACCGCCAGCCCTTCGTCCAGCGCGACGACCGGGGATCGCGCCGGAACAGAATCAGGCTTCATGGGGTCGGCCTGCGGCTCGGGCGGGTAGGGGCGCGGCAGGTCCGCCTCGGCGCGCGGAAAGCTGATCGGCAGCCGGCCGGAGGGATCGACGCGGCCGAACAGGATGGCGGCGATCGCCTCCGCGCCGCGATTGCCCGGATACCAGGCTTCGAGGATGGCGCCAGCCTGCGCCGCCCAGGGCGTCAGCACCGCACCGCCGGTCTGCAGGACGACGACGGTCCGGGGATTGGCGGCCGCTACTTTCCGGATCAGCTCGTCCTGACCGGCCGGCAGCGACAGGTTGGAAAGGTCCTTGCCTTCCGTGCGTGCCTGCCAGGCGAAGACGATTGCCACGTCGGCGGATGCCGCGAGGCGCGCTGCCGCCTCGACATCTTCACCGGATGCGAACGTCACATCCGCCGAGGGCGACTCGGCTTCGATCGCCGTCACCGGCGACGAGTGATGCCAGACGGTGCTGGCGAACTGGACCAGCTCGGCCGCGGTGCCGGGCGGCGTATCGTCGATCGTGACGCCGCCGATCGACTCGACGCAGGACGAGCCGCCGCCGGCCAGCACGCCCACATCGGCGCGACGGCCGATCACTGCGATCTTTCCGGCGGAATCCGCCCGCAGCGGCAGCAGACCGTCGCGGTTCTGGAGGAGGACGATGCCGCTTTCGGCCACTCGCCGCGCGACGGCGAGTCCGGCTGTCGTATCGACGGGCCTCACGGCCTCCTGCCGGTCCAGTGCACCGACCGAGGCGAGGCCGCGCAGGATGCGGCGGGCCATGTCGTTGACGCGCGATTCGGAGACCTCTCCTTTCTCCACTGCTGTCTTCAGCGCGCCCGCGAAGTAGCGCTCCTGGTAGAACTCCTGGTCGAGTCCGGCTTGCGCCGACTGCACGGTGCTGTGGGTTGCGCCCCAGTCGGACATGACCCAGCCCTTGAAGCCCCATTCGGTTTTCAGGATGCCGTCGAGGAGCCGGGCGTTCTCGCAGGCGTAGACGCCGTTCACCTTGTTGTAGGCGCACATGACGCTGCCGGCGCCCGATTCCTTCACGGCGATCTCGAACGGCAAGAGGTCGATCTCGCGCAGCGCCCGCTCGTCGACGACCATGTCGACGGTATGGCGGTTCGTCTCCTGCGTGTTGGCGACGAGGTGCTTGACGGTGGATACGACGCCCTGCGACTGGATGCCGCGCAGCTGCGCCGTCACCAGGCGCCCTGCCAGGACCGGGTCTTCGCCCAGGTACTCGAAGTTGCGGCCGTTCCAGGCGTCGCGCTCGACGTTGGCGCCGCCGGCGAGCAGCACGTTGAACCCGCGGTCGCGGGCCTCGCGGCCCATGATTCGCCCGCTTTCGAACGCGAGCTCCGGGTCGAAGCTCGCGGCCAGTGCCTGCGCGGAAGGGAAGGCCGTCGCGCGGCCGTCCGCACCGCCGGAGATGTTCCTCACGCCGAGGGGTCCGTCGTTCAGCTGCAGCGCGGGGATGCCGAGGCGCGGCAGCGGCGCGATGAAGCCGGCTCCGCCTCCCGCTCCGGCCGGCGTCGGCTGCCCCGCGTAGGCAAACCCGAGCGGTCCGTGGAGCAGGTGAATCTTCTCGTCCAGCGTCATCTGCCGGACGAGCGCCAGGGCGCGCTGGTCCGGGTCCGGGCTCTCGTCACGCGGGACCTCACTTGCCTGCACGGTCAGGACCATCGCAGCGGAAACAGCCAGGCCGCCTGCGACGCAGAGGAGGTACGGGGCCGCACCGGCCCAGCGCCTGGGCGCATGGCCGGCGGGACCCATCGCTCAGCTGCGGAACTTCATGTCGGCGCGTACCCCGCTACCACTTGAAGTTCAGGCTCAGCTTGAAGGTGCGCGGCACGCCCGAGATGTCCCCGTCCTTGAAGTAGTCCGGCGGCCCTGGGAACGTGTTGATGAACTGGACGTAGTTCTTGTGATTCGTGACATTGAGCGCGTCGAGGCGGACCTGGATCGCCGACCCGTTGCCGAACTCGAATGACTTCGTCAGCTGCAGGTCGAGCGCCATGTAGCCGATGTCGTCCTTCGGAAACTGCGAGAGCTTGAAGTAGTTGTAGTTGAGGCCGTTCGGCGGATCGGTTCGTCCGGGCGAGGTGCCGATGCCGTTGAACCCGGTGTTCGCTTTTGGCGATTCGATGACGAACTTGGCTCCCCCCAGCATTCCCCAGGGCAAGTCCATGGTGCCGATCGCGACCAGGCGGTTCTTCGCAACCTGGTCCGAGAGCACGTACAGCGAGTAGTACGGAGAGGCGTATTGGAACTGGTAGTCGCCGGGAAAGTCGCGAACCTTGGCCCACGTGTACGTGTACGCAATGCTTGCGGACCAGGGCGATTCACTGCTGTAGGGTTTGTCGGCGGAGATCAGGAGCTGCGTGCTCCGGGTCGCCTCGGCGTTGTCGAAGAGGTAAAGCCCGCCGCCGCCGGCGTTCGGGACTGGTGCTTGAAAGGCGGCGTAATCAAACGTGTCATACCAGTACCAGGTTCCGTCACCAAAGCGGTTACCGTTGCTTGCGATCACGCCTTTGTAGCTCTTGATGTATGCCAATGCGACGCTCGTGTTCCAGTCAGCCACCCGGTTGCGCATGCCGAGCGTGAACTGGTCGGAATAGGGAGTCTCGAGATTGTTGTTGATGAAGTGCATCTCGCCGAAGTTGCCCGGGGCGATTGACGCCAGCCCTTCCGGCGTCAGGTAGGCGTCGTTCCACTCGATGCACTGGGGGCTGGCGTCCACCGGGCCTTCGCAGCCCGGATTGTTCGCGTTCCAGAACTGGGTCGTCGGTGTGTACAGCGTCGCCTTGTTGCTCTCGAGCTGCAGGATGCTGAACGTATTGCGGTCGTAGCTGCGGGCGGCGCCGCCGAAGATCACGTGCGCCTGGTCGGCGAAGAGGTCGTAGGAAAAGCCGAACCGCGGCGCGATCTGGTCCGTGGGATTGCTGCGATTGTGGCCGTTGCTGATGTAGTCGTTGATGTCGATGCCGCCATTAGCCAGCGATTCGGCGTACGTCTGGCCGGGTACGTGGCAACTGGGGGTGTTGACGGGGCAGGCGTTGGTATCGAGGGCGAAGATCGCGTCCACGAAGCGCTGCGGCGTGACGTAATCCGTGTACGTCGGCGTCTCTTCGTAGTCGTAACGCACGCCGATGTTCAGCACCAGCTTGTCGTTGACCACCCAGTCGTCCTGGAGGTAGATGCCGTATTGCTTGTTCTTCGAGATCGCGGTCGCGTTGATGGTGGGGTCAGCCTGTGCGCCGAAGAGCACCTCGAAGGGATCCGCCTCGACGCCATTGTCGGGGATGGCGGGATCGACAAAGAACGTATAGAGCGCTTCGGTCGAGGCATCGCTCATCTGCAGCTCGACGTCCTTGAACTTGACGCCCGTCTTGATCGTGTGCTCGCCATGCCAGCTGAAGTCGGTGAACGTGATGTCGTCCTGGAGGGAGTAGCCGCTCTGTGCCGCGAAGAAGTAACCCAGGGGGTCGACGCCGTCGACCTGCAGGATGATGTCGAAACCCGTGCCCCGGGTCCCCAGGGCCCGGTACCTCTTGCCCGGCTCGCTGCCCGCCTTCGACGGTGAGTCCTCCGTGTCCTCGTAGGTGACGGTCGCTTCGTTGAAATAGCGCTCGCCGGAGTGCTCCCAGCGCAGCGCCAGTCGCTTGTCGTCGTTGACGTAGGTCGTCGCCGCGGACTCGGCAACCACGCCGGCGGCGCCGGTCTGCTGCCGCTCCTCGCGGGACTTGGCCGACAGCTCGAGGCGATCGGAGTAGCCGAGTTCCCAGTCCAGCTTGACGAAGATCAGATCCTCGTCGAACGGATTCGCCACCGGGCCGTAGTTCTCCCGAAGCTCCGGCGTCAGCGCGCCAACCCAGTCGAGCGCGACGTTGTTGTCGTCGACCAGATTCTGCGGCGCCTGCACGGTGTTGGGTGTCGTGAAATCCTTGCGCTCGTATGTGACGAAAAAGTGCATCTTGTCCTTGATGATCGGACCGCCGAGCGAAAAGCCGTACTCCTGGCTGTCGCCGCCCTCCTTGCCAGTACCGGCGAACTCCTCGGCCGGGGTCTTCTCCCGCAGGCTTGCGTCCGTATACGTCATGAACGCGGAGGCCTCGAATTCGTTCGTTCCCGACTTGGTGACGGCCGTGATCGCAGCGCCGGAGACCTGGTCGTACTCGGCCTTGTAGTTCGACGTGATGACTTTATATTCGGCGATCGCGAGCTGCGGGAAAGGGTTGCCGGAGGAGCCCACCGTACTCTGGTTCGCACCAGACCTCGGGTTGGAATCGACGCCGGCTTGCCCGCTCGCTCCGCTCGGACGCACGTAGTTCTTCTGCCCGACGCCGTCGATGTAGACGTTGGTGGTACCCGTATTGAGGGCGCCGCTGCGGATCTGGTTTCTGCCCTTGGCGTCTACCGAAAACTGCATGCCGGGCACTGCGTCGGCGAACTCGAGGAAGTTGCGCGTGATCTGGGGCGAAACCTCGATCTGGCGCAGCGAGATGCCGCTGCCGACTTCCGAAGTCCTGACCTCGCGCAGTCTTGCGCCGCTGACTCTCACTTCGCCGAGTGCGGTGGCCTGCGCCGCATCGAAATCCAGTGTGGCGGTGGAGGCGACGCCGAGGCTGACAACGTACTCGCTGCCTCCGCCCGTGACCCGGTAGGTGCCGGGCGGCAGGCCGACGAGCACGTAGTTGCCGTCGCTGCCCGACTGGACGCTGCGAGTCAGTCCGGTCTCGGTGTTGGTTGCCTTGACTTCAGTGCTGGCTGGCGCCTTGCCGCGCAGGGCCGCGCTCGCCGACTGTGCCGCGGCTTGTTGCGGAAGTGCGCTCGACAGCAGGATCGCACTGATCGCCGTCGCAAGGCGCCAATCACGCCGGGCCGCCGTCTTCATCTTTGTGCTAGTGTTCATGAAATTTCCCTTGCTCGTTGATTCCTGCAGCGCCGCCCTACGCCGGCGCAGCCCCAAGTCCACGTCACCGAACCGTCGAGCCCTCGACGGCGCTCAAAGCCGCACCGATCATTCCGCCGCGCGCGCCGAGGCGCGCGCGGCGCACGCGCACGCGTCGTGCGTATCGCCCCCAGGTGAACCTCGGAAGCGCGGCGCGAAAACTGTTCCAGTACCGACCGGGAGCCGCGCCCACGCCGCCGCCCAGGACGACCAGCGACGGGTCCAGTGCATTGACCAGGATCGCGACGTGGGCGGCGAGGTCGGTCGCGGCGGAATCGACCACGCGGCGAGCGATGCCCGATTGCGCGCGCGCTGCGCGGCAAACTTCCGCCGCGTCCCCGGCGTGATAGCCCAGGGCCTTTGCACGGCTAACCAATGCCGGTCCCGACGCGCGGGATTCGAGTGGGGCGAAAACCGTTCTGCCATCGCTGGCCGTAGCCGCGCATGTCGGGCCGCTCGCGAACGCGATGGCGTGACCATGCGCGCCGAGATAAGGCCGGCCATCGATGAACAAGGTCGAGCTGATGCCCGTGCCGACGCCGACATAGAGGAAGTTGGGACTGCCGCGCGCCGCCCCGAGGCGCGCTTCGGCGAGCGCCGCTGCCCGCACGTCGGATTCGATGGTCACCTCGCCATAAGCAGCGAACACCCTGCGGACGCCGGCAGAACGCCACGACAGGATGGCGGCGCTCTCGATCTCGCCTCCGGGGCCGACCAGCTCGGGTACGCCGATTCCAACTTTGTGCACCGTCAATCCGGCGCGGCTGCCGGCTTCGACGACTTCGCGCGCAACCGCCGCCGCGCGTGCGAGCGCCTGGCGTGCGCCGTTCGTCGCGTCCGTGTGGATCGCGCGGACGTGCCGCAGCGACCCGGAGCGTGGAACGAAGAGGCCGGCGCGAATGCTGGTTCCGCCGACGTCGATGCCGAGCACGCACCGCTGGCGCTGACGCATCCGCGTCGAGCGGCGCGCGGCGCGGCTCACGGCAGGTACCTCGGCGCGACGCCGAGCAAGGCGGTAGCGGATCCGGAGAACGACAGGATTTCGTATTGCGCGGTCTCGGGAATGAACACGGCATCGCGCGGGCCGAGCTCCATCGTTGCAACCTGGGACTTCCAGTACGTGCGGATCATCAGCTCGCCTGACAGGCCAACGATCATCGCATCGCCGCCGTGCGCGGTTCTCTCGCCAGCGGCTCCCGCCGGCACGTTCAGCTCCGCAACAGTGAGATGCTCGGTGCTGACGATCAGGCCGACGGCGATTTCGCCCTCCAGCCGCAGCGAGCGCTCACGCGCCCCGATTCGATGCAGGGTCGCAGGCGGAGCCGCGCCGACGTAATTGCCGAGTAACTCGTCGCGCTTATAGACCGGCGTTTCCAGGTATTCCTGATTCATCGCGTAGGCACCGCTCGTGCCCTGCGATGGGGGCGGTGCGAAGAATTCAAGTATACGCAGCGGCTCGGCGCCCTGCGCTCGCACGTGGTGCCAGGTGTCCTTGCGAAAGAACAAGGATTCGCCGGCCAGGCATTCGACGACCTCTCCAGTCTGCGGATTGCAGGCGAGCATCGCACCCTGCAACACGTAGAGGACTTCGTCCGCGGCAAACACGGTTCGGTACGCCCTCGAATGCTTGAACCAGCATCCGGGAGCCAATCTGAACTCGAGAACGTGAACCTTGTTGGTGGAAGCGTACAACCAGTCGCCCACCAGGCCGGACTGCTTGTCGCCCCAGATGTGGTGCTTGATGTCGCTGCGACGAACGAGCGTAGGAGCATCGTAGGTCGGTCGCGGCGAGGGCGCGTATCCCGTTGAAGCACTATCGGCCAATGCCCATCCGCCTTCTTCGAGGTGGTGATTCGACGACCAGGGCTCTGGCCCGGAATATAGGCGAGCCCTCGCGCCCTTGCAACCAGTAGCAACCATTGGGAACCAGTCGGAACCAGGGTCGATGGCGCGGCAGTCGCGCAGGCGAGGCGACGCGGGTACAGCGGTTTACAGCGCAGTTTGGGCGCGTTGCGCCCGTATGGCGTTGCCTCGTCGCAGGACACTCGGTAATCTGCGCGGGCGGACGCAGGCGGCGATGCTGCACCGCAAGACAACCAAAGGCAACCAAGGTGATCGGTCGACCATGACCCGGACGAGACACCGCCGTCGTCCCCGCTCGCCTCTGGCGAGGCTCAATACCACGTCCCTCTACGAAACCTGCGCCACAGCGCTCAACCGCGAAATCGAAACGGGCGCCCTGCGGCCAGGACAACGCTTGCCGTCGGAACGCTCCCTCGGCGATGCGCTCGGATTCACGCGTCTCACCGTGCGGCGCGCCTTGCAGGTGCTCGCCCAGCGCGGCCTGCTCGAGCCGGACGAACGCCGCGGCTGGCAGGTGCGCGGCGGCCAGGTCAGCGACAGCCTGTCGACGCTCATGGGCTTCACGCAGATGGCCCGGATGCGGGGGCTGGTGGCCAGCTCGCGCATCCTGTCGCTCGAATACCGCGACGCGACCTTCGACGAGTCGGAAGCATTGCGGGTGGCACCCGGCGCGCCGATCCTGGATCTCTCGCGATTGCGCCTTCTCGATGACCGGCCCACAGCGATTGAGCGCCTGCGCATGCCGACGAGCCGCCTGCGCTGGCCGGACGGTTTCGACTTCACCGGCTCGATCTACGCCGCCCTGGAATCGCAAGGCATCGTTCCCACGATCGCGGATGCCTACGTCGACGTCGTCGATGCGACCGAAGCCGAGGCAAGTTTGTTCGGCGTCGCGACGGGACGGGGCCTCTTGCGTATGAACTGCGTGACCAACGACGCCGACGGGGTGGCCATCAGCCTCGAAACGTCCATGTACCATCCAGATCGCTATCGATTCCGCGCGATTCTGCAGAAGCGCGCCAAACGATGGACTTGATCCCGAGAGCCCGGCGTCGCTACGCGCTGCACGGTTTGATGGCGGCGCTGGTCATCGCAGGGATCTTGGTTGGTTGCGGCTCGAACGATCGTGACGGCGCGGTTGAGCCCGGGCGCGATGCGGCCGCAGGCGGCCGCCACGCCCTGGAGGTCTGGACGCCAGAGAGCGGAACACGCCTGCAACTGGTGCAGCGGCGCGCAGATGAGTTTTCCGCCGCGCATCCCGACGTGAAGGTCAACTTCACTATCCGCGACTTCGGCTCCTACCCCGCACAGCTCAAGCTGGCGCTCGCGTCGGACAGTGCGCCGGATGTCGTCATCGGCAACCTCGGATGGTCTCTCGACGGCCCATTGATCAAAGCCGGCCAGCTGCGCGCTCTCGACCCATGGGCGACGCGCTACGGTTGGGACAAGCGCTTTGCGGAGGTGGCGCAGCGGCAGATGCGCTTTACCGACGACGGCAAGCAATTTGGCCGCGGCTCGATTTTCGGCATCCCATACGCCGCCGACGTCATCGGCTGGTTCTACAACGTCGGCAAGCTCAAGATTCTCAATATCGGCGTCCCGGCCACTCTGGACGAGCTCGAGGCGGCCCTCGGGACCGCTCGCAGGGCGGGCGAAGTGCCGATCATGCTGGGAAACAGGCCGCAATGGCCCGGACTGCACCTTTTCTATCTTGTCAGCGGCGATCTTGCGTCCGACCGTGAGATCAACGGCATCGTCTTCGGCGACCGATCGGTGAAGTGGACGGCCCCGAGCTTCGTCGCAAGTGCCCGCAAACTGGCGCAATGGAATGCCAAGGGATACATCGCGGCCGGTGCCAACAGCATGTCACCGGACGATGCCCTCGCAAAATTCGTCCGCGGCACCGGCGTTTTCCTGCCGACCGGTTCCTGGAATGCCGCGGAACTCTCGGCCGCCATGGATGACAACGTCGCGTTCTTTCTGACGCCGCCGATCCGCAAGGGGGACCCGCGTCGCGCGACAGGCAGCGTCGGCTATGGCTGGCACATCACGGCAGCGAGTCGCCAGGCGGATCTCGCCGCCGAATTCATTGACTTCATGACTCAGGAAGCGTTCGCAATCCAACTGGCGGCGAGCGGCGACATATCGCCGCTCGCAATTGGCGGCGGCCTGCCACAGGCACCCTCCCGCCTGGCCGGTGAAATCTTCGCGGCCTGGCAAAGCGTCCTTGCGAACGGCACATTGCTGCCGTATCTCGATTTTTCGGCGCCGGACGGGGCCGAAGTCCTCTATCCGACGATGCAGTCGATCATTGCGGGCCAGGAAACACCGGAGCGGGGCCTCGCCCTCATCGAGCAGTCACGCGAAAGATTCCTGGATTCGCTGTGAAGACCAGGCGTGGCCGCGCGGCGTTGCCGTATCTCTACCTGTTGCCCGCGTTCCTTTTCTTCGTGCCTTTCGTTCTCGTGCCGTTTGCCCACACGGTGGGCCTGTCCTTCTACGATTGGGATGGACTCACGCGGGCTGCATTCACCGGATTCGAAAATTATCGCGAGGCCTTCGCCAGCCCGCTCGTGCGGTCGGCCTTCGGCCACGCGCTCGTACTCATATTCTTCTTCGGTGTGCTTCCCGTCTTGCTGGCCCTGCCGCTTGCCGTCGGCAGCTCGCGGACGAGCGTCCCGGGCCGCAACACGCTTCGAACCCTGATCTTCCTGCCGCAAGCGATATCCACGGTCGTGGTCGGGGTGAGCTGGGGCTGGATCCTGGCCCTGGACGGCCCGATCAATGCCGGATTGCGCGCACTGGGCCTCGATTGGGCCGCGGTCGACTGGCTCGGGAGCTTCACCTGGGCTCTGCCAAGCCTCGGTATCGTCGGCACGTGGACGCTGATCGGATTATGCGTCACCCTGTTTTTCGCGGGCCTTCAGCAGATTCCTGTCTCGCTCTACGATGCGGCGGCAGTCGATGGGGCCGGACCTTGGCGGGAATTCCTTGCCGTCACCTTGCCAGGCCTCAAGGGCCCGATCGCGGTCGCGTTGACCGTCACCGTGATCTCCGCGTTGCGGGCATTCGATCTCATATTCGTGACGACGCGCGGCGGCCCTGGCACGGAGACCGTCGTGCCGGGGATCCTGATCTATCGGCGCGCCTTTGAAGACGGCCGGCTGGGCTCCGCGGCGGCGATTGCCGTGATACTGAGCATCGTCGTGTTTGCCGTGACCTTCCTCATCAACCGGATTGCGGACCGCAGAGCGCCGTGACCGCAGCGCCGAGAACGGGGACCCTGGGCGCCGCGATCCTGATCGCGTTCGCGGCGATCACCGTATTGCCGATCCTCGGTGTCGTGCTCCTCAGCCTGCAGCCGGAACAGACCCAGCTGTCCGGATTCGAGTTGCCGGACCGCCTGCACTTCGAAAATTACGCGCGCGCCTTCGACGTTGCGCACTTCGCGAACTACCTGCAATCGAGCCTGATCGTCAGCATCGCGGTGGTCGTGGGAACCGTCGTGGTGTCCACGTTGAGCGGCTATGCCTTCGGCACCATGCGCTTTGCCGGTGAGAACGCCCTCTTTTACCTGCTCCTGGCCGGTCTCATAATTCCTTTCGAGGCGGTCATCGTGCCGCTGTATGTCGAGTTGCGGGCCGGGCACCTCACGAACTCCTACTGGTCGGTCATCCTGCCGCTGATCGGCACGAATTCCGCGTTCGGCACGTTCTGGATGCGCGCGTATTTTCGCGCCGTGCCGCGCCAGCTGATGGAAGCGGCGGCGCTGGACGGCGCGGGTTCGTTGCGCATTCTCTGGAAGGTCCTGTTGCCCGGGGCCCGCCCGGCGTTGCTGACGCTGGTGGTGCTCGTGTTCATGTGGTCCTGGAACGAGTTTCTGCTTCCGCTCGTTATGTTGTCGCGCGAGGATCTGCGCACGGCTCCGCTCGGCCTCGCTTTCTTCGCTGGCCGCTACACGACCGACCGCGTCGGCATGGCCGCCGCAGCCGTGATGGTCGCGCTGCCGGTGGTGGTATTGTTCATCGCCACGCATCGGCGCTTCGTGCACGGCATGTGGGTGGGAGCATTGAAGCAATGACGGCTCAAGGCCTGCCAGCACCTCTTCGGCTGACGGATGCGCAGCTGGCATCGTTCCAGCGCGACGGGTTCCTTTGCATCGACGCGCTCACCGACGACGCCGAGGTCGAAGTCCTGCTCGGGCTATACGACGAGTTGTTTCAGCGGGACGGCGGCTTCGATGCTGGCGATCGCATCGAATTGAACGCAGACGTGGCTCGTGCGCCGCTGCCGCAGATCGTCAACCCCGAGCGTTATGCGCCACGACTTATTCAGGGACTGGCGTATCGCAATGCGCGAGAGATCGCGCGACAGTTGCTGGGATCCGGCTGCGTGCCGACCGGCAATCACGCCATCCTGAAGCCGCCTCGAATCGGCGGCGCCACGCCCTGGCACCAGGACGAAGCGTACTGGGACCCCCGATACGCTCATCGTGCCGTGAGCATCTGGCTTGCGCTGCAACCCGCGACGCGCGAGAACGGCTGCATGCAGTTCCTCCCCGGGAGTCATCGCGGACCCGTGTTGCCGCACGAGCTGATTTCCGCCGATTCGCATGGACTGCGTTTGAGTAGGATGCCGCCCGATGCTGCGGAAACCACTTGCGAACTGCCGGCGGCCGGGGCGACCATCCACGATGGACGCACGCTCCATGGGGCCGGGCCCAATTTGTCCGGGCGGCCGCGCCGCGCACTCGTGTTCGGGTTCGGCCTCCCTCCCGTCCGGCTCGACACGCCCAATCACTATCCCTGGCAGAGGCCGGAATGGTTGAGCGGCATCCACTGAATCGAAGGCCTCTCCGTCAAGGACACTGTCACACATGCTTCGACTCGGAGTACTTGGACTCGGTAGCGTCTTTCAGGGGCCATACGGCAAATTGATTCGCCAGCTCGAGCAAAGCGGCCAGGCTCGACTGACCGCCGTGTTCGACATCGACCGCGACAAGACGGCGGCGGTCGCGAGCCTGTATCCATCGATCGCGACGCCCGCCACTGCGGCGGCGCTCATCGCGCGTGACGATGTCGATGCGATTCTCGTGCTGACCAGCATGAATGAGCACGCCGAACTGGCGCAGGCCGGCCTCCAGGCGGGCAAACACGTCCTGGTCGAAAAGCCGATGGCGACCAGCATCGCCGCGGCGCACGATCTGCTGAGGCTCAGCAAGGACGCGAAGGGTCTCCTGGTCTGCGCGCCGCACATCGTGCTGTCGCCGACCTACCGGGCCATGCATGCCGAGGTGGTCTCGGGAAAAATTGGCAAGATCCTGCTGGCTCGCGCACGTTACGGATGGGCCGGTCCCTGGTGGGGGCAATGGTTCTACCGCCCGGGCGGGGGAGCCCTGTTCGATCTTGGCGTCTACAACCTGACGAGCCTCTGCGGATTCATGGGATCCGTGCGACGCGTGTGCGCAATGGTCGGCACGGCGATCCCGCAGCGCATGGCCGAAGGCGTCAAGATCGCCGTCCAGGCGGATGACAATGCGCAGGTGCTGCTCGATTTCGGGGACAGCCGATTTGCCTGTATCACCACCGGCTTCACGATGCAGAAGTACCGCAGCCCTGCCATCGAGCTCTACGGCACGGAAGGCGTCCTGCAATTGCTCGGCGACGATTGGGCGCCCCAGGGTTTTGAGCGATGGACCAAGGAACGCGGGGTGTGGGAAATAAATGAGGAAAGCGAGCCGCAGTGGCCGTGGACTGCAGGCTTGCGCCACCTCGTCGAGTGCGTTGCCGCCGGAACACGGCCTGTCAGCCAGCCTGAGCACGCCTTGCACTGTCTGGAGGTCATGCTGGCGGCTCAAGCCTCGGCTCGAGAAGGACGATTCGTGTCGATCGAATCCGGTTTTCCGGCGCTCGACTACCAGCACATGCCGGCGGGCGGGGCGGACAGTCATCGGCGCCGGCATGATCCGAGAACTGCGTAGGGATCGAGCACAACGATGGCATCGATCTCGATCGAAGGCGCCAGCCGCACTTTTGCCGACGGTACCCGGGCTCTGGATGACGTGAACCTTGCCATCGGAGATGGCGAATTTCTGGTGCTCGTGGGGCCTTCCGGTTGTGGCAAGTCGACGCTGCTGCGCGCTGTAGCGGGCCTGGAACAGCTCGACCGCGGTCGTGTGCTCATCGGTGAGGCCGACGTCACCGGCAAGCCCGCGGGCGAGCGCGATATCGCGATGGTGTTCCAGAATTACGCGCTGTACCCGCAGATGTCGGTTCGCGACAACATTGAATTCGGCCTCAAGTCACGCCGCATGAGCGAGCGCGAGCGGCGCGAGCGCGTTGCCGATATCGCCGGTTTGCTCGGACTCGGATCGCTGCTGTCGCGGCGCCCGGCCGAACTATCCGGTGGTCAGCTGCAGCGCGTCGCCATGGGCCGCGCCATCGCGCGACGGCCGCAGGCGTTCCTGATGGACGAGCCACTCTCCAATCTGGATGCGCAATTGCGCACGTCCATGCGCGCCGAACTGGCCAGGATGCGCGAGCGGCTCGGGGTCACGACCCTCTACGTCACGCACGATCAGATCGAAGCCATGACGCTGGGCGAGCGGGTGGCCGTAATGTGCGAAGGCACGATCCAGCAATGCGACACTCCGCGCAGACTCTACGATCAGCCCCGCAACGTATTCGTGGCGACATTCATGGGTTCGCCGCCGATGAACCTGTTGAAGGCGAATTTCACCGCGGGAGGCATTCGCTTCGGCCGGTTCGAGCTGCCACTGCAAGCGGGCGTCAGGATACCGAAAGCGATCCCATCGACATTGCTCATGGGTCTGCGGCCCGGCGATCTGGCACTCGATCGCAGTGCGCCCGGCCATTGGCCGCGAATCGAGGTCGTGCCGCATGCCGTGGAGGAATACGGCCACCAGCGGATCGTGCGCTTTCGCTGCGATGCCCCGCCCGAAGCAGGCGCTGAGCTTGACGTCAGCGCGCTGTTGAGCGGCCGGGATGTCATCGCAGTCGGCGAGCGGCTAAGTCTTGGCGTCGACACGGCGCATCTGCATTTCTTCGATCCGGAAAGCGGTAATGCCCTGGCCTGAATGCAGGGCTTTCACGTGATGAGCGCGGTTCACCAACTGGAACGGGTGAGACTCAAATGATGCGAAAACTGTGCACCACAATTGGCGTTTCTGTCTTGCTGATGTGCCACGCCCTGGAGGCACAGGCTGGCACGCCGACCTCAGCGACTGATGCCCGCGCCGGTATCTATAACTCCAGTCTCGACGCTCGGGTGGAAACCCTGCTCGGCAAGATGACGCTGGAGGAGAAGGTTGGCCAGCTGGTCCAGTATTCAGCGGGCCAACCGACGGGCCCTGGCACCGGCCGCACGGACTACGAGGACATGATCGCCAAAGGGCAGATCGGCGCCCTGTTCAACATCTCGACGGCAAAAGAAACCAACGCGTACCAGCGAATTGCGGTCGAGAAATCCCGCCTCCGGATTCCGATCATTTTCGGACTGGATGTCATTCACGGTTTCCGCACGGTATTTCCGGTTCCGCTGGCTCTCGCATCAACCTGGGATCCGCCCCTGGTGGAGCAGGCGGCGAGGGTAGCGGCGCGCGAAGCCTCGGCAACCGGAATTCGCTGGACGTTTTCTCCCATGGTCGACATTGCCCGCGACGCTCGCTGGGGCCGCATCACGGAAGGTGCCGGAGAAGATCCATTCCTTGGTTCAGAGATGGCGGCTGCTTACGTTCGTGGCTATCAAGGAACGCGCCTGGACGCACCAGATAGCATCGCCGCCTGCGCCAAGCACTTCGTCGGATACGGAGCGGCCGAGGGCGGACGCGAGTACAACACCACGGAGATCTCCGAGCACACGTTGCGCCAGATCTATCTGCCTCCTTTTCATGCAGCCGTAGACGCCGGAGCGGCAACCATTATGGCTGCTTTCAACTCGATCAACGGCGTGCCGGCATCCGCCAATCCGCTCACCCTGCGGCAGGTTCTGCGCGAGGAGTGGGGATTTCGCGGCGTCGTCGACAGTGACTGGGAATCGGTGAGCGAACTGATTCAGCACGGGATCGCCAACGATCGCGCTACGGCGGCCCGCAAGGGTTTTCTGGCTGGCGTAGACATGGACATGGCCAGCAGCGTTTATCACGATCACCTTGCGTCTTTGGTGAGTTCCGGTCAGGTTTCACAAGAACGTCTCGACGAGTCGGTGCGGAACGTCTTGCGATTGAAGTTCGCACTCGGCCTTTTCGAGCACCCCTATGCCGATGAAACACGCGAGGCTGAAGCCATGCTGCGGCCGGAGAGCGTCACTCTGGCCCAACGGGCGGCTGAGCGCTCCTTTGTATTGCTGAAGAATTCCCCCGGACCGGATAACGCGCTGATACTCCCGCTGTCGAACCGCGTTCAACGCATCGCCCTGATCGGGCCGCTTGCCGACGATCTGCCGAGTGCGTTGGGATCCTGGGCCGGACTGGGTCGCGGCGAGGACGTGATCTCTTTTCACGCTGCACTCGCCAAACACGTGGGAGAGCAGAATCTGATTCACCTCAGGGGCGTCGGCATCAAGGGCGGGTCTGACGAAGACCTGGCCGCCGCTGTGGCTGCTTCCGGGAAAGCGGACGTCGTCATCCTGGCACTGGGGGAGAGTGGCGGGGAAATGACGGGCGAGGCCACGTCGCGGGCATATCTCGGACTGCCGGGGCGTCAACAGGAGCTGCTCGAGAAGATCGTCGCCACAGGCAAGCCGGTGGTTCTCATTCTGTTCAGCGGACGCCCCCTGACATTGCCCTGGGCGTTTGAGCACGTTCCGGCGGTGCTGGCCGCGTGGCTCCCCGGCATCCAGGCGGGACCGGCTCTCGTGCGCACGCTGTATGGCGAATCCATTCCCACCGGAAAGCTGGTGGTGAGCTGGCCTCGCAGCGTAGGACAGGAGCCGCTCTACTACAACGCGCTCAATACGGGACGCCCGGCGGACAAGACTGATCTCACGAATCCTCCCGGCGGAAGCGACGACACCTACGTTTCGCGTTACATCGACGAGCGAAACGATCCGCAATTTCCATTTGGCCACGGCCTTTCCTACACCACCTTTCGCTACGGCCCAACCGAGATCAGCGGGAGTCAGCTCAAAGCCTCCGAACTTTCGGCGGGCCTCCACGACAGTACAGATCGGACCAAGGCTGTGTTGACAGCCAGTGTTGACGTTACGAACACAGGCTCACGCCCGGGCGAAGAGGTTGTTCAACTTTATGTCCGGCTCAACGGAACCAGTGTTGCTCAGCCGGTTCGCGCCCTGAAGGGTTTTCAGCGAATCTCGCTGGCTCCTGGTGAAACGAAGAAAGTAGCATTTGCCCTGGTGCCCGATGCTTTCGCGCTGTGGAATGACCGCAATCAGTGGGTCGTCGAGCCGGAGAAAGTGACCGTGTGGATCAGTCCTGATTCGGCGCATGGTTCGCCCGCCACTGTCCAGATTCTGCCGTAGCCAGCGCGCGGTCTGACTGAACCTGCGCATGGCGAAGCGCAAATAGGCGATTCAGGGCACCCTGGCGTCTGGCAGTCTTGCGAAGAACGCGCCGAACGCCGGAATCTCAACGGCGCCCGGCGACGGCCTGCAGCGAGCGAAGCCGTGGCCGCTCAGTTCCTTTGGATCGAGGCCGGCCAGATCCACCTTGCAGGCGCTCGAAGAGAAGTTGAAACAGGCCAGCATCGACTGGCCCTCATGCTCGCGGATGAAGCAAAGCGTGTCGGCGGGCGACTCGATGAACCGGATGCCGCCGTGGCGCAGCACCGGATGCTGCCGCCGCCAGCGCAGGAACGTGCGGTAAGAACTCAGGACCGATTCCGGGTCGGCCTGCTGCCGGCTCACGGCGCTGGCGCGGTGCTGCGCGGGTATCGGCAGCCAGGGTTTCGCGCTCGAGAAGCCGCAGGCATCGCCCTGCGCGTTCCAGGGAAGCGGCGTGCGGCAGCCATCGCGCCCCTTGAACGCGGGCCAGAAAGCGAGCCCGTATGGGTCCTGCAGGACTTCCCTTGGCAGATCGGCTTCCTGCAAGCCGAGCTCCTCGCCCTGATAGCTGCACACGGTGCCCTTCAAAGAAAGAAGGAAGGCATTGAGCAGCTTCGCTCGTGGCTCCGATGCATTGCGGCCCCACCAGCGGGTGGCGACGCGCGCCACGTCGTGATTGCCGATGGCCCAGCAGGGCCAGCAGTCCACTGCCCTGGACTCGAGCATCTCGATCACGTTGCGGATGTGCGAGGTCGAGAATGTATCGACCAGCAACTCGAAGTTGTAGGCCATGTGCAGGCGCTTGTTGCCGCTCGTGTACTGGACGGTCGTGGCGAGCGGGTCCTCGCTGGACACTTCCCCGAGCGTGATCGCCGGAGGATAGCGGTCGATCAGACGGCGCAGCGCTTCGAGGAAGTCCAGAGCCTCTGGCCGCGTGTTGTCGTAAACATGGAACTGGTAGGCATAGGGGTTATCGGCCGTATAGCCGCGACCCTTGCGTTGCGACGCGGGCTTCGCCGGGTTGTCCCGCAGCAGCGGGTCGTGGAAGCAGAAGTTGATCGCGTCGAGTCTCAGCCCGTGCACGCCGCGCTTCAGCCAGAACTCCACTTCCTCCAGCATCTGCGCGACGACTGCGGGACTGTGGTAGTTCAGGTCCGGCTGGCTGACCAGGAAGTTGTGCAGGTAGTACTGCGCGCGCCGCGGTTCCCACTGCCAAGCCGAGCCGCCGAAAATCGACAACCAGTTACTGGGCGGGGAGCCGTCGGGCTTGGGCTCGGCCCAGACGTACCAGTCGGACTTGTCGTTGGTACGGTCCTGCCGGCTGGCCTGGAACCACGGATGCTGGTCCGATGTGTGGCTCAGCACCTGATCGATGATGATCCTGATTCCGCGCCGGCGGGCCTGGCTGACGAGTTGATCGAAGTCGTCGAGCGTTCCGAAGATCGGGTCGACCTGACGGTAGTCGCTGACGTCGTAGCCGAAATCCTTCATCGGCGACACGAAGAACGGAGTGATCCAGACGGCATCGACGCCGAGCCCCGCGAGGTAGTCCAGGTGCTCGATCACGCCGCGCAGGTCGCCGGTCCCGTCGCCGCTGCTGTCGGCGAAGCTGCGCAGGTAGATCTGGTAGATGACGGCACCGCGCCACCAGTCCTTGTCCGGTTGCGCCGAAACGAGCGCGGACACATCGCCCGGCCTGTTTTCTGCGTCGTCGAAATTCAGCATGCCTGGCCCCGTTCCGCCTCGCGCATTGGCCGCAGCGCGTCGGCGGGCGGCCAGGCACAATTGTCGGCCGAATCGCGGGCGTACCGACCACTGAATACGATTGCATCGCGTTGTGCGGCTCGCCGGCCGGCGTGAGACTCGCAAGCAGGGGGGAACATGCGCGAAAAACCGGGGCTGAGTTTCTGGCAGATCTGGAACATGAGTTTCGGGTTCCTAGGGATCCAGTTCGGATTCGCGCTTCAAAACGCCAACGTGAGCCGTATCTTCCAGTCGCTCGGAGCGTCGGTCGACGCCCTGCCTATCCTCTGGCTGGCCGCGCCGGCCACGGGGCTCCTGGTGCAACCGATCATCGGGTACATGAGCGACCGGACTTGGGGCCGGCTCGGCAGACGCAGGCCCTATTTCCTGGTTGGTGCCATCCTCGCGACGCTGGCGCTAATAGTGATGCCCAACAGCCCCTGGCTTTGGGTTGCTGCGGGCACCCTGTGGATCCTCGATGCCTCCATCAACATCACCATGGAACCGTTCCGCGCGCTGGTCGGCGACATGCTGCCCGACCGGCAGCGAACCTTCGGCTTCTCCTTGCAGAGTCTGTTCATCGGCGTCGGGGCAGTGGTCGCTTCGGCGCTGCCCTGGATCCTCGCCAACTGGGCCGGGGTCAGCAATGTCGCCGTCGACGGCGGTATTCCGGACTCCGTCAAATGGGCTTTCTATCTGGGTGCTTTCGCGTTCATCGGCGCAGTGCTGTGGACCATTGCCTCCACGAAAGAGTATTCGCCGGCGGAGCTCGCCGGTTTCAGCTCCACACGCGAAGCGGCGGTCGCGGCGGCGACGACCGTGGCTCGCGGCACGAAGCGCTACCTGGCTTCGGGGGCGGCCTGGATCCTCGCGGGCGGTGCTTTCAGCGTTGCCGTCGCAATACTCGATTGGGAAAAGCAGCTTTACGTGCTCGGCATCGGCAGCCTGGTTTTCGGCGTGCTGCAGCTCGCCACTGCATGGCTCCAGTCCAGGGGCCGAACCGGGGGCGCGCTCTACGGCATCGTCAACGACCTGTTCGACATGCCCCGGGCCATGCGCCAGCTCGCAGTGGTCCAGTTCCTGTCGTGGTTCGGGCTGTTCGCGATGTGGATCTATACGACCTCCGCGGTGACCAGCCGCTTCTACGGCACCACGGACACTGCATCGGCAGCCTTCAACGAAGGCGCCAACTGGGTCGGCGTGCTGTTTGCCGCTTACAATGGCTTTGCCGCGCTGGCTGCAATCATGATTCCGTTCATCGCCGCGCGGATCGGGCGCAGGCGCGCCCATCTACTCAGTCTCTCGCTCGGCGGGGCCGGCCTGATCGCATTCCTGTTGATCGACGATCCGCACATGCTGCTGCTGGCAATGGTCGGGGTCGGGATCGCCTGGGCCTCGATCCTCTCGCTGCCCTACGCGATGCTGTCGGGTGCCGTGCCGCCGGCGAAAATGGGCGTGTACATGGGCATCTTCAACTTCTTCATCGTCATCCCGCAGATCATGGCAGCCAGCGTTCTCGGGGTAATGGTGCGGGTCCTGTTCGGCGGTCAGAGCGTCTATGCGCTCGCGACTGGCGGCGTGTTGATGGTATTCGCTGGGCTGGCGACGCTGCGGGTGGATGATCACGAGGATCCAAAGCGATGAGCAACGCCTGGAGTCGGCGATGCATCTTGGCGACGGGCTCGCTCGTGCTTGCCGCTTGCACGACGACGATGCAGGCGGGTTATTACGGCACGTCCGAGCCGTTCGCATCGGAAGCCGTCTACTTCGTGCTGACCGATCGGTTCGTCGATGGAGACAGTACGAACGATCATCGCGAGCAGGGCGGTGCGAATCGCACTTTCGACCGGCCGCTGCCCGGGGCGAACGGCGTGATGGACAATATCGGCTACCTCGGCGGCGATTTCCGCGGCCTGCTTGACAACGCTGAGTACATCCGTGAGATGGGGTTCACCGCTGTCTGGATCACGCCGATCGTGGACAACCCGGACGAAGCCTTTACAGGCGGATTCAGGATCGGCGAAGGATTCTTTGCGGACCATGGCAAGACCGGCTACCACGGCTACTGGGGCGTCAACTTTTACCGGGTGGACGAGCACCTCGAGTCGACGGGTCTGAGCTTCGCCGATTTCGCGCGCCGTATGCGCTCCGAACACGGCCTGCGGATCGTCCTCGACATCGTCTGCAACCACGGCTCACCGTCCTACACCATGCCCGTGGACCAGCCGGGCTTCGGCGAGATCTACGACAGGAACGGCAAGCTTGTGGCGGACCACCAGAACTTGCGGCCCGAGAAACTCGACCCGGCAAATCCGCTGCACCGCTGGTTTCACCGCGAGCCGGATCTTGCGGAGCTCTCCAACCTCGACGACACGAATCCCCAGGTCATGAACTACCTGGTGGGCGCCTACCTGCAATGGATCGACCAGGGCGCGAGCGCATTTCGTATCGACACGATGGGCCAGATGCCGCTCGCCTTCTGGCGTGAGTTCACGGCGCGCATCCGGGCCAAGCACCCCGGCTTCTTCATGTTCGGCGAAGACTTCAACTACGACGCGAACAGGATCGCCGAGCACACCTGGCCCGAGAACGGCGCCGTCAGCGTGCTGGACTTCCCCGGCCGCGCGAGCATCGTCGAGGTGTTCGAAAACCCGGGCAGCGATTACGCGCGCCTGCTCGACTACCTGCACCTCGAGGACGGCGTCTACCGGAATCCCTACGAGTTGATGACCTTCTACGATAACCATGACATGACGCGCATGAAGGCGAGCGAGGACGGCTTCATCGACGCGCACAACTGGCTGTTCACGTCGCGCGGCATCCCGGTCGTCTACTACGGCTCCGAGATGGCGTTCATGGCCGGCAACAAGGAGCACGAGGGCAACCGCAATTACTTCGGCACCGAGGGAATGATGGCTGCCCGCGAAAGCCGCATTCGCCGCGCGCTTTCACAGATCGCGCAGATCCGCCGCGCGTCGCCCGCGCTGCAACGCGGCCTGCAACTCAATCTCGGAATCGGCGGCGACCGGGCGGCGTTATTGAGGGTCTACGAGAAGGGCGGCGTCAACCAGACGGCGCTGGTCCTGCTGAACAAAGGCGCGGCGGAGGCGCACTTCGCGATCGACCACTGGTTGAGCGCCGGGTGGTGGCGCGATGCGTCGTCCGGGGAGCAGGTCGAAGTGAAGGGAGGTGGCGGGCCGCTAGAGTTGGCCGTCCCGGCGCATGGCGTGCGAGTGCTGCTGCGGAATTTGCGCAACGACGATCCGCGCCTGCTGGCGGAACTGAAACGCGCAATGAGTGCCGGAATCGCGGCCTCAGGCCGGCATCTGGCCGCCACAGGAGGAGCGAACCACTAGCTGCGGCGCGATCAGCGTCGAGTCCACGGTCTCGCCCTCGATCAGCTTGATCACATTGCCGACCAGCAATTCGCCCGCCAGGCGAGTGTCCTGGCGCACCGTCGTGAGCGGCGGATTGACATGAGCGGCGGAGGCGATGTCATCGAATCCCACGACGGCCACATCGCCCGGCACCGTCAGGCCTCGGTCCTGCAGCGCGTGGATGACGCCCATTGCGATCAGGTCACTGGCCGACATCACCGCGTCGAACTTCACGCCAGAGTCCAGCAGTTGCGTGGCCGCGCGGTAGCCATCGTTCTCGAGGCTTTGCGCATCGGCCTGCAGACGCGGGTCCGGCGCGTGGCCGGCCGCGCGCAGGGCCTCGACGTGGCCAAGGTAACGCAGCTGAAACTCGGGGTAATTGTCCGAGGCGCTGCCGGCGAAAGCGATGCTGCGCCGGCCGAGGCGCAGCAGATGCTGCGTCGCCAGCTTTGCGCCGAGCGCGTTGTCGCAGCACAGGTAATGACCCGGCTGGTTTTCCACGACGGGTCCCCAGATGACGAAATGCGCGTCGGTCTCGGCCAGCTGGCGCAGCCGGCCGGCATAGCTCAGGTAGTCGCCGTAGCCGAGCAGGATCAGGCCATCCGCACGGTTGCAGACCTCATAGTCGGTATGCCAGTCGTCGCTGAGCTGCTGGAAGGCGACCAACAGGTCGAATTTCCGCCGCGCGGCCGCCCGCGTGACGTGTCCGAGCATGGACAGGAAGAACGGGTTGATCGGCGCTTCATCCGATGATTCTTCGAAGAGCAGAAGTGCCAGAGTCTGGCTGCGCCTCGTGCGTAAACCTGCGGCACTGCGGTCGGTCCGGTAGTGCAGTTCGCGGGCGAATTCCTGAATGCGTTCGCGGGTCTCCGGCCGGACCAGCGGGCTGTCGCGGAGCGCGCGCGACACGGTCGCCTGCGACACGTGTGCAAGCTCCGCTATATCGAGTGATGTTGGCTTGGTTATCTTCACTGAAGAAATTCCCGAAAAGCCCGGATCGGCAATCGGTTCCTGGCACCGTCCATGCCCGGCTGGCTGGCCTGATCCTAGCGCGGCTGCGCGCTCAACGCATCCCCCAGAGCTGACCGGACCAACGGCATGGCACGCTACTGGCAGCCTGGCCCCTGTTTGATCCAGTATTATGCAATGCAGCGCGGCAGCAGGTAGCACGCTTGCTTATGCGGGCTATGTCCTGTACTGCCTGGACGGCACATTCTGGATGATGCTTGCATGGCCCAGTTGATCGAAGTCACGTCCGTTGTTCCCGAATCGCTTCAACGCCTGAGGGAGCTGGCGGGCAATCTGTTCTTCAGCTGGCATCGGCCGACGCGTGCGTTGTTCGAGGATCTGGATCCCGAATTGTGGGAACAGGTCAACGGCAACCCGCGGCTGCTGCTGCGCTGTGTTGACCAGCAGCATCTCGATTGGGCCGCGGCCAATCCGGAGTATCTGGCGCGCTATGAGCGCGTGGTGAACACCTTCGATGCTTACCTGGCCGCGCCCGTGCCGCCAGCCGACGCGCCGCTGGTGGCTTACTTCTGCGCGGAATATGGCTTCCATGAAAGCTTTCCAATCTACTCAGGTGGCCTCGGAATTCTGGCCGGCGACTACTGCAAGGCGGCGAGCGACGAACAGCTGAACTTCGTGGCGGTCGGTTTGTTGTATCGGCAGGGCTACTTCTCCCAGTCCGTGGACAGTGATGGCACGCAGCATGCGCGTTACGCGGACAGCGACCCGCGCGATCTGCCGGTGGAACCGGTGCGTGACGCGCACGGCACGTGGCTCACCGTGAAGATCCCGATCGCCGCCGGGGAGGTGACGGCGCGCGTGTGGAAAGCGCAGGTCGGCCGCGTATCGGTCTATCTTCTCGACTCCGACTACTCGGACAATTCGCCGGCTGATCGCGACATCACGCACCGCCTCTATGGCGGGGATGAAAGCCTGCGCATCCGCCAGGAAATGATTCTGGGAATGGGCGGCGTGCGCACGCTGCGCGCACTGGGGCTCGCACCGTCGGTCTGGCATGTCAACGAAGGGCACGCGGCGTTCCTGATCCTCGAGTTGCTGCGCGAGAATCTGGCCCGGGGGCTGGACTTCAATGCGGCGCTGGAACTGGCCGCGGCGGCCTGTGTATTCACCACGCACACGCCGGTCGCCGCCGGTCACGATGCATTCAGGGATGATTTGTTCACGAGTTGCTTTGCGGATTTCGCGAAGTCGCTGGGTGTTTCCATGGAGCGGCTGCTGGAACTGGGGCGGGCTCCCGGCGTGCCGAACTGGTTCAACATGACACGCCTGGCGCTCGCGGGCTCCCGCTACGTGAATGGCGTGAGCCGCATTCACGGCGGTGTTTCGGCGCAGCTGTGCGCGGATCGCTGGCCGGAGATCAGCGCCGCAGAAAACCCGGTCGGCTATGTCACCAACGGTGTCCACGTACCGACCTTTCTCGCGCAGACCTGGCATGCATTCTTCGACAGCCACATCGGCCGCGATTGGCGCGAGCGCTTGTCCGACAACAGTTACTGGCAGGCGCTCGAAGCGGTGCCCGATGAGTTGTTCTGGGAAGTGGCGCAGGACACCAAGGCACGCATGCTGGCCGGAGTGCGGGGAAGGCTGCAGCGCGAATTCGCACGCAAGTCCCTGAGCGCCGCGCAATTGCGTCATGTCACGCGACTGCTCGACCCGGAGCGACCAGGCGTGCTGACGATCGGCTTTGCGCGGCGATTCGCAACTTACAAACGTGCCGCGCTGCTGCTGCGTGACCGCGCCCGGCTGGCGCGCCTGCTGGATGGATCAGAACGCCCGGTGTTGTTCCTGTTCGCCGGCAAGGCGCATCCGGCCGACCAGCCCGGCCAGGAGATATTGCGCGATATCAAGCAGCTGATGCTCGCGCCCGAGTTTGCGGGCAATGTCGTGTTTCTCGAGGATTACGACATGCAGCTGGGGCGCTGGCTGGTGTCGGGTGTCGATGTGTGGCTCAACACGCCGATCGCACCGCTCGAAGCCAGCGGCACTTCCGGCATGAAGGCGGCCATCAACGGCCGTCTGAACCTGAGCATCCTCGATGGCTGGTGGGCCGAGGGCTTCGATGGCAGCAACGGATGGGGCATCCCGCCAACCCAGACGCAAGACCCGGACCGGCGCGATGCGCTCGACAGCGACGCGATCATCGACACGCTGGAAGAAGAGGTGGTGCCGCTGTATTACGAACGCGGCAGCGCCGGGCTGTCCCCGGAATGGGTGCATTACTGCAAGCGCGCGATGATGACCGTGATTCCGCAGTTCAACATGCGCCGCATGGTCGCCGATTACGTACGCGGCATGTATCGGCCGGCGGCTGCGCATGGCGCGGCGCTGCTGGCCGGAGACGCGGCAGGTGCGCGCGACCTGGGCCAATGGAAGCAAGTTGTTGCGACTGCCTGGCCGGGCGTGTCGCTGCGCGGCATGTCGGATGTACCGCGCGAGCTGGCGCACGGCGGCCATCTGCAGGTACGTGTGGCTGTGGCACTGAACGGGCTCGCGCCCAAAGACGTCGCAGTTGAATTCTACGGCCAGCGTTTGCTGCCACGTGGCGGACACGAGCCGCCGCCATTGTGCTCGTTCGACCACCAGGCGGACGACGACGCCTGGCGTGCGACGCTGACCCCGAGTGGCGAAACCGACAGCGACGGCTCGCAGATCTACACGCTCGACTCGGCGCCACCCAGCGCCGGGCAGTTCAGCACCGAAGTGCGCATCCGCCCGGCGCATCCGCTGCTATCGCACCCGCTCGAGCTCGGTCTGCAGAAGCGCCTCTGAAGCGGCTATTCAGGCGCGAGGATCAGCGCGCCGAGTGGCGGCAACGTGATCGTCAGCGAATGCCGCTGCCCCTGGTGCGAGTGAGTGCCGGCGCGCAGGCGCCCGGCGTTGCCGAGGTTGCTGCCGCCGTAATGGCCGGAGTCGGAATTGAATAATTCACGGTAATTCCCGTCATGGGGTGCGCCGACGCGATAGCCGTGACGCGGCACCGGAGTGAAATTCAGCGCGACGATCAGGTGCCGCCCGTCACCCCAACGCAGATAGCTCAGGACTGAGCTGGCGGCGTCATCGCAATCGAGCCAGCTGAAGCCACCCGGTTCGAATTCCAGCTTGTGCAGCGCGGGCTCGCTGCGATAGAGACGATTCAGGTCAGTGACCGTGCGCTGCACGCCGCGATGCTCGGCATGATCCAGCAGCCACCACGGCAATGATTGGCGGAAGTCCCACTCCCACGGCTGAGCAAGCTCGCCGCCCATGAACAGGAGCTTCTTGCCCGGAAACGTCCACATATAGGAGTACAGCAGGCGTAGATTCGCGAATTGCTGCCAGCGATCGCCCGGCATGCGGCCGAGCAGCGAGCGCTTCAGGTGCACCACTTCGTCGTGTGACAGCGGTAACACGAAGTTCTCCGTGTACGCGTACATCATGGCAAATGTCAGCTTGTGGTGATGATGCCGGCGATGCACCGGGTCTTCCGTGAAATAGTCCAGCGTGTCGTGCATCCAGCCCATGTTCCATTTCATCGAAAACCCGAGGCCGCCGCCGTCGGCAGGCCGGCTGACCTGCGGCCAGTCGGTCGATTCTTCGGCGATGACCAGCGTGCCGGGGAAACGCAGGTGCGTGGTCGCATTCAGCGCGCGCAGGAAATCGATTGCCTCGAGGTTGTGGCGTCCGCCGTAGCGGTTTGGCACGAAGTCATCCTTGCGCCCGAAGTCCAGGTAGAGCATGGAAGCCACGGCGTCGACGCGCAGTCCGTCGAAATGAAATTCCTCCAGCCAGTAACAGGCGCTGGAAAGCAGAAAAGAGCGCACCTCGTGCCGCTCATAGTTGAATATCAGCGTGCCCCAGTCGCGGTGCTCAGCCCTGCGCGGATCGTGATACTCATACAGCGCGGCCCCATCGAAATTCGCCAGGCCATGGGCGTCGCGCGGGAAATGCCCGGGCACCCAGTCGAGCAATACGCCGATGCCGGACTGATGGCACTGATCGATGAACTGGCGCAGCTCGTCCGGGGAACCGTGACGGCTGGTGGGCGCAAAGAAGCCGGTGGTTTGATAACCCCAGGAGTCATCCAGCGGGTGTTCGGTGATCGGCAACAGTTCGATATGCGTGAAGCCGGCATCGCGGACATACGGGATCAATTCGGAGGCGAGCTCGCTCCACGAATAAAAGCGTCCGTCGCCATGCCGTCGCCATGAGCCGCAGTGCACCTCATAGATGCTCGCCGGTGCGTGCAGCCAGTCGCGCTGCGTGCGCGCCGCCAGCCAGTCGCCATCGCGCCACTGGTAGCCGGACTGCACGACGAGCGAAGCGGTACCGGGGCGTTGCTCGGCGGCCCGGCCGTATGGATCGGTCTTGAGCATGACAGCGCCGGTGGTGCGATTCCGGATCTCGAACTTGTAAAGCGCGCCAGTCTCGAGTCCGGGGAGGAATATCTCCCACACGCCGCTCGCGCCCAGCACGCGCATCGGAAAGCGCCGGCCGTCCCAGTCGCAAAAGGGGCCCACCACGCTGACGCGTTCGGCATTGGGCGCCCAGGTGGAAAAGCGCACGCCGTCAATGCCGTCGATGCGCATGGGTTGGGCGCCGAGCAGTTGCCAGGCGCTGGTGTGGTGGCCCTCCGAGAAGGCGGCCAGCCCCCCGGTGTCGATGGCGGGAGCGAAACTGTACGGATCGATCTGCGCCCGCGCGATGCCGTGGCTGTCGGTCCAATTCAGCAAGTAGTGTGCCGGCAGCTGACCCGCGGAGCCCTGCCAGCAGAAGAAATCGCTGTCCCGGAGACGCTCGAGTTCGTGGTCTCCGGCCTGCACAGCCCGCACGGACGGCAGGTATGCGAGCAGGGTCAACCTGCCCTGGCGCTCATGCGCTCCGAGCACGGCATGCGGATCGTGGTGACGGCCCGATGCGATGCGGTCCAGATCCTGCTGCAGCGGCCCCAGCCAGCCGAAGACCGTATTCACGTTGACGCCTGTTACCGAATGACGAAAGGCGGGATCATGGCCGCCCCGGTCACGGTACTATACTTTCTTGTACATATGCCGAAGACCCCCAAACGCACCTCGTCAGGCCGATACGTCAGCCGGCTCACCAGCGGCGCGCTGGCCGTCGTCATGGCCGGCGGCCGCGGCGAGCGCCTGTACGATCTGACGGCTCACCGCTGCAAACCGGCCACGCCGTTCGGCGGCAAGTTCCGCATCATCGATTTCGTGCTCTCGAACTGCGTCAATTCCGGCATCCGCCAGATTTTCCTGATGACCCAGTACAAGGGGCAATCCCTGATCCAGCACGTGCAGCGCGGCTGGAGTTATCTGCGCGGCGAATTCGGCGAGTTCATCGATGTGGTACCGGCGCAGCAGCAGATCGGCCCGCACTGGTACCAGGGCACAGCGGACTGCGTGTACCAGAATCTGGATCTGATCCGCTCGCAACGCCCGCGGTACGTGCTGGTGCTGGCCGGCGATCACATCTACAAGATGGACTACGGCCCGATGATCGCCTCGCACGTCGAGAAGGGTGCCGATATCACCGTGGGCGTCGTGCAGGTGCCGCTGGCGAAGGCACGTGACTTCGGCGTGCTGTCGGTGACCGACCTGAATCGCGTGACGAGTTTCGATGAAAAACCGGACAGCCCGAATCCGATGCCCGGCAATCCGGAAGTCGCTCTGGCGTCAATGGGCATCTATGTGTTCAATAACCGGCTGCTGGACCAGCTGCTGAATGACGATGCCGAGAATCCGAATTCGGCGCACGATTTTGGCAAGGACATCATACCGGCGTCGATCGACAAGCTGCAGGTGTACGCCTATCCATTCTCCGATGTGAGGACGCGCGCGCAGTACTACTGGCGTGACGTCGGCACCGTGGATGCATTTTACGATGCCAATATCGAACTCGTGCATATCGCGCCAGAATTGAACCTGTATGACGAGCAATGGCCGATATGGACCTACCAGCCGCATCAGCCACCGGCCAAGTTCGTGCTGGATGAAGATGGCCGGCGCGGCATCGCCATCAATTCGATGGTCTCCGGCGGCTGCATCATCTCGGGTGCGCGTGTCGAGCAGTCGCTGCTGTTCTCGGACGTGCATGTCGACGAGCGCTCGAAAATCTTTCGTTCGGTTGTGATGCCGAACGTCAGAATCGGTGCCGACTGCACTATTCGTAATGCCATTCTCGATGAGGGCTGCGAAGTGCCGCAGGGAACGGAGATCGGCGTCGACCGCGCCGCCGATTCGCGGCGCTTTCATGTGACCGGCAATGGCGTGGTGCTGGTGACGGCCGACATGCTGCAAGCAATTACCCCCGCTAAAGCATGAAAGCGGCGTTCCGCCATCCGGTCGTGCTGCTGTGGCACATGCACCAGCCGCAATACCGGGATCCCCTGAGTGGCGAATACATCCTGCCCTGGGTGTACCTGCACGCCATCAAGGACTATGTGGACATGGCCGCGCACCTGGAGGCCAATCCGGCGGCGCGTGCAGTAATCAATTTCACGCCCGTATTGCTCGAGCAGCTGGAAGACCTGGCGGACCGCGTTGCGGCGCATCTGCGTGATGGCCGAAGATTGCCTGATCCGGTGCTCGCCATGCTGGCCGAAGAGCCGTTGCCGGCCGATGCGGAGCTGCGATTGCAGCTGCTGCAAGCCTGCCTGCGGGCTAACCGCCAGCACCTGGTCGAGCGCTATCCGCGCTACGCGGAGCTGGTCGAGCTTGCCGGCCCGCTGGCGACGACAGACCGCGTGAATTTTGCCTCAGACCAGTATCTCCGTGATCTGGCCATGTGGTTCCACATCGCCTGGCTGGGTGAAACCGTCAAGCGTTCGGACCCGCGCGTCGCGGCGCTGATTGAACGTGGGCACAATTTCACGGCACAGCACCGCCGCACAATGCTCGAACTGATCAGCGGGCTGCTGAGCGGTGTGTTGCCGCGTTACCGGATGCTGCAGAAACAGGGGCGGGCAGAACTTGCCACTTCACCCTATGCGCATCCGCTGATGCCACTGCTCGTGGATTTCCACAGTGCGCGCGATGCCATGCCGGACGTTCCGTTGCCGCGCGCCGGGAAATACCCGGGCGGCACGGAACGTGCGCTCTGGCACATGCGCGTCGGCACGCAGGTATTCGAAGAGATATTCGGCGTGCGCCCGGCCGGCTGCTGGCCATCCGAGGGCGCCATCAGCTCGAAGACGCTTGAGATCATCGAGAATTGCGGCTATCGCTGGACGGCGAGTGGCGGCAACGTGCTGCGCGGCTGCCTAGCGGCGCAGGCTGATGGGACCCGGAACGACGCGGCGCCGGCAGAGCTCGGTCGCGCCTGGCGGGTGCCGGATCAACGCTTGCAAGTCTTCTTCAGGAACGACGAGCTGTCTGACCTGATCGGCTTTACCTACTCGAGCTGGCACGGAGACGATGCCGTCGGGCATCTTGTCAGCGAGCTTGAACGCATTGCACGGCAGGATTCAGGACAGCTTGGGCGCCTGACGCTGATTGCGCTTGATGGAGAAAATGCCTGGGAACACTATCCATTCAACGGCTTCTACTTTCTGAACGGCCTGTATGCCGCGTTGGCCGATCACGCCGAACTCGAGCTGATGACGCTTTCGACGTTTCTCGATCGCGGCCACGAGCCGACCCCGCTCTCCAAAGTGACGGCCGGCAGCTGGGTGTATGGCACGCTCAGCACGTGGATCGGCGAGCGCGACAAGAATGCCGCCTGGGACTTGCTGGTCGAAGCAAAGCGCGCTGCCGATCTGGTGCTGTCGCAACCGGATCTTGCCGCGTCGGCGCGCGCACGCATCGAACAGCATCTGGCCCTGTGTGAAAGTTCCGACTGGTTCTGGTGGCTCGGGGAATATAACCCGGCCGAATCGGTGCGCGAGTTCGATGAGTTGTTCCGGCATCGGTTGTCACGCCTGTACGACGCCCTTGGGCAGCCCGTGCCGGCAATTCTGGGGCAACCGCTGTCGGTGGGGCGGGGGCAGCCGGCGACTGGAGGCGTGATGCGCCGCGCCAGCAAGCACGGCGGACAACACTGATTCATGGACGCTGAGGCTCCCCGGTTACCGGTGTTTGATCGACGGCGCGCCGGCGTGCTGCTTCATCCCACGGCGCTGCCGGGGGAGCGCGGCGCCTTCGGGGCGGCGGGGCGCGCGTTTGTCGACTGGCTATCCAGCGGCGGTTTCTCGGTCTGGCAGGTGCTGCCGCTTGGCCCGGTCACGGAGAGCCGGTCACCGTACTGGACACGCTCCGATTTCGCATTGGATGCACAGTTCATCGACCACAGTGAGACTGTCGATCCGCAGCAGCAGCGTGGCGCATTCGAAGCGTTCCGCGAGGGCAATGCAGACTGGCTCGAGGACTATGCGCTGTTCGTGGCGCTGGGCGAGGACTGCGGCGGAGTGGCCTGGTGGGACTGGCCGGCGCCGCTGCGGTATCGGAAACGCACCGCGCTTGAGTCCGCGTGCCGGCGGCTGGCGCCGCGCCTGGACCAGCTTCGCACCGAACAATGGCAAGCCGCAAGGCAGCTCGCGGCGTTGCGCGAATATGCGCAACAGCGCGAGGTGCGCCTGTTCGGCGATCTGCCGTTCTATGTGGCGCCGGATTCGGCGACCACCTGGGCCCACCAGGAGCAACTGCAGCTGGCTGCGACTGGCAGGCCCGCGCTTCTCGCGGGCGTGCCACCGGACTATTTCTCCCCGGACGGTCAGCTGTGGGGCTACCCGCTATATGACTGGAACCAGGCGCAACGCGATCATTTTGCTTTCTGGCGCATGCGGCTGCGGGTGCAGCTCCGGCTCTTCGACGTGTTGCGCATCGATCATTTCCGGGGTCTGGTCGATTACTGGGCCGTGCCGGCGGACGCCGCCAACGCGCGCAACGGTGCCTGGCATGCGGCGCCGGGCCGCGCCTTGCTCGAGACAGTCAGGCACGACTGGCCGGATTTGCCGTTCGTAGCGGAGGACCTGGGCGACATCACCAAGGCAGTCGAGGCGCTGCGCCGCGAATTCGGGTTGCCGGGCATGCGCGTGCTGCAGTTCGCATTCGATGGTTCGCCCGGCAATCCGCACCTGCCGCACCAGATCCAGCGCGACGCGGTGGTCTATACGGGTACACATGACAATGACACGACTCTCGGCTGGTATCGCGCGCTTGATCACGCAGCGCGTCAGCGCGTCGATTTCCTGCTGCGTAGCGACCTGATACCGATGCCGGAGGCGTTGTTGCGCGCGGCGCTGGCCACGCCGGCAAGCCTGGCGGTGATACCGGTTCAGGATCTGCTGGGACTTGGTACTGAAGCGCGGTTCAACACGCCGGGAACCCCGACAGACAACTGGCGCTGGAAGCTCTGGCACGGCGCACTTGGCGATGGACTCGCAAGCTGGTGCCGTTCGCTCAACCGGACGTATGGTCGCGACACCCATACCGTGGCGTAGTGGATCAATTGCGAACGACTTCCCGATACATCCCGATGTAGTGTTGAACCTGCCGTTGCCAGGAGAAGTCCTGAGCCATCCCGTTTTGCACCAGGCGGCGCCAGCTGCCTCGCTGCATGTATAGATCAAGAACGGTATTCATCGCCCAGGTGACGGCCTCGACGTTGTAGTCATTGAAGACCACGCCCGTGCCAGTGCCGGTCGCGGCGTCAAAGTGCGTGACCGTATCGGCGAGGCCCCCGGTGCGGCGCACGATCGGTACTGTCCCATAGCGCAGGCTGTAAAGCTGATTCAGTCCGCAAGGCTCGTAGCGTGAAGGCATCAGCAACATGTCGCTGCCGGCCTCGATCCAGTGCGCCAGCTCGTCGCTGTAGCCGGGATGGAAATACACGCGCGCCGGATGCCGCTGCTGCAACTGGGCAAAAAAATCCTCAAAGCGCGGTTCGCCGGCGCCCAGCACGACGACGTTGAAGTCGCGCGTCGCAAGCAGCGGTGGCAGCGCGTCGATCAGCAAATCGAAGCCTTTCTGTATCGCAAGCCGGCTGATGATGCCGACCAGCGGGCAGCGCGGGGTATCGCGCAGCTCAAGACGCGCCAGCAGCTGTTGCTTCAGGTCAGCCTTGGTGCGCAGCTGATTGGCCCCGTAATGGCGCGGCAGATACCGGTCATGGCGCGGATCCCACTCGTCATAGTCCACGCCATTGAGAATTCCGGTGATCGCGTCGCCGCGCGCCTGCAGGGCGTCCTCCAGTCCCATGCCGTACTCGGCGGTCAGGATCTCGCGCGCGTAGCTGGGGCTGACTGTGGTCACGCGATCGGCGTATTGCACCCCGGTGCGCAGCATGTTGATGCGGCCGGCATGGAGGTCCGGTTGGTGCAACAGGCTGGCGTCGGCGCCGGCCAGGAGTTCCGCACTGTGGGCGGCTCCGACAATACCCTGATAGCCGATGTTGTGGATTGTCAGCACGCTGCGCGTGTTCGCGAACAATTTGTCCGGGCGATAGGTCGTGCGCAGCCACAGCGGCGCGAGCGCCGTGTGCCAGTCGTTGCAATGCAGGATCTGCGGAGAGAAGCCCATGCGCTGGCAGGACATGAAGGCAGCATGAGTCAGCAGCAGGAAACGCCGATGTTCGTCCACTTCAGAGGTGTAGATGCCGGAGCGGGCGTACAAGACCGGGCAATCGACCAGATAGAAATCGGTGCCGCTGCCCGGCAGGCGCGCGGCCAGCACCGAAAATGCGAAATCCTGCGCGCCGATCTTCACCTGCATGTGCTGCATGGCTTCGACCGGATGGATGTCCAGCCCTTTGCGATCGATGCTCGAGTAGGCCGGCAGGAACAGGCACATCTGGTGGCCGGCAATCGTCAGGTACTTGAATAGCGCGGCGGCCACGTCGGCGAGCCCGCCGGCTTTTGCCAGGGGCGCCATCTCGGCGGTGACGAAACAGATTCGCAGCGGCATGCGAACCAGTCTAGCTCAGGGGCGCGCGCACGACTGCCAGGTAATTGACCGGCGCCAGCGGCGCCCGGATCACTCGCTGGGTTCGTCCTCGGGCTCTTCTGCGTTGCAGTCGTCGGACTCTGAATCCTGGTTCAGCCCGGCCATCGCCGTCTCATGCTGGCGATAGAAATTGATGTTCGCCATCGACATGCCCGGCGGCAGCTTGCCGCCCGGCTGGCTGAGCGCCCAGGACGCCATGCCGGCCTGGAAGACCGACATCGTGAACACGACGTACTCGCGGGTCGTCATCCCCGCGGACTGGAGCGTCGCCTTGTAGCCGGGTGTTGCATTGAACTTCGCCACCATCTGGTCGATCGACTTCGCATCGCTGCCGTCGTCTTCGTCGCAGTCGTGCGGCGTCTTCGCGGCCTGTGCGTGGAGCGCCTCTGTCGCCTTCTTGTACCTGGCGAGGCCGGCGTCGGTCAGCACATAGCTGTTGATTTCCTGCGTGTCGCGATCGACCTGCGCTTGCGCAGGCCCAGGCAACGACAGCGCCAGCGATGTGATTGCCAGTAACGCCCGCAAGACATGTTTCATGTTCGACATGGTGGTCACCCGTATGAAGACGCGATCTTAGCACCGGTTTGACCGTCCCAGATTCCTTCCTGTACGATCGTTCAACAATGAATGCCCGGACGTCCGCCGGATGCGTATCCCGCACAGTCTGAAGACCACCCCGTTCCACGCGCGGACGGCGCCGCTGATCCTGGGCCAGACCTGGCGGCGCTGGGCGGGCTACGCGGTCGCGAGCGCCTACGACTGGACGCTCGAGCACGAATACGCCGCCGTGCGCAACGCGGCCGCGGTTTTCGATGTGTCACCGCTGCACAAATACCTGATCACCGGGCGCGATGCCGAGCGGCTGCTCGACCGCATGGTCACGCGCAATGTCCTGAAGGCCCAGGTCGGCCAGGTGCAGTACACGACCTGGTGCGACGCCCTGGGCAAGGTCATCGACGACGGCACGATCAGCCGGCTCGGTGAGAATGTCTTCCGCCTCACGTCGGCGGAACCGAGTTATCGCTGGTTGCACCGCAACGCCTTCGGACTCGAGGTCGGTATCGAGGACATCAGCGAGAAACTCGGCGCGCTCGCGTTGCAGGGGCCCCTATCGCGCACAGTACTGAACGAAGCCGCCGATCAACCGGTGGATGGACTCAAGTACTTCCGGGTCATGGACAACCGGATCGCGGGCATTGAGATCCAGGTGTCGCGCACCGGTTATACGGGCGACCTCGGTTATGAACTCTGGCTGCCGGCCGATGGCGCGCTCAAGGTCTGGGATGCGTTGATGGCGGTCGGGAAGGACTACGGCCTGACGCCTGCGGGCATCTGGGCGCTCGATGTCGCGCGCATCGAGGCGGGGCTCGTGATGCTCGACGTGGACTATCACTCGTCACATCGCGCAATGATCGACCCGCAGAAGTCCTCGCCCTTTGAATTGTCGCTCGACTGGACCGTGACCTTTGAGAAAGGTCCATTCAACGGCCGCAGGGCACTGGCCGCGGAACAGGCGAGGGGCCCGTTGTGGCGCTTCGTCGGCATCGAGATCGAATGGAACTCCTTCGAAAAGCTGTATATCGCGCATGACCTGGCACCGTCGCTGCCGGGCGTTCCCTGGCGCGCAAGCGTCCCGCTCTATCGCGCTGGCAGGCAAGTCGGCTACGCCTCGAGCGGCTGCTGGTCGCCGCTACTGAAGAAGTACCTGGCGCTTGCGCATGTGCAGGCACCGCATTTCGCGCCTGACACGCCGCTCCAGATCGAAGTCACCGTCGAACACCAGCATCGCCTCGCGAATGCGCAGGTGCGCAAGCTGCCATTCTTCGATCCGCCACGGAAGAAGATCTGAGATGGCGAACCAGTACGATGCCATCGTCATCGGCGGCGGCCACAACGGGCTGGTCACCGCCGCGTATCTCTCACGTGCCGGCAAGAAAGTCGTCGTGCTGGAACGCCGCCACCTGCTGGGCGGCGCCGCCGTCAGCGAGCAGATATTCCCGGGTTTCACGTTCTCGGTGTTCTCGTACGTCGTGAGCCTGCTGCGCCCGGAGATCATCCGCGACCTGGACTTGCCGCGCCACGGCCTGCAGATCCTGCCGCTCGAGAGCAGCGTCACGCCGCTTCCAGATGGTGATTATTTCGCGACCTGGAATGATTCGGACCTGACGCGGCGCGAGTTGTACCGTCACTCGCCGATGGATGCGGAAGCGTTTGTCGAATTCGGGCGGCTGATGCATCACATGGCCCGCGCGGTCAAGCCCCTGCTCAGCATGATCCCGCCCGATCCGACCTCGCTTGCGCCCAGCGACCTGAAAGGCATGCTGAAACTCGGCGGCATCATGCGCTCGATGGGCGCCGAGCGATTCCATGCGCTCTACAAGCTGATGACCATGAGCTCAGCCGACTATCTCGACGAGTGGTTCGAGTTCGGCGCGCTGAAGGCGACCAAGGCCGCGAGCGGCATCATCGGGACTTTCATGGGACCGCGCTCGCCGGGTTCGGCCTATGTTCTGCTGCATCATTATATGGGCGAGATCGACGGGGCTTTCCGCGCCTGGGGCTTCTGCAAGGGCGGCACCGGCACCGTCAGCAATGCGATCGCGGCGGCGGCGCACTCATTCGGCGCGACGCTTCGCACCGAGGCGCCGGTCAGGCAGGTGCTGGTCAGGAATGGCCAGGCCATCGGCGTCGTGCTCGCAAACGGCGACGAATACCACGCACCGATCGTCGTCTCCGGTCTCGACGCGCGCCGGACATTCCTGGACCTCGTCGAGAGCCGCGAGCTTCCCGACGAGCTCCTCGAGCAGGTGCGGCGGTTCCGCTTCCGGGGGTCCTCGGGCAAGGTCAATCTCGCGCTCTCCGAACTGCCGGATTTCAGCTGCATGCCGGGCGTCGGGGCACAGCATCGCGGCGCCATCTCGATCAGCCCGAGCGTGGAATATCTCGAGCGCGCCTATGACGACGCCAAGCACGGCGAGTTCTCGCGGCGCCCGTACATGGATATCGTGTTTCCGTCGATGATCGATCCCGGCATGGCGCCGCCCGGCAAGCATGTCGCGAGCATCTTCGTGCAATACGCGCCTTACCACGTGAATGGCGGCTGGACGCCCGCGAAGCGCGAAGCCTTCGGTGACACGGTCATCGATACGCTCTCCGAGTACGCGCCCAACCTCAAGTCCGCGATCCTGCACCGGCAGGTGCTGACGCCGGCCGACATCGAGGAAAAGACCGGGCTGTCGGAAGGCAATATCTTCCAGGGCGAGCTCGCGTTGAATCAGCTGTTCTTCCTGCGCCCCGCGGCTGGCTGGTCGAGTTACCGCACGCCGATTCGTGGTTACTACCAGTGCGGATCGTCGACGCACCCGGGCGGCGGCATCATGGGCGCCCCGGGCAAGCTCGCGGCCGAACGCATCCTGGCGGACTCATGACGAGGGTGTACGACAGCATCGTCATCGGCGGCGGTGCCGACGGGCTGGTCGCCGCCACTGCGCTCGCGCGCTCAGGATCGACGGTGTTGCTCGTCGAGGCTCAGGCGGAACTGGGCGGCACCTTCCGCGAAATCGAATTCGCGCCGGGTTTCCGCGCCGCGCCGCTGGCACCGGACCTGGGGTACGTGGATGACGAAGTGCTGCGCGCAACGGGGGCGATGCTGCCCGGCGCCGTCGTGCCCGATCCGGTCACGATCGCATTTGGCGACGGCGAGCCGCTGCTGCTGCGCCGCACGGTTGCGTCGACTGCCGAGGGCCTGATGAGCCACTCGGCAAAGGATGCGACGGCCTGGCCGGAATTCTCGGCGCGCATGCAGGCGCTTGCCGGATTCCTGGGAGAGCTCTACCGCCGGGCGCCGCCGCAGCTCGAGGCGACGGAAGTCGCGGACTACCTGGCGCTTGCCAGGCTTGGCCTGAAGTTCCGCGGTCTCGGCAGGACGGGCATGGTCGATCTCCTGCGCGCATTGCCGATGCCACTTGCCGATCTGCTCGACGAATGGTTCGAGTCGGATCGATTGAAGGGCGTCCTCGCGGCGCTGGGCGTCGCGAACACCTGCCAGGGCCCCGCCTCCGGTGGCACGGCGCTCAATTTCCTGCATCGCCATGTCGGCGCGGAGCGCGGCATTTTTGGCGACCGCCTGCGGCTGCAGACCGGCGGCAGCGCGCTGGTCTCTGCACTTGCCGACCGCGCGCGCTCAGCCAGCGTCACGATCGAGATCAAGGCCGAAGTCCGGCGCCTGCTGGTGGACAATGATCGCGTTGCAGGCGTGCAGCTCGCCTCGGGGGAAGAAATAAGATGCAGCCGCGTCGTCTCCAGCCTCGATCCCCACCGCAGCCTGCTCGAGTTGCTGGATCCTGTGCATCTCGACCCCGAATTCATCGCGGCGGTCCGGAATATCCGCTATCGCGGCGTGACGAGCATCGTGCTGCTCGGGCTCGACGACCTGCCGGCGATTCCGGGACTGGCGACGCTGCCCTCCGGCTCGATCCTCATTGCGCCGAACATCCGCTACGTCGAGCAGGCGTTCGATGGCAGCAAGTATGGACGCTGCTCGGACGAACCGGTCATCGAACTGCGCTTCCCGAGCGTCACGCAGTTCAATCTCGCGCCGATGGGCCGGCATGTAGCCGTCCTGCGCGTGCAGTACACGCCCTACCGGCTGCGCGACGGGGACTGGACCACGATGCGCGATGCCGTCGCGAAGCGCGCGATTGCGATTGTCGAGCGTCATGTCCCGGGCCTGGCCGCAAGGATCCGTCATTGCGTGGTGCTGACACCCGTCGATCTCGAGGCGCGCTTCGGCCTGCGTGAAGGCGCCAGCTCGCGCGGCGAGCTGGCGCTCGATCAGATGTTGTTCATGCGACCGGTCCCCGGCGCGTCCTGTTACGCGATGCCCATGACCGGGCTCTATCTGTGCGGCGCGGGGACTCATCCCGGTTACGGCATGACTGGCCTCTCGGGTCTGCATGCGGCGCGCGCTGCACGGCCGCGGTGACATCTGCTTCGCGCAAGCCCCGTTATGAACGCCGCGTCGCGGACGACCGGCGCCAGGCGCTGATCGACGCCACGATCGCCAGCCTGCGCCGGCATGGGCACGAAGGCCTGTCGGTGCGACGCATCGCGGCCGAGGCTGGTGTATCGCTCGGCCTGATCAATCATCACTTCCCGAACAAGAACACACTGGTCGCCGAGAGCTATCGGTACTTCAGCCAGCAGCTGACCGAAGGATTCCGGGCTGCCGTCCTGCAGGCGCCGCCGGAACCGCGTGCGCGGCTGCGGGCGCTCTTCGAGGCCGTGTTTTCGCGGCCCAATCTCGATCCGCAGGTGCTGACCGCGTGGATCCAGTTCTGGGGACTGTTTCGCGATTCGCCGGAGATCCGCAGGGTTCACGACAAAGTCGGGCGGGGCTACGGCGAATTGCTGCGGCTCCTGCTTTCGGAGCTGCTGGAATCGGCAAAGCGGCCGCGATTCGACCTGCGTCTCGCCGCGATCGGCCTGACGGCCTTGCTCGACGGTCTCTGGCTGGAGTGGTGTCTGGACCCGAAGAATTTCCGCCCGGAGGAGGCGGTGGGCCTGTGCGAGGCATGGATTGAGGCCCTCACGCAGAGAAGAGATTGAGAACTTTGACCCATCCCGCCCATCCAACCCCAGCCACACTCCGCCGGCTCGAACAGCCAGCCTGACCAGCAGAGGAAGATTTCTTGGACCCAGGAAAACAGGAAATCCTGAGCAAGGTGCCGGAGGTCACCCTGGTCTTCTGGGTGATCAAGATCCTCGCCACGACCCTTGGCGAGACCGGCGGCGATGCCGTGTCCATGTCCATGGATCTGGGTTATCTGTTAGGCACGGGAATTTTTTCGGTGATCTTCATCGTTGCGGTCATCGTGCAGATTTCCGCCAGGCAATTTCATCCGGTCGTGTACTGGGTGACGATTATCGCGACGACAACGGTGGGAACCACGCTGGCGGATTTTGCGGATCGCTCGCTCGGCATTGGCTACGCAGGCGGAACGACCATCCTGTTCACACTCCTGATGGCCTCACTGTTCATCTGGTATCGCACCCTCGGTTCCATAGCCGTGGATACGGTGAGCTCGCCGAAATCCGAAATGTTCTACTGGGTGACGATCATGTTTTCCCAGACCCTCGGCACGGCGCTTGGCGACTGGACGGCCGATTCAGCCGGGCTTGGCTACAGCGGCGCTGCGATCGTGTTTGGAACCATGCTGGCGATCCTTGCCGCAGCGTATTACCGCACAAAGATATCGAGGACCGCGCTTTTCTGGGCGGCATTCATCCTGACGCGGCCACTGGGCGCGGTGGTCGGCGACTTCCTGGACAAGCCGATCAGCGCGGGTGGCCTGAATCTGAGCCGCTATACGGCATCGATAGTTCTTGTTGCGCTGATTTCGGCATGTATCTTCATGTTCTCGCACAAGCCTGCGAAACACATCAGCGCCTGACGTCCCGCCTGTCCCGAATCGACGGCTTCGTCAGGGAAGCAGGTCCCTCATCCGATACCACAGCATCGCGAGCACGAGTGCCGGCCGGCGTAACGCCATGCCGCCAGGGAAATCATGGTGGCGGATGCGCGAGTAGACATCGAAGCGCTCGGCCTGCCCGGCCATCGCCTCAGCCATGATCTTTCCGGCAATGCCGGTCAGCACCATGCCATGGCCCGAGAATCCCTGCAGGTAATACAGGTTAGGGTCCAGGCGGCCAAAGTCCGGTGCTCGATTCATCGTGATGTCGACGAAGCCGCCCCAGGCAAATTCGATTTCCGCATCCGCGAGCTGCGGAAAGACCCGCAACATGCGAAGCCGCGTTGCGCGTGCCGTGCCGGCCGGGTCGATGCCGGAATAGCTGACCCGGCCACCGAACAGCAGCCGGTGGTCCGCCGAGCGCAGGAAGTAGTCGAGCACCCAGTTGATGTCGCTGACCGCGATATTTTCCCGGATGAGCGCGGTCGCGCGCTCGGCGCCGAGCGGCCGCGTCGCGACGATGTAGGTCGCGACACCCATCGCCCTGCGTGCCAGATCCGGCGCAATTTCCCCGAGCCCGACATTCGCGCACAACGCAACCTGCTTTGCGCGCACGCTGCCGGTTGCGGTCCGCACGGTGACCATCGGACCGCGCTCGACTGCCGTGACGTGGCTGCCCTCATGAAGAAGCACGCCGGCAGCTCGCGCAGCGGCGGCGAGCCCCAGTGTGTACTTGAGCGGATGGCAGTGGCCGGCAGCGTTGTCGTACAGCCCCGCGCAATAGCGCTTGGTCGCAAGCAGGTCCTCGACTTCGGCCCGCTCCAGCAAGCGCGTGGAGCGGTAGCCGTAATCCTCGTTGAATTCCCGATGCCATTCCCGCAGTTCATCGCGCTGCCGCGGCTTGACCGCGGCGTGCATCTGGCCCCAGGCGAGGTCACACTCGATCGCATGGCGGCGGACCCGCTCGCGCAGCAGATCGGCGCCCTCGATCGTAAAATCCCAGAGCCGGCGCGCGTCCGCACGGCCGATTTGCGAGTCAAGCTTCTGCTGGCTGCAGGCATAGCCGGGGATCAGCTGCCCGCCGGAGCGGCCCGAAGCACCAAATCCGGCCCGCTCGGCCTCCAGCAGCACGACCTTGTAACCACGCTCCGCCAGGTGCAGTGCGGTCGAGCAGCCGGCAATGCCGGCGCCGACCACGCAGACATCGGCCGCGATGTCGCCTGCCAACGCGGGACTCGCTGCCGGTCGCGTGACCGATGCCTCGTACCAGCTCGGTGCCGGTGCGTGGGCGAGATTCATACGGGCTCCAGGTACCACGCAAAATCGAGCGGCGAGAGGCGCAGCGCGAAATCCTGCATTTCGCCGCGGCGCGTCACTTCATACAGCTGCACGAAACGCTCGCCCAGGTAGTCACGCAGTACGCGGCTTGTGCCAAAACATGCGAGCGCCGTCGGCCAATCGGTCGGCAGTTTCGGGGCCGAGAGCCGTTGCGTGTAGGCATTTCCGGCAAGCGGTTCCGGAGCAGGCAGCTTCTTTTCGATGCCGTGCAACATGCCAGCGAGCACGACCGCCGTCAGCAGGTAGGGGTTGGCATCGGCGCCCGCGACCCGGTGTTCCAGGCGCCGGTTTTCGGCGTCGGAGATCGGGATACGCACCGCAACGCCGCGGTTGTTGTAACCCCAGGTCGCGTGCATCGGCACGTAGGACTCAGGCCGCAGGCGGCGATACGAGTTCGCGTTCGGCGCAAACACCGCCATGCCATCGGCCATCGTCACGAGCAGCCCCGCCGCGGCCTGTTTCAGCAGGTCGTTGCCGAGCGTATCCGGGGAGGCGAACGCGTTCTTGCCGTCTGCATCCTGCACGCTGATGTGAATGTGCATGCCGCTGCCGGCCATGTCCTCGTACGGCTTGGCCATGAAGGTTGCTTCCAGCCCATGGCGGAGTGCCACGCCCTTCACGATGCGCTTGAAGCGTATCGCCTGGTCGCAGGCGAGGCGGGCATCGGCCACGTGCCGAAGATTGACTTCCCACTGGCTCGGCCCGTACTCCGCGAGCGCGGTGCCGGTCGGGACATTCTGTTCCGCGCAGGTCGCTGCGATCTCGGAGAGGATGTCGGACACGGAATCGAGATCCGCCATGGAATTGATCTGCGTGCGGTGCTCGCGCCGTCCGGTCAGCCGCGAGGGCGGCGGCTGGGCATGACCCGCGGGCGTGCGTTCCGGATCCACGAAATAAAACTCGAGTTCGAGGGCGACGACCGGCCGCCAGCCGCGCGCGGCATAACGTTCGAGTACCTTGTCCAGCACATGGCGCGGATCGCCAAAGAACGGCTGGAGATCGTGATCGAGCATCTGCACCTGCAGTTGCGCAACGCTCGGCCCCATCCATGGCGACGCCAACAAGCTGCCCGGCACCGGTACGCAGGGCCGGTCGGCATCGCCTTCGTCGAAGCCAAGACCGGTTGCCTGGATGGTCCCGCCCATCACGTCGAGCGCGAACATGGAGCCCGGCAGGTACATGCCCTTGTCGTAGACGGTCGCGAGATCGGCGACGTCCACACGCTTGCCGCGCAGGATGCCCGAGAGGTCCGGCAACAGCAGGTCCACGACCCTCACGGCCGGTCGCGCGGCGAGGAAGGCCTGGGCATTTGAAAAATCGTCGCGGAGCAGGGCCATGGCGCACCGGGCGTTTAAGATCTTGAGTCGCGGGCCCGGGAGGGCCGCCCCTCAGGATAACCAGCGGTCATAAGACCGGGCAAGGATTATGCATCGCAAAATCGTGCTCTGAGTGACGAAAACAAGCCAAAGATCGGCCTTTTCCGGCTGAACGACGGCCGGGCGGCGGCCCCCCTTCCTGTGAGACAATAGGGCAGTTGAGCAGGCCCCCATTTCGGGGGCCGTTCAAAATAATTAACAGATGCCTATGCGCAAGCCTGTCATCGGTATTCCGGCCGACCGCCGTCTTATCAGCCCGCACTGGTACCACTGCGTCGGCGAAAAATACATCAACGCGGTCGTCCAGGCGGCGGATGCGGTGCCCGTGCTAGTGCCGGCATTGGGCGAACAGCATCTCGAAGACTGGCTGGAGTCCTTCGACGGCATCCTGTTCACGGGCAGCGCCTCCAATGTCGAGCCGCACCGTTATCAGGGCGAGCCATCGGCACCCGGTACGTTGCACGACCCGGAGCGCGATGCCACGACCCTGCCGATGATCACGAGCGCCGTAGAGGCGGGCCTGCCGGTATTCGGGATTTGCCGCGGGTTCCAGGAAATGAATGTGGCCTTCGGCGGCTCGCTGGTGCAGAAGCTGCAGGAGCTGCCTGGCAAGCTCGATCATCGGGAGGACAAGACGCAGCCCCTCGAGGTCCAGTACGCACCGGCGCACGAGGTCGAATTGACCGAGGGCGGGCTGCTCCATCGCCTCGCGGGGAGCCGCCGTATCAAGGTCAATTCCGTGCATTCGCAGGGCGTCGAACGCCTGGGTTCGAAGCTGTTGACCGAGGCAGTCGCTGAGGACGGCGTGATCGAGGCATTTCGCATCGAAGGCGCGCCGGCCTTTGCGCTCGCGGTGCAATGGCACCCGGAATGGAAAGTCATGGACAACCCGTTTTCACGTCAGATATTTGCGGCTTTCGGCCAGGCCGGGCGCGAACGGGCCTCGAGGCGCGGCAGATGAGCGAAATCAAGCAGTTCCTGCGCGATCATTCGATCACCGAAGTCGAGGCGATCATCGCGGACATGGCCGGTGTCGCGCGCGGCAAGATCATGCCGGCCGAGAAATACGCGGAAGACGAGGGCATGCGCCTGCCCGAATCGATCTTCCTGCAGACCGTCACTGGCGAATACCCGGATGACGACAGTTCCATTCATCCTTCGGAAATCGACATCGACCTGATCGGTGACCCGAAGACCATCCGGGTCGTTCCCTGGGCCGCGGATCCGTCCGCGCAGGTCATCCACGACTGTTTTTACGATGATGGGCGTCCCGTGCCGATGTCGCCGCGCTACGTGCTGCGACGGGTTCTCGATCTCTACGCTGCACGCGGCTGGCGGCCAGTGTGCGCGCCAGAGCTGGAGTTCTACCTGGTCGAGCCGAATACCGACGCGGATTATCCGCTGAAGCCCCCGATCGGCCGTTCGGGACGCCCCGAAATCGGCCGCCAGGCCTACAGCATCGCGGCGGTCAATGAATTCGACCCGCTGTTCGACGACATCTATGCATTTTGCGAGGCGCAGAACCTCGACATCGACACGCTGATCCACGAGGCCGGCGCGGCGCAGATGGAAATCAACCTGATCCACGGCGACGCGCTCGACCTCGCGGACCAGGCCTTCCTGTTCAAGCGCACGGCGCGCGAGGCCGCACTGCGCCACAAGATGTATGCGACCTTCATGGCGAAGCCGCTCGCCAACGAACCCGGCAGCGCCATGCACATCCACCAGAGCATCGTGGACAGCAAGACTGGCGACAATGTGTTCAGCGATGCCGAAGGCAAGGCGACACCGCTGTTCGAGGCCCATATCGCCGGGCTGCAGAAGTACCTGCCGGCGTCGATGTCCCTGCTCGCGCCGAACGTCAACAGCTATCGCCGCATCACGCGCTACAACATGGCACCGATCAACGTGCAGTGGGGTCTCGACAATCGCACCGCCGGCCTGCGCGTGCCGTTCTCCGAGCCGCAGGCGCGCCGCATCGAAAACCGCCTGGGCGGAGCGGATGCCAATCCGTACCTTGCGATTGCGGCATCGCTTGCCTGCGGATATCTCGGCATGATCGAGGGCCTGAAGCCGACCGATCCGATCACGGGCTCGGCCTACGAGCTGCCATTCTCGCTGCCGATGACGCTCGCAGACGCGCTGGCGATGCTGCGCGGCTGCAAGCCGCTGGTCGAGGTGTTCGGCGAGCGCTTCGTCGCGGCGTATTGCGCGGTCAAGGAAAACGAGTACGAGACCTTTTCACGGGTGATCAGTTCATGGGAGCGCGAGCACCTGCTGTTGAATGTCTGAACGAGCGAGATCCCCCATGAGTGCAAAGCCCCGCAATGTCGAGCGCACGACCCGCGACTGGCAGGAGCTGGATGCCCGGCATTACCTGCATCCATTCACCGATTTCCGTGCGCTCGCGGCCGAGGGTTCGCGGATCATCACGCGCGCCGATGGCGTCTATCTCTACGACTCCGAGGGCCGCAAGATCCTGGACGGCATGTCGGGGCTCTGGTGCGTCAACATCGGCTACGGACGCGACCAGCTCGCCGATGTTGCCGCGCGCCAGATGCGCGAGCTGCCCTTTTACAACAGCTTCTTCAAGAGCGCTCATCCGCCTGCGATCGAGCTTTCGAGGCAGCTTGCCGAACTGACACCCCCGCAATTCAATCACGTGTTCTTCACGAACTCTGGATCCGAGGCCAACGACACGATCGTCCGGATGACCCGCCGCTACTGGGACCTGATGGGCCAGCCGAAGCGCAGCGTGATCATCAGCCGGATCAATGCCTATCACGGCAGCACCATGGCCGGCGCGAGCCTCGGAGGGATGGCCGCCATGCATGCGCAGGGCGGACTGCCGATCCCGGACATCGTCCACATCGAGCAGCCATACTGGTTCGAGAATGGCATCGACGTGGCCCCGGCGGAATACGGCTTGCGGGCCGCACGCCGGCTTGCCGAAAAGATCGAGGAGCTCGGCCCTGAGCGTATAGCCGCATTCATCGGCGAGCCGATCCAGGGCGCCGGCGGCGTGATCGTCCCGCCGGACACCTACTGGCCGGAGATCCAGCGGATCTGCCGCGAGTACGGAATCCTCCTGATCTCGGACGAAGTGATCTGCGGTTTTGGCCGCACCGGGCGCTGGTTCGGTTGCGAGCATTTTGGCGTCGAGCCGGATTTCATGACGATCGCCAAGGGCATAACCTCAGGCTACCAGCCCCTCGGCGGGGCGATGGTATCGGACCGGGTCGCCGAGGTCCTGATTGGAAAAGGTGGCGAATTCAATCATGGCTTCACCTGGTCCGGTCACCCGGTTGCCTGCGCGGTCGCCATCGAAAACCTCGCAATCATGCGACGCGAGCGCCTGGTCGAGCGGGTGCAGGAGGACATCGGTCCCTACCTGCAACGGCGCTGGCGGGAACTGGCCGACCATCCGCTGGTTGGCGAAGTCCGGGGTGTGGGCCTGATCGGAGCGCTGGAACTCGTCGCCCACAAGGGCAGCAAGACCCTGTTCCGCAATCGCGGCGAAACCGGGCTGAAATGCCGCGACCACTGTTTTGCAAATGGCCTGGTCATGCGGGCGGTCCGGGACACCATGATCATCGCCCCGCCGCTGGTCATCACCAAGGACGAGGTGGACGAACTGATCGAAAAGGCGCGGCTCTGCCTGGATCTGACCGCCGCCGACATCGGGGTAGGCTAAGGGCGATTCGAGAGACACGCGGACCCGCCGGGCGCTGTTATATTAGAGGCCGAAGCCCCGGATCCAGGGTCCGGGCGAGAACGACACATGGGGTCCGGGCAATGCCCGGGAGAGAGGCAATCATGCGAAATGAATTCCGTTTTGGGCTGCTGGCCGCGACCATCGTCATGCTGTCCGCATGCGGCGGCAAGAAGGAAGAGGCCGTCGAGGCGCCGAAGCCTGAAGACAAGGTCCTGTTCGTCTACAACTGGTCGGACTACATCGGCGAGAAAACCATCGCAGATTTCGAGGCGAAGACCGGCATCAAGGTCACCTATGACGTGTTCGACTCCAACGAGGTGTTGGAGACCAAGCTGCTGGCAGGCCGCACCGGCTACGACGTGGTAGTCCCCTCGGCCAACTTCCTCGAGCGCCAGATCAAGGCCGACGTGTTCCTGAAACTCGACAAGACGAAGCTGCCGAACCTCGTGAACATGGATCCGGAAATCATGCAGCGTGTCGCTTTGCACGATCCCGGCAACGAGCACTCCATCAACTATCTGTGGGGCACGACCGGCATCGGCTACAACCCGGATCTGGTCAAGAAAGCGCTCGGCACCGATACGATCGACAGCTGGAGTGCGATCTTCGATCCGGCCAATGCCAAGAAGCTCGCGAAATGCGGCATTTCGATGCTCGATGCGCCGAGTGAGGTAATGGATTCCGTGCTGATCTACCTGGGCCGCGATCCGAACAGCGAAAAGGCCGAGGACCTGGCGGCGGCGGAAGAGGTGCTGATGAAGGTTCGCCCATACGTTCGCTACTTCCATTCATCGCAGTACATCAACGACCTCGCGACCGGCGAGATCTGTGTGTCGCTCGGCTGGAGCGGCGATGCGCTGATGGCCCGCACCCGGGGTGGAGAAGCCGCGAAGCCGGTCAATGTTGCCTACGTGATCCCGAAGGAAGGCGCCATCATGTGGTTCGACATGCTGGCGATCCCGGCTGACGCGCCGCACCCGAACAACGCGCATGCCTTCCTGAACTTCATCATGGAACCGGAACAGGCAGCGGCCATCAGCAACTATGTCTCCTATGCGAATGGCAATTCAGCCTCGCTGCCCTTTGTTGACGACAGCATCAAGAACGATCCTTCCGTCTATCCGACCGAAGAGGTTAAGAAGAAGCTGCACCCGCACCTGGCGGAGTCGCAGGAATTCAGCCGCGATCTGAACCGCGCCTGGACCCGCGTCCGTACCGGGCAGTAAGCGCGCATTGAGCGATAGCCCCGGCGAGCCTGGCTCGCCGGGGCTGAATCGGAGAGGGGGATCATTCCCATGGCCAATCCGCGCCAGGAACAACGCAGCGAGCCCTGGAAGGAACAGGGCGCCACGCCCTACGTCCGGATCGACAAAGTCACCAAGAAATTCGGCGATTTCGTCGCGGTAGACGACGTTACGCTCAACATCTACAAGGGCGAGATCTTCTGTCTGCTGGGCGGCTCGGGCTGCGGCAAGACGACGCTGCTTCGGATGATGGCGGGTTTCGAGGCGCCGACTGCCGGCTCGATCTGGCTCGACGGCGTGGACATCACTGCGATGCCGCCCTACGAGCGGCCGGTCAACATGATGTTCCAGTCCTATGCATTGTTCCCGCACATGACGGTCCAGAAGAACGTCGCATTCGGGCTGCACCAGGACAAGCTGCCAAGAAGCGAGATCGACGCGCGCGTCGCCGAAATGCTGAAGCTCGTGCGCATGGAGCAATTCGCCAAGCGCGCGCCGCATCAGCTTTCAGGCGGCCAGCGCCAGCGAGTCGCGCTCGCCCGCTCGCTGGTCAAGCGTCCGAAACTCCTGCTGCTCGATGAGCCATTGGCTGCGCTCGACAAGAAGCTGCGCGAGCACACGCAGTTCGAACTGATCAACATCCAGGAGACGCTCGGCGTCACTTTTGTGGTCGTTACGCACGACCAGGAAGAGGCTATGACGCTGGCAACGCGCATCGGCGTGATGAATCACGGGGAAATAGTCCAGGTTGGCACGCCGACCGATATCTATGAATACCCGAGCACGCGCTTCGTCGCCGATTTCATCGGTTCGGTCAACATGTTCGAGGGACGGCTGATCGAGGATGAGCCCGATTACGTGCGTGTCGAATCGGCTGACCTGGGCGGTGTATTTCACGTCGGCCACGGCGTCAGCGCGGCCCCGAATGCCACAGTCTGGGTCGCGTTGCGACCTGAGAAGATCCACATCTCGCGCGAACGGCCGGATGGCGAAGGCGACAACCGGGTTGCCGGCGTAGTCTCCGAGATTGCTTATCTCGGTGACCAGTCCGTTTACCTCGTGAAACTCGGCAGCGGGCGCCAGGTCCGCGTCACGCAGCCAAATACCGTGCGGCAGTCCGTCGGCGGCCGCATCAGCTGGGATGAGTCCGTGTGGCTGTCCTGGGATTCCTCGAGCCCGGTGGTGGTCACGCAGTGAGCCGCAACGGCAGCGATATGCGGGTCAGCTCGCCGTTTGTGCTGGCGGAACTGATGGCATGGATCAAGGCTCTCGGGCCCTATCGCTGGGCCAGCAACAGGCTCAGGGGCTGGGGCGTGACCGGGCGCACGGCCGTTACCAGCGTGCCCTACCTTTGGCTGCTGCTGTTCTTCTTCGTGCCGTTCCTGATCGTGTTCAAGATCTCGGTCTCCGATATACGGCTGGGAATGCCACCCTACGAGCCGCTCATCACCTGGGCGTCCTCGCAGGTCATGGAATTCAAGGTCAACCTGGGCAACTATGCATTTCTCTGGCAAGACGCCCTTTACCGGAACGCTTACGCGAATTCGATCGTGACCGCGGCGTTCTCGACGATCCTGTGCCTGCTGATCGGTTATCCGATGGCTTATGGCATTGCGCGCTCGAGGCCTTCCTGGCGCAATCTGCTGTTGCTGCTGGTGATGCTGCCGTTCTGGACTTCGTTTCTGCTGCGCGTTTATGCCTGGATCGGCATCCTCAAGAACAACGGGCTGATCAACAACCTGTTGATGTCCTTGGGCGTCATCGACGAGCCGATCGTGATGCTGCAGACCAACTTCGCGGTCTATCTCGGCATCGTCTATTCCTACCTGCCCTTCATGGTACTGCCGTTGTACACCGCCATCGAGAAGCTCGACCTGACGCTGCTGGAGGCTGCTGCCGATCTCGGCTGCCGGCCGACCAAAGCGTTCTTCAAGATCACGCTGCCGCTGACCAAGGGCGGCATCATCGCGGGCAGCATGCTGGTGTTCATCCCTGCGGTCGGTGAGTTCGTGATCCCGGCGCTCCTCGGCGGTCCGGGCTCGCTGATGATTGGCCGGGTGCTATGGGAGGAGTTCTTCAATAACCGCTCATGGCCGATCGCAAGCGCGGTCGCAATCGCGATGCTGGTGTTGCTCGTGTTCCCGATCTGGATCCTGCAGCGCGTGCAGGGCCGGGAAATGGGAGCGCACCGATGAACCAGCGGCGTTCGTTCTTCGTGCTGACGATGATGGCTTTCGGATTCGCGTTCCTGTACATCCCGATCCTGTCGCTGATCGTTTACTCGTTCAACGAGTCGCGTCTGGTGACGGTCTGGGGCGGCTTTTCGACCAAGTGGTACGTCGAATTGCTGAGCAACGAGCCGATCAAGCAGGCGGCATGGCTGTCATTTCGGATTGCCACGATGAACGCGACCGGAGCGACGATTCTCGGAACGCTCGCGGGCCTGGCACTCGCGCGCTTCGGCCGCTTCCGCAGCCGTTCGTTGCTGGCGGGCCTGACGACGGCGCCACTCGTGATGCCCGAGGTGATCACCGGCCTGTCAATGCTGCTCCTGTTCGTCGCGATGGAGCAGTTGTTCGGCTGGCCGGAAGGGCGGGGCATCACGACCATCACGATCGCGCACATCACGTTCTCGATGGCCTACGTCACCGTGGTCGTACAGTCGCGGCTCGCCACGCTCGACGAATCGCTGGAGGAAGCGGCGCTCGACCTGGGGGCACGACCGGCCAAGGTCTTCTTCCTGATCACGCTGCCGATCATCATGCCCGCGATACTCGCCGGCTGGCTGCTGGCCTTCACGCTGTCCTGGGATGACCTGGTAATCACCAGTTTCGTCAATGGCCCGGGTTCCAGCACGCTGCCGGTGCTGATCTTCTCGAAAGTGCGGTTGGGCGTCAGCCCCGACATCAACGCGCTCGCGACCGTGCTCGTGCTGATCGTTGCAGTGGGTATCGTCACCGCCGGTATCCTGATGCAACGCCAGCAGGCACGGCGCGAACGGGACGTGCAGCAGGCGATCGCCGGCAATCAATGATGCAACTGCCGGACAGCAAACTGCCCGGCGTCGGCACGACGATCTTCTCGGTCATGTCGCGGCTCGCGAATGAGGCGGGCGCGATCAACCTCGGCCAGGGGTTCCCGGACTTCCAGCCGCCCGCGCGCCTCTGCGCGCTGATCGCGGAGCATCTGGCCGCGGGACACAACCAGTACGCGCCGATGCCGGGACTGCCGGCACTCTGCGACGTCATTGCCACGCAGGCGCGGCGCCGGCAGGGCCTCTCAATCGATGCCGCGAACGAAATCACGATCACGGCTGGCGGCACCGAGGCCTTGTTTGCCGCGATTCACGCCGTCGTGCGCCCGAGTGACGAGGTTGTGATGCTCGACCCGTCCTATGATTCCTATGGGCCGGCGGCTGAACTGGCGGGCGCGCGCCTGCGGCGCGTGCCATTGCGGATGCCGGATTTCGGCATCGACTACGATCAGCTTGCGGCTGCGGTCGGTCCGCGCACCCGGCTGCTGATCGTCAATACGCCCCACAATCCGACCGGCGCGGTGTTGACCACGGACGACTGGCAACGCATCGCCGACCTGCTCGAGCCGACCGGGGCGCTGGTGCTGTCCGACGAGGTCTACGAAGGCCTCGTTTATGACGGCAGGCGCCATTCAAGCGTGCTCTCGAACGAGCGTCTGCGTGGCCGAAGCTTCGCCGTCTTCTCATTCGGCAAGGTCTATAACGCCACCGGCTGGAAGGTCGGCTACTGCGTGGCGGCGCCCGAGCTCACCGCGGAATTCCGCAAGGTGCACCAGTTCCTGACGTTTTCCGTGTCGACGCCGGTCCAGCACGCGCTTGCGGACTTCATGCGCGAGGAGCCGGCATTCCTTGACGGCTTGGCGCCGTTCTACCAGGCCCGCCGGGACCGTTTTGCCACGCTGCTCAATGGTTCACGCCTCGCATTGCGCCCGGTCGCCGGCACCTATTTCCAGCTCGCGGACTACGGGGCAGTGTCCGACGAGCCGGACATCGAATTCTGCATGCGATTGATCCGCGAACACGGGGTCGCGGCGATTCCGTTGTCGCCATTCTGTGCGGGGCCGCTGCAGGCCCGGCTCGTGCGTTTCTGTTTCGCCAAGGAGGACGTGACACTCGAGCGGGCTGCAGAACGGCTCAGGAATGTCTAGATCCGGAACAAACTTCCGTCTCCTGCCTGAACTCGCTGAGCGGTCTGCGGCCTGGGACGGTGCGGACTACTTGTGGAGCCGTGCCACCGTCACCGGGCAATGCGCGCGGGCGAGGACATCGCTTGAGATCGAGCCAAGCATGAGCCGCGAAACACCGCTCTTGCCTCCCGTGCCGACCACGATGTGATCGATGCCGTTTTCCTCGGCGTAGACGACGATGGCCCGTCCGACGTCACGACTCTTCACGTTTACGCTCTTTGGCGCCTTCACGCCGGCCTTCTTGGCCTCCGCCACCGCGGAATCGACAACGCGTTTCAAGGTGGCGTTGTCCCAGAGATAGGTGGACATCCCGCCATGGCCATAACCGCCAAGCAGCTGGTTTACCGCGAGGAAGATGACATCTGCGTCCATGGCCTTCGCCAATTCCGCCGTCACGACGACTGCTGCCTTCGAATACTCAGTATCATCCACCGCACACAGGATTTTCTTGGTCATGATGATTCTCCGTGTCGCTAGCCGGCCGCGCAGGCTTGCATGTCGAGCGGCCGAGTTCTGCAGGCCCTCCCGAGCCCAGCAAGCTCCCCCTTTTGAAGGATTATACGACGACTGAGCCTGCCTGCGCTCCGTCCGGCTTAGGTCGCTCCTTCGGCTGTCTGTCCATAGATGATGATGGAGAGCATGCGGATGGGCACCTTCACCAGCTTCTCGGGCCCATGTGCGATATCCCCGCGGAAGGTCAGGGAGTCGCCCGGACGCAGGTGGTAGCTGCGCTGCCCCAGCCGGTAGACGATCTTACCGCTGAGGACGTGGATGAACTCGGTCCCCGGGTGTTCGAATCCGGGGAACACCTCGCTCTTGTCAGTGAGGGTCACCAGGAAGGGTTCGAAGACCTTGTACGGCCCGCGCTGCGCTGCCAGAAGGTGATAGGTGTGGCCGCGCCTCGTTCCGCGCCGCACCACCTCAAGGCCCTGACCGGCAGGCACGAGTTGCGCATCCTCATCCTCGATGCCGATCTCCTGCAGCAGGTGAGATGGCCGTATGCCGAGCGCGCCTGCCAGCGAAACGATCGTTTCGAGGCTCGGGCTGGTGCGTCCCGTTTCAAGCCGGCTCAGCATGGCTGCGCTGATGCCCGCGCGCGTGGCAACTTCGGCCAGGGTCAGGCCCTGACTGTCGCGAATGCGTCTGGCCACCCGGCCGAGTTCCCCTGCCGAGCTGTACGCGCGGGTCGCCGTGCCCGTCGCCGGCGTCAAGGATTTCGCGGACTTACGGCCCGGGCGCTGTCCTGCCTTATGCATGACAATTACTATTGTTGCATGTCATGCAACTTGGTGCTACACAGGCATTGCTTGCCATTCCATCCCAAGTACTGCACCCGCGATGCCGTGGCGTCTCCTTAGATTTGCACTGTCTTCGCGTCACCCCGAGCCGCGCATGTTCACGCGGCACGAGCGGCTGAAGAGCTCCTACGATGTCGTCATCATCGGAGCGGGCGGACACGGCCTGGCTGCCGCCTACTATCTCGCCCGCGACCACGGGATCAGCAATGTGGCCGTGCTCGACCAGGGCTACATCGGCGGCGGCAACACCGGACGCAACACGACCATCATCCGTTCGAATTACCTGACGCCCGAGGGCGTCAGGTTCTACGACGAGAGCGTGCGCTTGTGGCAGGACCTGTCGCAGGACTTTGACCTCAATCTCTTCTACTCGGAACGCGGGCATTTCACGCTGGCCCATACGGACTCGGCAATGCGCACCATGCGCTGGCGCGCCGAGGTGAACAAGCACTTTGGCATCAACAGCGAGGCGGTCGACGCGAAGGCCGTTGCCGAGGCGATTCCCATGATGGATCTCAACTGCGGCGGACACTCACCGCCGGTGCTCGGTGCGCTCTACCATGCGCCCGGGGCCATCGCGCGCCACGACACGGTGGCCTGGGGTTACGGTCGCGGCGCCGACCGGCGCGGCGTCGAGATTCACCAGGATACGCGGGTGCTGGGTATCGAGCTCGAGGACCGTGGATCGGGTCGGGCGGTCGTGGGTGTGCGCACGAACCGCGGTCATATCGCAACCCGCAAACTGCTGTGCGCGGTTGCCGGATCCACGCCCGGCGTGCTCGCGATGGTCGGCCTGCGATCGCCAATCTACATCCACCCATTGCAGGCGATGGTCTCGGAACCGCTCAAGCCCTGGCTGGATCCGATCATCGTTTCAGGTTCGCTGCACGTCTATGTCAGCCAGTCGGCGCGCGGCGAACTCGTGATGGGCGCCTCGCTCGATCCCTATGAGCTGCACTCGACGCGTTCGACTCTCGACTTCGCGGAATCACTGAGCGCGCACATGCTCGAGCTCTTTCCGTTCCTGTCCGACGTCAGGATCGTGCGGCAGTGGGCCGGCATGGCGGACATGACGCCCGACTTCGCGCCGATCATGGGCAAGACACCGGTCAGCGGCTTCTATCTGGATGCCGGCTGGGGCACCTGGGGGTTCAAGGCGACCCCGGTTTGCGGAAAGACAATGAGCTACACGGTTGCGAAGGATGAGGACCATGCGCTCATCCGCGGATTCGCCTTCGACCGCTTTGCGCGCTATGCATTGACGGGCGAGAAGGGCGCCGCCTCGGTCGGCCACTAGCCATGAAGATCCTGACCTGTCCGGTGAACGGCCCGCGCCCCATCAGCGAATTTGCCTATGGCGGCGAGCTGCGCGAGATGCCGGATCCAGCGCGCGCGACCGATGCCGAGTGGGCCGACTACGTCTTCAACCGCGACAGTGCGCCGGGCGTCAAGCGCGAGTGGTGGTGCCATACATCGAGTGGCGTGTGGTTCATCGCCGAGCGCGACACCGCATCCGACGTCGTGCTGCGCACCTTCCCGTATCTGAAATCGCCCGGGGGAGGCGCATGAGGCGTCTCGCACCCCAGCCGGGCGAATGGATCGACCGCTCACAGCCGGTTTCGTTCACGTTTGAGGGCCGTGCTCAGCGTGGCTACCGCGGCGATACGCTGACCAGTGCGCTGATGGCCTCCGGAGTGCGCACGCTCGGGCGCTCGTTCAAGTATCACCGGCCGCGCGGCGCGCTGTCCGTCGCAAATCACGACGTGAACGCCATCGTGCAGATCCGGCGTGCCGGGCGCAGCAGCCCGAACCAGCGCGCCGACATGCTGCCAATCGCAGAGGGGCTCGAGGCTTTCGCCGTCAATACCGAAGGCGGCCTCGAGAAGGACCGGCGCCGGCATCTCGATCGCCTGTCGCCTTTCCTTCCGGTCGGCTTCTACTACAAGGCCTTCCACAACAAGCACCTGTTTCCCAGATGGGAGCGGATGTTTCGCAACATGGCCGGTCTCGGCGAAGTCGACTTCAGCGCGCAGCGGGTCGCCACAGCCAAGCGCTATGAATTCGCCGACGTCGCCGTGATCGGGGCGGGGCCCTCGGGACTTGCGGCCGCCATGGCCGCGGCCGAAGCGGGCGCCGAGGTCGTGCTGGTGGATGAAAATCCGAGGATCGGCGGCAGCGGAACCTATGCGCTCGGCTCCGATGCCACGGCTGTGCGGCGAATTGGCGAGCTGATCGACGCAGTGACATCTCATCCGCGGATCCGTCGCTTCGTGTCGACGGTCGCCGTGGGTCTGTACGCCGACCAATGGCTCGCCCTCGACACGCCGGATCGCATGCTGAAGCTGCGCGCGGGCGCCGTCATCATCGCCCAGGGCGCCTTTGAACAGCCGGCGGTCTTTCGCAACAACGACCTGCCCGGCATCATGCTGGCCTCCGGCGCGCAGCGGCTCATGCGCCGCTATGCTGTGGCCCCGGCCTCGAGGATCGGCATTCTGGCGGCGAACGTTCACGCTTATCGCGCAGCGCTCGACGCGCGCGCCGCCGGCATTGAAGTTCCGGTAGTTCTCGAACTGCGCGAGGAGCCGGGACCGCAATCGCAGGTTCTTGCCGAGACGCTGCGCGGGCAGGGAGTGCGGGTGCTGAATGGCACGGCCGTGTACGCGGCGCACGGCGGCCGCGCGGGCGACATCGACGGCATCGAGCTCGCCGAGCGGCGCGCGGGCGAGTGGCAGAAATCACCGGCGAGCTCTATCGCAGTTGACGGGCTATGGATGAGCGTCGGCTTCGCGCCCGCCGACACGCTGCTGCGGCAGGCCGGTGCGAAGATGCAATATGATTCGAGCTCCTGCCAGTTCCTGCCCGGCACGTTGCCGCCCGGACTGTTCGCCTGCGGCAAGGTCAACGGCATCTTCGATCCTGACGCGCGACTGGCCGACGGTGCGCGCGCCGGCGACATGGCAGCCCGCCACTGTGGATTCGACTCGAAAGGCAGCCAGCGGGCCATCGCGCCGGCTGGCGAGCCGGCAACGCATCCCTTGCCGGTTGTCGACCACCCCAAGGGCAAGAACTTCATTGATTTCGACGAAGACCTGCAGCTGAAGGACCTCGTCAATGCGGTGCAGGAAGGATTCGACAGCGCCGAATTGATGAAGCGCTACACGACTGTCGGCATGGGTATGAGCCAAGGGAAGCACTCCAATACCAATGCCCTGCATGTGCTGGCGCAGTTGCGCCAGATGCCCCTCGAGTCGCTTGCCGCAACGACTGCGCGACCGATGTTTCAGTCCGTGCCGATCTCGCATCTCGCGGGCCGCGGATTTACTCCCGAGCGGCGCACGCCAATGGACGCCGAACATGAGAAGCTCGGCGCGGTGTGGATGCCGGCCGGCAACTGGCGGCGCCCCGAGTATTACCGGCGCGACGGCCGGACGCGCGAGGAATCCATAGCGGCGGAAGTGCGCGCGGTCCGCGAGGGGGTCGGGCTGATCGACGTCGGTACGCTCGGCAAGATCGAGGCGCACGGCGCGCAGGCAGGCGCGTTCCTCGATCGCGTGTATACCGGGCGCTTCGAGACGCTGAAGACCGGCATGACGCGTTACGGTCTCATGCTCGATGAGAGCGGTGTCATCATTGACGACGGCGTGATCGCGCGGCTCGCAGCGGAAGTCTTCTATTTCACGACGACGACGGGCAATTCCGCCACGCTGTTTCGCGAGCTCGGGCGGCTGGCGACGTGGTGGGGAATGCCGGTCAGCCTGGTGAATCTCACGGGCCATCTTGCCGCTTTCAACCTTGCTGGACCGCGTTCGCGTGAGGTGCTGTCGAAGCTCACCTCGCTGGAACTCGGCGACACGGCGTTTCCGTATCTCGGCGTGCGCGAAGCGAAGATCGCCGGCGTCCCGGCCCGGTTGCTGCGCGTTGGATTTGTAGGCGAGCTCGGGTATGAAATTCACGTGCCCGCCGGCTCGGGTGTCGCCGTGTGGAACGCGGTACGCGCGGCGGGAGCCGATCTCGGCATCACGCCCTTTGGCGTCGAGGCGCAGCGCATGCTGCGTCTCGAAAAGGCCCACATCATCGTCAGCCAGGACACCGATGGCCTGACCAACCCGTTCGAGGTCGGCGCGGACTGGGCGGTGAAGATGGACAAGCCTTTCTTCGTCGGCCAGCGCAGTCTGGCCATCATCGCAAAGAATGCACGTCGTCAGCAGCTCGTGGGCTTCGCGCTCGAGCCCGGGCGCCGTGCCGGCATCCGCGAATGCCATCTCGTCATTCGCGGCGGAGATATCGCGGGCCGCGTGACCAGCGTCGGACAGTCGCCGACCCTTGGGCGCACGATCGGCCTCGCGCTGGTGACGCCCGCCGCCGCCAGGGATGCGATGCTCCACATTCGCGTCGCTGGCGGTCAGGAAGTCGCGGCGCCCATCGTTCCCTTGCCGTTCTACGACCCCGCCGGCGACCGACAGAAGATGGAGAGCGGCGGAGTTCGTCCATGACCTCATCCGCTCCAGGCGCTGCTGCGGTGCTGCGGGACGTCTCGCCGCGTCCTCGCTTCGGGTGCAAGGGACCTGCGGCCGAAGCCTGGCTGCATGAACGTGGTCTCGTTGTGCCGCAGGCGCCGAATTCCTGGCGTTGCGAAGGCGGGGAGATCCTGGTCGCGCGGCTGGCGACGTCTGAATTCCTGGTCGAATCGCTGGCGGCGGAGCATGCACGCACCAGGGAGACTGCCGCATCGCTGCTGGATCCGGGGCAGCGGCACGCGGGACTCGTGCCGGTCCTGAGGCAGGACCTTGTGCTTGAACTGACGGGTGCAAGGGCGAATCATCTGCTCCTTGAGACCTGCAACGTGAATTTCGCGCCGCTTGCGCGGGATGCAGAAGAGAACGCCGGCCGGGTTGTCCTGACCTCGATGATCGGAGTCGGGGTGATCGTGCTTCCGCGCCGCGCAGGCGGGGGACTGAACTACACAATCTGGTGCGATCCGAGTTTCGGACATTACCTGTACTCGACGCTCGCCGGAATCGCCGATGATCTGAGTCGTGAGGCTGTCAGCTGAGGAGAAGCAAGAATGACACCGCAACAGGCCAAGAAATGGTTCGCCGAAAAGAACATCCGCTACGTGCTGGCGCAGTTCGTGGACATCCATGGCTCAGCCAAGGCGAAAGCCGTGCCGGTCGAGCATTACGAAATGATCCTCGGCGACGGGGCGGGTTTCGCCGGCTTCGCGCTCTGGGGCTTCGGCATGGGCCCTCACGGTCCCGACTACATGGGCGTCGGCGATCCGGCGACGCTTACCGCATTACCCTGGATGCCGGGATTTGCGCGCGTTGCCTGTGACGGTCATGTGCGCGGCAAGCCATACCCCTACTGTTCACGGGTCGCCCTCAAGAACCAGTTGAAACGCCTCGAGCCGAAAGGCCTGACGATGTACGCCGGCATGGAACCGGAATTCATGCTGCTGAAACGCAATGCGGACCGCAGCCTTGCACCATTCGACGATACCGACACGCTCGACAAGCCCTGCTACGACTACAAGGGCCTGTCGCGCGCCAGCGCGATCCTCGACGAAATCAGCACGTGCCTGAGGGCGGTCGGCGTCGACGTCTACCAGATCGATCACGAGGACGGCAACGGCCAGTTCGAGATCAATTTCACCTACGCCGATATGATGAAGACCGCCGACGACTTCATGCTCTTCAAGATGGCGGCATCGGAAATCGCGCGCAAGCATGGCGTGATCGCGACGATGATGCCCAAGCCTTTTTCGAATCGCACCGGGACGGGCGCGCATTTCCACATATCGATGGGCAACAAGAAGACACCGAACCTGTTCTACGACAAGAGCGACAAGCGGGGGCTTTCGCTTTCGACCATGGGTTACCAGTTTCTTGCGGGGATCCTCACGCACGCACGCGCACTCACGGCCATCTGCGCTCCGACAATCAATTCCTACAAGCGGCTGGTCGTCGGCCGCTCGCTGTCGGGCGCGACCTGGGCGCCGGCCTACATTACGTATGGCGACAACAATCGCACGGCTTGCGTGCGCATTCCCGGTGGACGCATCGAGATGCGCTTGCCGGACGGTGCCGCCAATCCTTATCTCGCTGGCGCGGCGATCCTCGCGGCGGGGCTCGACGGCATCGAGCGCCGGCTCGATCCGGGTGAGCCACTCAATGAAAACCTGTACGAGTTTTCGCTGCAGGAACTGAAGCGGCGAAAGATCGGCCTGTTGCCGCAGAACCTCGGGGAAGCGATTGAAGCGCTCGAGGCCGACGAGATCGTAAGGGCGGGCATCGGCCTGGATCTTGCGAAGGAATTCATCAACGTGAAGCGCATGGAATGGATCGAGTACTGCCGCCATGTGAGCGTCTGGGAAACAGATCGTTATCTGGAAATGTTCTAGGAGGCAGGCATACATGTGTGGAATTGTCGGATTGCTGGTCAAGAAGCCGGAGTTGCGCCAGCGCCTGGGCGAGCTGATGGTGCCGATGCTCATCGGGATGACGGAGCGCGGCCCTGATTCTTCGGGTATGGCCGTCTTCACCGAGCCCGTGAGCGGCAAGCATCGTAAGCTGAGCCTGTACAATGCGGATCCCGATTTTGACTGGAAGCACGCCGAAGGCGTGCTGTCGGAGCGATACGACGAAGTGTCGCTGAAGGTCGAGGCAAATCACGCGGTGTTGACGACGATGTCGGATCCCGCCGCACTGCGTACCTGGCTGCCGACGGAATACCCCGGCATGCACGTCCTGAGTGTCGGCCGCTCGATTGATCTCTACAAGGACGTGGGTCTGCCGATCGAAGTGGCAGAGCGCTATCACTTCGGCAGCATGCAGGGCACGCACCTGGTCGGCCACACGCGCATGGCCACGGAAAGCGCGGTGACCCCGGAGAACGCACATCCATACACGGCAGGTGAGGACTGGTGCCTCGTGCACAACGGCTCGCTTGCCAATCCCGGCAGCATCCAGCGCAAGCTCGAGAAACTCGGCGCGCAGTTCGAGAGTGACTGCGACACGGAAGGCGCGTGCCGCTACATCCACTGGCGGCTCGAGGAGGGCGACACGCTCGAGCAGGCACTCGAGAGAGCATTCGAGGACTTTGACGGATTCTTTACGCTGCTGATGGGCACGCGCGACAAGCTGGCGCTCGTTCGGGATCCATTCGCATGCAAGCCAGCGGTGGTCGCGGAGACCGACGATTACGTGGCAATTGCGTCCGAGTTCCGCTCCCTTGCACATCTGCCCGATGTGCGCCATGCGAGGGTCTTCGAGCCGAAGCCGGCGGAGGTGTACTCATGGTCCGTGTAATGCGTGCGGGCGGAGCCGGACCGACAGCATTCGACCTTTCGAAGCAGTCGGTGGGCGAGCTCAACAAGTTCCTTCATGGCGATCTGAAGGGTGTCAAGGCGCTGCGCGTCGAGAATCCCGACGGGGCGCATAGCATCGCGGTCGCGGTCGATGCGCCGCTCCGCATCGAGATCGGCGGGAATGTCGGCTACTTCTGCGCGGGCATGAACAAGCAGGCGACCGTCATCATCGAAGGCAATGCCGGGCCCGCTGTCGCCGAGAACATGATGTCCGGGCGCGTCGAGGTCGCCGGGTTCGCCAGCGGCGGCGCGGGCGCATCGGCCCACGGTGGCCTCCTTGTGATTCACGGCGACGCGGGCTTGAGGTGCGGCATCTCGCTGAAGGGCGCCGACATCGTGGTTGGCGGCGACGTGGGCAGCTTTTCCGCGTTCATGGCGCAGGCCGGGCGCATGGTCATCTGTGGCGACTCGGCTGATGGCCTGGGCGATTCCCTGTACGAGGCTGTCATCTATGTACGCGGCAAGATCCGCTCGCTCGGCGCCGATGCGGAGCTGCAGCCGATGAGTGCGGAGGACGCGGCTGCGGTGACCGCGTTGCTGGCCGCCGCCGGCATCGATCACCCGGCCAGCGAGTTCAAACGCGTGGGCTCGGCCCGCAAGCTCTATCACTGGAACGCCGACGCCAATCAGGAATACTGAAATCTCAGGACTGGAGAAGCCATGGCCACTCAACCGTTTCCCGAAATGCCAGGCACACCGGAGCGCGTGCAGCGCGAGGAAAGCGCCTTATATGACCGGCAGATCCTTGACTACATCGAGCGTGCCGCGGCGACAGGTCTGTATGAAATCCGGGGCCTCGGTGCGAAGCGCCGCCTGCCGCACTTCGACGATCTCACGTTCCTGGGGGCGTCGCTGTCGCGCTATCCGCTCGAAGGCTACCGCGAAAAATGCACGACACGCACGATCCTCGGCACCCGCTACGCCAAGAAACCGATCGAACTCGAGATTCCCATCACCATCGCGGGCATGAGCTTCGGTTCGCTTTCCGCCAACGTCAAGGAGGCGCTCGGTCGCGCCGCCACCGCGGTCGGAACCTCGACGACAACTGGCGACGGCGGCATGACGCAGGAGGAGCGCCTCTCATCGAAAACGCTGGTCTATCAGTGCCTGCCCTCGCGCTATGGCTTCAATCCGGATGACCTGCGCAAGGCGGATGCGATTGAAGTGGTAATCGGACAGGGTGCGAAGCCCGGCGGCGGTGGCATGCTGCTCGGGCAGAAGATCAGTGCGCGTGTGGCGAAGATGCGCACGCTGCCGGAGGGAATCGATCAACGCTCGGCCTGCCGCCATCCGGACTGGACGGGACCCGACGATCTCGCGATCAAGATCAGGGAGCTGCGCGAAGCAACAGACTGGGAAAAGCCCATCTATGCCAAGATCGGTGCAACACGCGTGTTCAATGACGTGAAGCTATGCGTGCATGCGGGAGCCGACGTGATCGTGGTCGACGGCATGCAGGGGGGCACGGCCGCAACGCAGCTCGTGTTCATCGAGCATGTCGGCATTCCGACATTGGCAGCCGTGCGGCAGGCGGTGGAGGCGCTCGAGGAGCTGAACGTCAAGGACAAGGTGCAACTGATCGTCTCGGGCGGCATTCGCACCGGAGCGGACGTCGCAAAGGCGCTGGCGATGGGTGCGGACGCCGTTGCGATCGGGCAGGGAATCCTGATGGCCCTCGGTTGCAACTCGGAGAGCTATGTGCAGGGCGGAAAACACCACTCGGCGGAAGCCGACTATCGGCGGCTGAAGACTGCGCCAGGCTTCTGCCACCATTGCCATACTGGCTTCTGCCCGGTCGGAGTGACTACGCAGGACCCGGTGCTCGAGCGCCGGCTCGAGCCCGAGGTCGGCGCCAAACGCGTCAGGAACTACCTGAAGACCCTCAACCTGGAACTCACGACGCTTGCCCGCGCCTGCGGCAAACAGAATGTGCATCACCTCGAGCGGGAGGACCTGGTGGCGCTCACCATCGAGGCAGCGGCGATGGCGAAACTGCCGCTCGCGGGAACCCGGTGGATACCGGGGCAGCCCTGATCTTCCAGGGAGAATATCGTCGGCCCGTCAGGGTTCCTTGTGACCTTGGGCGAATTTCCATTTCTCCCAGTTGACGCGCGCGGTCTGGTATGCGTCGATCACCGAGATGCCGTAGACAAAGATACCTCCGACGTATTGGCCAAAAACCGAGGCGTTTGCCGGCATCACGTTGACGCTCGCCCAGCCGAGCAGGATGATGAAAAAAAGAAAGACCAGCCCGCGCTGGGGAACGCCGTTCAATACGTGTCCCGAGCCCGGCAACAAGATCGCGGCGGCCAGAACGAGATAGGGGTTTCTGGGGACTGCGGAGGCGGGTTCCACGGGTTTGTTCATGCGCCGGTCCGCGACCAGTCGAGCACGGACTGACGGATGGCGACGAGGCGATCGAGCAGCCCACGCAACAGGATCGGGTCGAGATCCGCGCCGCCGAAATCGGCTTCCCGCAGAACGCCATAGCGGGCACGGTTTGCCTCGGCGAGGAGCCAAACGAGGCGCACGCCGTTCTGCGTGACCAGCAGTTCCTTGGCGCGGGTTTCCTGGAATACGTCGAGGTGCGGCGCGAGCACCCGCGCCGGAAGCATGTTGTGGGGGTCATCGGTCTTCAGAACTGCGTGTTCGGGACACCCCGCCGGCCGCTCGACGGTGAATGGCAACAGGTCGAAATTGGAAAAGGTGGTCGGGCCCGCGGGGCGCATCATGAGGTCGAAGCGGGCCTTCAGCGGCAATGCGTCCTGCAGCGTCACGAGCAGCCAGAGTGCCGGCAGACGGCGGGTTGCCAGGGTATCGACAACCGGCAGCACCTGGACCGCAAGTCCGCGGTAGCGGCCAGCGAGCCTCGGGTAGCCGATCGTGCCGGTGTCCTCCAGGTATGCATCGTCGAGGACACCCGTAGCACCGCGAAAAAAACGCTCCGGTTCACCGTGACGCCTGTCGCGCTCCCGCCGGAAGCGGCGCCAGAGATAGAGCGCAAGTGCGCCGGCAGCGACCGCTCCGATTATCGTATTCCACACGGTGAGCCTTCAGAAATGAAAACGGCCCGCCCGAATGATGGGCGGGCCGCACTGCGAACGTCAACAAAGGCGGCTGGCGCGACCTCAATAGCCCTTGGGCTTCGGCCACGGCATCGTGAATTGATCGGCGCGCCGCACGTAGCGGTAGCGGTAGAAGTGAAACCACAGCGACACGATGATGTAGAAGGCGACCATCGCGCTCAGCTGCGACCCGTAGCCGAGGAAGATCGCAAAGAACGTGATGACACACAGGACGAACAGCAGGAAGGCCGGCAACGGATGAAACGGATGTGTGTAACCGCGGCGGATGCTTCCCAGGGGCCACTTGTTGCGGAACATGACGATGTTGATGCTCATGAACGTGTACTGCAGCACGCCCGAAAGGATCGAGAACGTGATCGCCTGGTTAAGGTCCGCGATGAACACGAATGCGACCGCAATCGGCATCAGGAACAAGATCGAGCGATACGGTGTGCGGTATTTCGGGTGCACGGCCGAGAACCAGGTCGGAAGATACCGGTCGCGGCCCAGTGAGAACCAGGCGCGCGCGGCGTCATTGATGCAGCCGTTCGCAGAGGCGACCGCCGACAGCACCGTGCCCCAGAACAGCAGGAACTTGAGCGTCGGGCTGCCCGTGACCACCGCTGCGTCGTAGAGTGGAAAGAACGTGACGCCGAGGTGCTGCCACGGCAACAGGCTCGCGCAGACGTACCACGTGAGGGCCGCCGCGATGAGGAGCGTCATCATGCCCGCCATCGTGCCAAACGGCAGCGACCGCGCCGGCGAACGCACCTCTTCAGCCGCCTGCGTGGTTCCCTCGATGCCGAGGTAGTACCAGATGCCGAACTGGAAGCCCGCAACGATGCCGATCCAGCCGTAGGGCAGGGCATTCGCCGGCGTCACCATTTCGCCGAGCTTGAGCACCACACCCTGGCTCCAGGGCTGAACCGAGAAAAACAGCACGATGATCGAAATGAATGCGAGCGCCGTGATGATGAAATTCACGTTCAGCGTCATCAGCACGCCGCGGTAGTTGAGCCACACCAGGACCACGATGCAGAGCATCAGGAACGGATTGTGGGTTAGTCCCGTCGCACCGCTTTCGGTCGCGACCTGGGTAATGAGGTCGCCCGCCAGAATGGCGTCCGAGACCTCGAGCATCGTGTAGGCGAACACCAGGTAAAGCGCGACGTTGAAGGCCATCAGCGGCCCGACGATGTGCTTCGCCTGGGCGTACTGGCCTCCGGCCGCGGCAACCGTCGAAGTCACCTCGGAGTCGATCATGGCGACGCAGGTGTAGAGCAGCCCCACCAGCCACAGAACGATGAGCGCCGCCAACGTTCCGCCCTTGTCGGCCGAGAAGTTCCAGCCGGTGAACTCGCCGACGAGCACGATGCCGACGCCCAGCGCCCAGACGTGCGCCGGACCCAGCACCCGCAGCAGCGAAACCTTTTGCGTCTGCCCGCCTGGAGCGATGGCCGGATTGACGGTGTTCATTGGCTCGGCTCTCCCCGGTCAGATATTGTGTTTTTCGGAAATCGCTTCGATCTCGCCTTCGCGCGAAGAGGTGAGCTGCTGTTCCGTGTACTTGGCGTCGGTCTTTATCCAGTCGAAGATCATCCACAGAACGAGAAGCGCCGAGAGGCCCCAGCAACCGTATGAAATGAGATTCCAGACTGGCATTGCGCGGTCCCCCTACTTGCCGTCGCCGAATTTTTCGTCGATGACGTCCCGGTATTCCCTGTCGGAAGCGCGGAACAGGAAGATGAAATACCCGATCAGCACCAGCGCCATCACGCTCAATTCCATCCAGTCGATCTTGTAGTGGAAGTGATTCTGGATGACGTCATGGGCCTTGCTGACGTCATAGCCAAGTTTCTCCCACTGCACGACCTGAGCGGGGGTCTGCTGCAATGATTCCCAGGTCGGGTTGTCAATCTTGTCGATTTCCTTGGCGGCGCCCGCGAGTCCGAGCTTGAGCGGCAGCCACAGCGCGAGGAAGATCGCAACCAGAAGGAACGCGATATCGACGAACTGCATCGCCTTGCTTTGGTTGGGCGGCGTGTACTTGGCCATGTCTAGACCCCGCTTGCCTTGCGCGCTTTGATCGCGTCGAGGCCCCGGATATCGAGGCCGTAGATGAATTCCTTGTCCTCGTGGTAATGGCTCAGCATCGCCGCGATGGATGCGGTATTGAAAATGAGCACCGCAGCCGCGCCAAAGAGCGCGACCAGACGCACGGTCTGATCCGGAATGTGCGGCCAGGCGAGCAAGAGCACGGAGAGCGTCGCAATCCACAGAAAGGCGACGATCACCCAGGCCCACAGCCTGTCGCGCCTGTACATGGTCTCGATTCGCTCAGCCAGGTCTGGCATGGCGTTCCCCCCCTGAACTTCCCGACGCGCTGTCGGCGGTCCGGTGGCGCACTGCGCAACCGTCTGCCGACGGGTCCTTAGCTGTAACTTGACGCGCGGTGACTCTGATTTATTGGGCTATCAAACATCCCGCTCGATTGAAAGTCAAGGCAGCTCCGGTAACCGCCAGGTGGGTGAGCCCCGCAGGCAGGCCTCGCCCGTTGCAGTTGCAGGGCTGGGGGAGGTGAGAATCAGTTCGATCCTGAATTCCGCAAATCATTGATCCGCAAACACGGCGCAGCCAGCGATGGCGAAATCCGGGATAAACTATGCCCATGAAAACCATCAATGAAGTCGCACGATCGCTCGGCATCGAGCCGGCCGATCTGGAACCCTACGGACTCTACAAGGCCAAGCTGTCCCTGAAAGCGTTCCGGGACCGCCCCCGACGCGGGAAACTCGTGCTTGTCTCGGCCATCACGCCGACGCCGGCCGGCGAAGGCAAGACCACGACGTCCATCGGCCTGGTGCAGGGGCTGGCAAAGATCGGCGTGAAGAGCGCCGCGGCCCTGCGCGAACCAAGCCTGGGCCCGGTCTTCGGCATGAAGGGAGGCGGAGCAGGTGGCGGCGCCTCGGAAGTCCTGCCGATGATGGACATCAACATGCACTTCAACGGCGATTTCCACGCCGTGTCGAGCGCGCACAACCTGCTGGCCGCACTGGTGGACAACTGCCTGCACAACGGCAGCGTCCCCAGGCTCGACCCGCGGCATGTGACCTGGAAACGCGTCATGGACATGAATGATCGCGCCCTACGCGACATCGTCATCGGCCTCGGTGGCCGCAGCGAAGGCATTCCGCGCGAGACCGGGTTCGATATCACGGCGGCGAGCGAGGTGATGGCCGTGCTCTGCCTTGCGGACGGCATCCCGGACCTCAAGGCGCGTCTCGGCCGGATCGTCGTAGGCTACGGCAAGGACGGCACGCCCGTCACGGCACAGGATGTCAAGGCCGTGGGCGCCATGGCGGCGCTGCTCGCCCAGGCAATCAAGCCGAACCTCGTGCAGACGACCGAAGGCGTGCCGGCCTTCGTTCACGGCGGACCGTTTGCAAACATTGCGCACGGCACCAACAGCATCACCGCCACGAAAGCCGCGCTCTCGTATGCCGATATCGTCGTGACCGAGGCGGGTTTCGCCTTTGAGCTCGGCGCGGAGAAGTTTTTTGACATCAACTGCCGCTACGGGGGCTTTGCGCCTGCCTGCACCGTGCTGGTCGCGACGATCCGGGCCCTGAAGATGCACGGCGGCAAGCCGCTGGCCGAAATCAGCCGGCCCGATGTGGGCGCCATGGTCAGCGGCCTGTCGAACATGGAAAAGCACATCGAGAACATCCGCAAGTTCGGCCAGCCCTGCGTCATCGCGATCAACCACTTCCCGACCGACTCGCCGGAAGAGGTCGCAAGGCTGAAACAGCATTGCAAGACGCTCGGCGTGGAGGCCGTGGAGGCCAAACCCTTCAGCGAAGGCGGCAAGGGTTGCACCGAACTCGCCACCGTCGTACGCGATTTGGTGGCCGCCAGCGAGCCGCAGTACACGCCGCTTTATGACTGGAACGCCTCGATCGAACAGAAGATCCTGACGGTCGCCCGCGAAATGTACGGCGCGCATGCGGTGGACTACACGGCCAGGGCGAAGCGCGACCGTGACCAGCTGGAGAAGGCGGGCTTTGGCAAGCTGCCCGTCTGCATCGCCAAGACGCAGCAATCGCTGTCGGACAACCCGGCGCTGCTGGGACGTCCGAAGGACTTCCTGGTGACGGTACGCGAGATCCAGCTTGCCGCGGGCGCAGGATTCGTGATTCCGATCACCGGCGAGATCATGCGCATGCCGGGACTGCCGAAGGAGCCGATGGCGCACCGCTTCGACCTCACCGACGACGGCGAGATCACCTTCAGTCGCTGAGGCTGCCTGCGTCGATGTGGTGCTGCGCGCAGGCCGCGGTCACGGTGTTGCGCAGCAGGCAGGCAATCGTCATCGGCCCGACACCACCGGGCACCGGCGTGATGGCGCCGGCAACCTGCACTGCCGCGTCGAAGTCGACGTCGCCCACGAGTCGCTGGCGCGGCCCGTCCGCGGACGGCAGACTGACGCGATTGATGCCAACGTCGATCACGGTCGCTCCCGGCCGGATCCAGTCACCCTTGATCATCTGCGGCTTGCCGATCGCAGCGACCAGGATATCCGCGCGGCGGCATTCCTCGGCGAGATCGCGCGTGCGCGAATGGGCGACGGTCACCGTGCAATGTTCGCGCAGCAGCAGCTGCAGCATCGGCTTTCCGACGATGTTCGACCGGCCGATGATCAGGGCACGCTGACCAGCCAGTTTGCCCACGTGCTCCTTCAACAGCAGCAGGCAACCGAGCGGCGTGCAGGGAATCATCCCGCTGCCGCGGGCTGCCAACAACCCCGTGTTGATGAGACTGAAGCCGTCAACGTCCTTGTGCGGCGCAATTGCATCGATGACAGCCAGCTCGTCGATCTGGCCCGGCAGGGGGAGCTGCACCAGGATGCCGTGCACCGCCGAATCGGCATTCAGCCGCGCCACGTGGTCGAGCAGCTCGGCCTGCGTGGTCGAAGACGGAAGTCGCGTCTCAAATGAGCGCATGCCGGCCTCAAGGGTCTGGCGGCCCTTGTTGCGGACATAAACTTCGCTGGCTGGATCGTCACCCACCAGTATCACGGCGAGGCCCGGCGTCACGCCGTGGCGCCCGGCGAGCACCGCAACCTGACGTGCGACCTGTGCCCGGACGCGCTCCGCCATGGCTCGTCCGTCGATGAGACGCGCCTGGTGCGAGCTGCCTGGAGCCATGCCGGACCCGGATTCTGGCATCGATACGGCCTCATGCCATACTGGTGGCCGCGAGGGTACCTGAAACCCCTGCTCATTTGCGACACCGCGGGCCAACATGAATGCCAAGCACGACGGCGAGGCCGTCCGTCGAATACAGATTGATGCGATGCGCGGCGGCCAGGTGCAGTCGCACCAGGATGTCGTGGTCGTCGAGGAGCCGCTCGAAATCCGCCTCGCACGCCTCTCGGAACCCGGGCCGGGGCGCGCGATTTCGATCACGATGCGCACGCCGGGCCATGATGTGGAGCTCGCGGTCGGCTTCCTGCACGGCGAGGGCCTGATCCGCTCGAAAGCCGACATCGCATCGGCCCGCGTCTGCGGTCCGACCAAAAATATCGTCCGGGTGGAGCTTGCCGCCGACGTGAAGCTCGACCTCGCGCGCCTTGAGCGGAACTTCTATACGAGTTCCAGTTGCGGGATCTGCGGCAAGGCATCGCTCGAAGCCGTGGACGCGATGTTGCCGATCCGCACGGTCTCAAGCCCGATAACGGTTTCGGCCGGGCTGCTCGGCACACTGGTTGCGCGGGCGCGCAGCGCGCAAAATGTGTTCCGGGAAACCGGCGGCCTGCATGGTTCGAGTCTTTTTGATGCGCGCGGCGAGCTGCTGGCGACATACGAAGATGTCGGCCGGCACAACGCGCTCGACAAGCTCATCGGCGCCAAGCTGCTGGCGGGGGAATTACCGCTATCGGAGTGCCTGCTGCTGTTGAGCGGACGTGCGAGCTTCGAATTGCTGCAGAAAGCGGCTGCCGCCGGCCTGCCGGTGGTGGCATCGGTGGGCGCGCCATCGAGCCTCGCGATCGATCTTGCGGAGCGCACCGGCATCCTGCTGGTTGGCTTCCTGCGCGGCGATTCCTTCAACGTGTATACGCACCGGGAACGGCTGCAATGAAGACGACTGCATCGACGCAGGCGATCGGCCCGGCCCAGAAGGGCGAGGTGCTGGCGATCGTCGCGCGCCACAAGGACCAGCCGGGCCCGCTGATCGAGATCCTTCATGATGTGCAGCGCGCATTCGGTTACGTGCCCGCGGAGGCCGTGCCGCTCATTGCCGGGGCGCTCAATCTGTCCCGTGCCGAAGTTCACGGTGTCGTCACCTTCTACCATTATTTCAGCGGAGCGCCGCAGGGCCGGAGCGTGCTGCGCCTGTGCCGCGCCGAGGCCTGCCAGTCCATGAATGGCCGGGCACTCGAGCGGCATGCGATGAAAAAGCTCGGCATCGGATTCGGGGAGACGACCGCGGATGGCGGAGTCACGTTGGAGGCTGTTTACTGCCTCGGGCTCTGCGCGTGTTCGCCCGCGGCAATGATCGATGAGGAAGTGCACGGGCGCGTGACGCCGGAGCGCCTGGACGAATTGATCCAGGGCGCGGGCGCAGGGGCAGGCAAGTGACCGTCAACGTCTGGGTCCCGCAGGATGCGGGGGCGCTGGCGCTTGGCGCCGAGGCGACGGCGCAGAAACTGCTCGCCGCGGCGCAGGCGACCGGCACGTCAATCCGGCTGCGCCGCAACGGATCCCGGGGGCTCTACTGGCTGGAACCGCTCGTCGAAGTGGAATGCGCGGAGGGCCGGATTGCCTACGGACCCGTGACGGCAAGGGACGTGCCGAGTCTGATCGAGAAAGGGCTGTTGAAGGGTGGCGCGCATCCGCTGCGGCTGGGGCCGATCGACCAGCACCCGTGGTTCAAGTCACAGCAGCGGCTGACCTTCGCGCGGGTCGGGCAGATCGATCCGCTCGAATTGAACGACTACCTCGCGCAGGGCGGATTCCGCGGCCTGCAGCGCGCGCTCGAGATCGGGGGCACGGCGACTGTCACGGAGGTCGTCGAATCGGGCCTGCGCGGACGCGGCGGCGCGGCCTTCCCGACCGGCATCAAGTGGCAGACCGTGCTGAAGCAGCCACCGGGCCAGCGCTACATCGCCTGCAATGCGGACGAGGGCGACTCGGGGACGTTTTCGGATCGCATGCTGATGGAGGGTGATCCGTTCTCGGTCATCGAAGGCATGATCATCGCGGGCGTCGCGGTCGGGGCGACGCAGGGCTACATCTACCTGCGCGTCGAATATCCGCACGCTCACCGGACCATGGCCGCCGCGATCACTGCGGCGCGCAAGGCCGGATTCCTCGGTGACAGGGTCTGCGGCAGCAAGCACGCCTTCGACATCGAGCTGCGCCTCGGTGCCGGCGCGTACATCTGCGGCGAAGAGACGTCCATGCTGGAAAGCCTCGAGGGCCGCCGCGGCGAGATTCGCGTGCGCCCGCCGTTGCCGGCGGAGAAGGGCCTGTTCGGGGCGCCCACGGTGGTCAACAACGTCGTGACGCTCGCCACCGTACCCGTGGTGCTCGCAGGCGGCGCGGCCCACTATCGCGATTTCGGCCAGGCGAAGTCACGCGGCACCCTGCCGTTGCAGCTGGCCGGAAACGTGCGCCGTGGCGGGCTGATCGAGCGGGCCTTCGGCCTGACGGTGCGCGAGCTCCTGTACGACTACGGCGGTGGATCCGCGAGCGGGCGGCCGATCCGCGCGGTCCAGATTGGTGGCCCACTTGGCGCTTACCTGCCGGAATCGCAGTTCGACACGCCGCTCGAGTACGAGGCGCTTTCGGCGATCGGCGCCATGCTCGGGCATGGCGGTGTCGTCGCATTCGACGACACGGTCGACATGCTGGAAATGGCGAAGTACGCAATGGAGTTCTGCGCGATCGAGTCCTGCGGCAAGTGCACGCCCTGCCGTATCGGGTCGGTCCGGGGCGCCGAAGCCCTCGGGAATATTTCCCGTGGAATCAATCCGCAAGGCAATCTTGCGCTCGTTACGGAGCTGTGCGATACGATGCTGCAGGCATCGTTGTGCGGGCTGGGGGGCATGGCGCCCTATCCGGTACTGAGCGCGATGAAGCATTTCCACGAGGACTTCAGGCCGCGGGCGCCTGCAAACTGACATGTACGCCATTGACCATAATGATCTGGGCACGCCGGCCGCCGCGTCGGGCGAGCCGGTGACGCTGGAAATCGACGGCAGTACCGTCACGGTGCCGGCAGGCACTTCCGTGATGCGGGCGGCAGCGCTCGCCGGCGGCAGGATTCCCAAGCTTTGCGCGACCGACAACCTGAAGGCCTTCGGTTCCTGCCGCCTGTGCCTGGTCGAAATCGAGGGCCGCAAGGGATTCCCCGCTTCCTGCACGACCGAAGTCGCGGCCGGCATGAAGGTGCGCACGCAGTCGCCGCGGCTGCAGACATTGCGGCGCGGCGTGGTCGAACTCTATGTATCGGACCATCCGCTCGATTGCGACGAGTGCCCCGCCAATGGCCATTGCGAACTGCAGGATGCCGCCGCGGAGCTCGGCGTCGAGGGCTCGCGTTATGCGGACGGTGGCGCGACGCAGCGCGGCGTCGCGCAGGACGCCAGCAATCCGTATTTCGTATTCAACCCGGATCTCTGCATCGTGTGCTCGCGCTGCGTGCGCGCCTGTGACGAAGTGCAGGGGACGCTGGCTCTGACGATCGAGGGCCGCGGATTCGGATCGCGCGTGTCGGCAAGCCAGCACCAGACATTCCTCGAATCCGAATGCGTTTCCTGTGGAGCCTGTGTCGAGGCCTGCCCGACGGCCGCCTTGACGGAGAAACTTCCGATCGCGCTCGGCGCACCGACGAAGGCGGTCACCACGACCTGCGGCTATTGCGGTGTCGGCTGTTCGCTGAAGGCAGAGGTCAAGGACGAAACGGTCGTCCGGATGGTTCCGAACCGCGCCGGTACGGCGAACAAGGGCCATGCCTGCGTGAAGGGGCGCTTCGCCTTTGGCTATGCGACCCATGCGGATCGCGTTCGCAAGCCGATGATCCGCAAGCGCATTACCGATCCCTGGCGCGAAGTGAGCTGGGACGAGGCGATTGGCTATGCCGCGGCCGAGTTCAAGCGCATCCAGAAGAAATACGGGCCCAATTCGGTAGGCGGCATCACGTCCTCGCGCTGCACCAACGAGGAGACCTTCCTGGTGCAGAAACTGGTGCGCGCGGCGCTCGGCACCAACAACGTCGACACCTGCGCCAGGGTCTGCCACTCGGCGACCGGCTATGGGCTGAAGCACACGCTTGGGGAATCCGCCGGTACGCAAGCCTTTACGTCGGTCATGAAGGCGGACGTGATCTTCGTGATCGGCGCCAACCCGACCGATGGACATCCGGTCTTCGCGTCGCAGTTGAAGCGTCGCCTGCGCCAGGGCGCGAAACTGATCGTGCTCGACCCCCGCGCGATTGACCTGGTGCGCACGCCCCACATCGAGGCGGCCGTGCACCTGCAGCTGCTTCCCGGCACGAACGTGGCGGTCATCAATGCGCTTGCACACGTCATCGTGACCGAGGGCCTTGCGAATGACGCCTACGCCGAGGAGCGCTGCGAAGTCGACACCTACCGGAAGTGGAAGGCCTTCGTCTCGCAGGCGAAGAATTCCCCGGAGGCGATGGAAGCGACCAGCGGCGTGCCGGCGGCGCTCGTGCGCCAGGCGGCGCGGTTATATGCCGCGGGCCCGAACAGCGCGATCTACTACGGCCTGGGTGTCACGGAGCACAGCCAGGGCACGACCATGGTGATGGGTATCGCGAATCTCGCGATGGCGACGGGCATGCTCGGGCGCGAAGGCGTCGGCGTCAGCCCGCTGCGCGGCCAGAACAACGTGCAGGGCTCCTGCGACATGGGCTCGTTCCCGCATGAGTTCAGCGGCTATCGCCATGTGTCCGACGGCCCGACGCGCAGCCTGTTCGAGGCGGCGTGGAATGCGAAGCTCGCGAGCGAGCCGGGCTTGCGCATTCCGAACATGTTCGATGCCGCGCTCGATGGCAGCTTCCGCGGGCTCTACATCCAGGGCGAGGACTTCGTCCAGTCCGACCCCAACACGAATCACGTCGTCGCCGCGCTGTCCGCCATGGAATGCGTGGTGGTGCAGGACCTGTTCCTGATCGAGACCGCGCGCTACGCGCATGTGTTCCTGCCGGGCTCCACCTTCCTCGAGAAGGACGGCACCTTCACCAATGCCGAACGGCGCATTTCGCGCGTGCGAAAGGTCATGGAGCCGCTCGCGGGGCTCGCCGACTGGGAAGTGACGATGCAGCTGGCGCAGGCGCTGGGCTACCCGATGCACTACTCGCATCCCTCCGAGATCATGGAAGAGATCGCGCGCCTCACGCCGACCTTCCATGGTGTCACCTACGAGAAGCTCGAACGTCTCGGCAGCATCCAGTGGCCCTGCAACGACGCAGCGCCCGAAGGCACGCCGACGATGCACGTTGGATCGTTCGTGCGCGGCAAGGGCAAGTTCTACCTGACTGAATATGTTGCGACTTCCGAGCGCAGCACCAGCCGCTTCCCGTTGCTTTTGACAACCGGGCGCGTGCTGTACCAGTACAACGTCGGGACGCAGACCCGGCGCACCTCGAACCTGGCCTGGCAGGCGGAGGACCGTCTCGACATCCATCCGGATGACGCCGAGGACCGCGGCATCAAGGACGGCGACTGGGTGGGCGTCACGAGCCGGGCCGGCGACATGGTCCTGCGGGCGGTCGTCTCGAAGCGCATGACGCCGGGCGTCGTCTACACGACGTTCCACTTCCCGGAATCCGGCGTCAACCTCGTGACGACGGAAAACTCGGACTGGGCGACCAATTGCCCCGAGTACAAGGTGACGGCCGTCGAAGTGGTCAGGGTCGGGCAGCCGGAAGCCTGGCAGGCGCGCATTCGCGCCGAGCGCAGCGCGCAGCGCAGCCCGGCATTGCCGACCACCTGAGCCGGGAATCCTGGCGATGAATCCCCAGCGGCTGGTCGCGATGGCGAATGACATCGCCGCATTCTTCGCTGTCGAGCCGGACCAGGAATCGGCGGCAGACCAGGTGGCGAATCACCTCAAGAAATTCTGGGAACCGCGGATGCGCACGGAAATCCGGCGCTTCCTGGACAGTGGCGGTACAGGCCTCAGTCCCCTCGCGAGGCGCGGCGTCGAGCGTCTTTGAATTGTCGCGATACGGCGACGAGCCGAAGCGTGCCAGCAGCCGGCGCGTCTGTTGTGCTGTGACAATGTCGCTGCGCGCACTGTGGCCGGCTTATGTCGCCTTGTTGCTGCTCGGCTGCGGCGGCGGGGGCGGGGGCTCGAGTCCGCCACCTCCACCACCGCCGCCCGATTCGGGTCTCGACCAGCGCCCGAGCAACGCCGCCTGCCTGGCGCCCGCCCGCACGGCGGGGACTTCGACGCTATCGGCGCCGCGTGCATTCCCGAACCTGACATTCACCTCGCCGGTCGCGATGCTGCAGGCACCGGGCGATGCATCGCGATGGTTCGTGCTGGAGCAGGCGGGCGTCATCCGCACCTTCGACAACAGCGCCACCGTCACCACGACCCAGGCATTCCTCGACATCAGCGGCCGGGTATTCAACAGCGGCGAGGCGGGGTTGCTCGGCCTGGCTTTCCATCCGGACTTCGGCGTGAACGGTCGCGCCTACGTCAACTACAGCGCATCGGTTGGCGGGCAAATCCGTTCGGTCACCTCGGAATTCACGAGCCCTGACGGTGGACTGACGCTCGATCCGAATTCCGAACGCGTGCTGCTGACGGTGAACAAGCCGGCCAGCAACCACAATGGCGGCAACCTCGCGTTCGGGCCGGACGGATTCCTGTACCTCGGTCTCGGCGACGGAGGCGGGGGCGGCGATCCGCAGGAGAACGCACAGAATCCGCAGCGCCTGCTCGGCAAGATGCTGCGCATCGATGTGGACCAGCAGCCGGGCGGCGAGCCTTATGGCATCCCGGCCGGCGCCAACGGCAATCCTTTCGCCGGCAATCCGCGCTGCAACATCGACGGCACCGGTGTGCAGAATTGCCCGGAGATCTATGCGCTCGGCCTGCGCAACCCGTGGCGCTGGAGTTTTGATCGCCAGACCGGCGTTCTCTGGCTCGCTGATGTCGGGCAAAGCAGCTTCGAGGAGATCGACATCATCGAGCGGGGCGGCAATTACGGCTGGGATGTTCGCGAGGGTGCGCACTGCTTCGAACCGGCGAGCGGTTGCCAGACTGCGGGCCTCACCGATCCCGTCGCCGAGTACGGCCGCACGATGGGCTTCTCGATCACCGGCGGCTATGTCTATCGCGGCACGCAGACGACCGAAGTGCGCGGCCGCTACATCTTCGCGGATTTCGGCAGCGGCATGATCGCATCGCTGACACCCGAGGCCGGCGGGACTTACACGCTGAAGCCACTCGTGCAGCCCGGCGCGACGCCGCCCGGTGCACCGGGGCAACTATCGCCGTCGGCATTCGGCGAGGCAAATGACGGCGAGCTGTTCCTGCTCGACTATTCACGCGGCGAGATCCGCGAGCTCGTGTTCACGGGTGGAGGCGGTGGCGACAATGTGCCGCAACAGCTTTCCGCGACCGGATGCATCAACACGTCGGCGGCGGGCGCGCCCCCGTTGTTATCGCTGATTCCGTATGCACCCAATGCGGCGTTCTGGTCGGACGGCGCAGTCAAGGAGCGCTGGATCGGATTGCCGAATGGCCAAAACATCGCGGTCCGCAGCGATGGTGACTGGGACCCGCCGAATGGCACGGTCCTGGTCAAGCACTTCCGCATCGGCAATCGGTTGGTCGAGACGCGCTTGTTTATGCGTCACCCTGATGGTTCCGATGGTGTCTGGGCTGGCTACACCTATGAGTGGAACCAGGCCCAGACCGAAGCGACGCGCGTGACCGGCGGCAAGACCGTCATGGTGGCCGGCCAGAACTGGATCTTTCCGAGTGAAGCGCAGTGCATGCAGTGCCACACGCAGGCGGCCGGCTTCAGCCTGGGCCTCGAGACGGCGCAACTGAACGGATCGCTGACCTATGCCCAGACCGGGCGCAATGCCAACCAGATCACCACGCTGAATGCCGTCAATGTTCTCTCGCCGCGCGTCGGCGCGAATCCGCCGGCCTATGCGGATCCGGCGGACGCCAGTCGCTCGCTGACGGAGCGCGCGCGGGCCTACCTCCACACCAACTGCGCGAACTGCCATCGCCCGGGGGGGCCGACGCCGGTCACACTCGACCTGCGCCACGACACGGCGCTGGCGCAGACCGGCGCCTGCAATGTGGCGCCGAACGCCGGCGATCTTGGCATTACCGGCGCACTCATCATCGCGCCAGGTGACGGCGAGCGCTCCGTGCTGCTCGCACGGATGTCACGACGCGATGCATCCGGCATGCCGCCGGTCGCGAGTGATGTCGTCGATGCCGCCGGCGTGCAGCTGATCGGCGCGTGGATCGATTCGTTGACGGCGGCGAACTGCCAGTAATCACAGGGCCTTCGGTCCCTTATGCTCCGCCGAGTTCTGGAGGCATGGGGCGCCCAGCTTTCGAGCAGTGGAACCACATGCAATCGGCGTTCTTCACTTTTCACTCGCGCGGGTGCAGTATCTTTGCAGGGGGGAACTCTTATGCCAATCAAGTCATTGCTCGTTACATCCTTGGTCCTTGCACTGGTCGGGTGCGGATCCGGATCCGAGGGGTCAGATGCAGCTGCTGCCGGGGATTCGGCGGCGCCAGAACGGGAGGCGGACATCCCGGGCGGCGGGGGCGGCGAGGTGCTGAAGATCAGCTCGCGCACTTACACTGGCGGCAGCGTGAAGGCGAAGGTGACCGGGTTCTTCGAGGTGGACGGGAGCCAGGAGCTGAACAAGCCCGCGAGCATCACGGACGACGGCCACACCTGGCTGCAGTACGGCGTTTCAGCAGCGCCGGAGCTGAACGTCCTCTTCACGAACGACGAATCCATGGCGGAGAACGGCGTGAACATCGGCGTCGGGCCGTACACGGTCACGGCGACGAGCACGAGCGGCGAATGCCGGACCAAGTTCGACGTGGCGCCCGCGACCATCGCCGGACACTATTCCTGCACCGGGTCCACAGGCTACAACAAGGACACCGGCCAGATGGGCAAGGTCGACATCGAGGTCGATTTCAACGCGGGGTCCTGATTACTCCAGGTCGATGCTGAATCCTATCGCATCGATCAACGCGGCTGTTGGCGGGGCATGAATCAGGCAGAGCTCGACACGATGACCGGTGAATCGGTGGCTTAGGGAGGCCAGTTTCCGCTGCGGCCTCAGTCGTGAGCCTCTCGCTGGCGCTCGATGACAAACCGGTCGCCGTCGACCCCGATGCCGATCGTCGTCGTCTGGTCCGGCACGATGGTGACTGAATCCTCGAGCTTCTGCCCGAGGGCGTCCATCCGGATGCGGTAGCTGCCCGGCAGCAGCTCGCGGCTCAAGCCGCTGGTCTCGCCGGAGGCGACCAGCTTGCCGCTGCCGTCGAAGACGTCGTATGGCAGGCGCTGCGCCGCCGCCATCTTGATGGCGCGCGAGAGCTGCGCGCCGTTCTGCGCGCCGTAGTACTGCCCACCGGTCGCGCCGGCGAACGACCCGAGCTCGGCCTCGACCTTCTGGCCGGTCAACGTGAAGCCGACGATGTTGAGCGTGACGTTGACGCCCGACTTCGCGATTTCCTTCGCCGCCGATTTCGCGTTGCCTTGGCAGCTCTCCTCGCCGTCGGTGATCAGGATCACCGAGCCGCCGCCCGCGGCTTTCAGGTCGCCGACGGTCTTCAGCACCGAGCGCACCAGCGGCGTCTCGCCGCGCGGCTTGAGATTCGTCGCCGCGGTCAGGATCTTGTCGCGATCCAGCTTGTCGATCGGCACCAGCAATTCGGTGTCCTGGCAGGTCTCGGCCGACTTGGACGAATAGCGATGGCCGTACACTCGCAGTCCGACGTTCAGGTCGTCCGGCAGCGTGCTCACGACTTCTTTCAACGTGGCGAGCGCCACCTGCCAGCGCGTGCTGTCGCCGAGCTTCGTGTTCATCGAGCCCGACACGTCGAGCACGATCTCGAGATTGGGCGTCGCCGGCTTGCTGCCCCCGCGGGTGACCTGCAGGGCGCCCTTCGGTTCCGCACCATAAGAGCCGGCGAGTCCGATCACCGCCCACATCGTCTGCGCGAAATCAGACTTGTGCTGGCTTTGCGTGTGAATCGCCTTCCACGATCCGTGGTCCAGTGTTGGTTCACGCACCTGGGTCTTCAGCAGGTAATCCACGCCGCGGCGGAACATCTCCGAGCGCACGCTGACACCGGCCTGCTTGAACGCATACAGGACCTGGCCCGTCGCGAACGGGTTCGATCCTTCCATGGCGGGAATTTCTTTCCAGCCGCCGTCGGAAGCCTGCTGCGCGGCAAGCACCTCGACCAGTGGCCACGCCGCGCGCTTCTGTTCCGAGTTGCCGTAATGGTTCAGGGCGACAATCTTGAAGACCAGGTCCTGGGTGGTGTCAGGTTCGCTGGCGGCAATCCACGCGAGTGCCTGCTCGGCTGCTCTGGCGTACTTTGGATCTGCGGAATGGGCGGCCGCCCATTTGATGGCCACGAGCGCGTTGCCTGTGAGCATGATCTGGCCTTGCACGATCGGCGGGTCCGGGTTGGCGGCGAATGGAATCGAGCCATCCGCCGCCTGGCTCCTCACGAGATAGTCGACTGCAAAGAAGAGTTCGCGGTCGGTCGCTCGTCCGCTTGCCTCGTCCGCGTTGGCATAGCCCATCGCCCCGAACGTGGCTGACACAATTTCATTCTGTTGGCCGATCCGGCCCTCGGGCGTCGTCTGCTTGCGCATCAGGTCTGTGAGAACCTGCATCGCCGGCAGGCTCACGCGATAGCCCTGTTTGAGCGCGACCGCCTGACCCATGAGCGCCTGGGCCTGTACGTGACAACCAAAGCATTGGTGCCCGGTTGACCAATCCACCGCCGACTGCTGCAGCCATTCGAGGCCCCGTTGCGCCGCCTCGCGCGGGCTGCCTTTCCACAGCTTCACGCCCGGCGCGCGGTTGAACAGCGGCTCATAGCCCTCGCGCACCGATTCGAGCACGCGCACTTCGGCGATCTCCACGACGCGTCCCGAGACGCCCGATAGCAGGCGAAGCTTGACGAATCGCGCCTCGGTCGCCGGGAAAGTGATCGTCTGCTCGCCAGGCTTTGCCTCCAGCGTTGCGGTCACGACCCGCGTGAAGCGTTCGGGCGCGCTGTCCATCGAGGTCCAGACCTCGACTCCAGCAGGAGCGGTCGAGACATCTTCCACCTTCACCGTCGGCGCGTCGGGAGGAGTAATTGCGATTGCACCGATCAGCGCAGGCTGTCGCTCGTAGAAGGAAAACACGATGTCCTGGGGGTATTTCGTCCAGTAGATCTTGCTGTACATCCCGTATGGCGACCAGTCCGCGGGGGCAAACCACGTCGAATCCAGGCGGCCATCAATCAACCTGTTGCCCATCAGGCCGGGACCATAGAAGCCGGTCAATTCCTCGACTGCGCCGCCGACGTCGGCTGCGGCCAGGTTGACGTCGGTCAGGGTAGCTGGAGCCTCCGGCTCGGGCGGCGCCGCAACGGGCGCTTCCGACCCAGACGGCGCTGTAACGGCCGTCGCCGTCGCGTGAGAGTCCGTTGCGGGCGCGCCCGCCGCAGGAGACTCATCGCCCTTGCGCGCGCACGCCACCGCTGCAATGGCCATGATCACGACGATCGCTTGACGCCTGGCGTACATGTCAACGCTTGACGACGAAGCGGTCGCCCTCGACTCCCAGCCCCAGGCTCGTGGTCTGGTCCGGGGCGATGGTCAGCGGCTCTTCGAGCACCTGTCCCAGCGCGTCGATGCGGATCCGGTATTTTCCGGGCGGCAGCTCGCGACTGAGCTCGCTGGTCTGCCCCGAGGCGAGGATTTTTCCGGATGCATCGAGGATGTCGTACGGCAGGCGATTGAGCGCGGCGAGTTTCACCGCGCGCGAAAGCTGCTCCCCATCCTGCGCGCTGTAGTAGCGGCCGCCAGTCGAACCGGCCAATGCTCCGAGTTCGGCTTCCACGGCTTCGCCGGTCAGCGTGAAGCCGACAATGTTGAGCGTGACATTCACGCCGGAAGCCTGGATCTCAGCTGCCGCCGCTTTCGCATCACCCTTGCAGCTCTCCTCGCCGTCGGTGATCAGGATGACCGAGCCGCCTCCAGCAGCTTTCAGGTCGCCGATCGTCTGCAGGGTCGAATGAATCAGCGGTGTTTCGCCGCGCGGTCTAAGGCGCGATGCGGCCTTCACGATGCGCCCGCGATCGAGCTTGGCGATCGGTACGACCAACTCCGTATCCTTGCAGGTCTGCGCGGACTTTGACGAATAGCGATGGCCGTAGACCCGCATGCCGACATTCAGGTCTTCCGGCAGGGTATCCACCACATCCTTCAGCACTCCCAGCGCCGTCTTCCAGCGCGTGCTGTCGCCGAGCTTCGTGTTCATCGAACCGGAGACATCGAGCACGATCTCCAAATTGCGCGACGGCGGTTTGTCGCCCTGCTGCTTGACGATCTGCAGTGCGCCGGTCGGGTCGGGCCCGTAGGCGCCGGCGAGGCCGATCACGGCCCACATCGTGTGCGCATAGCCCGAAGGTTGCTCGCTCGCCGTGTTCATCGCGGCCCAGGAGCCGTTCTCGGGCAGGGTCGGATTATTGATCTGGTGCCCAAGAAGGAAGTCCACGCCGCGCCGGAACATGTCGCCGTGGATGCTGATGCCGGCCTGCTTGAAGGCGTAGAGCACCTGGCCAGTTGCGATCGCGTTTGATCCCTTTGAGGCCGCGTTCTCTTTCCAGCCCCCATCCTCTTGTTGCTCGGTGGCAAGGGTCTCCACAACGGACCAGGCCGTGCGCTTCTGGTCCGGCGTGCCGTAATGCATCAGCGCGATGATCTTGAAGATCTTGTCTTGCGTCGTCTCCGGCTCGTTCGTGGCGATCCAGGCCAGCGCGCGTTCGGCCGCCGTAACTTCGTTCGGATCTTGCGTACGGTTCGCGGACCACTCGATCGCGACCAGATAATTGGCCGTCGTCATGAACTTGCCCTGGACGATCGGGGGATGGACCTCGTCGACCGGAAACGAACCGTCATCCAGCTGCCGAGAAAGCAGGCGATTCGACATCTCTCCGTGGAAACCCTTGTCGGCATATGGATACTCGCGATCGCCGTCCATTCCAAGAACCTCATACGCATGGGTCGTACCCATCGCTCCGAAAGCCGTTGCAGAGCCCGACGGGCTCCACCAGGACCCCCATGAGGACTGGCTCTTCATATGGTCGAACAGCACCCTCATGGATCGCTGGTTCACGCGATAGCCTTGTTCGTACGCCACCGCCTGCCCCATCAGCACCTGTGCCTGCACGTGGCAGCCGAAGCAGCCGTGCAGCTTGACCCAGACCGGCCCGGCCTGCTGCAGCCAGTCGAGGCCGCGCTGGGCAGCCTCGCGCGGGCTGCCTTTCCAGTGCTTCACCTGTGGGACGCGCGTGAAGAGCGGCGTGTAGCGAGAACCGTCGTTCTCGACCACGCGCACCTCCGCGATCTCGAGTCCCTCGGGCGCGTGGCCGGACAGTATGCGGAGCTTCACGAAGCGAGCTTCGACTGTGGAGAAGGACACTTCCTGCACGCCGGGCCGGGCGTCCAGGGTCCCAGCCTCGATCTTCCGAAAAGTCCCGGTCGGGCTGTCCGATGCGACCCAGATCTCGATGTCCTTGGGTGCCAGCGTCGCCGGGTTCGGCAGGGTGATCTCGACAGCGTCGATTTCCGCCGGCTCGCGCTCGAAGAAGGAGAACACTATCTCCTGCGGATAAGTGAGCTTCTGCATTTCCCCCGCGTTGTAGGCAGCGTCGAGCCTCCAGGTCGGCGCCAGCATGCCGTCGATCAGGCGTCTCCCGGTGAACCCGGGGCCGTAGTTGTCGGTGAGTTCCTCGACGGCGCCGCCCATGTCGGCTGCGGCGAGATTGACGTCCGTCAGCGTTGCCGGCGGCTCCGGCGCAGGCACCTGTGCCACGCGTGCGCTCGCCGGCGGCGATTCGTTTTGTTTCTGCGAGCAGGCGGTTCCGAGGAGAACGGTAAGAGCAATAGTGATCAGAAGCTTGGGCATCGTGCACCCGGGACTGTCAGTGTTGGATCACAAACAGGTCGCCTTTGACTCCAAGACTGAGCATCGTGGTCTGGTCCGGGACAATGGTCAACGGCTCTTCGAGCACCTGGCCGAGGGCGTTGATGCTGATGCGGTACTTGCCAAGCGGCAGCTCGCGGCTGAGCTCGCTCGTCTGCCCGGAGACGAGTAGCTTGCCAGAGGCATCGAAGATGTCATAGGGGAGGCGATTGAATGCCGCTAGCTTCACTGCGCGCGAGAGCCGAACGCCGTCCCGCGCACAGTAGTAACAGCCGCCGGTCGATCCGGCGAGAGTGCTAGGCTCGGCCTCGACCGCTGCGCCGGTCAGCGTGAAGCCGACGA
>DAITAA010000061.1:0-4051 GCA_036824505.1 Steroidobacteraceae bacterium
AAGGCGAATGCGCAGAGATCGCCGAGGCGCAGCGGCGGCGGTTCAGCGAGCTGCCGCCGATCGCCTCGCCCGAGCAGTTTGCCGACGAGTGGCGTCGCCGCGGGGTCGGCGTCACGGTGGCGCCGATGCCCAGCACGCGCGGTGAGGTGGTGATGGTCGAAGTGCCGGCGGCGCAACTGACGCTGATGTTCGCGCAGCGGTCCCGCTGTACGAGTGTGAATCGCCGCGCGCGCTGAACGGTGACATGCCGCGCAGTGTGCCCACCAGACGCGCCGACCGACTGATCGGAATCGTCCAGTACCTGCAAGGTCGAGGCTCACCGCTGCCGCGCAGTCGGCGCAGTGGCTGGCGATGAATCTTCCCGGTTAAGATTCAGGCAATCTCCCACCGCAGATCCAGCTTGTGAGTCAGGTTTCATTCTCCGCAGCCTCAGTAGGCGCACGGGCCGCGCGGTGGCGGGGATAAGGGTTCGCCTCATCGCGTTGTGGCTCGCCGCGGGCACTCTGGCCTTTCTGTTCTGCCTTACCCAGATCTCGGGGACCTTGGCTGATGGCGTGTTCGTGCCAGGCGATCACGACAGCTTCTACCACGCGCGGCGCATCCTGGCGGCAATCCATGCGCCTTGGAACCTGATTCAGTTCGATCCGAACATCCATGCGCCGGAAGGCAGTTGGGTGACCTGGCCATGGGGCTACGACATGATGATGGCGGCGCTCGGCAGCATGCTGATGCGCATGACAGGCATCAGCGAGCCTTTGCGCGTGCTCGCGTTCGTCGCGCCGGCTTGGGTCTTCGTGAACCTCGGATTGTTGTTGGCGTCCGGCAGCACTCTCACCCTGCGACCGGCGCTGCTGGTCCTGGTCGCGCTCGGATTCGTGCTGTCCCCGCTGACCCACGCGTTGCACCGTGTCGGCATGCTCGATCACCATTTCGTCGAGTGGAGTTTCGTGCTGGCCGTCTTGTGGCTCGGCTTGCGGTGGTTCACCGATCCAGGCTCAAGTCGACGCGCGTCGCTGTGTGCCGCCGTCCTCGGCGCAGCACCGGCATTTCACAACGGCCTGTTCATCCTCCAATTGCCGCTGCTCGCGACGATTGCCCTACTCTGGCTCGGCGGCCATGTCCTTCCGCGCAGGGCGTGCACCGCATTCGCATTCACGCTGGTTCTCGCGACCTTCGCTTTTCTGCTGCCGTCTGCACCGTTTCGCGACGGCCAGTTCTCGTTTTACCTGCAGTCGTGGTTCCATCTCTATGTGGCCGGCGCGAGTGCGCTCGCCGTGTTCGCTCTGAGCCGGCTGTCGCGCAGCAAGACAAGCGCTGTTCTTCTCGTCGCTGGCGGAATTGCGCTGGCTCTGCCGATCGTGCCGCAGATGATTGAAGGCGCGACTTTCATCTCCGGCAGCATCATCAAGTACGAGGAGATCATCGAAGTGCAACCGCCGCTGCGCTCGGTCGCCGAGGGCGATTTCGCTCGCATCAACCAATCGTATTCCGCGCTTGTTTGGCTGCTGCCGGCGGTTCCGATCCTGCTCTTCGCGCAATTGCGGCTGCATCGCAGCCCCGCCGATCTCTTCTTCCTGGTCATGACGCTGTTTGGCAGCGCGCTGCTCGTGCAGCAGTTCCGCCTGCAATACTTCGGTTGGTTCGCGATCTACCTCGGTTGGTGCGTAATTGTCGAGCGCGGCCTGCTGTCCCGGCCGCATCGAGCCGGACCCCTGATTCCGGCGCTTCTGCTTGTCCTCGCACTGACGCATATCGCGCCACTGCGAGCGCTGGGTCACACCAAGCCGCTGGGCGAAGATTTCCAGTACATGCTGCTGCGCAATCTCTACCTGGCACTAGAAGCGCCCTGCGTCCGCGAACCCGGCGTTGTTCTAGCGGAACATAGCGACGGCCATTACATCACCTTCCATTCCGCGTGCGCAGTAATCGCCGACAATTTCATCCTCACGCCGCAGCACGAACGCAAGGTCGTGGAAACCGATGCACTGCTGCGCGGAACGCTCGCCGACGTGCGTTCCCGCGCCCCTTACGTACGCTACATCCTCGTTCGCCGTGCCGATAACGTGATGGGCAACTCGCCATGCGCACTGGATTGCCCCGAAAACGCGGGCCTGCGCGCCGAACTTCTGGCCGATCCGGCCCCGACTCCGCCCGGTCTCACACTGCTCGCTGAGCAACGTATCGAGCGCCGGGGACGGATCGAGCCGCTTGGTCGGCTTTTTGCCATTGACCCGATCGCACGCCAATGACCAAAGACGCGGGGCTTGAATTGTCGATCGTCATACCCTGCCTCAACGAGGCGCGCACGGTCGGAACCTGCGTGCGCAAGGCACGCGATTTCCTCGTCCGCCGCGGCATCGCCGGTGAGGTCATCGTCGCCGACAACGGCAGCACCGACGACTCAGAGGCGCTCGCGCGCGCGGCTGGCGCAACGGTCGTTGCGGTCGCAACACCCGGCTACGGCGCCGCGATCATTGGTGGCATCGAAGCCGCGCGTGGACGCTTTGTCATCATGGGCGATGCCGACGACAGTTACGATTTCGCCGCACTCGACGTCTTTGTTGATAGATTGCGCGCCGGCCACGACCTGGTGATGGGTAACCGCTTTCTGGGTGGCATTGCCGCCGGGGCAATGCCATGGCATCACAAATATGTCGGCAATCCGGTACTGAGTACCGTCGGCCGCCTGTTCTTCGCCAGCCCCGTGCGCGATTTCCATTGCGGGCTTCGCGGCTTCAAACGCGACGCCGTTCTGGCCCTGGGGCTGTCAAGCCACGGCATGGAATTCGCGAGTGAGATGGTTGTTAAAGCAACGCTCGCGAAGCTCGACATCACAGAGGTACCGACGACGTTGAGCAAGGACGGCAGAAACCGGGCGCCGCATCTGAGGAGCTTCCGGGATGGCTGGCGACACCTGCGCTTCCTGCTGCTGCACAGCCCACAGTGGCTCTTCTTCTATCCGGGCATCGCCCTGTTCGTTCTGGGATGGATTGGTCAGGCGTTGCTGGCGATGGGCCCATTGCGTCTGGGCCATGTGGTCCTTGATATTCACTCGCTCTTGTACGCAGGTGCCGCGTCCGTCCTCGGATTGCAACTCGTGGTTTTCTCGGTGCTCGCACACCTGCTTGCCATACAGAAAGGCCTTTTGCACGAGCTGCCGGCATACCTTGCGTGGGTCGAAGAAATCTCGCTGGAATTGGTGCTCGTTGTTGGCGTTGTTTCCTTTGTTGCCGGCGCGTTCATTACCATTTGGGCGGTGTCTGGCTGGGCACTTACCGGATTCCGCGGGCTTGACCCAACGCAAGTCATGCGGGCTGCCATTCCCGCCAGCACATTGCTCACAAGCGGGGCAGAAGTCTCGTTCGCGGCTTTCATGCTGTCGCTTGTCCGCATCGATGCGAAGCGCGACCGATAGCAGGCGATGAGTTCTCCAATCGCCAAGCTCTCGAAGAACATCCTTGATCGGCTGTTGGTGCGGGTCCACCAGGCCGGCTCGCACCGTCACCGCGTCGGCATACTCGGTGACGAGTTGTGCGCATTGATTCACGAACGGGATGTGCCCGTCAGGAGGGGCTTGGACATCGGGTGCGGAGACATGAGCATGACGCGCGCCCTTCAGCAGAAATTGATGGATTCCCTTTGGCATGGGGTCGATCTCTACCCGCTACCAGACAAGCTTCGGGATGACTCGGCGTGGAAAGGTTATTCACGCTTCGACGGCCAAAGCCTGCCGTTTCCTGACGCGCATTTCGATGTCGCTCTGCTTTGCGATGTTCTTCACCATGCTGACGAATCCGTACGCACTGCGCTGTTCGCTGAGGCGCTGCGAGTAGCCAGACTAATCCTGGTCAAGGACCACTTCGAATACGGTCTGTACTCGCGCACGATGCTTCGCGCCATGGACTTGCTCGGCAACTACGGATACGGCGTATCTGTCCCGGACCACTACTTCACGCCCGACACCTTCAGGCAACTCGTGTGCCGCGCAGGCGGATCGATCATTTCGCTCCGGGTTGGTTTGCGTCTGTATGAACACCTCGGCCCGCTGAAA
>DAITAA010000062.1:0-3947 GCA_036824505.1 Steroidobacteraceae bacterium
GCTCGCGCAGCGGCGATTCATGCCGCCGCCCACCTTGCGTCGTCCCAGGACGATCGTGCGGAGGCGAAACGGCTGTTCACGAAGGCTTCCAAACTTCGCCTCGAACTGGGCGCACCGCACCCGCCGGCCAGCACTCCGTCCAGTCTTGCCGAGTTTCCGCAGGCCGCGAGCGACAAAGCGGCGGCGACGAATCGTTAGCATCGAGCGCGCAAAGTCCTGCGCGAGTCCGACGCACGATCCGACTGAATCCGGTCGACGCTCTGTCCGCGTGGATACGTGCGGGGTGCGAATCGGTACTTGCAGAACAACTTCTCCGCGCCTGACGAAGATCGGCAAAACCATGCAATACCTTCAAATGGTCATCCCACTAGAACGGCTATGCGAAGTCCACCCTGGGCTGTCGAAACTTCTTACAGTCCGTGTCGAGAACTCCCGGAGGATAGCGATGACCGGCCACTCAAGCCGCAGAGAAATCATCGGGTTACGGCATCATGGAGGGAAAGGGCATGTTTCTTGCAGCCCGGTTCTCGCTTGACCGCGGCGCGCGAATTGATGGTGCGGCGTATCGCAGGAACAGGTGATCGATTACGAATTGTGAGGCCAAGAATGACTAAAGCACGACTATTAAGGTTGCTGATGCGCATGTTGACTGTCGTCACCCTCGGAGCGGCAGGTGGCACGTCGCAGGCGGCGATCTATGTCGGTGCCTGGGATCCTCAGTTCCAGTTCACGGGCGCTTTCGCAAGTCTCGGATATCAGGGAAAGGCGACGTTCTTTGTCCCGGACAGTTGCTTGGCGACGGACGGCATAAAGGCCGACGCCGTCTGCGATTCGAGCTTTCTAAATGGGTTCGTCCAGCTTTATCGGTTCCCGAACTCCGGGAACATCCTAGCTACGGCTAACTTCGGGCCACAGTCTCCAGACCCGGTCTTGGCTGTCAATATCGTCAACGGAGAATTGGTCGGCATCGACACCGGCTTGATCGGATTCCAGTTGGTGACGGTTGCAGACAATTTGGGCACGATCTATGCGGGTCCGGTCTGGCTTGATTTCGATATTGGCACTACTGGCCCTCCCGGCTTGGTATTTCTCTGGCTCGGCAGTTGCGAGGGTTTTGAGATCCTGACCTGCACTCCAACACTAAAGGCCGAGATTCCCGGAATCGTGAGATTTACCCGTGTTCCGGAACCGGGTACGGTCGGCCTCTTGTTTGGTGCGCTCGGCGCCGTTTGGCTGGGTCGCCGGCGCCTTTTACGAGCTCAGGCCTAAGCGAATCAAGATCGATCCGAAGTGTCAAGGCGTGCCTCTTCCCCGGAACGAGGCGAGGCACGGCTTGACCAGGCTAACGAGCGGCATGCACTGTTTGAATGGGGGCGAGGGCGCGGCGGACCGCATCTTCAAGTTCCCAACCAACTCCCTCCAACCAAGCGGTGTCGAACGCGTCATCACCCATTTCATCGCGTGCTGCGGCGATCGCGGCAGTCCAGCCGGCGAAACTGCGCGGCGCACGCCGAAGTGCGAGCCGCTTGCGCAATGCCTCTATCGCAGCCTGTAATCGGACGGCGCTGCCCGGAGCGCCGGCAAGCCGCATGATTGCGGCGTGATCTTCCAGGCAAGCCAGCATCTCAGCGTTCATTTCGAAATCGCGGAACGCAGCCAGCGCGGCTTGCAGTCGCGCACGCGCAGAGTTGAAATCGCCGTCAGCGATATCGGCTTTGCCGAGCCACCAAGTCGCCGCGGCTTCGCCGCGCTTGTCGCCAGTCTCGCGGCAGATGCCGAGCGCTGCTTCAAAACGCGCACGCGCAGCATTGCGCTCGCCTTCTTGCAAGGCGAGTTCGCCTAAGCGCCGCTCGCTGTCGCTGACAACCTCGAAATGGGCTATCTCGCGCGCGATCGCAAGACTCAGCTCGAGATGCCTTCTCCCTCCTTCATCGTCGGACCCGTACATGAAGATCTCGCCCAGATGCAGCAGGCAGATTGCTTCGCCAATGCGGTCGCCAATTTCATGGAAGATGCCTAGTGCTTCCTCCTCTGCTTCCCGCGCCCTTTCTGGTTCGCCTTCGTGCAGCCGGACTTGCGCCAATGTGGACAGGGTGGCTGCGATTTCGACCGGATTGCCAAAACCGCGCCGAAGCGCAAGGCACGCCTCAAGCATCTGACCCGCCTCTGTGTTGTCACTCTGGCTCGTAGCAAGTCCCGCTCCCACATACAGCGCCCACGCGTGCGCGACGGCCGAGCTTCGCACCGCCGGAAGCGCAAGTGCCGCCCGCACGTTCTTTCGCCCCTCAGTGACATAACCGCGCAAGATGCGGAATCCCATCAGCGCGACCTCGAATTTGACCGCGATAAACGGGTCGGCGCCGCCAGTGAGCGCAAGCGCGATCGCTGCGCGAATGTTGTCCAGCTCGGCTTCGAGCCGCCGGGTCCATTCCGCCCTCTCGGCGCCCTTCAGCTTCTCTCGCGCGACCTTTGCATTTGCGAAGAAGTGATCGCAATGCCGCGCCGCTATCGCCGGCAGTTCGTTACGCAACACCAGCCGTTCGCGAGCGAATTCACGAATCGTCTCCAGTTGCTTGTAGCGCGTCCCAAGCTCATTTCGGTCGGGCATCACCAAGGATTTATCGACCAGCGCCACAAGCAGATCTCTGATGACATCGGTCGTCAGGGGTTCGGTGCCGCATACGGTACTGGCGGCGGCTGATTCGAACCCGCCCGCAAAGACACTCAGGCGCTCGAGCAGGCGTTGCTCAACGTCCAAAAGCATGTCGTAGGACCAGGCCACCATCGCGCGCAGGGTTTGCTGCCGCTCCATCGCCACACGGCTTCCGCCGGTCAGCAGCCTGAAGCGATCCTTCAATCGAGAATTGATGTCCTGCACCGACATGGCGCGCATCCGGGCGGCCGCGAGTTCCAGCGCCAGCGGGATGCCTTCAAGCCGTGCGGAAATCTCCGCCACCGCCGGCGCATCTGGTTCGGTCAGGGTAAAGCCCGGCTTCTGCAACCGTGCGCGCTCCATGAACAGTTGCACGGCTTCAGAGCGCAATAGGCTATCCAGCCCCGCGTTTCTGTCCGGCAGCGCGAGCGGAAGTACCGCATACGCCTGTTCCCCGGGCACGCGCAAGCCTTCACGACTGGTGGCGACGATTCGCACTTCCGCTGTGTCTTTGAGCAGTGTCGCAGCAAGCATCGTGCATGCGGCGAGCAGATGTTCGCAGTTATCAAGGACCAGGATCAGCTTCTGCTGCTTCAGGTGCGCGCACAGCGTGTCCGTAATCGATCGTCCGGTTTCCTCACGCACACCGAGCACAGTGGCAACCGTCTTGGCCACCAGCGCCTCATCGGAGAGCGGGGCCAGATCGACAAACCACACACCGTCCGGACACTCACTCATCAGGTCCGCCGCCACTTGCATCGCCAGCCGCGTCTTGCCCAATCCGCCCATCCCAACCAACGTCAGCAGTCGTTTGCCTGCGAGCAACTTCCGGCACTGTGCGAGTTCGAGTTCGCGCCCGATGAACGAGGTGGTTTGTTGCGGGAGATTGTTCGGCGTCGCCTCAAGCGAGCGCAGTGGCGGGAAGTCCCGAACAAGCTGCGGATGCAGCACCTGGTAGATCTGCTCCGGCGTGGTCAGATCCTTGAGTCGGACGCGGCCGAGGTCGCGCAGCGTCGCCCCGGCCGGCAGCCCGCCGCCAAGCTGATCGGCCACTGCTTGCGATACAAGGATCTGACCACCGTGGCCTGCGCCCATGACCTGCGTTGTGCGGCTGACCGGCGCGCCGATGTATTCCCCATCGCGTTGTTCAACGATGCCCGCGTGCAGGCCGCAGCGCACTTTGATCTGGATCCCGTCGGTCGCTGCCGGGTCGCGCAGTGAACGTTGCAGCGTCAGCGTCGCATTGAGTGCATCCGCTGCATCTTCAAAGGCGGCGTAGATGCCGTCGCCGGTC
>DAITAA010000043.1:0-12876 GCA_036824505.1 Steroidobacteraceae bacterium
GTGCAAAGACCATGAAAAACGCTGACCGCAAGGCAATCGAGAGACTGCACCAGCGCGACATGCAGGCATCCGCCGCCGGTGACTTCGCGGCCCTGCGCGCGCTGGTGGACGACGATGCCGTGATGTTTCCGCCCGGCGGCGCCGCGCAGCGCGGTGCCAAGGAATTCGACGCCGTATTCGAGCGCATGAGCGGCGCGCCGAAGACCCGCGAAGTAATTGAGTATCGGCTGGAGTTCGAGGAAGTAAAGGTCTTCGGGAATTACGCCGTGGAATGGGGCGCGATACGCGGCGCCACCCGTGAGATCGCGACCGGCAGGGTCGTCCGGTCGGAGTATCACGTCATGCGCGTCCTGCGGCGGCAGAGGAACGGCGCCTGGAAGGTGTATCGCTCGATCTGGGCGCCGCGCGCTGAATCATCCGCAGGTTGATTCGGTGCCGCGAAGTATCTCGCAGGTCGCCCTGCTCGTCCGGGACTACGACGAGGCAAAACGGTTCTTCATGCAGTCGCTGCGCTTCGTCCTGCTCGAGGACGCGCCGCTCGCGGGCGACAAGCGTTGGGTGAGGGTTGCCCCATCAGGTACTGGCGGCACGGCACTGCTGCTCGCGAAGGCGGCAACGCCCGAACAGGAACGCGCGGTCGGCAACCAGAGCGGTGGCCGCGTCTTCATGTTCCTGCGCACCGACAAATTCCACGAAGACTATGAGCACATGAAGTCGCAGGGCGTACGCTTTGCCGAGGCGCCGCGCCATGAAGCCTATGGCACCGTGGTCGTGTTCCTCGACCTGTACGGGAACAAGTGGGACCTGATCGGTCCGGTGACCTCCTCGTGAAGATGCCGGTGCTGTTCGTCGGTCACGGCAATCCGATGAATGCGATCGAGCGCAACGAGTTCCATCGCAGTTGGCAGGAACTCGGTGGCAGGCTGCCGAAACCGAAGGCCGTTCTGTGCATTTCCGCGCACTGGGAAACGCGCGGCGTCTGCATCACCGCCACCGGGAAGCCGGAGACCATCCACGACTTCTATGGCTTTCCGAAGGCGCTCTTCGATGTGCAGTACCCCGTGCCAGGCGACGCTGATCTCGCACATCGAATCAGCGGGCTGATTTCATCCACCAATGTCGGGCTCGATCAAGGGCGCGGCCTGGACCACGGCGCCTGGAGCGTACTGGCCCCGATGTATCCAGCCGCGGATATCCCGGTCGTGCAACTGAGCCTGGACACCAGCCAGCCGGGGCGATTCCATTACGCGCTCGCCCGCGAACTGGCGCCGCTGCGGGAGGAAGGCATCCTGATTCTCGGCAGCGGCAACATGGTTCACAACCTCCGCCTGTTCAGCTTTCATGATCCGCAACCGCTGCCCTGGGCCGCTGAATGCGATGCAACACTGCGTCGCCGCATCCAGGCCCGGGAACATGACTTGTTGAAGGACTACGTCACGCTGGGCCCGAACGCGCGCCTTGCGGTGCCGACCCCGGAGCATTATTTCCCGCTGCTCTATGCCCTCGCCCTGCAGGAAGATGCTGAACCAGCAAGCATTTTCAATGACCGGGTCATCAGTGCACTCTCGATGACGTCGGTGCTGATCGGCGCATAGGCATAAGAGTTAAGATCCAGCCATGGAGAAACCGGCGGATGTCCGAGCAACCGGCGGCTGCCTTTGCGGCGCGGTCCGGTTTTCAATCCGCGGCCCGCTGCGCTCTTCGGCGGTCGCCTGCCATTGCACGACCTGCCGCAAGTTCACGGGCGGCCTCTGGGTCGGCACCTGTGCCCGCAAGGAGCATGTCTTCATCGAACGCGGCGATACGCTGAAGTGGTATCGCTCGTCCGCCGAAGCACAACGCGGGTTCTGCGCCAACTGCGGTTCGAGCCTGTTCTGGGAAGGTGACGACGAGCCGCTCTGGTCGATCGCCGCCGGCTCGCTCGATGAGCCAACGGGCCTCAAGCTTGCCGTGCATTCCTGGACTGCGGAAAGCGCTGACTACTGGAGTTTCAATCCAGGCATTCCAAGGACGCCGGGACCATCGGGTCTCAGGGAGCCCTGAATTCGTCTGACCAAGGGGGATCTTTCATGAACAAGAAGTTCTTCATTGCCTGGCTTGTGATTCTCATCGTCTATTTCGCCGGTAGTTTCGTGGTGCACGGAGTGCTGCTGAAAGGCGACTACACGGCGCTGCCAAACCTTTTCCGTTCAGAAGAGGAATCAATGCCGTTATTCCAGTGGATGGTCATCGCGCACGTGCTGATGGCGGGCGCCTTCACCTGGATCTATGCACGCGGCGTCGAGAACAAGCCCTGGCTCGGGCAGGGTCTGCGATTTGGTGCGGCAGTTGCGCTTCTCGGCATCGTGCCGACCTACATGATCTATTACGTCGTGCAGCCGATGCCCGGAATGCTGGCCGTCAAACAGATGGTATTCGACAGCATCCTCATGCTTGTCCTTGGTGCGGTCGTCGCATTTCTGTATCGCGGCCAGGGGCGGGCTTGACGGCGGTTCGGGCCGCGCATGGCCGGTTACTCGGGTACACCGCTCGCTACGAAGCTTGGCATCAAGGCAGGCATGGTGCTGCAGGCCATTGACGCGCCAGTTAACTATCACAAGCTCCTGGCACCGCTGCCCGACGGTGTCAGGATCGTCACCGGCGTGGCCACCGGCGTGGACATCGTTCATCATTTCGTGACGCGCAGGTCGGAGCTAGCGGCGGCCCTGCGCTCCTATCGCAGAAAGCTCGATGAAGCGACGCCTGTGTGGGTTTCGTGGCCCAAGAAATCTGCGAAAGTCGCGACGGATATCACGGAGCAAACGATTCGCGACGTGGCGCTGCCGCTCGGCTATGTGGACATCAAGGTCTGCGCCGTTTCCGAGGTCTGGTCGGGGCTGAAACTGATGGTCCGCAAGGAATTACGGGGAGACAATCGTTCATGACCGAAACAAAATGGATCGACGTCGGTGCCAGCGATGAACTCGCAAGAAAACCGGTACAGGAACTTCGGGTCGGCACGAAGCGCATTGCGCTGACATTCAAGGACGGCAAGTTCGGCGCGATTTCAGGCGTCTGCAATCATGTTGGCGGTCCGCTCGGCAATGGCGAGCTCGACGGCGACTACGTAGTTTGCCCATGGCATTACTACAAGTTCCACTGGCAGACCGGCGCGGGCGAACCGGGCTACGAAGCCGATCGCGTTCCATCCCATGACGTCAAGGTCGAGAACGGCCGGGTGCTGGTCAACGAGGTCCAGAAGACGAAGCGCGGCCGACTACCGCACGAAGCGCATCCGCTGGCGCGCGATCCCAGGCGCGAACCAGGGCCGATCCGCGTCCTTGGCATCTCGACAACATCCATGACCGCAGGCCATCCGCGCTACAGCACATCAGAGGATCTGCTGGAGAGTGCGCTTGCCGCGGCGCGTGGCCGCACTGACTCCGCATGCGATACACAGATTCTCCGGATCCGGGACCTTTCATTCCGCGCCTGTGAGGGCTTCTATTCGAAATCGGCGCGCGCCTGCACCTGGCCCTGCTCGATCACGCAGATGGAGTCGAAGGACCAGATGGACAAGGTGTACGAGGGAGTCGTGCATTGGGCCGATGTGATACTGGTCGCCACGCCGATCCGCTGGGGTGGTGCGAGCAGTCTCTACTACAAGATGGTCGAACGCATGAACTGCATCCAGAACCAGGAGACCGTGGCCAACCGGCACCTGATGCGCAACAAGGTTGCCGCGTTCATCATTACCGGCGGCCAGGACAATGTTCAGGCCGTCGCCGGCCAGTTGCTCGGATTCTTCGCGGAACTCGGCTGCCAGTTCCCGCAGTTCCCCTATGTCGCCCATTCTCGTGGCTGGAGCGCGGAGGACATGGAGAACAACGAGCTGTATGTGCGCAATTCTAAATTGCTTCACGACGGCGCCGCGGCGCTCGCGCAAAGGGCGGCCGACATGGCGCGGGTGATGATTGAAAGCGCGCTGGGCCAGGGCGCTCTGGTGCGCGGCGGGCGCAAAGGCCAGGAGCTTGATACGCGGGCCCAGCTTTCGGGGCTATGATCGCGGGCGGATCGGGTTGGGGGGATACAGGCATGAACAGGTACCTGGCCGAATTTCTCGGAACATTCTGGCTCGTGCTCGGCGGATGCGGCAGCGCGGTCCTTGCTGCGGCGTTTCCCGACGGCGGCATTGGCCTGCTGGGGGTTTCCCTGGCCTTCGGCCTGACGGTCGTCACGATGGTCTATGCCATCGGCCACATCTCCGGCGGTCATCTCAATCCCGCTGTTTCCATCGGGCTCTGGGCCGGCGGCCGCTTCCCGGCCCGCCAGTTGCCCCCCTACATCGTGGCCCAGGTCGCGGGCGCCATCGCGGCGGGCGGCGTGCTGTTCGTGATTGCCAGCGGCAGCTCGGACTTCGATGTCTCGTCGGGCTTCGCATCGAATGGCTATGGGGCCCACTCGCCCGGCGGCTACTCCATGATGTCGGTGCTGGTCTGCGAAATCGTGATGACCGCGATGTTCCTGTTGGTCATTCTCGGTGCGACCGATCAACGCGCCCCCCCGGGATCTCCGGCGCTCGCCATCGGGCTTGCGCTGTGCCTGATCCACCTGATCAGCATTCCCGTCTCGAACACTTCCGTGAATCCGGCCCGCAGTACCGGAGTTGCGATCTATGTCGGCGACTGGGCGACATCCCAGCTCTGGATGTTCTGGGTCGCGCCCATCGCAGGCGCGCTGCTCGGCGCAGCCATATATAGAGTCATCAGCAGGAGAACCACATGATAAGCATTGCTGCCCTCTGGATGCCGATCCTGGTATCGGCCGTGATCGTCTTCATCGCGAGTTCCATCATTCACATGGCGCCGCTGTGGCATCGCGGCGAATCCCCGAAGCTGCCGAACCAGGAAAAGGTCCAGGACGCACTGCGTCCCTTTGCGATTCCGCCCGGCGATTACATGCTGCCGCGCGCGGAGAACCATGCAGCGATGAAATCACCTGAATTCGTCGAGAAGCTGAAACGCGGCCCGGTGATGTTGCTGACCGTGCTGCCGAATGGCCCCTTTTCGATGGGCAAGAGCCTCGCGCAGTGGTTCGTCTACGTTGTTGGCGTCAGCATCCTGGCCGCCTATGTCACGGGACACGCATTTCCGCCCGGTACGGAATACCTGACTGTCTTCCGGTTCGCCTGCACGACGGCATTCATCGGCTACGCCGTCGCGCTGTGGCAGATGTCGATCTGGTACGGGCGCTCGTGGTCCACGACCCTTAAGGCGACGCTCGACGGCGTGATCTATGGCCTGCTAACCGGCGGCGCCTTTGGCTGGCTCTGGCCTGCATGAGCGTCAGCTTCGAATACAAGGTCCACCCCGGCTATGTCGAGCTCGTATGCACGGGCACTTACACGCTCGAATCGGCCCTGCAGATGTACAGCGGGGCCTCTGAGATCGCCGTGCGCGAAAACCGCGAAGCCGTCCTGGTGGACGTGCGCCAGGTCACCGGTGATCCTCCGACGCTCACCGACCTGTTTGAGCACGGTGTGCACGTTGCCCGTGTTGGATCCGGTTCCGGAGCCCAGATCCGCTTCGCGCACCTCTCTGACGAGAGGATGCTCCACCCGCAGAGGTTCGGCGAAATAGTCGCGAGGAGCCATGGCGCACTCATCCGGGTCTTCACGGACCTGGACGAGGCGCTTGCCTGGCTCCGCGGCTAGATCACCCGCCGCCGGCTCCCAGACTTCCAAAGCCTGGGGTCTTATGCGAGACTCAAACGTTAACAGGTGTCGGCGTCATTTTAGGCCCGCGATTCGGCGAGGGGACTCATGAAGTGCCTGTATTACGTCGCGCCGGAACTTGAAAGTACGTCCCAGGTTTCCGATGACCTGCACGATGTGGGAATCGACGATTTCTTCGTGCACGTGATCGCCAAGGACGAATCCGGGCTGAAGAAGCGGCATATTCATTCAGCCAATTACCTCGAGACGCTCGATGTCGTCCGCGATGGTTTCCTGGGCGCCGCATTCGGCCTGTTTGCGGGCGTGATCGGCTGCGTGATGCTCGACCAGTTCGGGCCATTTGCAAATATCCCGTGGTTCGTATTTGTCGCGCTGTGTGCGGTCGCGGCATTGTTCGGCGCCTGGGAAGGCGGACTGATCGGTGTCGAGAAGGAAAACAGGAAGCTCGCCAGGTTCCACGACGACATCGAGGCCGGGAAATTCCTGATCCTGATCTATGCCCGCAAGGACCAGGAGGCAGCGGTCAGGCACATGATGAAGACGCGGCATCCCGAGGCGGAATTCGCGGGTATCGACAGTCATTTCGTGAATCCGTTCTCGGCCGTGCAGCGCAGGCGCCGGGCAACCGGCGATCGGGTCCGCGCGGCACAAGGGGACTAGCAGATGGCGATCGCAGTCGTTCTGGTCCTCCTGGTGGTCGGCTCGGTCATCTTCCACTTCATGAGTCCCTGGTGGTTCACGCCGATCGCGTCGAACTGGAGCACCATGGACGATACGGTGATCCTGACCTTCTGGGTCACCGGCATCGTATTCGTCGTCGTCAATCTGTTCCTGGCCTGGTCGGTGATGCGTTATCGCCACAAGAAGGGACAGAAGGCGGATTACGAGCCCGAGAACAAGAAGCTCGAATGGTGGCTGACGGGCATCACAGCCATTGGCGTTGCCGCGATGCTCGCACCGGGGCTGTTCGTCTGGGGCAAGTTTGTCGTCGTTCCGAAGGATGCCACGATCGTCGAGGCGGTCGGCCAACAATGGCACTGGAGTTTTCGCCTGCCCGGCAAGGACGGCGAACTCGGCTACACGGACGCATCGTTGATCACGCCGGATAATGCCTTCGGGCTCGATCCGGAAGATCCCAACGGCCGGGACGATATCCTGGTCGCAAGTCCGGAATTACATCTCCCCATCGGCAAGCCCATCAAGGTTCTGCTGCGATCCAAGGACGTGCTGCACAACTTCACGGTGACGCAGTTCCGCGTCAAGATGGACCTCGTTCCCGGCATGATCACTTATCTGTGGATGACGCCGACCAAGCTCGGCGAGTACGAATTGATGTGCGAGGAGCTGTGCGGGCTCGCGCACTTTGCGATGCGCGGTCGGGTCGTCGTCGATACGCAGGAAGCCTACGACACCTGGCTTGCCGCACAATCGACATTCAGCCAAACGCAGTCGCTTGCGGCCACGGATCCAGCGGCGGGCGCGGTCCAGTACGCGGTCTGCATGGCCTGCCATGGATCCGGTGGCGAGGGTAATCAGGCGCTGAACGCGCCGCGAATCGCTGGCCAGCCGGCCTGGTATCTGCAGCGACAGCTTCACAACTTCCGCAGCGGGCTGCGCGGCATGCACGAGAAGGACACTTTCGGCACGCAGATGCGCGCCTTTGCGGCGATGTTGCCGGACGAAATGGCAATCCGGAATGTCACGGTCCACATCGAGTCGCTTCCGGATTCGGCGCCGGAATCAACCGTGACCGGCGACGCGAAGCGCGGCAAGTCCCTGTATACGACTTGTGCGGCCTGCCACGGCCAGCATGGAGAGGGCATCTGGGCGCTCAATGCCCCGCGCCTCGCGCAGATGAGCGACTGGTACCTGGCGCGCCAGCTGAATAATTTCCGCAGCGGAATCCGTGGCGCTCACCGGCAGGACTACTACGGCCGGCAGATGTCATTCATGGCCCATGCGTTCGCCGACGATCGGTCGATCAACGACCTGATCTCCTACATCAATACCCTGAAGCCCGAGGACAAGACGGTCCTGGCATCCAGGAGGGGCTACTGATGGCATACGTCGCAATCGCGGACCGTGACGCTCCGATACACGATCCGCATACTTTCTTCCTGAAGTACATCTGGAGTCAGGACCACAAGGTCATCGCGATCCAGTACGCGATCGTCGCTATCAGTGTCGGGCTCGTGGCGCTTGTGCTGTCAGGCCTGATGCGCCTGCAACTCGGCTTCCCGAACACCTTCCACTTCATCGATCCGAACGACTATTACCAGTTCATCACCATGCACGGGATGATCATGGTGATCTACCTGCTGACGGCTCTGTTTCTCGGCGGATTCGGCAATTACCTGATCCCGCTGATGTGCGGCGCGCGGGACATGGTGTTCCCGTACATGAACATGCTGAGTTTCTGGGTGTACCTGCTGGCCGTGCTGGTGCTGATGGCGAGCTTCTTTGTGCCCGGCGGCCCGACCGGTGCCGGCTGGACGCTTTACCCGCCACAGGCCGTGCTGACCGGCACGCCGGGTGCGGGTCTCGGCATCATCCTGATGCTCGTTTCGCTCGGCATTTTCATAGTTGCCTTCACGATGGGCGGCCTCAACTACGTGACGACCGTGCTGCAGGCCCGTTGCCGCGGCATGACGCTGATGCGCATGCCGCTGTCGGTCTGGGGCATCTTCATGGCGACCATCCTGGGCCTGCTCGCATTCCCGGCATTGCTCGTTTCAGCCGTGATGATGACGCTGGACTCGACACTCGGAACCAGTTTCTTCATGCCGGCGGTCATTTCGATGGGCCAGAAGCTCGGCCACAATGGCGGCAGCCCGTTGCTGTTTCAGCATCTGTTCTGGTTCTTCGGTCATCCCGAGGTGTACATCGTCGCGCTGCCCGCCTTCGGCATCGTTTCCGACCTGCTTTCGACGCATGCGCGCAAGAACATCTTCGGCTACCGGATGATGGTCTGGGCGATCCTCGCGATCGGCGGGCTCTCCTTCGTAGTGTGGGCGCACCACATGTACGTCAGCGGCATGAATCCGTACTTCGGATTCTTCTTCGCGACCACGACGCTGATCATCGCAGTGCCCACGGCGATCAAGGTCTACAACTGGGTGCTGACGCTGTGGAAAGGCGATATCCATCTGACCGTACCGATGATGTTTGCGATCGGATTCATCTTTACCTTCATACATGGCGGCCTGACGGGACTGTTCCTCGGCAACGTCACGGTGGACCTGCCGCTGTCCGACACCTATTTCGTCGTCGCGCACTTCCACATGGTCATGGGCGTGTCGCCGATCCTGGTCGTCTTCGGCGCGATCTACCACTGGTTCCCGAAGATCACCGGCCGCATGTGGAACGTGACGCTTGGCAAGGTGCATTTCTGGATGACGTTCCTCGGCACCTACGCGATCTACCTGCCGATGCATTACCTGGGAATATTGGGCGTGCCGCGCCGTTACTACGCCCTCGGCAACACGGATTTCATTCCGGATTCAGTGCATTCGATCAATGCCTCGATCACGATCGCGGCGCTTATCGTGGCGGCCGCTCAACTTGTGTTCCTATACAACATGATCACGAGCCTGCGGAAGGGCGAGAAGGCGCCGCCGAATCCCTGGCGCGCGACGACGCTCGAATGGCAAACGCCTGACACGCCGCCGCATCACGGAAACTGGGGCCCGAAGCTGCCGGTCGTATATCGCTGGGCCTATGACTACAGCGTGCCGGGGGCGAAAGAGGACTTCATTCCGCAGAACGAGCCCGTGGATCCGGCGCTCGGCGCCGGCAGGGACCACGGTAAGCATCGGTGAGCAACACCGCCATATTCACGGCGCTCGCAACCGGCGTCGTCGCCTGGTTCCTGGTGGTCAGCCGGCTGACCGCGAAGTCCTGGGAGAGCCAGAGCGAGAAGGGCGACGTCGGCGCGATACGCATGGCGCCCCAGCGCATCGGCCTGTGGATCTTCATGGCGGTCGTCACGTCGCTCTTCAGCCTGTTCATCTCGGCTTACGCGATGCGCATGCATGTCGGTGCGTGGTGCCACATCACGATCCCGAACATCCTGTGGGTCAATTCGCTGGTGCTGGTGGGCGCAAGCATTGCGATGCAGCGCGCGCGCTGGGCGGCCGATCATGGAGCGCGCGATGGCGCCCGTTCGGCGCTCGTCGTCGGCGGCATGCTGTCGCTCGCATTCCTGGCCGGGCAGCTGATGGCATGGCAGCAGGTCGGCCCATCCGTGTATTTCATATCGGGCAGCCCCGCCGTCGCGTTCTTCTACGTGCTGTCCGCGGTTCACGGCCTGCACCTGATCGGCGGCCTGCTGGTACTTGGCCGTACGACGGCGCGCTTCGTCGCTGGCGCCGAGTTGATCGACCTGCGCCTGAGCCTGCAGCTTTGCGCGGTCTACTGGCATTTCCTGTTGCTGGTCTGGCTGGTCGTGTTCGGCGTGCTGTTGTACTTGTAAGGGGAAATTCCGCCAATGGCCCATGATGCAGAAACCGCCATCCTGCCACCGTTGCAGCAAGTAGCGACCGATTTCGCCTCGGACAAGCAGGCGTTCTCGGTGCCGTGGGGGAAGGCCATGATGTGGATCTTCCTGCTGTCCGACACCTTCATCTTCACCTGCTTCCTGACGTCCTACATGAACGTCCGGCTGTCGACGCTCTCGACCTGGCCGAATCCCAGCCAGGTGTTTTCGCTGAATATCGGCGGCCAGGATATCCCGCTGATCCTGATCGCGATCATGACCTTCGTGCTGATCACCTCGAGCGGCACGATGGCGCTCGCAGTCAACTACGGTTATCGCCGTAACAAGCGCAACACGGTGCTGCTGATGGTCACGACCGCCGCGCTCGGCGCGACATTCGTCAGCATGCAGGCCTTCGAGTGGACGAAGCTGATCATGGAAGGTGTGCGTCCCTGGGGCAATCCCTGGGGAGCGCCGCAGTTCGGCTCCGCATTCTTCATGATCACGGGTTTCCACGGCCTGCACGTATCGGCCGGCGTGATCTACCTGCTGACGGTCGCAAGGCGCGTGCATACGGGCTTCTACGACAAGCGCGGCAGCTACGAAACCGTCGAGGTCGCGGGTCTTTACTGGCACTTCGTCGACCTGGTCTGGGTATTCATCTTCGCTTTCTTCTACCTGTGGTGAGGCAGCATGTCTGAAGCGAAAGAAGGCCAACAACACCCGCTCAAGATCTACCTGTGGATCTGGCTGCTCTTGTTCGTGCTCAGCACGTTTTCCTACCTGGTGGATTATTTCCACCTGCACGGGATGCTGCGCTGGTCGCTGATCATCGTGTTCATGCTGCTGAAAGCGGGCTTCATCGTCGCGATCTTCATGCACATGGCCTGGGAACGGCTTGCGCTGAAGTTCGCCATCCTGATACCGCCGCTGTGCCTCCTGATCCTGATCGGCTTCATGGCGATCGAGGGCGACTACACCTTCCTGACGCGCGGAGCCGCTTTCCTGCGCTAAGATGACGGGGCGATGGCAGGCCCCGTGATCCGTGAAGCCGACTTCGTGCAGAGCGTTGCCGACGCCCTGCAGTTCATCTCCTACTACCACCCCGCCGACTATATCGAACACCTGGGCCGCGCCTGGGAGCGCGAGCAGTCCCCTGCGGCAAAGGACGCAATCGCGCAGATCCTGACGAACTCGCGCATGTGCGCCGAGGGGCACCGCCCGATCTGCCAGGACACCGGCATCGTCAATGTCTTCGTGAAGGCCGGCATGGGCGTGCGCTGGGATACGAGCCGCAGCCTGCAGCAGATGGCAGACGAAGGCGTGCGCCGCGGTTACATGGACCCCGGCAACCGGCTGCGCCCATCGATCGTCGCGGACCCTCTGTTCGCGCGAAAGAACACCGGCGACAACACGCCAGCCGTCGTCCACGTCGAATTGGTGCCGGGCAATACCGTCGAGGTCACGGTCGCAGCCAAGGGCGGCGGCTCCGAGAACAAGGCCAGGTTTGCCATGCTGAATCCCTCGGATTCTGTCGTGGACTGGGTGCTGGCGACCGTGCCCACGATGGGCGCGGGCTGGTGCCCGCCCGGCATGCTTGGTCTAGGCATCGGCGGCACGGCCGACAAGGCGATGGTGATGGCAAAAGAGGCGCTGATGGAGCCGATCGACATGCACGAGCTCCTCGAGCGCGGCCCGCAGAACAAGCTCGAGGAACTGCGCATCGAGTTGTTTGAGAAGGTCAATGCGCTCGGCATCGGTGCGCAGGGCCTCGGTGGGCTCACGACCGTGCTCGACGTCAAGATCAAGACCTTCCCGACGCACGCCGCCTCGAAGCCCGTCGCAATGATCCCGAACTGCGCGGCGACACGTCATGCGCATTTCGTACTGGATGGCAGCGGACCCGTCGCGCTCGACCCGCCGCCGCTCACAGCCTGGCCGGCTATTTCCTGGTCGCCTGCGGCGGATGCCCGGCGCGTGGATCTCGATGCGCTGACACCGGATGAAGTCAGGCACTGGAAACCCGGCCAGACCCTGCTGCTTTCCGGAAAGATGCTGACCGGCCGCGATGCGGCCCACAAACGCCTTGCCGACCTGCTGAACGCCGGCAAGAGCCTGCCGCCCGGCGTGGACCTCAGGAACCGCGCGATCTATTACGTCGGCCCGGTGGATGCTGTTCGCGATGAAGTCGTCGGGCCCGCAGGTCCGACGACGGCGACGCGCATGGACAAGTTCACGGGACTGCTGCTCGAGAAAACCGGCCTGCTCGTGATGATCGGCAAGGCGGAGCGCGGCCCGGCCGCCATCGAAGCGATCAAGGAGCACGGAGCCGCCTATCTGATCGCCATCGGCGGCGCCGCCTATCTGGTATCAAAGGCAATCCGCTCGTCGCGCCTGATTGCGTTCGAGGATCTCGGCATGGAGGCGATCTACGAGTTCGAGGTAAAGGACATGCCGGTCACGGTCGCCGTCGACTCACGCGGTGAATCGGTTCACCAGACCGGGCCCGCGATCTGGGGCGAGAAGATCAAAAAGCTCAATATTCCTGTTCGAGTGGCGTAGCGCGGATCGGCGCGTCCGGCTAGGCGGCCGGGGCTGGCTCGTTCGCTCAGGAAATCCTTATTCGCTCACTCGCCACCCCGCCCACCTGCCGGACGCGCGGGTTGTGCTAATCCTCGACGCCTAACGA
>DAITAA010000008.1:0-116929 GCA_036824505.1 Steroidobacteraceae bacterium
GCTGCCGTCGAGCGGGCATAGGAGATGAAGATGTCGGACACGTTCCGGCGGTCCCTTGGTGGAGAGCGGCCCTGCGAATCGCGCAAAAGTATAGCCCGCGGATTCTGGCAGCACCCCAGCTGACGGCCACGGATTCGTGGAGAGTGGAGGAGGCGGGGGCCTACCGCAGTTCAAGATCAACAAATTCAGGGCTGTGCGAAATCCAACTCACGCCCCCGTTGCCACTCTCAAGAACCCCGGTCCGGTGCCGGGCTCCCGTCCTGCTCTCCCATTCGCCAGCGTGGTCAGCGGCGAGACCAGCATGACCACGGCCTCGGCTGATTGCGCTCGACATCGTAACGATATGTCGACGTGTGGACGTATAATGCTGTCAGGCTGCGCAGCGGCGCAGCACAGGTGTCATCACTATCTTGGGGGAAACATGAATCTGCACAAGACCGCTGCGGCGCTCGCCGCGGCCGCGACCATCGTTGCGCTGACGGCGTGCCAGCCGGCCGGGCCTAACGCCAAGGAACTGGATGCCATCAAGGCCGTCAACGGCGCCTGGGCCGATCACTTGAACGCGGGCGATGCCGACGCCCTGACCAAGTTGTACTGGGACGACGCGGTGCTGATGCCGCCCGGCGTACCGGCCAACAAGGGGTCCGAGGCGATCCGTGCGTCCGTCGCGCGCGAGATCGAGGGTATGAAGGCCGCCGACCTGACCATGAACATCCAGCACGGCCCGATCAGCGTGACCGGCGCGCTGGCCTGGCAGGACGGGACCTTCAGCGTCACCGACGCCTCCGGGGCGACGGTGGATGCCGGCAAGTACCTCTCCGTGCTGGAGAAGCGGGATGGAACGTGGCGCCTGCTGCGCGACACCTGGAACTCCGACGGGGCGCCTGCAGCAACGGCCGCCGGGCCGGATTCGATCACGGCCGACCCCGCGCATTACAAGGTCGAGTTCGAGAACGACAAGGTGCGCGTGCTGCGCATCGCCTATGGGCCGAAGGAGAAGTCGGTCATGCATGGCCATCCGGCGGGCGTGGCCGTGTTCCTGAATGATGTCCACGGGAGGTTCACGATGCCCGATGGCACGAGTCAGGAGTTCCATGCCAAGGCTGGCACTGTGAATTGGACGGACGCGACGAACCACAACCCGGAGAACCTCGGCAACAAGCCTTTCGAGGTCATCCAGGTCGAGCTCAAGTAGTCGCGGGTCGCGAGCCCGTATGACGGAAAGCCCCGGCGGTTACCGCCGGGGCTTTTCTTTCGCTATGACCGCTCTTCTGGACCGTTCCGATGTCCGGTGTAAAGTGCCGTCATGGGCGTGTATTGGCTGGCCAATATCGTGCCGCTGTTCACGTCCCGGTCATTTGCGGTTGGGTTATTGCAGGCCGGTTTTTGCCAGGAATTGACCTGCGTCAGCGCAGGCGGCGTCTTGCCGCTGTTGAATCTCCGGCAACCCTTATGAACCGGCAATTCACAATATCTGCTCGTGGCAAGCCCGCCGCTGTGCCAATACAAATGTTCATAAAACGGTACTTCAACGACATTCCAGTGGCGCAAATCGACAGCTTCTTCGGATTTACTACCGACAAGAGCACGCTGTATGGTGGGCGAATCTACGTCACGACGGAAATCAGCGCTTATGACCTGCGCTCGATGTACGGGATGGGCATCAATCTACGGCTGCCGTTGACGAATCACGACGCGTCGCCGGAGGAATACGAAGCGAACCTCCCGTTGTTCGAGAAGCACCACCGGCCGGGGAACTCGATCATCATTACCAACGACAATTTGGCCCGGTGGATAAGAAGGGATTTTCCAGACTATCGTCTTGAGGCCAGCGTAATAAAAAACATCGATAGCCTGAAGAAAATCGATAAGGCCGCGAGAATCTACGACAGCATTATTTTGCCCATGAGCGTAAACGAGGATGAGGCATTCCTGGTCTCGATCGAAAATAAGAGCCAGATTACCCTGTTTGCCAACGCCGGTTGCGCGCTGACCTGTCCCTCCAAGATGTGCTATCCGAGCATCTCGAAAGTCAACAAGACCGGCGATCTCTCTCTGTTCAGGTGCTCTCAGAATCTAAAGTATCGAGAGTTGCTCGGAATGCAGGATTTCGATCTGGACTACCTTGAGGGCCTCGGCTTCCATCGGTTCAAGTTGCTGCGTGCCCGCCAAGGCAACATGACGGGCGTTTAAGTGACGTTGGTCCGTTATTCGGACAACTAATTACTGGAGACTTGATGCCTCGCACCTTGCTCGAGTTCTGAGCGGCACCGAAACAATGGGGTAACGTCACCACTTTCACGAACCTCGGCCCCATGCCGGGGTTTCTGTTACTGGCGCTACCGGCGAGTCCTGCGGGGGAGGGCGGCAAGTAATTTCCAAATCGGGCCCCCGCTACCAATCACACGAACCCCGGCCCCGCGCCGGGGTTTCTGTTGGTGGGGCTACTTCAGTACGCCCCGCTTCGGCTACGCCAAAGTAATCTTGCTCTTGTTCATGGCGAGCCACTCATCGAAGGTCTGTACCGACGGATTGAGTGATCGCGTGTCGTCGATGCTTCGCGCACCGAGGACTTCCTTCTCGAAGTCGCGGTAGACCTGGAACATGTTGCCCAACTCGTCAGCGCCGGGGAAGCCGAATCCTCGATATGCATCCGCCTCGACAGCGTGGTACTTGACGACGATGCCGAGGCCCTTCGAGAGCTTCTCGCTCATCTGATCGAGGGTCAGGTTTTCGCCGACGATGCCGACAGTCCTGCCGATGTACTTCGACCCGGCCTTGAAGATGCCGTAGGCGGCCTTGCCGATATCCTCAACGGCAATGCCGGCCAGCCGCTTGCTGCCCATCGGAAAGGCCCAGCCGTACACGCCGTCATCCCCCTTCTTGGGGGCCAGGCCGAATGCGTACAGGTTATCCCAGTAGAACGACGTCACGAGGTACGTGACGGGGAGCCCCGCGAAAAAGGCGTTCGCTTCATCCTTCGCGTCGAAGTGCGGGACGCGGTACTTCTCCTGAAGCATCGGCATCCGCGTGTCGCCCGGAGCCATCAGCTTCCGCGTGTCTTCGAGCGTCGACCAGATCACGTGCTTGAGCCCGGCCGTCCTTGCCGCCTCAGCCATGTTTTTGGCCTGAGTCTTCTCTTTCTCTCCGGAGAAGTGCTCCCAGAAGTTGGTGACACAGTAGGCGCCGTACGCGCCCGCAAACGCTTTCTTGAGGCTGTTCACGTCGTCGAGATCGGCCTTCACGACCTCTGCGCCCTTCGCAGCGAGAGCCCTGGCCTGGTCTTTGCCCGGATCACGGCTGATGGCCCGGCACGCGAAGCCGCCATTCGGGTCCGCAAGAATGGCGCGGACCAGGCCGCCTCCCTGTGCGCCTGTTGCCCCGACTACCGCAATCACTTTCTTGTCCGCCATGGCGACTCTCCTTTGCTCCACTGTCGTTAAGAAGACTAGCGCGCAAACAAGTAATATGCACGCCGCGTCTTTCGAAGCTGATCCGTTGGGTATTCGCGCCTGATCAGGGTGGCATGCCCTGGTGCGAGAGCGTAGTTCCCAACTCAACCACATGGGCCGCTGAAGAATCCGGTCTTGGGGTTGGCCAGTAAAGCTGACCCAAATTTCGTGCTGATCGAGGTTGCGTGACCGAGTCGTCGTAGGACGTGCATTTGTCTTCAGACCCCGACCCCGCGCCGGGGTTTCTGTTACTGGGTCCCGTACTGCTCGAACCCGTCGAAACTCGGCACCGGCGCTCGTACTTGCCACCGCCCGACTAAGCCGTACTTGCGACAACGCGGCCTTTTGAACCTTATCGGCTTATCACCAAGCCCCGCGCGTACCAGTGCAGCCAGGTCGCAAGCGGCCCAACGGCCACAGCCGGGGCAGTAGCAAACCAGTTCATGGGCGTGGTCGAGTAGTTCGCGAAAGGTGCTGAGGTCGATACGCTGCATGGCCGGAGCATGATGCCCGGATAGTCTCAGGGCGCGAGCCTGGATGACTTGCGGATGCTCCCGCAAATGCGGGTAGTGCGGCTGCCTGAAATCACACCCAGAGTAGACTTCGGGCTATGTATGCGTTCCGGTCGATTGATTTCCGCTCTTGTGTAGGAGAAGGGCATGATCGATTTTGAAAATAATTCTGTCTTCAAATGGGAGCCGCTTGCTGTGCAAGCCGCCAGATCCGCAATTCACGACTGGCGACGCATGCCTGGGCGGCACGTCGTGTTACTGCTGGGCCTGTCGCTTCTAGCCGGCTGCACCGCGTCTCACCGTTCGCCCGAGCATCCCGACACCTTCATTCCAGACCGCTCAGCGGAGATCACGACAGGGCAAATGGACCGTGCGGCCGTCCGCGGCGTGCTGGGCACGCCGCAGTTCTCCAGTGAGTACTGGGGCTTCGACTTGTTTCGCGCTGACACAAGGCAGTCCGAGACGGTATTTGCAGTCACGCCATTACCCGTTCCATTTGCGCACATCAAAGACTGGCTGCAACGCTACACACTCGTGGCTTATGGCACCGATGGCCGCGTCAGCGCCGTGGCCAGCGGGCTGTTTCGCCGGCCTGCTTCATGGCGCAATGTTTCTCCAATCGAGTCCGATTTCCCGTCCCTGCACCTGCGTGCGGGAGAACTGCTGTTTTTCGTCGACCCAGAGGGCGCCCGCGAAGTAAACCTGCTGGTATCGCCCCGTAGCCGCGACGCCTTCCTTCTACAGGCGCGCTCGTCGAGCAGTTGCACGGTAGTTCTGGCCTGCGGGGATCGGGGCTGCGGCGACCAGTTCGCGGTGGATGCAGGCCGGGTTCGCAGACTGCCCGTGCGCACCGCTCACACCTGGTGGCTCGGCAAGAGTGAACGGGACGTGTGGCTGCGGGGCGTCGAACCACATGGCATTGACGCAGATACCTGGCGGCAGGGTATACGTGATTCTGGCGGTGACTCAGGAAATCCCTGGCTGGAAGCGCTGGTAGCCATCAGGCTGATCGCCGGCGGGCACACGCTCGGGCTCTCGGCGAAGCACTTCAGCGGCGCAACTTTCGAAACGTTCACGTGCGTCCCGGGAGAGGTGATCTACCTGGTGATCAATGCAACCAGCAATTCAAGCTTCTGGAAACATGCGCTCGTGGACTGGCAGATCGATCGCAGCGGGACCATGCCGGAGCGAATCGCGCGACGTGCACTGATTCTGATGGACGACGGCCAGTGGTATGTCGACTCTGAGCCGGGTAAGTAACACGCACCGCACGCCAGGCCTACGAACACGTAACCCAAGCGACGTTATCGCGATCAGCGGAGCAGTATCTCAGCGCACCAGGCCGTTTCGTTGATCTGTAAGCACGCCCCCGCTACCAATCACACGAACCCCGGCCCCGCGTTGGGGTTTCGTCTAGTGCATCCCGTACTGCTCGAACCCGTCGAATCGCGGCATGGGCGCTCGGACTTGCCACCGCCCGACTGAGCCGCACTTCCGGCAACGAGGCCTATTTGCACCGACCGGCCGATCACCGAGCCCAGCCCGTAGCAGTGCAGCCAGGTCGCAATTGGCCCACCTGCGGCAACCAGGACACCAGCAGTCGAGGCCGTGGCCGTGCTGCAGTAGGCTGGCGAAGGCGTCGAGACGAATTGAGTACATGACAGGAGCATGATGCGCGGATAGGCTCGGGAGGCGAATCTGCAGCCGTGCACGTAGCAGGCTTTGACACCAGGTTTTAGTCCAACAAATCCGGTCCCAGGATCAACCCGCCCATGAATTCCAATAAGAACTGGTCTGTATTTGTCATTTCGCTGGTTGTCTTTTGTGTGTGCGGCAGCGCGCTCGCAGAGGAAAAGGAAACCGGCGGCGATGCAGCCAAGGAAAAGCTCGACGAGCCGGTCCCACCCCCCACGGCCTTCGTCTCGCAACACTCCGGCACCTTCAACGGCAAGAAAATCGACTACACCGTGACAGCCGGCGAAACTTACCTGCAGGACAAGGACGGCGAACCCAAGGCCAGTATTTTCTCGTTTGCCTATACGCGCAACAGCTCGGGCGGTGAGCCCCGGCCAGTCACTTTTGTATGGAATGGCGGCCCGGGTTCCGCGTCTGTGTGGCTGCACATGGGTTCAATTGGCCCGCGGCGGGTGAGTGTGCCCAGCGATGCGTCCTACCCGGGCGGCCCGCCATATCCAATTCTCGATGCGCCCGAAACCATACTCGATGTCACTGATCTCGTGTTCGTGGATCCGGTCGGCACCGGTTTCTCGAAGGCCATTGGCAAGCACGAAAACAAGGAATTCTGGGGCCTCATGGAGGACGCGCAGTCCGTCGCCGAGTTCATACGAGACTGGACTACCGCCCAGGGTCGCTGGAATTCGCCCCGCTTCCTGCTGGGTGAAAGTTACGGCACCACCCGCGCCGCGGCGGTGGCCAATATCCTGGAAAACGACATGCAGATGGGTCTCAACGGCATTGTCTTCATTTCGCAGTGCCTGGATTACGCGGGCAATTCGCCCTACGTGGAAAACAACCTGATTTCCGACATCACCTATGTGCCGACCATGGCGGCGGCTGCCTTGTACCACGGCAAGATCCAGCCGGCCCCGGCCAGCCAGGAAGAATTTCTGCAGCAGGCTCGTGCCTTTGCCAGCGACGAGTTGATGCCCGCCCTGTTCAAGGGCAATCAACTGGATGCAGCTGCGCGCCGGCACGTAAGTGAACGGCTGGCCCGGTTCACGGGTCTGAGCCCGCAATACATCGAGCGCGCCAACCTGCGAGTCAACGGCTGGGGCTTTGCCAAGGAATTGTTGCGCGACCAGGGCCTTGCGCTCGGCTTGCTGGATGCGAGATACACGCGGGACGACATCGACGACCTTGCCTCCCGGCCGGAGGCCGACGCCGCCCAACAGGCCATATCAGCCGCCTTCCAGGCGGCGCTCAGGGACTACATACGCCGCGACCTTAAGGTTGACTGGGACCGCTTGTATACGGCGCCGGCGGATGAAGAGCTGAACAAATCCTGGCGTTGGCGCCCGGTGTCCGAAGATGAGCCTTGGGAGGCTTGGCCGGTGAACACCGCCGGTGACTTGTCCAAAGCCCTGCGCATCGATCCCAGCCTGAAAATATTCGTCGCCGCCGGCTACTACGACCTGGTCACGCCGTTCTTCGATGCCGAGTACACCCTGAACCGCCACGAGATCGGCGCCGGCCGGGTCGAGTACCACTACTACGCCGGCGGCCACATGATGTATGTGCACGAGCCCTCACGGGAGCAGCTGTTGCAAGACATTCGCGTCTTTATGCAATCGCAATTGACCCGCCAGTAACCGCAGCCACCCGCCGGGGTTTCTGCTACTGCCTTCATGCCGCTGCTCAAGACGTCGGCTTATCTTGCGGCGGCTCACTTCCGGCACAGATATTGAGTTCCGACCCCGCCCGGAAGCCATTGTTTTGGAGGAGCGCATCGTGGGCAGAGGTCACCGGCAGTTCGTTGCCATCCAGGGATTCGATCTCATTGTTGCGGCTGCGGGGAATCGAGTACCCTAACGTTCGCTTCCAGCCCGACGGGTAGGGAGCCCATCAGTCAACACGATGAAAGGGGGATTATCTATGTTCACGCGAATCATAGCCATGGCCGCGGCAGTGCTCGCGCTGTGTTCAGTTGCGGGCGCAGCGTGCGCGGAGGGGTTGAGTCCCGAGCAGCAGGAGATCTGGAAGGTCGAACAGCAGCAGTGGAAGATGTCGGCGACGAAGGACCTGAGTTGGATCGACACCATGGTTCATCAGAACATGCGGTACTGGGAAACCGGTGCGCCGATGCCCCGCGACAAGGCATCGCTCAAGCACTGGGGCCGGTTCAATGCCGACAACGGTTCGGTCCTCGAGCAGGAGTTGTTTCCGATCTCGGCGACCATCACCGGCAACGTTGCTGTTGTGCAGTACAACTACATGGTTGCACGCGAGAACTATAAGAAGGAACGGGAGACGGTCACCGGCCATTACACGGACGTGCTGATCAAGGAAGGCGGCCATTGGTTGTTCCTCGCGTGGGCCGGCGGAGATGATCCGAAGAAGTGAACTTCTAATCCTGTAGGTTGGCGCGATTGAACGCGTCCCTGGCCCCGGCCCCGCGCCGGGGTTTCTTCTTTGGCGCGGCAGTTTCGTGCGGTCTGATCGCGACAACAGATGCCGACGCGCAATTGGCTTTGACATAGGCTCGCCCAGCGGTTACATCAAGCGGACTCTTTCCAACGCCACCGGGAGACACCGCATGAGCGGAGCCACACGTGTGCCTGACCGCGGCTCGGTCCCCGAGTTCCGGCAAGTCATGGGCCACCCTGGCCCGCTCTGGATGTTGTTCATGTCGGAATTCTGGGAACGCTTCGCGTTCTACGGCATCCGCTGGGCCCTGGTGCTCTACATCGTGGCGCAGTTCCACGGTGGCGATCAGTCGGGCCAGGCCGACGCCAATCTCACCTACGGCTCCTACCTCGCGTTGGTCTATGCCGGTGCGATCTTCGGTGGCTATGTCGCCGACAAGATCATCGGTTACCAACGCTCGATCCTGGTCGGGGCTGTGTTTATGGCCACTGGCCTGTTCATGATCATGTTGCCGGACCCGATGCTGTTCAAGTTCGGTCTCGCCACAATCATCGTCGGCAACGGCCTGTTCAAGCCGAACATCTCGACCATGGTCGGCAAGCTCTACTCGGTGACCGATGAGCGCCGCGACTCGGGCTTCACCATCTTCTACATGGGCATCAACATTGGCGCGTTCATTGCGCCGATCATTACCGGCTGGCTGGCGAGCTCGCTGTTTGGCACCGACGCCGCACCCGCCTACCAGTACGTATTCGGCGCGTCCGGCATCGGCATGTTGATCAGCATGGTGTGGTTCTACTTCGGTCGGCGTCAGTTGCAGAACATCGGCAGGCCGCCAGCGGAAGCACCGGGCCGCGCACGGATGGTCTACGTGGCGATCGGCGCACTGTGCGTGATTCCGCTGGTCTACTCGTTGCTCGCGCTTGGCGCCGAGGCGCTCCAGTACGTGCTGACCGCGTTGTTCGTTGGTCTCGCGGCGATGCTGATGATCGAGGGCATTCGCGTCGGCGCAGTGGCCCGCGACAGGACCATTGCGATGCTGATCATCTTCGCCTTCAATATCCTGTTCTGGATGTTCTACGAACAGGCCGGCAACTCGTTCACGTTCCTCGCGGACCAGATCGTTAACCGGGTCTTCGGTGGTTTCGTCTTCCCAACCGCCTGGTTTCAGTCAGTACCAGCGCTTGCAGTTATCATGCTCGCGCCGGTCTTCGCCTGGGTCTGGGTCTGGATGGCGAAGCGCAATATGAACCCTTCGATTCCGCGCAAGTTCGGCCTCGGCTTGATGTTCAATGGCCTGGCTTTCCTGTTGCTGATGTTCGCGCTGTCGAACCTGGTGAGCGACGGGGGCAAGATTCCGTTTTGGACCTTGTTCGCGGCCTACATCATCCAGGTGGTCGGCGAGCTGTGCTTGTCGCCGATCGGCTTGTCGATGGTGACCAAGCTCGCACCGGTACGACTGGTCGGCCTCGGCATGGGCGGATGGTTTCTCTCCACTGGCATCGGCAACAATCTTTCCGGCATATTTGCCAGCGTAGTCAGCGGCGAGACCGGCATGACCACGACCTCGGCACTGTCGGGCTATACCTTTGGTTTCTGGGCCCTGGTCGGCTCGGGCGCCGTGCTGTTCCTGATCGCGCCGCTGATCCAGCGCCTGATGCACGGGGTGAAGTGATCACCACTATTTCGGTTCAGCATCAGTGAATTCAGGGCACTGCAAAATGCAAGTCACGTTCCCGCTACCATGTCTATGTGAAACGCCCCTCCTGCGAGAGCAGCGAGGGGCGTTTCATTCAGGCCCGGATCGTAGATCAGCTAGCCAGTTATCGGCGTCGCTCTGATCTCATCGTCGCCGCAAAGACCCTCAGCGAGCCACGGGCACCATGATGTGTGCGTAGGGAGTACCCTTCCACATCACGTACGGCCCGCCGTTCTTGGGATCAGTCGGCAGATTCTCGAGCCACGACGGCTCGGGCACGATGATCATCAGATGTGCGCCTTCGACGATCCATTGATTATCTGGCGTTTCACCCTTCGCGTACGGGTCGATGTTGCTGGCGCCGCCGTCGCCGGCCAGCATGTAGGAAACACCGAGACTGTCGGCCTTGAACGGCTTGTGCTTGGACCACGCATTCGCCCATGCCATCCAGGTCTGGTCCATGCACATTGGACTACGGCCGCCGAGCAGATCCGGCGGCGTCGGCATGCACATGTAGGCTCCGGATCCGTCCCTCAATACCTTGCCCTTCCAGTCGACGACTTTCACCGTTGCGGTCATCGCATTGTTTGCAGCTGACAATGCGTCCCCGACAGGTGTCTCGACGGCGTCCTGAGGCGGTACATTGACCGGCACCATGACATGAGCGTAGGGCGTGCCCTTCCACATCACGTAGGGTCCACCGTTCTTCGGATCGGTTGGCAGGCCGTCCAGTATCTTGGCGTCGGGCACGACGATCATCACGTGCGGACCCTCGACGATCCATTGGTTATCCGGTGTTTCACCCTTCGCGTATGGGTCAATGTTGCTCGCGCCATCATCGCCGGCCAGCATGTAGGAGATACCGACGGTCTGGATGCTGAATTCCTTGTGATTGGTCCAGGCGTCCGCCCAGGTCATCCAGGGCATATCCATGCACATCGGTGACTTGTTCTGCAGCATGGCCTTCGGTGTCGGCATACAGGTGTAGTTGCCCGAACCTTCCCTGAGGACATTGCCTTCCCAGTCGACGATCTTCGCGCTCGCCGCCAATGCCGGTGAAGCCGCTGAAAGCGCGTCGGCGATCATTGCCTCGCGTGCAGCTGCCGCCGTTGCTGCTGCGGCTTCGGCCGCAGCCTTCTCTTCGGCTTCCTTCCGGCCGCAGGAAGCAAGGGCCACTGCCAGTAATACGATGGGCACAAGTGCCCGGATGATTATCTTCATATTGACGTCCTTATGGTTGGCGCGATTGCAGTCCACGATGCTGGGAAATACCTCCGCATACGGGACGATGCTTCGCGATGCATTCAACAATCGATGCACTATGATACGCCTGTTTCAAAGGTGGCGGTCAACAAGGCGGGGCTGAGCCACCAGGTGCTGGGATGCTGCAGGTGGCTTCGGACGGTCCGACCTGCGACTCTCCGAGGCTTCAACCGCGATCAGCAGGACGATTCTATTTTGCGCCAACCCGTCTCGTTAGTCCGGAAGGCGCCCCCCGCTACCAATCACACGAACCCCGGCCCCGTGCCGGGGTTTTCTGTTATTGCATCCCGTACTGCTTGTGCCCGTTGAATCTCGACACCGGCGCTCGCACTTGCTACAGCCCGACTGAACCACACCTACGGCAGCGTGGGCGATCAGCACCGATAGGCTTGTGGCCGAGCCCAGCCCGCAACCAGTGCCGCCAAGTTGCAGGCGGCCCGCCTGCGGCACCCTCGACAGTAGCAATCGAGGCCGTGGCCGTACCGGAGTAGGTTGGCGAAGGTGTCGATGCGGATATGCCACATTGCCTGAGCTTGGCGCGCTTGCAGGCTCAAGCGGTGAGGTTACATGACTCGCGTGAACAAATAGAAAGGTTGCGATACCACTTGCCGATGATGACGGTCGGCGCGTAACACCGAGCTATAGTTCATCTGCGAGCGCCAGCACGGTCGCATTGCCGCTGCCAACGGCGGAGACCGCTGCCTTCGGAAGCTGGGACTCGGCCCCGGCAAGTTCGATGTGCGCCGCGTCGGTGGCCCCATGACGCGCAAGTGGCTGATACGCTCAGGGCGCGATACTAAAGACGTACTCCCGGCGATACGATTCGCGGTTACCGGAGTGCGTGGCGACTCGTTGGCCGCGCGCCCGCAACCAGATGCGAAAATTTCCCGGGGTCGTAGGTGTTCCTGTGATGGCGCCGGTTGTCGGGTTCAGATCGAGCCCCGGAGGCAGCGTGCCAAACGCCAGGTCCCAGTCGATGGGCTGCGTGCCGCCCCAGGTCCGGGGTTGGAAATTGAAGCTCTGATTCACCTGACCCGCCGGCGGCGGCGTGTCGAATATCGCCAGTCCGCGGTGCGCGTCGATGAGGGTGTGCATCTCCGCCTTGAGCGCCGCGAGCGAGATATCGGCGTGCACGCTCGTGAGCTCGTACGGATCGGCGATCAGGTCGTAGAGCTCGATCTCGCCGGTGGGATACTCGACCATCTTCCAGGTGCCGACCGCGGTCTGGCGTCGCATGCCGCTCCAGAGCATGCCGCCTTTCATGTTCGCTTCCAGGTAGCCATAGTTGCCAAGCCAGAGATCGGTGCGCCAGGCGTCTGCACGGCCATCGAGCAACTGGATGAGGCTGAGACCATCGCCGCCATAAGGCACCTCGAGCGCTTCATAGAGCGTGGCACCGACATCGAGGTTTACGGAAATCATCTCCGCGCGCGTGCCGCCGGCTTTTCCGGGCCAGCGCACGACGAGCGGCACGCGGATGGATTCTTCGAAGGCAATGCCCTTCTCGCACGGCAGGCCGTGCTCGCCCCACAGCAGGCCGTTGTCGGACGTAAAGATGAACACGGTGTTGTCAGCCTCACCCGCGGCCTCGACCTCGTCGATGATGGCGGCCACGGCGCGATCGACCGACTGGAGGCTTCGCAACGCTGCGCGCGGCGTCGTGGTCGTGCAGAGGTCGCCGAGCGGTGCCTGGGCTGCTGCGGCGCCGGTCATCCAGGCCGGCTTGTCCGTGAGGTCGACCTCATCGACGCCGGGGTTGCTGTTGGTGAAGGCGCCGAACAGATCGGCGTCTTCTGGCGACGGGGTGTGCGGTTCATGCGGCGCGTAGAAGGCCACGAGCAGGTAGAACGGCCGCTTGTCGCCCTTGCGCAGGAACTCGAGGGCTTTGTCGCGGTGAAAATCCGTGACGTACTGATCGACGTCGGCAATGTTGACGTTTTCAACACCCGCCGTGCGCGTTGCCATGGTCACCTGCGTAAGGTGGTTCCAGTCACGGGCGTTGATGTAGCTGTTGGCGACCCAGTAGTCGTAGCCGGGGGGCATGTAGCCGGGTATGTAGCCATGCATGTAGCGGCCGACGAAGCCGGTGCGCCAGCCGGCCTTATTGAAGGTCGTTGCGAGCGTATTCTTGTCGTTGAAGCGGCTCATGCCGCCGTTGATCGCGGCGTTGCGGAGCACCTCGGTGCTGGTGGTGTCGTAGCCGCCCGAGTGCAGCGAGGCCCGCATGGGGCAGCACTCCGGGTCGGTGACGAAGGCATTCGCGAAGGTCACACCGTTACGCGCCAGTCTGTCGGTGACGAGCGGCATGACCCAAAGTGTGTCCCAGCGCTGATCGTCAGTCAGGAAGATGACGAAGTTCAAGGGCGCGGCGGCGGGTGGTTTCGTCTTTGGCTCGCTCTGGCCGCACGCCACGCCCAGTGAGGCGAGAGCTGCCATGCACACGATCCGCGATACCCTCGAAAGAGCGCCCATAACCCACCTGCTAGGATATTCGCGTGAGCCGTGCAAACGTAACAGATTTCTGACCCCGGCAGCAGCAATCCAGGCCGTGCCCGTGAAATGCCAGGAAAGGCGCTCATGGACTTCGTGACGAAGCACATTTCGAGTGATGACGGCGTCGAGATTGCCGTCTACGAATGGCCGCTGCCTGCAGGCGCGAGGCCGAAAGCCGTGGTGCAGATCGCACACGGCATGGCGGAGCACGCCCGTCGCTATGATCACGTGGCGCGCGCACTGATCGCGGCGGGCTACGCCGCGTGCGCGTCGGATCATCGCGGGCACGGACAGAGCGTGCGCTCGCCGGCAGACCTCGGCTTCTTCGCCGAGCAGGACGGCTGGCGCAAGGTGGTGACCGACATGCTGCGCGTGAGCCGGTACATCGCCGCGCGTCATCCGGGCGTTCCCCTCGTGCTGTTCGGTCACAGCATGGGTTCGTTCCTCGTGCAGGATTACCTGTTTTCGCACGGCGAGACGCTCTCGGGCGCCGTACTGTCCGGCACCAACAGCGGCGCCGCGCTGCTGCTGCGAGCGGGCCTCTTGATTGCCCGCCTGGAGCGCTGGCGCATCGGACCTCGCGGCAAGAGTCGCGTCCTGGCGGCCCTCTCGTTCGGGGACTTCAACCGCCGCTTCACGCCCACGCGTACGGAGTTCGACTGGCTGTCGCGCGATCACGCCGAGGTCGACAAGTACATCGCCGATCCGCTCTGTGGTTTCGAAATGACCGTGCAGGGCTGGATCGATGTCTTCGGCGGCCTGATCAACAACGATAAGCCGAGCAACCAGGCGCGCGTGCCCAAGGCGCTGCCGATCTATTTGTTTGCTGGCGCCGAGGACCCCGTGGGTGGGGCTGGCAAGGGCGTGCTTGCGCTCGTCGCGTCGTACGGTCGTGCTGGCGTCACCGATGTCACCCATAAATTGTACGCGGCCGGTCGTCACGAGATGGTGAACGAGACCAATCGCGCGGAAGCCATCGCCGATCTGGTCGCGTGGCTGGATGGACACGTGGCACATGTGGCCGGCATGGCCGCGGCAGCGTCCGGTTCGCGCGTCAGTTGAGCACTGGAACCGTCGGAGTGGTACGACTGATCGGGGACCAAAGCGCCTGTGGGATTGTGGACCCGACATGAAAAATGAAAGCGCCTCACACTTCGACTGGGTGACATTGTGGAATTCCGGCGCGCTGCCGCGCTTCTGCTTCATCAGCCTTGGCATCACATTTCACGCGGGCGCTGAAAACATGATCTCGACCATCATGCCTGCCATTGTGCGAGATATCGGCGGGGTTGAACTGAATGGCTGGAACTTTGCCATCTATGAAATAGGCTCGATCATTGCCGGAGCAGCAACCGGGCGGCTCACGACCTACTGGACCGTACGCACCAACATGATTGTCGCGGCCCTTGTCTTTGCACTGGGCGCTTTCACAACAGCGCTGTCACCGAGCATGCATGTAGCGCTTGCTGGCCGGCTGTTAAGTGGATTCGGTGGTGGTGGCCTGATTGCGCTTTCCTATGTGGCCATTCAACGCTATTTCCCGGCGGCAATCTGGCCACAGCTTATGGCGATCCTGTCCATGGTCTGGGGCATCGCGGCGTTTGGCGGTCCACTGTATGGGGCGATTATTGGCACATTGTTTTCCTGGCGCTGGGCATTCGTCATCTTCGGCGTCGCAGCGATCATTTTCGCGGGCGCCTGCGTGTATTTCCTCCGCGCCGAACCGGTTCATGCAGCGGCGGATCGGAAGTTAGGCAGATTCCCCGCCTTCTCGTTGACCTTGCTCGCATTGGGGATTACGGCTATTGCCGCAGCGGGCGTCGAGACCCGGCCCCAATTCGCAACGGCTCTGATTGTCGCCGGCCTTGTTGGCATAACGGGATTCTTCGTGGTTGACGCAAACAACAAGTCGTCCCGCCTCTTTCCGACAGGGCTATTCAATCCAGGCCATACCGTTGGTTCGGGCATGATCATGGTGGCAGCACTTTCAGTTTCAACCTGTTCGTTTGCTTACTATGGTCCATTGCTTCTCTCCGCCCTGCATGATTTCTCGCCTTTGAAGACCGGGCTTATCATCGCCAGCGAGTCGGTTGCCTGGTCTGTCTTGTCGATCATGGTCGCCAGCGCACCCAAACATCGCGAGGCAGCCATTGTCCGTACGGGGGCGTTGATGATTGCTGCCGGAATTGCGGGATTTGCCTGGGCCGTACCCAGCGGATCAATTGCAGGGATAGTTTCCTTTGCCGTCCTCCAAGGTGGCGGCTTTGGCATTCTCTGGCCCTTCGCAACGCGCCGGGTCATCGAAGCTGCGCTGCCGAACGAGGAGGAGATTACGGCTTCAGGGTTCGCGACTCTGCAGAGAATTGGTTACGCTTTCGGTGGCGCTACCGCCGGGATCATTGCCAATGCCAATGGATTCTCCGCTGGGTTCACAAAAGCAGCAGCCACAACTGCCGCGGTGCCGATATTCCTGTATTTCATGCCGCTTGCTATTGCAGGATGCTTTGCTGCGTTTCGGCTCTCGAGTATCCCATCAACAGAAGTCGACACATTGCATTGAACTAGTCGGAACAGGGCATCCACCCGCAGACGCGGGGGGGAGCAGGCCACCGCCATCAAATGCTGACTGCGGGCTCATCGCGCAGGCACTTTCCGACGACGAACACGACGTAAGCCAGCCACAACATCATGCCAACGTGCAACACGTCGTTTTCGGAAAAGTAAATACCCCTGCCGTTGTCCCACAGTGTCGCCGTCAATCCGGCGGACTCATATGCGAAGTAAGCCGCCTGAACCACGATCAACAGCAGTATGCTGATCATGAGCGACCGGTCCAGGGCGTCATGGTTACGTAGATAGCGACGGATGCTGATCAGCGCGACGATAAGAATGCCGGGCAGCGAGAAGAGCAACAGAACGAGATAGGACAGCAGCAGCGCACTCGGCATCATGACCCCCGCAATAGAGATAGCTCCGTAGACGACCGCATTCAGGGCGGCGTACGCGATGAAGCCCCGGCGCAAACCTGCCGTGGCACAGGCGTAGGAAGCGGCGATCAGCATGGCGCTCACCGACAGTGCCTGCGTGACGCTGTAGCCGACTTCAAAACCATCCGTGAGCAAACATAGGTCGCGGCCCGCGCACTTGAGCACGTAGCCGAATGCCTGGTAGCTGATGCCGGCCAGCGCGGCGCCAATGCCGCCGAGCACCAGCGCGATGCCAAGCCAGAATCGCGAAGACTGATTGCGTCGCGTCACCAGGAAACGAATCCCGGCAGCGAGCCACAAGCCCGCCAGCAGGAACACCAGCGCGGATCCCAGCGGCTCGTCGAGTACCGTGCCGCCGCACGCGACGCACGGACGTTGCTCGCACCACTGCTGCGGAGTCGTGGGCGGCGTGTAGACTAATTCGTCGAGTCGCCCGCAGCCAGCCAGCCCGGCCGCCACGGCCGCAGGGGCCCATCGCTTTGCTCTCATCAAGGCAGCTTGACCTCGAATCAACCCGGTTTCCACATCCGTATGCCGATAACATGAGTAATGCGACAGCAACCAATGCCGTGATTTGAAGGGGCCGAGCATGAGCGGTGATGTGCAAAGATCTCTGGGCTTCTGGCGCTGTTGGGGCCTGGTGGTGGGCGGCACCATCGGTTCTGCGGTGTTCATGATGCCGGCGGTGATGGCGCCTTACGGCGGGCTTGGCCTGCTGAGCCTCATCTTCGCGACGCTTGGCGCGGTCTGTGTTGCACTGATGTTCGGCGCGCTGGCAAGCCGGGTGACGCTCACCGGTGGAATGTATGCGTACACACGCGCCGGATTTGGCGACTTTGCCGCCTTCCTCGTGGCATGGAGTGGATGGATCAGCATCTGGGTATCCTGCGCGGCCATCGCCATTGGTTTCGTTGCATACCTCGGGGCCGTCGTTCCGGCGATCGGCTCCAATCCTGTGCTCGGGGCGCTGTCTGGTTTGGCACTGATCTGGATTCTGGTGGGTATCAACATCGCGGGCGTGCGCGAGTCCAGCGTCGTCGGCCTGGTGACCACGATCCTCAAGCTGACCCCGCTCGTGCTGATCGGTGTCATAGGACTGTGGTTCATTGAAAGCGAAAATCTGCCCGCGATGCACCCCGGCGAGGGCAATGCGCTCGTGGTATTCGCCTCAGTCTTTGCGCTCAGCTTCTGGAATTTCACTGGCATCGAGACCGCGACAGTGCCGGCCGAGGACACCGTGGATCCGGCGCGGACCATTCCCAGGGCCCTGCTGGTGGGCACGCTCACCGTAGGCGCTGTTTACCTGCTGGTGAGTCTGGTGGCGCTCGGTGTGATGCCCTTGGGCGCGCTCGCCGTTTCGAGCTCGCCGCTGGCGGACGTCGGCACGACTCTGTTCGGGGGGATCGGCGGCGGCCTTGTCGTTGCCGGAGCACTCGTATCGACGGCGGGGTGCCTGAACGTGTCGATCCTGGAAGGGGGGCAAATCGCGATGGCGGCCGGACGGGACCGATTGTTTCCGGCTTTCTTTTCACAGCTTTCGGGTAGGCATACACCCTGGATTTCGTATGTGCTGTTGGGTGTTCTTGCGAGCCTGCTGCTTGTGCTCAACTTTTCGCGCGGATTGGTTGCGGCCTACACCTTCATCGTGCTGATCGCAACGCTCACGCTCGTCATCCCGTATGCCTTTTCGGCCGTAGCCAGCCTGATCCTGCAAATGCGCGACCCGGTGCCCAACCGCGCAAAACGCTGGCGCGAGGCCATCGTCGCCATGACCGCGTTCGGCGTCTGCTTCTGGGTGATCGCGGCATCCGGCATGGAGACGGTCTACTGGGTGTTCCTGCTGTTGATGTTGGGACTGCCGGTGTATGTCGTCATGATGTGGAAGAGATCTCGGAAGCCGCCCAGCACCTGAATGTCACGTCAGGCGTAGCCGTATTGAGAATTCCGTAATGGTGCCTTTGCTGCCATGCATGACAGTTGCCGGCTGAAACGCAGGAAGATCAAATCAGTCGAACAATGACTTCGTGGCTTCGAAGTGTGTGTCGGCGACTGCTTCGAGGCCGGGGCGGGGCCGCATGTAGCTGAAGTACGCCACCCAACGCTCCTGCTTGCTGGCATTGGCGAGGCCCCGGTGCAGGATCCGGTCGTCGAAGATCAGGCAATCCCCCGCCGACATCGCCTGCACGGCGGGCTGCACCGAACCTGTGTCCTCATGCTGCCCCGCGCGGTCCAGGTCTGCTGGCGTCACCTCCGTCTCCGACTGATATAGAAGGCTGTCCCGGTCCAGCCACGGCCTAGCGAGATGATTGGTCTTCAGGTGCGTGCCACGCGCCACCTCAGTCGGGCCGGCCGCGAGCGGGATATCCGCCAGCGCCACCAGCACGTTCACTGCATGCGCTGGCCGGGCTTCCGCGGCCTCGTGAGGAGAGTCGATGTGCCATTGTTGCGCGGGCGAGCCTGGGCGCGAGAACACGACCCCGCAGAACGACGGCTTCGCATCCGGACCCAACGCCGCCCGGACCAGCCCGAACCAAGGCACCTCCGGCGCCATGGAGCCTTGCGCGCCCCAGATCGGTATCAGGTCCTGTCCGCGCATGGGGACGTCAAACCTGCCAGGCGACCGCTGAACAAGCTCGTAGTAACCATTCCTGCTGCCTATGCCGATCGGCTTGGCGCCGAGAGCCTGCATTACGCGCGCTGCACGCGCACGCATCAGTTCGTTGATCTTGCGAAGAAGCATCACATTGACGAGGCCGCGCACCAGTGCGACACCGTCCGCCGCGAACTGCCGGGGGCAAAGTTGTATGCTCACCCGTGGATTATATTCTGCAATGCAACGCCGCTGTTCCGACTCTAGATTCTGCTTTCACCGTGCTGGAGTCATCGCCATGATCATCGCTCCGCCAAACGAAGCCCAAGCCCGCGTGGACCTGGCCGCGGCGTTTCGCTGGGTGGCACGCCTGAACTGGCATGAGTCGATCGCCAACCATTTCAGTGTTGTCGTTTCGGAGAATCCGTGCAAATTCCTGCTGAATCCCAGTGGGCGGCATTTTTCGCGCATCCGTGCGAGCGAATTACTGCTGCTCGACGCGCACGATGAATCCTCGGCCGAAGGCCCTGACGCACCGGACCCAACCGCATGGCACCTGCACGGGCAACTGCACCGGCATCTGCCACGCGCGCGCTGCATCCTGCACGCACATATGCCCCATGCGACGGCGCTATGTTGCATCAGGGATTTCGAATTCCTGATGCTGGATCAAAACGCCTGCCGCTACCACCAACGCATTGCGTACGACCGAAACTTCGACGGCATGGTGCTCAACGCATCAGAAGGCGCACGCGTGGCCGGCCTGCTCGGCAAGGACAAGAGCGTGCTGATGATGGGCAATCATGGTGTGCTGGTGATAGGCGCCTCGGTAGCCGAGGCATTTGACGACTTGTATTACCTGGAGCGCGCCGCCAAGGTGCAAATTCTGGCGCTGTCCACCGGGCTCGCACCGGCTTTGATACCGGAGGCCATCGCAGGCAAGACCTGCGCGCAATGGTTCTCTTACCCCAGCGAATTCGCCAGATTGCACTTCGATGCATTGAAGGGGATTCTGGACGAGGAAGAGCCGAGCTATCGGCAATAGCAGCGCCCATTGCATTGGCTCAAGCTGCGCTTTCTGTAGGGGAGGGTGGCAAGTTATCGCCATAGCGGGCCCCGCTACCAGAGAAACGGCACCCGCTCCTGCGTTCAGCAGGAGCGGGTGCATTTGCAGGCGATTGCGCTTCCTGGAAGAAACGCGACGGGTCTACTTCTCGACGATATCGGCCTTCATGGGTCCGAGGACGGCCAGCAGCTCGCTCTTCTCCTTCTCCGGGACCGCAAACTTGTCGAGCGCCTTTACCAGGTCCTCGACCAGGGCGTTGAACGCCGGCTCGTCAATCCCCATGCCGGCATGGGCGGTCTTCATGTCGCGGCCGGTGTAGTGCTGGGGTCCGCCGCTGGCTTCGCCGATCTGGTTCACCAGGTGCCCCTTGAGCCGGTCGAGGTCGGCGTTCGCGAAGTAATTGTTGATCCGCGTATCCGCGCCCACGTTGGCGACGAATTCGTCCACCACCGCCTTGACGGACGCTTCGCCACCCAGACGGTCATACAGCGACTTCTCGGGCGCAGCGGCCTCGGGCTGGGCGACCACGGCCGGGGCCGGATCCTTGGACCCGCTGCAGCCGACGGTCGCCGCCAATGGCATCACCAACAGTACGGCCGCGACAAATGTCTTCATTTTTTGACCCCTCTAATGGTTGATAAGGACAAGCTATTATGCCACTGATCAATTGCCATGCTGGGCGGCTGGAGCCGGGGCGCATTGGATCAATGGACAGGGGCAAGAATACGGACATTCGAATGTTCAACAAGATCGCAGCTCCAATGACTTCGTCCGTTGTTGAGGTGCTGAGCGCTTGAACTCTGACCATGCCAGGATGACTCGCTTCGAGCGGCTACTGTCGCTGGTCACGCGCGTGGCGCCCGGCGAGGGCCGCACCGCGTTCCTGTTCTTCTTGCACGCGTTCCTGCTGCTCGCCTCGTACCAGCAAGTGAAGGCGCTGCGCGAAGCCTTCATGCTCACGAAGTTTTCGGCCGAGACGCGCGCCTACGCGGTGGCGCTCATGGCGCTGGTGCTGATGATCATCGTGCCGCTCTATGGCCGGTTGCGACACCACCTCGACGGTGCGCATCTGCTGCGCCTCGTCACGCTGTTCTTCGTGGTGACGCTGCCGCTGTTCGCCGTGCTCAGCCAACGTCAAGTTCCGATCGCCTTTGCGTTCTTCATCTGGGTCGGTATCTACGGCGTCATGGTCGTGTCGCAGATGTGGGCCTTCGCCGCAGATTCGTTCAACGTCAGGAGCGGCCAGCGCCTGTTTGTAGTCATCATGCTGGGAGCCAATCTGGGCGCGCTTGCCGGCTCCAAGCTCACGCAGGAGGTGGCAGAAGCACTCTCGCCCATGGGGCTCATGATCCTCGCGACCTGCACACTCGGCGCAACGCTGTTCCTTGCCACGCCTGAACGTGCCGCGATCCCGGAGGGATCGCGCGTCATCGAGATCAATCGCTCCCGCCCCGTGCCCCAGCTGCTCGGCGGCATCGGCCTGGTTCTGCGCGATCGCTATCTGCTGCACATGGCGCTGTTCGTGGTGCTCCTCAACTGGATCAATACCACGGGAGAATTCATCCTCGCCGACTACGTGAAGGCCGACGCCGTGGCGCGCGTCGCCGAGAGCGGCGGAGCACTCGACTTGGGCACGCTCATCACCGAGTTTTACGGAAATTTCAATTTCTGGGTGACGCTGATCAGCCTGATCATCCAGCTGTTTCTGGTTTCACGCGTCTACCATCTCGTCGGCGTGCGCGGCGCGCTGATGGTCCAGCCGGTCATCGTCGCCGTGGGATATGGCCTGCTGGTGTTCGGGCCCATGCTCGGTGGCTTCATTCCGTTCTTCTACCTGGTCCGCCGGATCAAGTTAGGAGAGAACGGCGTCGATTACTCGCTGATGAACACCACGCGGCAGGCGCTGTTCCTGCCGGTCGACCGCGACTCGAAATACGACGGCAAAACCGCGATCGACACATTTTTCTGCCGCTTTGGCGATCTCATCCAGGCGGTCGGCGTGTACATCGGGCTCAATCTATTGGCCTGGAAAGCGCATAATTTCGCATTGGTGAACCTGGTGCTGGCGCTGGGATGGATCGCGCTCGCGACGGTGATGGGGCGCGACTACAGCCGCAAGACCCGCGAGAATGTGGTGAATGTGGCACCCGTAGCGGTCGAGCCCATTCCCGACTTGCTCTATGCGCCCGGCGAGTCGTTCATGCATCCGGTTTCGCCGACAGCGTTCTACGACGCGGAACCGGGCGATGTCCTGGTCCTTCACGCCCGCCGCGATGATGGGCATCGATTGCCGCACTGGATGCAATTCAACGTCCGCCTGCAGGCCTTTGTCGGCAAGGTACCGTTGAATGTCGACATCTCAGAAATGCGTATCACCGTCATCGCCTCCAACCTCGATGGACTCGAGGCACGTAGCACATTCGTAGCCAGGTGCGTGACGCACGCGCCGCCGCCGAACTGGATTAGGGCGAATTCGCCGTAGCCGCCGCCGCGGGCAGAGCCAGCAACGCGTCCCGGCGCTCCAGGATTGCCTTGCGAGCACGGGTATCGATCAAGTCGCCCAGCACTGCCTGTAGGCCAGCCTCGTCGAGTGCTCTCAGCCGACGGCGGACTTCCGCGCCTGGCGTCGGCGGTCGTGCCTTGAGGTAAGCGGGCAGGCCCTTGGTTGTACCGAAGGCCTGCTCGTGCGAGGTGACATAGACAAACCAGCTGTCTGAATCGAACAGCAACGATTCGGCCGTGCGGCCTTCGTTGCCGATCAGCGCGTCCAAAGCATAGACCAGCTGGAACTGCGGTTCGGCGCTGCACCAGCCACCGCCGCGCAACGATTGCTGTTGCACCTCGGCTTGCGTAACCCACTTGAGTGGACGTCCCTGCAGCACGCCACGCTGACCCTGCACTTCGCGCTCGACCGTGACCGGCACCAAGCCGAGCCCCAGCTGACGGTCGAGACGGTAGGCCGCCACTTCCTTGCGGGCCGCGCGCGCGCCGCGGACCTGAAACACGGCCGGAGTGTTCTTGCCGCCTTGGCTCACCGAGACGTTCAGCTCGTTTGGGCCACGCGAGCCTGTCACGGTGACCTCACCGTTGCGTAGCGCGGCAAGCACGCTCGCGTCATCGAGCTCGTTGGGCGCGACGAACAGGCCTTCAGGCTTGGGCGGCGTTGCGTCGGGTTGTCCTGCATAGCGGACACTCAGTCCGGACGGCTGCAGGAGCAGCGCGGCGGCGCGGCCGTTGTACACCGCATGGTTCATGCCGGCGTCGAGCTTGACGATACGACCGTCGAAGCGGGTGACCACGCGGGAATCGCGGGTCGGCGTATGGCCGATCACCAGCCTCGTGCCACCGAATTGTTGCAACAGCGGCAACAGGACGTCGGCTTCGGCTGCCTCGTTGCACAACGCCGCGCCTCGATACCAGTTGGGGCCGTTTTGCGAGAGCAGGGCGTTGGTGGCGGCTGCCTCGAAGCGCTGGGTCAATTCGGTAAGCGCCACATCCGGCGCGCCGCCGTTCGCGGTTGCAGTGGCCGCCAGGCGATCTACGGCGAGCTGCGGCCGGGCATCGTACGCGTCACCCGCCTGCAGCAGCTTCGCCTGCCCAAGTCGGGCGGCAAGTCCGAGATAGTCCGTGAGCGCCGTGCGGTAGCGCAGGTTCAGCTCCGGGAGGCTCATTCCCCGCAGGATCTCCGAGGGCCCGCCGTGCATGAATAGCGAGTCGTTGACCACGATCGCAACAGGCAGCGTCAGCAGCCACTGGCCGTACTTGCCCGTGGGCGAAAGGGCAGCGCGATGCCCGAAATACCCGGGCGGAAACTTCTGGTCGAAAACCGTGCCGGATCCTGCGCCTTGCGCCGCCTCCCACCCCTGGCGCATTTGCGCGCGCTCGGCAGCCGGGTCCATGTCTTCGTAGGCAGCGTATTCGCCGACGTCGACGTAGCGCAAATCGCCCAGCAGGTTCATTGCCTCGTGGTTGCCCAAGATGACGTGCAGTTGCCCGCCTGCTGCTTGGGCCTCATCCTGCAGGCGCATCAGCAGGTCCATGACTTTGCGCGAATCGGCGCCACGGTCGAGCAGGTCGCCCAGACTCACGACGTGAGTGTGCCCGGCGGCCCAGTGGTCCTGCGCGTCGAGGATTCCGGTCTCGCGGAGCAACGTGAGCAGCTCGCTGTAGGCGCCGTGCACGTCCGCGAACGCCACCACGCGTTCGATTCCGTTCCACTGCACCTGCGCGGCCTGCGCCCGCACCTCGCGCGGGCTGCCGCAGGCAATGGCTGCGGCCAACGCAATCAGCATTGATCCGAGTCGCAGGCGGCGGGACGTGGACATCGATGAATCCCTCAGCCGTCTTCCGCGGGCACGACGGCGATCTCGCCGCGATCGACGCGCTCGAGCAGCTTCTTCAACAGTCGATGCACCGCAAGAATTTCCGATTTGGTCAGGCCCATTTGCAGCTCGTTACCCGCGCGGCGGACGCCGCGTTTTTCCGCGAGATTCTTGCCGATCGCGGCGGGAACATAGCTGCGGCCTTCGAGCTGCCATTGCGCGAGCACGCCCAGGCGATCCGCCAGCAGTTGCGGTGTGATTTGGCGCAGGCGTTCGACCGTGTCGGCCGGAAGCCGGTTCACGCGCATATCCTTCCAGACCTCGCCGCGATCGCTTTCGCCCGACGCGAAGGCGACGCCGTGATCGATCGAAAATACGCGTGCGCCGACCTCCGCCTTGCCGAGCAGAAAGTTACCGAGGTTCGAGTCGCGATGCCTGATCAGGTACGTAAGCACGTTCAGCTGACCGATGTGGCGCGCATAGACCGGATCGGCAGCAAAACGCGCCGGGTCGTAGACGTCCGCGACTACCTTGATGTCGCTCAGCCAGTACTGCACCACGGCCAGCACCTGGTCGGCGGCGGAAAACGTGCGCGCGACGCCGGGGGAATACTTCGCGAAATCCGGCAGCGGCACCATGCGCAGCGCAGTGGGCGGCACCACGTACTCGGCAGGATCGAGGAAGAGCTTCTGCAGTTCGTACGCCGCCAAGTCGTAGCGGGGGACGTTGTTGAAGGAGTCGGCGCCTGGTTCAGCCTTGCGCAACTTCACGCGCAGTGGTGGTGCCCCGCCGAAGGAGACTTCGGCCCGCAAGGTGATGTCGCCCTTGGCCTTGGGCCGGCTGATCTCCGCCTGCGTGATCACCAGCGGCTCCGCAGCTAGCAGCTGCTCGAGGTCGGCGACCGGTTGCCGAATGTTGGCGTCCTGTGCCGCCGCTGTGCCGGCCAGTGCGAGCAGCAGTGCCGCGGCGAACAGACCCATCGGCCGGCGAATCGGTTGCATCTGTCTTCGTCCTTTGGAACGCCTCAAGGATAGGAAATTCAAACTGCCTTTCCAAGTGCGCGGGGATGATTTCTCACCTGTGCTTACGGCTATACTTTAGTACTTGAAGGGGTTGTCCGGAGGATTGGCCATGAAGCTTCGTTCATCTGGAATCGGGGGTGTTCTGGTCTGCGTTCTGGCGCTCGCGCTGCCCGGCTGCGGTGGCGAAGGGAAGGGCACGCCGGCGGAGCAGGAGTCCGCCGCGGCCGAAAGCGCGGGCGGTCCGGGCTTGGATGTGTGCGCCCTGCTGAGCTCCGAACAGGTTTCCACCGTGCTGCCCGGCCACGACGGGGGAACGGTCATGCATTCTGGCGGGTCGCTCCTGAAGGGAGTCGACGCCTATCAATGTTCCTACGCGAAGATTGCGGGCAGTGACATGCAGCTGCTGAACGTGATCCTCAACGTGGCCACGACTGACGAGTTGTTCGCCGAGATCAAGCCGACGGGGTCGGAAAGTGGGGAGGCGATCCCGCTCGGGGACGGCGGGTGGTCACGCGGCGATAAGGAAGACTGGAAAATCACCGTCACGAAGGACCGCACGGTTATCGACCTGGAGTTGATTGCGCCCACGGCGCAGGAGCAATCGGCGCAGTTGCTGGAACTTGCCAGGAGCATCGTAGGGAAAGTCTAGGATTACAGGCGGGCGCGGCCTCTCCGGCGAATGCGCAACGGACAGAGCGGGGACGGATCGCCACGAATTAGACTACGCTGCCAATCAGAATCTCGCGGAGGTGTGTCATGAAGGGTTTCATCGGTGACGTCGAAGATCGGGCAGAGAAGAACACGGATTTCCGGCGTGTGATCTATACGGGCAAACATCTTCAACTGGTTTTGATGTCGCTGAAGCCGGGCGAGGACATTGGGGAGGAAGTGCATCACGATGGTGACCAGTTCTTCCGTATCGAATCGGGCGAGGGCGAAGCCTTGATCGACGGCAAGCGATCGAGGATCAAAGGTGACGACGCTGTTCTCGTTCCAGCAGGCGCGCGCCACAACATCATCAACAGTGGTGACAAGCCGTTGCGGTTCTACACTCTCTACGGGCCTCCCGAACATCGGGACGGAACGGTGCATGCGACCAAGGCCGATGCGCAACGCATGAAAGAGCATTTTGACGGCAAGACCACCGAAGCCGCATAGCCGCTTGCCCGCGAACCGCGTGTCCTGCCATGCGGCCTGCTGGCCCATATCAGGCAATGCCCAATGCCAGCGCCGCCGCGTTATGTCATGTCAAGAAATTGACCCGCTGCGATTGGCGGCGTACAAGACGCGAAGCGCGGCGTTCGTCGGCGCAAGGGGAGACAAAAATGAAGCACAAGTTATTCGCGATTCTCGCCGTGGGACTGCTGCTCGGCCCGATTGGCGCGTGGGCGGCTCCACGCCCAACGGTAAATATTCAGATCTTGAATGTGTCGGACTGGCACGGCCAGCTCGACCCAATTGCGGTCGGTGCCACCCAGGTCGGCGGCGCAGCGGTAATCGCTGCCTATTGGCAGGCGGATCGGGCAGCTAACCCCAATACCCTTACCCTCACCGGAGGTGACGCGGTTGGCGCCACACCGCCGGTTTCGAGTTTCTTCGCAGATGTACCCACCATCGAGGCCATGAACATGATGGGCTTCCAGGTGGATACATTCGGCAACCACAACTTCGATAGCGGCCTGACCCGCTTGCAGGACCAGATCAACCTGGCAGACTTCCAGTACGTATCCGCGAATCTACTGAACCGGGATGCCAACCTGACCGGCGTCAAGGATTTTGCGATCTTTGACGTGGGTGGAGTAAAAGTCGGCGTGATTGGTCTGACCAACCCTGAGGCGCCCACGCTGGTATTCCCCGGAAACTTTGGCACGATCGTCCCGACCGACCCGGTCAAGGCTGCGATCAAAGCGCGCGGGGCCGCCAAGGATGCCGGCGCCGAGATAGTGATTGTGATCTGCCATATGGGCGTCACGGGCTTCAATACGGATGGATCTCCGTTCGGTCCGCTGGTTGACTTCGCCAATTCAGTCAATAGAGACAAGAAGAATAAGACCGACAAGATTGATGTAATCGTCGGCGACCATACCGATATTCAGTACAGTGGCATCATCAACGGCGCACTCGTCTACGAGAACCTCAGCAAAGGCCTGACCTATGCCAAGGCGGTTTTGACGGTTGATGCTGCAAACCACAAGATCCTTAACCGTTCGGTCAGCTTCGTCACACCGCTTGCCAGTGCGGTCACGCCCGACCCCGCGATTGCGGCGCTCGTCGCCAGCTATCGCACGCAGCTGGCGCCTTTTCTTAGCACGGTGGTTGGTTTTTCCACCCGCTTCATCCCGCGAGCGGACGCGTGCGGCAATTCTGCCGGACGCACCTGTGAGTCGCTGGTGGGGAATGTGACTACCGACTCCATGCGCACCCGTTATAGCGTTGACTTTGCAATCACGAACTCTGGAGGCCTGCGAGCCGACCTGACCTGCCCGACAACGGACTCCGCGACCGACTTCTGTCCGCCCTATACACCTGCTCCGTACCCCATCACACGCGGACAGGTTCTGACGGTTCTGCCGTTTGGCAACGTAGTGGTCACACTGTCTGTCAATGGCGCTGAGTTGAAGACCATGTTGGAAAACGGCGTCTCGGCCATGCCGGGTGTGAATGGACGCTTTCCGCAAGTCTCCGGCCTGTGCTTCAGCTATGACATCTCAGCCGCAGCCGGGAGTCGCGTCACCGGTGCCGTGCGGCAGGCCGGAGATGGCTCTTGCACCGGTGGGGCTGTTGATCTTACCGCCGCTTCGACGTACACCATCGCCGAGAATGACTTCATGGCGGAGGGCGGCGACGGGTATCCGAACTTCGCCAGTCGAGTAGTGACCCGCGAGATCATGGACCAGGTCCTGGCCGACTACGTCACTGCCTCGAGCCCGATCGCGCCCGCGATTCAGGGTCGCATTGGTTGCACAACCAGCGGTGCTACAGCCTGCCCGGTCGTGGTTCCATAGAACGTTTGCCGGTGCCACAGACAGAAACCCCGGCCTTGGGCCGGGGTTTCTTTTGTCTGCCCGAACGTGTCAGATATACGCCGCCGCGCCGGCGCTTGTTGACCGGCTGACCGGGCTGGCACTGCGCTCGTCACATCGCCGCCAGCGCGGCGATCTCCACTCTTGACAACGCCCGGTTATAGAGGCGGAAGTCATCCATTGCCCCCATCATCCAGTTATGAATGGGATCTTCAGGCCTCGTGTTGGGCTTGTTGTTGGCACCCACCGCCAGGGGGTAGTCATTCGCATCAAGGAGGCCCGAAACAACTCGCGAACCGCGTCGGACACCGTTGATGTAAACGCGCAGGTAGGTTCCATTGTACGTGCCGGCGACATGAACCCATCTACCATCGTGAGGAACTTCAATGTCGCTGTCCACGGAGTATTGGATTCCGTTAACAATTACGCCACAGCGAAGTCGATAGGCCGTGCGCAGAGAATCATGACCGTTGCGCACGTTCAGCCAATACGCTGCTGCCTTCTCTGCAATCTCCCAGTTGCGCTCATCGGTATCGGGTTCGGTGATCCTGATCCACGCGGCGATGGTGAATTTCGACAAGTCGAGAGACCGCTGTGCGCCGCTGCCGACATCGATCCGTTGCTGACGAAGGCGGTCAAAGACGAGGGATTGCCCGTTACCCGCGTGGCCCGGTTCCGTGACCGGCGGCTGGTCAAAGTTGACGGGCGTTCCATGGTTGCGCTTGCCGGATGCGTCCAGCACCAGGGTGGACGTTGTCCACGAGTCGAACGAGTAGGCCACCACGCGCCCGACGTTCAGGTCGTATGCGGAGGCCGGCCCGGTCTGGCCGAGCGCGAGGGCCGCCAGACTCATTGCGATCAAGAACCGCAAAGAACGCTTCATGCCTGATCCCCTTTGCCGCGCCGCCCTAGATGGAAGTCGGCGCGACCAATGCCAGGACGCCGAGAATTGCGAACAGAGCTGCAGCCACCCAGCGCATCACCTTCATGTTGATCCGATGGGCCAGGGCTTCACCGATCAGGACAGCCGGTACGTTTGCCAGCATCATCCCCAGGGTCGTCCCGAGAACTACCTCGACGAGCGAATCGTAGCGGGCCGCCAGCGCGATCGTGGCGAGCTGGGTCTTGTCGCCCATTTCCACCAGAAAGAAGGCGATCAGCGTGACCAGGAAGACGCCGGCGCCCCGGAGGTTCGGATTGCCTTCGAACTTGTCGGCCTTCAACGCCCACGCGCCGAAGGCGAAGAACGCTATTGCCAGAATCCACCTCAGCGTTCGGGGAGCGACAAGGCTGGCGAGCCAGACCCCCAGATAACCGGCGAGAAAGTGATTGGCAAGGGTCGCGCAGAGGATCCCCAGAATGATCGACGTCCGGTGTCTGAGCTTGGCCGCCAGCAGGAACGACAGCAACTGCGTCTTGTCGCCCATCTCGGCAACGGCGACCACCGCGGTTGAAATGGCGAAAGCTTCCAAGTGATCCTGCCACCTGCGATCGCGTCCACAACCAGCCGCCGGCAACATCCTGGCTGAGCTGCTGAGGCATCATTTTGCCTCATCGCACCGTCGTTCCGGTGAACTCTGGTATTGGTGCCTCGCGGTCTCTATGCGTGACCCCGATTATCGCGCGCGCATGAATCAGAGAGGCCCGGCGCCTTGCGGCGCCAGGCCTCGTCGTCCGGGGCCGAAGCCCCGCCGATTGATTACCCTCCAGGGGTCAGCTAGATGCAGTCTCCGCTGTTCTGGTTAACGATGCCGCTGGTGCCATTGCCTGTCCAGCACCATTCCTGCACCGACAGCCGGTCGATGTAAGTGACGGATGGGCCTTCGTCCACGTTGAGGAACCAATCGTTGGGGCTAGAGACGACGACCTCACCTGCTGCATCGGCCAAAGCCACTGCCGCTGCCCACGTCATCTGCACGTTGTCTCTGAAAACCGTGCAGGGGTAGGAGCTCGCGCCGTTAATGAAGTCCGACGTGCGCCAGCCGTTCGTGTCCTCACCACTATTGCAGTAGTACGCTGACAGGAAGTACTGGTGATTTCCATTATTTTCATCTACGGTCCCCAGTGAAATGCGGGGCGCTCCCGCGCCGAGGTAACCCTTGGAATCGAATCCCAGGTGATCGATCGCGCCAAGGTGACGGCCCCTGAGGTCAACCAGCGTTTCGTTCGCGCCGTAGGTGTAGGCCGAAGCTCCGGCGGCCAGAGTCGGGCTCGTGGTAACGGTAACGACGATTCGGAGCGACTGAGCGTTCGCGTTCGACGTACCGCCACCGGGTGAAGAACCAACTGCGTCTGTCCATTGGATTGTTGCGCGACTCTTCACAAACGAGAGTTTCGGCTTCGACGAGGCTCCTTCCGCGACCGTGACGGTCAGAGCAGCACTGGCGACGATCGCCACTATCGGGAGCAACTTGAGTTTGTTTCGCTTCATGATACTTGCCTCTTGCCGGGTCATCGCCCGGCAAATGTGTAGGGATGGTTGAATGTGCCCGCTCAATGCGGGGCGCAGGGGTGCAGGGTGCGCCTGCCGGGAGCCAGGGTCAACAACCTCTGCGGCATTCTCGGCAGATTGGCGAGTCCGGGGGCGACCGTGACCAAGCGGAGCGCCGCCACCAGGCAAGGCACCGGCGGTCACTTGCCGGAGCCTCTCAATTTCCAGGCAAGTCAAGCAGGTTCGAGAACCGACGATTCGGCCCGGCGCGTGCTAGCGACGTGCCCAATCGGCGATACCAGTTGTGGACACCCCCAAAGGGGACTAAATTGCCAACCCGGCGCCATCAGGCCTTGTTAAATGATACTCATGATTTCATCGCGAACCATGGCATTCGCATTGCTGGTCGGTATCGTTGGAGCGTGCTCGACGCAAGTGCCAATCACCGATGTAAAGGGCTCGTGTGCGGATGTCTACAACTCGCAGGTATGCACCTGGGCCAAGACGCAGGGCCATAACCTGGTCGAAGTTGGCGCCGCGGTACCCATCGCCAGTATTGAGAACTCGCCCGCGGACGCGCCGATGGTATGGCCGCCCGCTGCGGTCGCGGTCCTCGACATTCCGGAAGCAGCCCGACAGAAAAGCGGTTTGGCGCATTTCACGATGTGCTGGGAAGTCGGCGGACACCCGCCCGTTGCGTTCCTCTCGGGGCTTACGAGCAGCATTTGAATAGCAGATTGACGACCGGTATTCGCAGGATTGACATGAGTTGAATCAAGGAGTCCGTCTTATGCACCAGTTCAATATCAGGCTTACGGCCTTCATTACGCCACTGATTGCGGGGTTAGCGATAGTTGGGGCAAGTCCTGCGGCTTATGGCCAGGAGGCCGCCCCTGCCGCTGGCCCGATTGCAGTCAGTGAACTTGCTCCCGGTGTGACTGCCGAGGTCCTGGCCGCCGCCCCGTCTGTCGTCGCGCCGGGCCAGACTGTTTACGTCGCTCGGTTCGTTTTCCAGCCAGGCGCCGCGATCTTCCCGCATAGCCACCCGGGAACGACAGTGCTTGGGGTTGTTTCCGGCTCCTTTGGATGGACACTGAAAGCTGGTAAAGCGCATGTAATTCGCGGCGCGGGCGCCGGCGCCACCGGTCCGGTCGAAGAGCTGACCGAGCCGGGTGCGGACGTGGTCTTGAAAGCGGGAGACGCGATTTACTACGAGTCCGACGTCGTGCACACCGCTCGGGGTGCTGGCGACACGGAGTCCGTGATCCTCGGCTCGCTGGTGCTCAAGGCGGGTGCCCCGCTGCTGATGCCGGCCGACATGAAGATGGACGCGCCAGCGCCATAACGGCGCGTTCGCGATGCGCTCATCGCTGCTGGAAGTCCTTGCCAACTGATTAGAAGGATCAATAAACATGAATCGCAATACTTTCTTCTGTGCCGTGGGAATTGCCGGAGTGTGTCTGAGTTTGTCTGTCTCCGCGGCTGATCTGCCCAGGAGCGGAACATACTCCGGTCACTATGGTTGGACTTTCACGGGCCAAGTCCAGCAGCTGGGAGCAGACCGGACGGTCTATGCGGGTGTGGTGCCCGGCGTCATGTTCAATGACGAAGGCAAAGGCTTCATGCACAAGGCCCGGGTGGATTGCACTCTCTATAATGATGTCAATCAGGGACGTGCCAATGCGACCGGCACTTGCGTGGTGACGGATGCGGACGGGGACAAGATCTTTGTCGAGTGGAAATGCGAGGGTGTAATGCCGGCATGTCCGGGCACTGAACGTTTTGTGGGAGGGACCGGGAAATACACCGGTATCAGCGGCGACCAGAAGTTCCAGGGCAACTTCATCGGCAACACTGGCGCGGGCTGGTCTGACTGGAGCGGCGAGTACAAGCTTCCCTGAACCGTGCTTCGGCGGCTCAAGGCAGGTTAACTGTCACCGTCTGGTCGGCCGCCACGACGACATCGCCAACGGTCGTCCAGTGCATGGTCTGGTAGCCGGGTTGTCCGTCCGCGGCATTTGGATCGTATTCGCTCGACTCGGGCGAAGCATCCACATCGAAGTCGCAGGTTGCGCTGAGCGTATAGGTACCGGCCTCGACAAAGGAGAAGCTGTAAGGGACGACCGCCTGCAGCCCATCGAAGGCCAGTGGCTGGAACAGGATCGGGTCGGCGCCGTCCACAGGGTCGCCATCCATGTCGTCCGGGGTTGCCGCACCGCCGCTAAACAAGTAAATGCCGGCCGAACAGTCCGAGGCCGTGGCGCCTGCGCCAAGCTGGGCCGCGGCGAGCGCCGCCAGATCCACCTCGCCCGCAATGTTTCCGACCTGCAACTCATCCATCAGTCTGAGCACTGGCTTGAGGAAATAGTTTGGCTCCTGGCCGGGCGGTTCGATGACGGACTTGCGCAAGTCGAAATCGGCGACCAGGCGCGTGATGCCGCCCGCCGCCACCCGGAAAGGACGGTTCAGCTTCAGGCCGCTTTCCGAACCGCTCGGGATGAACAGCGGGAATTGCCTGCCGTCTGCGAAGCGAATGTAGGAGCCATCGCTGCGGTTCCGTTCGGCGATGACTTTCAGGCGCATCCACTGGTACTCGCCTGAGTCGACCAGCTCGTGTTCGAGCAGATTGACCGTGGCGCCGCCCTGGTAGGCGAGCAGGTCGATTTCGCGCGGCGTTGCGAAGTCGATCGAGGTCGTCGAGCCATTGGAATGCAATTCAATCCCTGTGAAAACGACCACGACTGCGCTTGCTCCGTCGACCGGCGCATCGCCGATCTTCAGGCTCAATCGGCCGGTGGCGGCCATCGTGTCAGCCGAGCCACCGCCGCAGGCCGTCAGCATCAGGGCGAAAGAAACGAGCACTACCAGGCGGATCCGATGGTTCATCGCAGCGCCTCCATATTGCGCCATGCCAATCTAGATCGGACGGCCCGGAACACCCAGGCCGCGACTGTCGCGGGTCGGCGACGGGTCGAAGTCTGGCGCAGAAAGTGGGGCCGGAAAGCCGGATCACACATAAGGCCCGCGCTGGTCGTTATGTCAACGCTTCCAGGTCGCGTCTCTCAGCGATTACGTGCATATACGTATTGCCCGTAGACATACTCCAGACTAGTTATTGCGTAGCCGCCCAATGGAGCGGGGTGGTTGTTCTGCGAAGGACGTGGAGCGCAAATGATTACGGCATTGTGGATCTCGTTGCTTCTCATATGGGCCGGCGTGCTGCTTCTCGGAATACAACCGCACAGGTAGCCATCTTTCTGCGAAGTGGAGCGCACCCGTCTAGGCGGGCGAGTGGGTCAGGCGAGAAGGCAGTCGCTGATCGAAGGCTCGGTTAACAGCATCGTGGGGTGGACGATCAACTTCACAGTTAACCCGTTTGTGCTGGCGGCGGCCTAGTTGCCGGCCTTCCGCATCTGCCTTGCCTTGCCTGACCGCGCCACGCCGCGCCGCGCCTTGCACATTTAGCAGGTCTTCCAGAAATATGGCTGTGAGGGTGGCAGGCATGAACTTGTGGTCTGCTGGTCGTGTGATTGGGTTGTTGTCCATGAGTTGATCCTGCCTTATCAACGATTCACCTGTGCGTATCCCTAACTAGCCTACTTGAGGTCCGAAGGGAACACGTATATCTACTTATACGCAGGGCCGTCAGGAAGCGCTCGTCCTGCGACTGCACGCAAAATCGTGCAATCAGGTTGCAACTGGCCCTGCGTCGGGGTTTCTTTGGATGTATCCAGATCGTGCCGCGCTGCGCCGCCTGCCACGCAGTTCTCCCGACGGAACGCTGGTGCGGCTCGCGATCACTTGTGCCGCAAGATCGCTTCCGCGCTAACTTTCTGGCTGGGCCTCACAGTGATGTCATAAATCACATCGAGTGAGTAGCCACCCGCAAACTCACCGGCGAAGCGAACGGGATGCTGCCCTGCAGACAAAGGCGGCAACAGTGCCCAGTAACCATCGGCGACGCATTCATGCGGCCCGGCGTTTAACGACACTCCACAAAGATTGTCTTCCGCAGCCGGGGTGGCGTGCAAATATTGACCGAACTGGCGACCCTGAGAGCGTTCACATTCGCGTAGGGCTTGCTGTCGATTTCCAGTACGAGGTTAGAGGCCGTGTCGACAACAAAGGCGAGCACACCGCGCGCGTAGGCCTCCTGCAGTGGTGACCACGGGGCGCTACGCCACTCCGGTGGGTTGACCCAAAAACAGTCGTCAGTTCGCCGTAGCTCATTCCGAATGCTTTGGAGTTGACCGGCAGCGCTGGCCGCCTGGTCGGTTAGTTCCTCAGCTGCTTCACGACAACCACTGTTATCAATCCAGGCGGTTGATCCTTCTTATGAGCCTCGTTCTATTGTACTTGCAGCATGCAGGCGCCTCTATCAGCTAATGCATACGCATCAGCATCAGCGCTCATAAACAGCGCTGGTCTAGCGTTGTTGGCAAGGTGAACCGAAGCAATCCGCATCATTGGCCTGATGCAGATGCATCATCGGGAGAGTCGGGAGATCCTAGATCAAGCCCAGTTTGTGAGCCGTGTTGATAGCCGCCACCCGGCTATGCGCGCGCAACTTGTAGAGAATGTGCTGGGTGTGATTGCGCACCGTGGCTGGGCTGATGCACAAGTCCAAGGCCACCTCGGTCGTATCCTTGCCTTCGGCCAACAGGGCGAGCACTTCGATTTCCCGCTTGCTCAGCGCGCCGCGCTGGTGGTTGGCGGACGGGCGACCACCGGCAGGCGCGGTGAGATCACCTTCGCCTCCGCAGCGGTCGGGGCAGCACATGTGCACAAACAGTTCATGGCCTGCGCCGTCGCGAACCAGCAGAGTGCACAAGCTAAACCGCTGCAACCCGTTGGATGCCGTCATGAGGAACAACTCATGGCCCTTGACAGACTGATGACCGAACGCCATTTCACGCAACGGGCAACCCTGGCAGCAGTACCGGTTGCCGAACAGGTCCTGGCCTGCCAGGAGTTCCCAGCAGCGTCGGCCCAACGCGCTCGCCTCCGCATAACCGAAAGTGCGCTCGGCCGCCGCATTCCAGGCCACGATCATCCCGTCGCGGTTGACCGCGTAGGCTGGTTCGCCGGTACTGATCAAGAGCCCTGAACTAGCCATGTGGTTGCGGCTTCTGGAACGCTTGTTGGACCAAACCTGGGCACTTCAGTCGGTCAAGTTGATTGCGGTATTACAGGCCTCTGGCCGGCGCGGCCCAAGGTCAGTAAGAGCACCCCCAAGAGTGTTTAGGCTTAGCTGAATGTTCAGAACTACACCATACGTATTAGTACGTAGCTCTAGTGCGATATCCGACGGCGGTTATCAACGCGGGTCACCAGCTGGGCGCGATCTAGGTTCTCGCGACCCTCCGGCTGATGCATCTGCACCAGGTCAATGATGTGGATTACTTCGGTTGACGTGACAGCAACGCTGAACCGACGCTATTCGCGAGCGTTGATGCTGATTCATTCGCATTAGAAGAATGAGCCATCCGAAGGATCCAATGGCACAAGTACAGGGCGTAGAAAGGCGGTGGAAGTTCGCCTTCACGCGTTTAAGCTGAATTGGAGTCTCGTGATCGCGGGCACCTAAGCCGCCAAGGGAATAGCAAAATGAAAACCAAGTCAGCCATCGGCCTTGTACCAGGCTTTCTGAAAAAGCTGATCTTCATGTTGGCTCTTGTTGGAAATTCTCCGGCATACGCCCTGTCATATTCCGAAGTTGAGCCGAACAATCCCTGTGTTAGTGCTCAAGACTTGAGTTCGGCTCTGGTACCCTTGCAAGTCGCCGGGTACAAAACACAACCGAGCGGAAATGCTGTAGATTTCTATAAGTTTTCTGCAGTGCCCGGGAAACAATTGCGGGCAGAGCTGGGTGGGGATACTTCCCAGCCAAATCCCCTCACAGCTTTTGGGGTAGGGGTGTTTACAGCCGACTGCCCAGTTACGCCGAATTCCAGCGCATTTGCGAATGTCTCTGCTGCGCGGCTGGATTTCACCGTTCCCGCTAATGGCACATTCATCATTGGAGTGACTGCATGTTGCGACATGAGTTTTTCGGGTAGCGGGACGATCGAAGGCGCGTATGTACTGGCTGTCCAACCACTGACACTGGTTTCTGGCGCTGCGTTGACGCCGCACACTTATCGGCTCACAGACCTCGGCACGCTAGGGGGCGCTGGAAGCTTTGGTTTTGCCCTTAGCGCCACGGGGCGGGTGACGGGCGATGCCTACACAGTTGGCAATGCATCACAACACGCGTTTCTGTGGAACGGGACCACGACGGAGGATCTCGGCACTCTGGGGGGCACGTCAAGCTATGGCCGTGCCATCAATGATGCGGGTCAAGTGACTGGTTATGCCAAAACGACCGCTGATGAGGCTTTTCATGCCTTCCGCTGGAACGGCAGCACGATGCAGGACCTCGGCACGCTGGGAGGGGACACAAGCAGTGGCAATGCCATCAACGCCTCTGGGCAGGTGACGGGCAGCGCCTTCGTGGTTGGCGGTGCGGCGCTGCATGCGATTCAGTCAAAGGGCGATGCAGCGCATTTAGGGATCATAATACCGCCCGATCCATTCCAGCACGCGTTTCTGTGGAACGGGACCGCGATGCAGGATCTCGGCACGCTTGGTGGCTCGGACAGCATCGGGAAGGCCATCAACGATGCGGGGCAAGTGACAGGATGGGCGGCAGTCAACTTTTTCGCGAGTCATGCCTTCCGGTCGAACGGGGCCTATATGCAGGACCTCGGCACGCTAGGGGGTTCGAACAGCGAGGGCATTGCCATAAACGCGTCAGGGCAGGTGACGGGAAATGCCTGGACGACTGGTGATGTGGCAGTGCACGCCTTCCTGTGGAAAGGCACTACGATGCAAAACCTCGGCTCCCTCGGGGGCAATAGCTTTGGCTCTGCCATCAACGCCTCCGGGCAGGTGACGGGCTATGCGTACATGGATCCCGGCAATGTAGTGGATCACGCCTTCCTTTGGAATGGCAGCACAATGCAGGACCTCGGCACGCTGGGCGGCACGAGAAGTGTAGGCCGTGCCATCAACGATTTGGGGCAGGTGACGGGCTTTGCCTGGACCGCAGGTAGTGCGGCTGATCACGCCTTTCTGTGGGACGGGGCGGTGATGCAAAAACTGGATAGTCTCGTCGATCCCAATGACTTACTGAAGCCGTACGTCTCATTGAGTCAAGGGTGGAAAATCAACTCTCGCGGCCAGATTCTTGCTTCCGGCTGCGACAGCCGCACCAGCGAGTGTCACGCCTACATCGTGAGTCCGATTCCCATCATCGGTCCGAAGGTCGTGCCCGACACGAATTCGGACGGGGTCCAGGATGTGGCGGTAATTCGAGATGAGCCGATCCGGGCGGAGATCCGCAGCGGCAAGGATGGGGCGCTTATCAAAACGCTCGTGTTCCTTGACGGTACGATGATTCCGCTAGATGCCCAAACGCTTCCAGATTCAGACGGTAATGGTATACCCGAACTCGCCATGCTGGCGATTAGGAAAAGCGATAATCGCTGCGTCGTACAGGTTCGCAACATCGCGGGCACACCTGCAGCGCGATCAATCTGGTTTGCGGCGGGTCAAATGCCGGTGTCCATGGCCGTCATCAAGAGCGATACGGACAACAACGGCGTACCCGAACTTGCGGTCTTGTCGAGGCGCAACTCCGACGGACGGGGACTTGTTGAGGTCAAGAATGCTTCTGGGGTGGCCAATGCAAAATCAATCTGGATGGGTGTCGGGCTGACGCCTCTCGATCTCGAGATTGTGGACGATGCCGACAAGAATGGTGTTGCCGAAGTGGCCGTACTATCCCGTCGCAACAGCGATGCGCGGAACGTGGTTGAGGTGAAGAACGCGGCCGGGGCGACCAACCCCGCCACCTTGTACTTCATGGCAGGAGATACTGCCATTGACTTGGCGATCGTGAGTGACGCGGACGGCAATACAGTGCCCGAGGCGGCGGTGCTGTCCTCCCGCAACTCGGATGGGCGCAATAGTGTTGAGATCAGGAACGCCGCTGGGGCAGCAAATCCTAGCAAGGTCTGGTTCGCAGCTGGTTACCGAGCCCTGGCTGTGAAACAAATCGCTGATGCGGACGGCAACTCGGTGCCTGAAATCGCGGTGCTGTCTACGCGGAAAAGCGATGGTCGGTCTATGGTGGAGGTAAAGAATGCGGCAGGCGCGCCCAACCCGAACGCGCTGTGGTATCCCGCCGGATTTACGGCTCGTGATCTGACGATCTTCGAGGATGTCGATGGCAAAGGCATCGAGGATGCGGACGTGTTGCTAACGCGAGCCAGCGACGGTCGTATTTTGGTCCAGAGCCATAACGCGGCTGGTGCGCTGGAAACGAGGAACTATTGGTTTTCGCCGTAGACACACAAGGACGCCACGCCCAGGGTGGATTCCTCGGAATCAAGACATTTGCGACCCCGGCTCCGCGCCGGGGTTTCTTTGGATTCATCTGGGTCGCGCATTGAAACCACGGCACGGGTGCGCTGGGCCGCCATTCCCCGACGTTGTTGCCGCGAATGTAAGGGAAATGATGTCCGGCAACTCAGACAGGACTCAACCCGGAAGAGGGTAGGGCGGGAGAACTTTCAGCGCGTCTAATCCAACTGACAGTCTCAGGCAGGGATAAGCAGGACGTTTGGCCTCGTTTCTTGCGCTCCAAGCGGCTGACCGCAGGGCGAGGGCCCAGCGGTCAGCCTATTCCTTACGCACAGCTCCTTCGCTTTCCTTCGCGCCGCCCTCAATCCGACGGGGAGGAACAAGCCAACTCCTCCACGCTGCAGGCGAGCGGAGACCACATGGCGCCGCTGCCCGGCGGTAAGCCTTCGATTGGCGGACCCGAATATCTGGTGCTACCTGACTTGATGAAGACGGCAACGACCTGTCCTTCCGGGCAGCTAAAGAGTCCTTCGTAAGGGCTCAGCAGTCCCGCAAACGGCGTTTCCGTGTCATTGAGATCATCGTACTTGATGAAAAAGGTCGATTCGTCACCGCACTGCAAGACGACATTCGAAAGTTCCTTGCTCGAACAGACGTGCGCGGTATCGGTGTCCTCCAGGCAGGCGTCGATTTCGGCCAGACTTTTATCTCCTGGCCCGGCTGCGGCCTGCATTGAAAGCAGCAAGGCGCTGCCCGCCACAGCGATCCTGAGTCGTCCGGTGCTTGGTGCCAATTTGGTCTTGAGCATTTCGCGTTCTCCTGTCGGTTAAATGCGCGCGAGCCCGCGCGATGCAGGGACGCAAATGCGCCAGCAGAACCGGTAGAGAATCGGCGGGGACGGCGGGTCCAGCCCGATGACTGGCACAACCCCGCTGGTCGCTGGCAACCCCGCTGTCATGGACGTTCCCGTCGGTAGACCGGTGGCTTTGCGTCCCCATCTTTCGATGGGTTTGCCCTTGTCAACGCAGCTTGATTCTCACTGGCGCAATGAAAGGCGTCAATCCGCAATTGACAGAATGACGTTATTGGCGACGAACGGTCGCTGCGCCTGTTACGTCAGGGCCGTTCCCGCGAGTGGGGATGCGTCAGAGATGTTTTGCGGACAGCTCGCGTTCCGCGGCGATGCGCAGGGTTGATCGGGAAGCCTGCACAGCGGTTCAGAGTCCCGCTTAATTCCCATTCTGTAAAGTGCGGACCATACCATCGGGCAATTGGTAGATAGTCCAAGTGGCGCCGCAGGGACCTCGCGGCGGAAGGCCAGGCATGTCGAGATCCAAGACCTTTAACGGCCAATTCGCCAATGGAAGCGTCGCGCAGCTGGCGGTTGGCGATGCGGCGCCGTGGGCAGGCTCGGACCGCCTGACAGTATGGATAGCGTCGAACGACGCGGTGATTCGATCGGGTGTCGCCCAGCGCCTGGCGGTGGAGCCTGATATCCAGGTGCTCGGCGCGTGTCCGAGTGATGATCTGGCGTTGGCACTCCAGCTGAGCGAGCGACGTCCGTTTCTCGTGCTGATCGATTGGCTCGATGGGCCGATGAGACGGCGGGCGGGCCGCGCGGCCAGGCACTATGCATCACTCGCTCCGCGAGTGTTGCTGCTGGCGCGATCCCCCGGTGCTGCGCTGGTCGAGACGATTCTCCGCCATCGCCTGCATGGCTTCCTGTGCGCCGAGACGGCGATCGCCGATTGCGTTCGGGCGATTCGTCGAGTGGCCGCAGGCGAAATCTGGGTCCCGCGCGCGTTGCTAGCCACCGTGCTCGCAGACCTGATGCGCCACAGATCCACGGCGGACCGCATGCACCGCGAGATTGGAGGCGCCGATGACAGCGCCAGCCAAGTCACCGGCCGCGAGCGACAGATAGTTATGCTGGTGCGCCAGGGTTGGACCAACAAGCAGATCGGACGCGAACTCGGCATCGTGGAAGAAACGGTGAAGAAGCACCTGCAGCACATCTACGACAAGCTGGGAGTGCGCCGACGCGCGTTGCTCGTAGTCCGCGAGAATCGTGCGAACTCTGCCCGCTTTGATTGAGCGACAGTCGATGCTTCGGCGGGCACTCGCTCCGATCAGAGCGTCACACGAAACGCATTCGTCTTCGTGACCGTGGCATACCCGCCAAGCACGCTGCTCATGATCACATCCCATACAGGGTCGCTTCCCAGCCCGCCCCTGCGGCCATTCCTGACTTTCGGCACACAAACCCTGGCGGTCACGAAGTCTCCCGCGCTGTCGTAGGTCGTGTTCCGCACGTTGGGGAGCGGACCGGTGCCGCCGGCGAAGCTGATGCGCAGCTCAGGAACGAAACTCGTGCCGTAGATCGTCATGTCGACGCAGCTGTTCTGCGAGGCGGAAACCGGCGAGATGCTGTCGATCGTGGCGGCGGCTAGCGTCGTGCAGGACCCACGGTCGGCGACATATCGCCCGTTTGAACCATCGCCGATTTCCACGCGGCGGCAGGACTCATTGTCCGATTCACTCGTCTCCAGCAGCAGCCCTTTCGGATCGAATACCTGTCTCAGTCTGTACATCCCCGGTGCAAGGTCGCCGATGAAGAGGTTCTGACCCGCAAGGTTTGCACCATACGTGTCGCCCCAGCCCACCGACATGCCCTGTGTGTTGAAATCGGGGTCCTGCGTAGGGCAGGTGCTGAAGACGGCGCTCGCCGAGGCCCCGCTCAGCTGAATGTTCACGGCCGTGGTGTCCATGATGCAGAACGTAGTCTTGGTACCCTTGCGCGGGCTCTGCGGGCTGGCCGTGTCCTCTTCGAGGATGTAGTTTGCGTAGTCGTTGAAGTGCACGTGATTGTGCGCGGGATGGTACTCGGCACTGCCGGCCGGTCGATCGTAGTAACTGCCGCCGGAGCAATACACACGCTGGTCCACGGGCTGCTTTGTCTGGCCGGTCGTCGGATCCGTTTGGGGCGACCGCGGTACGAGTTCGAGATTGCCGTTGCCGGAGTTCCAGCTTGTAGCGCTGAATTTCATTTTGCCGGCGTCAAGCATCGCGATGTCACGGGCAGGCAAGGCGCGCACATTCGGGAGCAGTGCAACTTCGCCCGCTGGGCACGCCGCGAGGCTCGATAGCGCAAGCGCCTGGCTTGCAGGTACCAGCCACCACAGCCACCGGCGATTCCTTCGGATCGACCTGCTCATGCCAACGTCCATGCAATGCTCCCGTGCATTCTTTCGTATCCGTTCGACGCTACAGTCGCACGTTGCCGCAGCCGGAGGGCCGCGGCAACGTGCGAAGCCGGCTAGGTTCCGGTGTTACTCACACTTCTCGACCTTCGGGTCACACTTGTCCGTGCAGGTGTAATCCGACAATACGAGCCGGCCACCGAGGGTCGTCGAGGCTGCAAGCAGTTCCCCTGAGGCGATGCAGTTGAAGTGCTGCACCGAGAGGTTGATCTTCGAAGGACCGACGACACAGTAGTCGCCGCTGGACCACAAGGCGGTCAGCGTGCCTGCGGGCGCTCCGGGGATCTGGTTGTTCACGAAGTGCCACCTGCCCGAATCGGTCCTGCAGGTCTGACCGTGCAAGTTGGCGAGATCTGCAGCCACAGCCGATCCCGCCGCAAGCAGCGCGAAAGGCACCAGTAAATGTCGCATTTTCATCATCTTCTCCTGGAATTCGACAAGCCATTCACAATTGTTTATCTGCTGGTCATCTCGGCAAATGGCTGGCGGTTGCTTCCACCCGACAGTCAGACGCCCGAGATGGGCCAGTCAGCCCAGTTCCATTTCCGGACCTGATTCGGCTGCAACGATTGATCGTCGGTTCCTGCGTAGCTAGTCCACGGAAGGGGAATTGACTTTTCGGGGCTTGCGACTTAACGGGCCCGCACTAAGTTAAATGAAGCTCGGCGCAGCCAAAATGCCTTCGGTGCGGCCTCTAGCTCGGTTCAACGCTCCCGCGCCGCGAAATATCCCGGCCGATATCGGGCCCGCTATGCTGTTGCCGCGACCGGGACGCCAGTCCCGCGAAAAGACTTCTGCACAGACAGCTGGCGTCGGGACGCCTGCTAACGCGGCCTGATTGGCGTGATCCAGTCACCCATACCTGAAGCTACGTATTAGTACGTATTGAATAATTCTTTGGGCGGGAGGCGAATGCGCCGATCGCTGTCATATTCGCGCAGAGAGGCGCGGGGGAGGTGGCTGCATACTCAAGTGAGGCGTTCAAGAATGAGGAGGATAATCAAATGGCCAATCTGATCAGGAAATCTCTTTTCCGTTTCTGGAAGCACACGGGGGGAAAGGCCCTGATATCGGCAACATCACTCGTGGTGTTGGCCAGCGCGGCTGCGCTTGCGCCAGCGTCTTCCGGGGCAGCCACACCGTTTGACAGGAACTTCGATGCTCGTTTCATGGCCGGCGACTGGTGGAATTGGGCCTTGGCGGGGCCGCCCGATGAGAACCCCATAACGGATCCGGATGGCCGGAACTGCGCCCTCCGGCAGCAGGGGAAGATCTGGTTCCTCGCCGGCAACTTCGGCGGTGGCCTTGGCGAGCCCAATCCCGTCACACGTTATTGCACGATCCCAACTGGTAAGTCGCTCTTTCTCCCGTTGTTCAACGCGCTTTGGTGGACACCGGAGGATGGACCCACGGCTCGCGCGGTCCGGGTCTTTGCAAATGCGCAAGTGGCCGTTCCGTCTGTGAAAGTGAAGCTCCAGTTGACGGTCGACGGTGTGAAACTGAACGATCCGTTCGCATACCGTGCGCAATCGCCGGCTGGGGGATTCGCATTCAATGTCATTCCGGGCTCGATGGCCGACCTGGTATTCGGAGTGCCGGTGGGAATTCATGATCCCGCAGTGGCAGACGGTTACTGGGTGCTGTTGAAACCGATGAGTCCAGGACCCCATACGGTTCACATCCAGTCATCATCCGGTTCGGCGTTCGTGGTCGACGTGACCTACAAGTTAACGGTTCTCTAGAAAAGAGAAGATATTTTTCGGCAAGTCAAGATTGCAGTGAACCTGCCAACCCCGGCTCCGAGCCGGGGTTTCTGTTTGCGGCAGCGGCATCCGGGCCGAAAGCTCCCTTGCATCCTGGAATGGGCAAGATCACTCGCCGCCGTGCTTGCCACTTGCTGCTAAGCTAATGGCGCAGTCATTGGGTGCGTGTCAGATTCATGCCTGCGCCAACGTACGACAGTCATTGATCTGGCGAGTCTATCGTTCCGACGAATGGAGGTCTCGAGCATGAACCCATCATCTTTTCAGCTTACGATGGCCATATTCATGGTGGCCGTGAGCGGCGCCCTGGTCGTGTGGTTTTGGAGATATCGCGCCGCTGACTCGCAGAAGCGCATGACGCAGATGTTGACGCGGGCCGGCGTGACACCCGAGGTTCTCAGGCGTGGTGACGTCGAGGCCATCATCAAGGACGTACGGAGCCGGTGTCGTACGTGCAGCTCGGAGGGCGTATGCGAAAGGTGGCTCGCCGGAAAAATCGAGGGCGAAAACGATTTCTGCCCTAATGCGGAAATATTCCGCAGCTTGGCCAAGACCACCGGGCCGATCGCACCCTAGGGCAAGGCAACGCAGTTCTGGAGCGGCGACCACCTCCGACAAGCGGCGCGCACCTAAACAACTTCAGGGCGGCGTTGAATCCAACTCGCGTTGCCGCTGCCGATTTGACACGAACCTCCGCCCCGCGTCGGGGTTTCGCTGTCAACCGAACAGGTTGCTCAGGTACATCCAAGCGCGATCTGGATGGATCCCGACTGTCCGAGCCAATCATCCATCTGGGCCTTCGTGATCTTCCACGAAGCGGCCTTCCTGGTGGCCTTGCTCAATTTCCATATCACCCGCACTTCGTAATCGAAGAAACGCAGGGCGGCGCACGTCGCCTGGATGTCGGGAACGGCGTAGTAGACCTGCGCCTGAGCGACAGTCCTCTCAAGGATCCTGGCGGGGCCGAAGCCGGTCACGTCGTCGTGTAATGTCTGCAGGAGGACGGCGGGGGCAGTATCAACAAAGGTGCGGAAATTGAAATCTTGTGCCCCGCCAAATCCACCAATGCTTATCCACGGTCCAGTCGGATCGGCAGTGGTAAACGCACTTCCAGACGGGTAGAGATCAGCCGTGTGGTCCCAGTATGCCAATTGGCTCGCCCCGCCCTTCAAGACTATGGCGAGAACATCACCTGCCCTGACCGAAATGCCGGGTGACAAATCGGCACCTACGAATGCGTGATCCACACCGGAAAACTCGATCGTTGCAGAAGCAAGTGCCGTGCCCGGAACCGCTACCGGCTGTCCGCTGGTCGTGTTCCATATCTCGAATACCGCGCTGCCTGTGGCACCTACCCCGAATAGTTCAACCTCGAATCGCGACAGCGTTCCCGTTATCCCAACCGTAAATGTCTGCGCTCGATACTCCCCAGCGATCTGAGCGAAACCGCTAAACGGGTTTTCATTTGCCTGATCCAGTGTGGGTGCTGCCTGGACTTCGATCGCTGCGGCCAGTAATTCCACGGTGAGAATCGCCAGTAACAGCGTCTTGCATTTCATCAACGTCATGACACCTTTCCTCCTGAGGCGAACCGAGGGCTCGGGCTTGCCCCGAATGACGCGAAGGCACATCGCGACAGCCCGTGTCATCTGTCTACGCCTCGACCGGGCGCTGGTCAGTGACTAAATCACATTGAGTATCACTCGTTACCCCCGCCGTGGGGGACGACGTCGCCGTCTGTTGACGAGTCACCAGCGGCTATTGCCGCGCCGCATGTCTTCCCGGCTCAGGCGAATCGGGAAATGCCTGCGAATGCGAGCATCCGCCGCCGGGTCGATGTACTCGGGGTAATAGTCGACGAGCAGCTCATGCACCCGTGCATGTGCAGCCTCGTAGATGTTCCTGTGGCCCGCCTCTTCCCATGCGCCGGGCGTGGACCGATCGGCGAGCGTCGGGTACAGGAACTCGCTCTCCATCAACTTCAACGTCTGCGGATGGCCGAGATAGTGCCCGGCGCCGCGTACGGTTTCCGCAATCACGTCATACGACAGGGTTTCGTCGTTGACCTCGATGCCGCGCAGGATGCGCTGGATGTTGCCGAGCATGTCGTTGTCGATGACCATGCCCTCGAATGACTGGCCGATCAGGCCGCCGACCATGCCGGGATACGCGGCAATCAGGTTCGCACCCGCCATTGCGGCGGTCACGTTGGTCAAGGCCTTCTCGTAGCCAGCCTGGGCATCCATCGTCTTCGCGTCCGTCATGCCGGCAGCAACGCTGCTGACCAGGCCAAAATGATTGCAGAGCTGGGCCGTGGCGGCCATCACCAGGGCCTCCTCGCCGCTGCCGCCGCTGAACGCGGCGGTTCGCAGGTCGGATATGAAGGGCCACATGCCGAAACCGAGCGGGCTTCCGGGGCGCACCATGTTGACCACTGCGAGACAAGCCAGGGACTCGGCGAAGCACTGAACCAGTGACCCGGCCAGCGCTGCCGGAGATGTTGCGCCAGCCTGTGGGGCGACCGCGATGTCGTACACGAGACCGAGCTCGGCCATTCTTACCATGACCTTTGCATTGTCTTCGCCAAAACGCAGTGGCGAGACGACCGGGCAGCCGCCGAGGATACAGAACGGCCGCTTCATGAAGCCGCCTTCCTCGCCGAGATAGGAATCGAACAATGCAATCAGCGGTTCGATATGCGCGACCTGCGTCACGCCAAGCCCGATGCTCTTTCTTGTTCCAGCCAGCGTCGCATAAGCGGTGTTGATGTCGTGCACCAGCACTTCACCGCTCAACTCCGCCGCGATGAATGGCTGTCCATAATCGTGGATGTGTTCGAGCTGATCGGCGAGCCGTGCCGCATCATAGATATCCACCAGGTGCGAGGGCCTGAATGACTGCATGGCGTAATCGAGCACCGAGACCGCCTCGCCCGAAGTACGGAACAGCACTTCGGTACCCCGGACAACATGATCATTGCTGGGATCCGGTGCATGCAGTACGTACTCCTTGGCCGAGACGCTGATCATGTCCTCGACCAGTGCGCGCGGAAAACGCAGGCGTTGATCCTCTCCAAGCGTGCAACCCCCGGGCAACGCGTAGTGCAGGATCTCGGGGATCGGCGCTCCCATGCCGAGTTTCTCGAGTACGTCGAGCGCCGTCTGGTAGATGCGGCTGATGGCCGCTTCGCTCAAAGGCTTATAGGTTCCGCCCGGCTGTCCCGCATGGACGACGCCGTGTGAGCCATGTGCAACGCGCGCGGCGCGGCGCATTTCCCTGCCACCCGATCGGCGAGTCCGCGCCACGCTTGCCTGCGTTGATTGGCTGATTTCCGAGTTCATCCCGGATCATCCCGGTCGCTTGAACCAGCTGGAACTCTAATCCCCCGAAGGATCGCCAATATTGACTTGGGTCAAGCCGACTACGACAGAGACAGCGAACCTGCCTCACCCTCGTGCGGTCACGGAAGCCCCGTCAGCAGATCGCCAACCAGTCAACGGACAAGTTTGCTGAAAGCGCGCGACTTCACACTTGCGACTGAATCAAGGCGAATTCGCTGTGGCGGCGGGTCAGCCGTGGCATAATGCGCCCCACATCAAAGGCCCTCCAGGACGGGGGGTCGAGCGGCCAAGGATCTGGCCGATCGCCGGGTGTCTTACCGCTGCCCGGCCCACCACGATGCCCTTAATTAGACGTGAGCCATCTGGCCCACGCTCTTTGTTTGTGTCTGCCAAGAAAAGGTAATGAGTCATGATTGTTACAGCCCTGGTGATTGCAGTCAGTCTGGTCTGCTACGTCGCGAATGAGATTGCGCAGTAGACTCACCGCGCAATGAAATCCGGCACGCCGGAAAGATTGTGCCCGCCAGGCGGGCGTGCGACGATTCCGCGCACATCTAGATGAGTCCTGAGCGATGAACAAACGTGTCGCGCTGGTTACAGGTGGTGGCCGGGGGATCGGGCGCGAGGCGGCGCTGCTGCTGTCGGCAGCGGGGGCGCGAGTAATGATCGTGTCGCGCAGTGCGACGGAACTGGCAGCCGTGGGCCTCGAGTACGTCGTGGCCGATCTCGGCACCGCCGAGGGTTGCGCCCTGGCCGTTGCCGAGACCGAGCGACGACTCGGGCCAATCGATGTGCTGGTCGTTAACCATGGCATCGGCTCAGCCCACGAGCGGCTGGTGTGGGAGCAGGATCCCGAGGTGTGGCGCGAGACGATGCGCGTCAACCTCGACGGTCCGTTCGAGCTCGCGCGGCTGACAGTAGGCGGCATGTGCAAGCGCGGCTTCGGCCGGCTCGTATTCACGAGTTCGACCGCCGGCGAGAAAGCGGAACGCTCCGGCAGCGCGTACACCGCCTCCAAGCATGGGGTTATCGGGCTCGCGCGTGCGGTCGCCCAAGACGCCGGGCCGTTCGGAGTCACCTCAAACGCCGTGCTGCCTGGCTGGGTGCGAACGGCAATGGCCGAGCGCTCGGCGAAGACCGAATCCGAACGGCGCGGCATCAGTGTCGAGCAGGTTTGGCGCGAACGCGCCGCGATCTACCCGCAGAACCGTGTTCTGGAACCACGCGAGGTCGCCCAGGTGATTGCGTTCCTGTGCAGCGACGCTGCGGGGGCCGTGAACGGCGAGGCAATCACCGTGGCTCTCGGCGGCATGTGGTAGGCGGTCGATAACGGACGTCCGCCGGCAACAGAATCCCCGGCGCGCGGCCGGAGTTCGTGGGACTGATAGCGGGGGCTTGTATTCAGATCACCCAACCGGCCAGCTCGCTGAGATACTGCTTCGCCGATCGCGGCAGTAATCTCAGCGAGTATGCCGGATCGATAGGCCCGGCTACGGGCGAGTAACCCCGTAGGTCTTTTGTGAAATGAGGGCGCCAGTCGTGGCGTTCATGAAGCGCACCGTAACGTTCTCGCCAGCAGTATCGTCAAGCGGGTCAACAGGGTAGCTGGTGGTCAGCATGATCTCATTGTTGCCATCCCCGGTGACGTCCACTCCATTGAAGCCGTCCGTATACTGATTCACGGTATAGGTCCAGACGGTGCCGGCAGCTGAGGAGAGATCCGCCGAGTAAACCAAAGTCCGGTAGGACTCTTTCGGTTCGTTAGTCCCAGACTCGTTGCATCGCATCTTCATTCTGATCGCCATGTGTGCCCGTGTCGAGCCGATATCACCGAGAAACGTCGAATCAAAGTCAAAATCTTCATTTTCCGCCGTGGTGCAAGGCGGCGCAGCGACGGCCATAACCTTTGCGAGCGATGAGTGCAATAAGGTTGTCGTACCCCCCGCATAGACCTTGAACCTCACATAGAAATTGTCGGGATAACCATCTGCGGTAGTGTCTCTGGCAATAAAGGAGGGAACGATTGTCTCGACTCCAGGACTTGCGGCTACCACCTCCCTGGCCAGCGATGAAAAGTCTGAAAATTCGTCGTCAGCGCTGGCGAACTGTACGCCCGCCGACAAACCGATTGCCGCGACACTTGCAAGAAATCGTTTCATTTCCGGTCTCCGATTGTTGAATATCGCCCCACCGCCGCACGCAGGGCCACAGGTCGTTGCTTCTGCTTACCATTTGGTTTGGAGCCGCGGCAGTTCTCCACTAAAAGGCTCTCCGGCTTGGAAGTTCCGGTTATTACTAGTCTCTAAGACGGCTACTCGCAATACGTACTTACTCGTATCTAGCGCGTTGTTTCGAATTCGAACATGAGCGTTGGACTGCCACTGGGCACCCGCTTCGGGACGAGCGTCTTCAGGCGCTCAGGCAGGATGCGCGGATCCAGAAGGCCGTATCGGACAAAACTGACGAGATCATCGAACTCCTGATCCGAGAGCCCAATTGGCGTCTGCAGCAGCGGATCAAGCCTCTCGAGTACAGGATCGATCGGGCCAAGCGCCCCTTGCAGATCCGCGGGAAGCAATGCGGTGTTGTAGCTGAGTACTGACGCTCGCGGATCCAGATGATGGCGAATAGCATCTTCGAGACGGACGAAGGCGCCGTTGTGCATAAACGCCGGCATTACGGCGACATTGCGCAGCGGCGCCGTCCGGAACATGTAGCGATCCGCAGGGTTCCCGGTGACTTGCTCGAGACCAAAGTCCTCGTCCTGGCCCGGTCCATCGAACGTCACGTTGCCGATTCTGGGAACAACCTGTGGCACGCCGATGACGTGCTGCCTGAAGTCGCTGAACATCTCGTTGGATTGCCCGGCGACAGCGTGGCATTGCACACAGCCCGCCTTCCCGAAGAAGAGCAGCGCGCCCCGCTTCTGGCGCTCCGTCAAAGCGTTGCGCTGGCCGCGGGCAAAACGGTCGAGCGGCGCGTCGGCGAATACGAGTGTGAACTCAAACTCGGCTATGGCCCTGCCGAAGTGATCGAAGCTGATGTCTTCGCCGGCGGCGATCTCGCGAAATGCCTGGGTAAACAACTTCCGGTATTCACTGATATCGTTGATGCGTCGGAGCACCTCCGTTCGAATGTCACTGCTGCTTGCGCCCGGTGAAAAATTGAACCCGGCAGCCTCGACACGTTCCGTGGGCGGAATGAATGCCTGCGCGACCAGCAGATGCGGCAGGTAGGAAAGCGATAAGGCTTCGGGTGGCGGGAACCGGAATCCGCCACTATTGTCAAATGGATCCCCGGACAAAGCTGCAAACCGTGAGTTCCACATCAGCGCGGGATACAAGGCTGCGTTTACCGCAACCGGCGTGCGTCGCTGATTGCGCGGCCCGGCTCGATTGGGGCCAACGACCAGGTTGTTGTCAATTCCTATGGCGATTGGCTGCGTGTCTCCGAAGCCATTGGTCGGCGAGTGGCATCCACCGCAGGTATTGTCACCATTCAGGCCGCTCACGGTATCGAACCACAGCAACCGGCCCAGATTGGCGCGCTTCCGGTCGATGGGGCGCCCGAGCTTATGCATGAATTGGGTCTGGATCGTGCCGGTGAACCCGTGGTTTGCGAGTACCGCGGCGAGTTCCTCGTCCAGTGGCTTGGAGTTCGCGGCATGGGCGCTCGACAGCGCCGAAGCATAGATCAATATCGCGGCGAAGGCACACGACGCAACCTGACGAGTCAGAAGGACGAAGTTGCCGGATTTCATGGTAGACCTCCGATTGACTGCTCCTTCATACGCGTTATCAGGGCCAGGATCAGTGACTAAGTTACAGATGGCGCTGGCTGTGAGATGATTTGGTGGCGTGAGTTCTGATTCCCATTCTGTCGAGGCACTGTTTCCCGAACTTGCACGCTTCGGCGACGAGGTCATCGCGCGTGTGGTGGGTTCGGCGCGCAAGGTCAGTCTGCCGGCGGGTTCGGCGGTTTTTCACGTGGGATCCGTCTGCGAAAAGTACCTGCTGGTCGTCGAGGGTAGCGTACGCGTGCAGGTGCTCACGGAGTCCGGTCAAGCGGTCGTGCTCTACCACGTCGGAGCGGGCAACTCCTGCATATTGACCACCGCGTGCCTGCTCGGCGGCGCGGTGTATCCGGCGGACGGGGTCACCGAGACATCCGTCGTCGCGCTGGTTATCGATTCGGCGGAATTCAAACGCGCCCTCGAGCAGTCACCGGGTTTTCGACGGTTCGTTTTCCAGAATATCGGCGAGAGGTTTGCGCAAGTCATCGGGCATTTGACGGAGACCGCTTTCGGTTCCATCGACCGTCGACTGGCCCAGGCGCTGCTACAAGGGCTTCAATCAGACCAAGTAGTTGCGTTGACGCACCAGGCGCTCGCGATGGAACTTGGCACGGCCCGCGAAGTAGTCTCGAGGCACCTGAAGCGCTTCGAACAGCAAGGCTGGGTTCGCTTGAGGCGGAGCCGGATTGAAGTGCTGGCTGAGGCGGCATTGCGGCGGCTTGCCGAATCAAATGGCGGGCAGAAAGACTGAAGCACGGTGGTTGGCAGTCGCCGCTGCCATCGTTTTCAACGCAGCGCTGCTCGGCGCGTGTAGCAGCGCCGTCGTCAAACAGAAACTGCTCGAGACCAGCGTGCTGCCTACCCCGCTGAAGGTTGGCCGCCCTATGAAGCTCGACGTGCTCGTCTTCAACGTCGAATACGGGGGCGGTCCGGCAACGGATGAAGCCATCCGACGGGTCAACGCGGACGTAGTCGGGGTCCTTGAGTCCTATGACCGCCTTCCGGAGATCGCCGCTGCGACCGGGTATCCCTATTTCAACACCAGCCTGCAAATCCTGTCCAAGTACCCGATCCTCGAGCCGTCTGGCGGCGACGGGCAATACGCCTTCATCGAGATCCAGCCCGGCTTCGCGGTGGTGCTCTGCAACATCCATCTGGATTACGTGAGGTACGGCCCCGATGGACTCCGCGCCGGGCTGGCGGTCGAAGACGTCATCGCGACTGAGAATGCGGTGCGAACCTCGGCGATCGCCGGACAGCTTCAGACGCTGCCGCCACTCGCGGAGCGCGGATACCCGGTCATCCTGACGGGCGACTTCAACGAACCCTCGAGCCTCGACTACACGGAGGCCGCCGCAGAACTCCCGCATCGGCCGCGGGTAGCCGTCGCCTGGCCGGTCAGCGAGGCTCTGCTGGCCGCTGGGTTCCGGGACTCGTTTCGCGAAGCCTATCCGGACCCGGTGCAATACCCGGGCGTCACGTTTCCGGACTTGAACGACCGCATCGACTTCATCTATGCGTCGGGCCCGACTGAGACGGTCGGCAGCATGCTTGTCGGCGAGGAGGGCGGTCCCGGCGTATCGATCGGTATCTCCCCATGGACATCCGACCATCGCGCGGTCGTCTCGACTTTCCGAGTCACGCCGCTTTCGCTCCCCGCCTTGGTTGCGGTCAATGCCCGCCTGCTGACCGTCGGCGACAAGGTTACCGTTAGCTACCAAGCGCCCGATTCCTCCGGTAACGCCGTGACGATCGTGGTCCCCGGCGGCGATCCGGCGTCGGCGGTGCTACGCCAGGACGCCCCGCAGGCGCGCGGCACGCTGATATTCGATACCTCGGCGCTGGACCCTGCTTCCTACGAGACGGTGCTCACCGGCCCGGGTGGAACAGAGATAGCACGCCTCTCGATCCTGCTGCGGGCAAGAGGCGCCCGGATCCGACTCGCGGCGGACCGAAAGGAATACGTCGTGGGCGAGCCGATCAGAGTCATGTGGACCGACGGTCCTGCCAATCGATGGGACTGGGTCGCAGTCTACCGAGCGTCGGCCGCCGACCCGAATGTTGACCGTTATTTGATCTGGGCCTATACCGGGATCCATTCTTCGGGCACGGTGCCACCATCAGTCGCGGGCTCGCTGACTCTGGGGCCGGACGCGGAGGGGAGCCCGTGGCCTCTTCCTCCCGGCGACTACGTGGTGCACTACCTCCTAGCGGACCAGTACCAGTCGGCAGGCAGCACCACCTTCACGGTCATGCCGTAGAGTCGTCTCGCACCGCGTCGTGTTTTTCCGGTCCCGACGGCCGGGCTATCATGGGCTTCCTCGAAGAAACGGGAGTCTGGTCATCGCCGCAATCAATCGTGCACGCGCCGCCTTCGATCGCGCTGTCACGTTCCTTCGCGCCGGAGACGGGGTGATGGCTGAGCAGCTCTGCCGGGGAGCGTTAATTGATTTTCCCGGCGAACCCAATTTTCTGTCACTGCTCGGCGCGGCGTTGAATCGCCAGGGCCGTGGAAAGGAAGCCGAACCGCTGCTGCGCCGCGCCCTCGAGGAGGAGCCGGGTTACGCCAAGGGTCACGAAGAACTCGGCCGCAGCCTGTTGTTGCTTGGCCGGTGCGAAGAGGCCATCGAGCGCCTGCATCGGGCGCTGGAACTCGATCCGAAACTACAGTCAGCACAGCTGGCACTGGTCCAGGCGTTGACAGCGGCCGGTCGCGCAGAGCAGGCAGATGAAATGATGCAGGCATTCCTGCGCGGAGATCCGGCCCGCGAATTGGTTGCACAGGCGGCGGCGCATCACCGCGCCGGACGCCTGGAAGATGCAGAGGCGATCTATCGCGAGATCCTGCGTCGCGATCCGCGCAATCTCGAGGCGCTGCGGCTGCTGGCGCTGATTGCAATGAAAACCGAGCATTACGGCCAGGCTGAAAGCCTGTTGAAACGAGCCGTCGCGATTGCGCCGGATTTTCTCGCCGCCTGGATTGACCTGAGTCGCGCCCAGCTGGAGCGCCACGAGTTGCAGGCGGCGCTTGCCAGTATTGAGCGCGCCGTGCAACTCAGTCCGCATTCGGCAAATGTCCATATGAATCTTGCGAACGCGCAGGCGCGTTCGGGTCATCATGACCAGGCCGTCGCGAGCTATCGCCGCGCGATCGAGCTGGGGCCTGATCTACCGGGCGGCTACCTGGGACTGGGCAATACGCTGAAAACCATCGGCCAGCAGACCGAGGCCATCGAGGCGTACCGGCATGCCACTGCAATGCGCGCAGATTTGAGCGAGGCGTGGTGGAGTCTTTCGAACCTGAAGACCTTTCGCTTTGAGAACCACGAAATCGAGACGATGCAGCGACAGCTCGAGGCGCCGGAGTTATCTGACGAAGCCCGGGTACAATTCTGCTTCGCGCTGGCCAAGGCCAGCGAGGATCTTGGCGACTATGCGCGCGCGTTCGAGCTGTACGATCGCGGCAACCGCACACGACGCGCCCAGGAGCATTACGACCCCGTCGAAACCGAAGCCATCAACGATCGCATCATGAAGGTCTTCGACGCCGGGTTCCTGACGCAACACGCCGGGCTCGGCCATCCGGACCCGGCGCCGATCTTCGTCGTCGGTCTTCCACGCTCAGGCTCGACCTTGATCGAACAGATCCTCGCCAGCCACTCCCTGGTCGACGCGACCCACGAATTGCCCGAGGCAGGTCGGCTGATACAGCAGATCAACCGCACTCGGCACGACAGGATCACCTATCCCGAGGCGGTACGCGACTTTGCCGGCGAGACCTGGGCTGCGCTTGGCCGTACCTACATTGATCAGACCCGCAAGCACCGGCGCGATGCGCCTTACTTCATCGACAAGATGCCGAACAACTTCGCGAGTATCGGGCTGCTCAACCTGGCGCTGCCGAATGCCAAATTCATCAACGCCCGGCGCCACCCGCTCGACACCTGCTTGTCGTGCTACAAGCAACTGTTCGCCCGGGGCCAGCCATTTACCTATGACCTGATGGAACTCGGCGAGTACTACCTGCAGTACGATCGCATGATGGCGCACTGGCATGCGGTGCTGCCGGGGCGGGTGCTCGACGTGCATTACGAATCCGTCGTGGCGGATCAGGCGGCCCAGACCCGGCGCCTGCTCGAGTTCTGCGGGTTGCCATGGGAGGACGCTTGTCTCCGCTTTTACGAAACCGAGCGTGCAATACGCACGGCCAGTTCGGAGCAGGTGCGTCGCCCGATCTATAGCAGCGCCATTGGCGTCTGGCGGCATTACTCGCAGCAACTCGCCGGCCTGATAGAAATTCTGGAGCCGATTCTGGCGCCGTTGCCGCCCGGGGACCGACCTTAGGCAGGCACGCGCGAGTCTTGCCGCGGCGGGACGCGACGCCGGATCGCGGTGCAGGGTGGATTCGGTTCGGAAGTTGGTCTATTCTCGGGACGATCGGTCCGTCCGGTGAGGGGGAAGTATGGGCTCAAGAGACGCCGCCAAAGTCCCGGTGACCAGGGTCGCGTACGCCGTGTCGATCGTCCTGGCCGGCAGCTACTCTCCCGGTGTCGTCGCGCAGACCAGGACCGCGAGTCTCGAGGAGATCACGGTGACGGCCCGGAAGCGCGAGGAATCGCTGCTCGACGTCCCGCAGGAAATACAGGCGATCGGTCAGCGAGAGATCGAACGGGCCAACGTGAACGGTCTCGATGATTTCGAGCGCTTTGTTCCCAGCCTGAGCTACAACTCCGTGGCGCCCGGTCGTGGCTCGATCTATTTTCGCGGCGTCGCCGACGATTCCTCCTCGTTCATCGCCGATTCCTCCGCAGCGATCTATCTCGACGAACAGCCGCTGACCCAGAGTTCGCTTACGCCGGAAGTCCGTCTGGTCGATATTGAGCGCATCGAGGCGCTGCCCGGGCCGCAGGGCACGCTGTACGGTGCCAGCTCCCAGTCCGGTACCTTGCGTTACATTACCAATAAGCCGGACCCGAAGGCCTTCGAGTCGAGCGTCAGCCTGGACGGAAATTCCGTGCAGGACGGAGACCAGGGCTACGATATCAGCGGTGTGCTCAACCTGCCCTTGAGTCAGAATCTCGCTATCCGGCTGGTCGGTTTCACGGCGCGCGACGCCGGCTTCATCGACAATGTGCTGGGCACGAGTCTCGGCGGCACGTTCGACAATGCCGATGTCGTCGGCAAGGACATCAACAGCGTCGAAACTTCCGGCGGCCGCGCGGCCATGCGTTGGCTGGCCAACGATGCTTGGACAGTCGACGCCGGCCTCGTCTACCAGAAGATGAAGGCCAGCACTTATTCGGAAGACAACGTGCTGCGCTCAGGCCGGAAGCTCGAGGTCGTGCGATTCCTCGACGAAAGTCGCGACGACGAATGGGGCCAGGCTTCGCTCACCGTGGAAGGCGATCTCGGCTGGGGCAAGTTCACGTCGGCGACGAGCTATTTCACGCGCTCGATCGCCTATCACCAGGACAACACCGACTACACCTTTTATCTGAGCCAAAACTCCGGTGCCTACTACGTTAATTATGACCTGGGCCCGGACCCACGCGGCCTCGGTTGGAATGACACTGACTCCGCGCGGCGTGTCGCCCAGGAATTCCGCCTGCAAGGCGCAACCAGCAAGATGACCTGGCTGGCGGGCCTGTTCTACGAGCGCGTGCACGGTGGCTACAACTTCCTGAGCCGCATCGAGGATTACGAAAGCACGCCGTCGTTCAACTATTGGGCGACGTACTACGATGTGCAGCCCGGAACGACCGACAACTCGTTCTACCGTTCCAATAACGACCAGATCACGGAGCAATACGCCTTATTCGGCGAAATAGGTTACTCGCTGAGCGATCGCTGGACGTTCACCGCGGGCCTGCGCTGGTTTGATCACACGCGTACACGCAACTACTTCATCCAGCAACCGAATCGTCACTTCACGGCGAACCTCGGCTCCGCGAAAAACACGACCAGCGATTTCACGAAGAAGATCAGCCTGCAGTACAAAGTCAGCGACAGCGCCATGGTTTATGCGCTCTTCTCTGACGGTTTCCGTGCCGGCGGCCGCAACGTCGTGCGACCCGGTACAGTGCTGCCGCCCGACTATGAGCCGGATTTCCTCGACAACTATGAGCTTGGCCTGAAGAGCCGCTGGCTCGACGACCGCGTCGCATTCAACGTCACGGCATTCAGGATGAATTGGAAGGATTACCAGGTGGAGGTCGTCGACCCGGGTCCGCTTTACGCCGTACTGGTCGCGAATGTCGGCAACGCAAGGATCGACGGCGTCAGCGCCGAGTTCAGCGCGCGGTTATGGGACTCGCTCGACATCGGTCTTAACGTGCAGTTCCTTGACCCGAAGACCACGTCTGACAGCGCGATTATCGGCACCGCCAAGGGCACGCGATTGCCATTTTCGACGAAAGAAAAGGGAGTCGCGTGGCTCGAGTACGCTTTCCCGAGGCAGATCGCGGGCGGAAAGTTTTACGGCCGCTACCAATGGAGCTACAACGGCGATTCGCTGAATGGTGTGATCAACCCAAGAGTCCAGCCAACCTATCAGATATCCGACGTGAAATTTGGCTTTGAGGCTGATGCCTGGGAGATCTATGCCTATGTCGACAACCTTTTCAACGAACGGGCCATCCTGTTCGACCAGGACAGTGCGCCGCCGGGGACAATCACGATCAATACGCCGCGCACCTGGGGCATAGGCTTCACGAAGAGCTGGGGCGGGAAGTAGTCTGCATACGCCGGCTACAGCTGGCAGGTCTTGGGGCGGGATGTCCTGCGCCGCCAGCCTACTTGTCAATCGCGCCGGGTGGTCAGGAAGATACTGAGGTATCCGTCGCCGCGGATTCCGAGGACGAGATCGCTGTGGGCATTGCGCTTGAGCCGCATGAAGGACACGCCATTCTTGCTGATTTCTTCGAGCGATTTCATCCAGGCTGGTTTGTCGTCGAACTCAAGGTCGGGCGCAGCAAACCTGGCGGCGAAACCCGTCGGCGCTACCGGCACATCGTCGGCCGACGCGTCGGCGATACCAAGAGCGAGAAGCGCAATTGCCGAAAGAACTATGTTCATCGCAGTTGCTTGCCGGGCACTCACGAGTGCGCCTCACAACATGCTAGACCTGCGGCGGCACCTTCTTGGCCTGCAACCTTAGATCCGAGAGCGCCGTCTCAAGACGGTGCGGGATTCTGTCAAACGGAAGTCATGGATGCCTGACGCGAAGCTACCTGGCATCACCACTGAATATGTCGAGCTGGCGATTGCAGATCTCACTTCGCATGTCGAAAGCCCTCATGAAGCTGTGAAACACATTTGCCTGCGAGTGACTTGTTGGAAGACGATCGAACCAGGCGAGGTTGGCGACGGCAAATGCGTAGAGCGGTCTGTGACAAGGACACCGCCCGGCTCAAATGATGACGCTCGCGCTCCAGGCCAGCTCCTCGCGCTTGCTCCGCGAGCATACTCATGTGTATCAGCATGGCACTGCGGCTGCGAAATGGTCGCCGCCGTAAAGGCGGCCTGCGGCATGAATCAAGGATTTCTTTTATTGCACTCCGTATTGCTCAAAGCCGCCGAATCGCGGCACCGGAGCTCGCAACTGCCAGCGTCCGGCTGAGCCGCACTTCCGGCAGCGCGGCTTGCTGGCCGCAAATGATGCGTCCCCATGGCCAGACCTGATCAGTGCGGGCAGATCGCAGCTTGCCCACCGCCTGCAAGCCGGGCACCAGCAGTCGAGCTGATGATTGTTTTCGAACAACGAGCGAAAGGTGTCAATCCGGATCGCCTTCATGCGGCCAACGTAACGCTGGACGGGCTCAGGGCGTGACCTCGGATCCCCGGCTCCGACGCGTCATGCCAGCCGGCCGTAGAACAACTGCCGGGTCAACTCGGTGAGCTGCATGCCGGGGTCCTCGCCATACGTCAGCACGGCATTGATCCGGCTACGTGCACCGGCAACTGGCGTTACGCGGTGCAACGCCAGCCGGCCGTGGAACAGCGAAAGCGTGCCAGGCGCCGGGTCGAGCCGGATCGGCGCGACCGGCGTAACACTGCGGAGGAACCTGGACACACCCTTGTGGTTTGGATCATCGTCGGTGCGCAGACCCCGAACGTATTCGAACTGACCACCGTCGTCAGCGTCCTGCAGCATGATCGTGACGGAGAACTCGCTGTTGTCGAAGTGCCAGCCGAGTTTGTCGCCGGGCATGAAGATGGCAATCTCGAGCGCATCGAGAGGATCCGCACTGCGGAAAACTTCGTCTCGGCCGAGCGCCGCGGCGACGAACGCGGTCATCTCGGACGCTTCGTACAGTACCCGCAATGGGAGATCGGTCGGCAGCAGATCGTATGCGATTGCTCGCTTCGCCGAGTGCTGCACCATGCCCAGCGGGTCTTCGGGGCCGGCGCTGTCTGGAATCGGTTCGAAGTACACGTTGTGGCCCTGGTTGCTGGCCCATGCCCGATCCGCGAGCGTCTGTGTCAGCTCGAGCGTTCGCTGGACCGCGTCGGGTAGCAGGAAGCCGTCGAGCTCACAAACCCCCGTGTTCGCGAGCGATGCACGACACCCGGCGACGAGCCGCGCGCCGGGAGCGGCGCCTAGACGGTGAATCGGGTAACGGTCGAGGTCGACGATACCAGCGAGCACGCACCTGCCTGGAGCCATGTCGCAAGTATGCACGAAGGAGGCGACCGGCGAATGTCCCACCCCAAATTGCAGAAACGCGCGCGAGCCTAGGGAGCAACGTTTCGCGTTGACGCGAGATCGGGGCTCAGGCGCGAGAGATAGTCCGCCACACCAGAGCGCTCCTCGGACGAAAGCGCCACGATCAGTTTCACGTGCCTGGCATCCATTCCCGGGCGCCTGCGCGCAGCCGTCTCTTCGAGTTGGCGTAGCAGGTACTGATAGTGCTGACCCGCGAGACGCGGTCGCACGCGGCGCAGGTCGCCGAGCGCCAAGGGCCCGTGACAGCCCTCGCAATAACGGTGGTAGACAACTCTCCCGCGCTTCAGAGCCGAGCCTTGACCGGGGCCACCTGCCAGCGGCGGCGTGCGCGGCAGACTCTCGGCGTAAGCAGAGACATCGAGCAGGTCCTGCGGCCCGTTCAGGTGGTGCTTTGAAGAGAAGTTCTGCATGCGCTCGTCCCGGCGCCGGTCGTGGCGGAAATCAACGAGCTGCTTGACCAGAACCGAAACATGCTGCCCCGCAATCGCCGGAACGCTTCCGTCACTTATGCCGAGTCCGTCAGCTGCATGGCATGCCGCGCATAGCGTGAAGAGTTCGGCACCGTGCCGCAGGTCGGGCTCGAGCTCCACCGCGCTGCGAAACTCGGCGATAGCTTCTGCCGTGCGCCCCCGCATCGCATTCGATTCGACCTCCACGGGGCCCGCAGTGCGCGTTATCACGAGTGCGGCGGAGATCGCCATTACCCTGATAAGGCCACGTCGTGATGTGCGGCTGAACATGGCGACAGTCTGCCCCGGATTCCGTGAGTCGGCAATCGCAGCCATCGCTTGCCGGAACGGGAGCCTTATACTTCCCCGCGGCAGCACGGCTTGTTCGGCACTCCAGCTTACGGGGCGGCACATGAAAGTATTGTTCGTCAATGAAGCAGGCGTCAGGGAACAGCTGCCCATGGAGGCTTGTATTCAACTCATGCGCGATGCACTCACCGCGTTTGCGCGCGGTGACGCCATGCTGCCGCTGCGCAGCATGCTGCGACTTCCCGACGGTTCCGGAATCCTGGGTTTGATGCCCGGTTACCTGGGGCATCCGCGGAGCTTCGGGCTCAAGGTCGTGAGCGTCATGCCCAGGAATCACGGCACGCCCTACGAATCTCATCAGGGCGTGGTGATGTTGTTCGGCCTCAAGCATGGCGAGCCGCTCGCGATCATCGATGCCACCGCGATCACCGCCATTCGTACCGCTGCTGCCTCTGCGGCCGCGACCGATGCGCTCGCGCGGGAAGACGCTGGCGATCTGGCGCTGATCGGTTCCGGTGCGCAGGGGCGCACCCACCTGGCGGCGATGCGCGCGGTTCGAAAGCTCCGACGTGTCCGCGTCTGGAGCCGTACGCGCGCCAACGCCGAGCGGTTCGCGCGCGACGAGGCGGCATCACTGGAGTTCGCAATTGAGGTATCGGCGAGCGCCGAGGACGCCGTCCGTGGAGCCGATCTCATCTGCACGGTCACATCCGCCAGGGAACCCGTGCTGCGCGGAGAGTGGCTTTCCCCGGGTGCGCACGTGAATGCCGTGGGTGCCTGCTTCGCGGCGAGCCGGGAACTCGATAGCGAGGCGGTACGGCGCGCGCGGTTCTTCACCGATTGCCGCGAGTCCTGCCTGAATGAGGCAGGCGACTTCCTGCTCGCGCGCAGGGAAGGCGCAATCACTGATGCACATCTGCTCGGCGAGCTCGGCGAGGTGTTTCTTGGCAAAGTTTCTGGGCGCGTTTCAAGGGACGATGTGACCATCTTTGAGTCGCTCGGCATTGCGCTCGAAGATCTGGCTGCTGCGCATGACATCCATCGTCGCGCACTGGAAAGCGGCACGGGCACCTGGCTCGACTGGGGCGGCCCGCCGTGATCACGCCGGGAACATTGATGCTGGTCGGTTCTAATTCTTTGTGGGACTTGGACAGGATGAGTTCGCAGGAGTAGATTCGGGCGTCACCCGGCGAGCCACCCCTGATGCATCCGCACGGAGGGATATCCGCAGGGCATTCGACAAGAGAAGAGGGGGGTCACATGAATCGCAAGACGGTCGAGGGCAACTCTGAAGTTCGCGACGGCGTGACGCGGCGGACATTTCTCGGCGCGGGTGCTGCCGGCAGTGCGGCGCTGCTGACGAGTGGATTCTCGTCGATCGTTGACGCTGCGCCTCAATTCGCAGATGAATCCCACATCTGGATCGAAAAGACGATCCCGCAGCTTCAGCGGCTCATGAAGATGGGGCTGCTGACGAGCCGCGAGTTGACGCTAGGGTATCTGAGGCGAATTCACCGATTGAACCCACGCGTCGGTGCCGTGATCGAGACGAACCCGAACGCGGTCGCAATCGCCGCGCGCCGCGACGAGGAGCGGCGCGCCGGGAAGGTGCGGGGCCCGCTGCACGGCATTCCGGTGCTGATCAAGGACAACATCGCGGTCAAAGGCACGATGGAAACGACAGCCGGGTCGCTGGCGCTCGAACGCAGCAAGGTGCCGGACGACGCGACGGTCGCCAGCCGATTGCGCAAAGCGGGGGCGGTCATCATTGGCAAGGCCAACTTGTCCGAATGGGCGAACTTCCGTGGCTTCGCGCCGTTCAACGGCTGGAGCGCCCGGGGTGGCTTCACCCGCGACCCGTATCGCCTGGACTTTGACCCCTGCGGGTCGAGTTCGGGCTCCGCAGTGGCGCCGGCGCTGAACTTCTGTGCCGGGGCGGTAGGCAGTGAAACCGACGGTTCAATTGTCTGCCCGGCGGGCAACAACCTTGTCGTCGGGCTCAAGCCGACGGTCGGCCTGCTTTCAGGTGACGGCATCATCCCGATCGCGCACAGCCAGGACACCGCCGGGCCGATGTGCCGGACGGTCACGGACGCGGCGATTCTCCTCGGGGCGATGCAGTCGCCGGTCCCACCGATAGCCGGCAACACGCTACCGACTCACTACAGGCAATTCCTCCAGCGTGGTTCGCTCGCGGGCAAGCGCATTGGCGTTGATCAGCGTTACTTCACGCTCGACTATGGCGGCGAGCCTGATCTGGTGGCTGTGGCGCAGCAGGGCATCGACGCGATGGCCAGCCTCGGTGCCACCATCGTCGAAGTTGACACGGGCGATGCCTTCGAGTTTTTCGACGCGGAATTCACGGTACTGCTCTTCGAGTTCAAGGTGCAGGTCGCCGAATACCTTTCCGGTCTGAGAAAGACTTCGATGCGGACGCTCGCGGACCTGATCGATTTCAATCTCGCGCACTGCGCCGAGGAAATGAGGTACTTCGGCCAGGAGATCTTCGAGCTGGCCGAATCCACCAGCGGCGATCTCAGCGATCCTGTCTATCTGGATGCCCGAGCACTCTGCCTGCGCCTGACGCGGGATGAAGGCATCGACCGCGTAATGCGGGACGACGGCGTCGATGCCATCGTCGCGCCAAGTTACAGTTATGCGTCGGCACCGGCGGCTGTGGCTGGCTACCCCAACATTTCCGTGCCGGTCGGCCTTACACCAAAAGGCAAGCCCGCTGGTCTGTGGATGTACGCGGGATTCCTGCAGGAGCCGCAGTTGCTGGCGATGGCCTATGACCTCGAACAGGAGATTCAGCCGCGGCGCCAGCCGAGATTCCGCGGCACCGTGCCGGACGAACCGCCCGATGCGGGTCTCTGCACGACGACGCCATCGGCGTCGCGCATTGCAGGGAGCCGGTTCAAAATGCCGTACCACCTCGGTACGGGAAAACCGTTCAGACGCTGAACACTCTCGGAAGACGGGTCGGTGACTGTAGTGGGGCTCTGGAACCGTCCCTCGCGAGACGCGGGCGCCGCGCCCATTGATCCCTCATGAAGGAAGGATTGCAGGACAAGCTCCGGGTCCTACGGTCCTCCACGACCCTCATCGTCCTGTTCATGGGCGGTGGCGGCATTTACATCCTTCCGTATCTCAGTTCGTATTTCTACATACCCATGAAAGACGCCATGCATCTGAGCAATACGCAGATTGGCTTGATGGGAAGCGCGATGGGATTCACTTCGATGATCTTCTATTGGCCCGGAGGCTGGCTGGCGGACCGCATTTCACCGCGCAAGCTCATCACCTTTTCCATGATCGTCAACGGATTGCTGGGATTCTGGCTGGCGACAATGCCGTCGTTTACGGTGCTATTGGCCATCCAGTTGCTGATGGGTGTGTTCCTGACGCTCACATATTGGTCTGCCCTGATCAAGATGGTGCGGCTGCTGGCGCCCGCTGATCAGCAGGGGAGGTACTTCGGAATTCTCGAGGGCGGCAGAAACTTTACGGGCGTGATCGTCGTTGCGGCTGGCCTCTACGTTTTCGACCGGCTGGGCAGCGACAGTCACGGATTACGCTGGACCATCATCTTGTTCTCGGTGGTGCTGCTGGCGATCGGCATGCTCAGCTGGATCCTTCTTCCAGAGACCGCGGCTACGGGTGCAGCGACTGCCGATGAAAAAAGCAGGATTCCGTTGTTCGAAGCAATCGGTCGGGTCATTCGGCTTCCGGCAGTCTGGCTCGCCATGCTCATCATCTTGTGTGCGTACGTAACCTCGGTCGGCATCACGTATTTCACGCCCTATGCAACCGACGTCTATGGTCAAAGCGTGGTCTTCGGCGGCATGCTGTATACGATGATGATGTGGGTCGGCATGTTTGCTTCGCTGGCTGCGGGTCTTGTCGCCGACCGCTGGACTACTTCACGTACCACACTCTGGCTGCTAATTGCGCTGGCGTCTTGCCTGTTGCTGTTCGTGATCGTGCCCGGCGGTCCGCATCTGTTCCTGCTACTGCTCGTCAATACGATGGTAATTGGCTGCGTCATCTACGCTTTGCGCGGAATCTATTACGCGCTCCTGGAAGAAGGTGACATTCCCGTGGCGTTGACCGGCACGGCAACCGGCCTGATTTCCCTGGTGGCATACACGCCCGATATCTTTGTTCCCGCATTGGCCGGACATCTTCTCGACCGGTACGCGGCAGGCGGCCTCGGCTACCGCTATTTCTTCCTGACACTGGCGGCCTTCGCTGTCGTAGGTGCCGGGCTGACCGTGCTGTTCCGTCGTCGCACCTGCCTCAGGCTCGTAACGAAACCGCAATGAAGCCGCTGCGACCGCATGTGGGCACACTCAGATCACAATAATTCTCGACATCCCGTCGAGGTCAGTGCATTCTGCCGCTTCGAAATTTCTTTCATGAGGGAGGATGCACATGTTGGGTAAGTATCGCCTAGCCGCCTATGCGGCATTCGTCACTGTTGCTTGCACGAGCTTTACGGCACTTGCGGATGATCACGTCTATACGCCAGGGGCGGTCGTCAACGTGTCCCGGATCCGAACCGTGGACGGCAAGTTCGACGAGTATATGAAGTGGCTCGACACGACCTGGAAGCAGGAGCAGGAAGCTGCCAAGAAGGCCGGCTACATCCTCGGCTATGAGGTGATCGGAATCGAGCCGCGCGAGCCCGATGATCCGGACCTGCTCTTGCGGATAACCTACAAGAACTGGGCGGCCCTGGATGGGGCGCTGGAGAAGGGGGACGCGATCGCCAGGGAGATTGAAGGCTCCGTGGCTGCGTCCAATCAGGCGCAGTACGAGCGCTCCAAGATCCGGACGGTACTCGGCTCGGCGACCATGCAGGTGCTTGAGCTCAAGTAACACTCCGAGTTGCCTGTCACAGCACAGCAGAAGCCGGGCCTCACGCCCGGCTTCTTTTTTGTCACCACAAATGCGAAGTTCTGGTGGCAGGGATCTGTTCCTATTAAGACGTGCTTGATAAACCCTGAACTTGTCCATTCCCGTAATTAGGCGTTGAAGACTAGACATTGAGATAGCGACACAGCATCTAACTGCTGGCCGCGGGTGCTGCGGCTTCGATTCACAACACCATAATCTGAGAGCCTCACAATGAAAACAAACATTCTCATGTCGGTGACAAAGTATGTACTTGTTTGTCTGCTTCTGATGTGTGCGAATGGCTGCGCCTCGATCCTGAAAGGCACGACTCAGGATATCCCGATGACTTCCATTCCTTCCGGCGCAGATGTGCTCGTTGATGGCTCGCTCATTGGGCAAACGCCGTTAAAGGCGCAACTGAAGCGAAAGAACGATCACTTAGTGACGATACAGAAGGCCGGATATCAAACCAAATCAGTCGCCGTAGTCAAAGACGTCGGTGGAGCAGTCTGGGGGAACGTTATTGCTGGCGGATTGATTGGTTGGGGAGTCGACGCATCCACTGGTGCGCAATACAATTTGACGCCGAAGACCATTTCCATTGAATTGGAACATGCGGGTGCGTCGGATGGGCAGACAGCCTCAGATGATGCAACCCAGTTCGTCACCAAACTAAAGACTCTCGACGGGATGCGAGAAAGCAAGCAGGTTTCGGATGAGGAATACAAGAATGCGCGGATTGAGCTTTTCCGGAAATACATGCCAGAGGCGCTTTCGGAGGAGGAGCGTAAGGCAGTAACACCGCCAGTCAAAGCTGCATCAGGGGAGTCAACATCGCCAGTTGAGGCGGCACCAAAGCAGGAATCAACGCCACCAGTTGAGGCAGCACCAGAGAAGGAATCGCCGCCGCCTTCGTAGGCCGTCCCGAATTGCCCCGCGGTACAGAAGTGAGTCAGAACCCTAGTCTTGCGGCGGAGTTTCTGTCACTGCATCCAGCTCGCGTCGTAACTCTAAGACATTGTTACGCGCATTGTTGCGTGGCATGTGGAGCACTTGCGCCTTTCTTGAGCGTCATGGGGCGTGCATTCGCGGATTGCGATTTCGCTTAGGGATCTGGATTGACCTAGATCAACCCATTCCGGGCGATCGGCGCGCAGACTCCGCGTGCCGGAGTGGGCAGACGATCAGATGCCGCAAACCACCAACAAGACAGCGCATGGACGTCGCGCAGCGATAACCGCTCGCCCGGCGCCATGCCTGCTGCTCTTGGTCGCGCTCATGGCCGCCGCGGCGCCCGCTTTCTCCGCGCCGATTTCAAGGAACGTAAGGATTGTCATTCAACGCCTGCCCGATGACGCGGAAGGATGCGGGCTGACGGAAGCCCGCGTACACGACCGCGTCGCCGCTGCACTTGCTGCCGCCAAATGGACCATCGATCCTTCCCCTGCGGCCGACTATATATATGTGAACACGAACGTGTTCTTCGTTCTGGTCAACACACACTGCGTTTACAACGTGTCAGTCGAACTCAAGCGAGGACTGCGTACTGATGACGGCAGGCGACTGGTTGTCGCCACTGTCGAGAGCGGTCGCCTTGGAATCATGTCGCGCAGGAAATCATCGACCGTGATTCTTGAGGACATCGAGGAATTGCTCAAAGGGGTGATCGCCAAGTCGGAGGCGGAGAGCCTCTGAGCGCAATTCGACTCAACAGAGCAGAACTCCTTTACGAACCGCGGCAAGCAATATCGATCAATTCGGTTTGACGCCCTCGCTCTTCAACGCCTCGAGACCGTCAAGGTTCACTTCACCGAGCGCCGACTTGAGCGCGTCAAGACTCGGCGCGCCGCCGGACAACGTTGCTACGAAGCGTTCGCCGAGCACGATGCTGTATTTGCCGCGGCTGTTCGAGTTGTCCCACTCCTCGTGAATGATCCGCCCGTTCTGCTTGTACGTTTTCTCGTAACCGGTTTCGGTCTGTTGCTCCGACTCGATCCCGGCCCAGCCCGCGAGCAGCATTACGCCGTGCGCGCCGCCCGTGTCAGTGATCTCCAGCGACAAGTCCGGCCCGCCGCCAGCAGCGCCGTATTGCGCCTTGCCGGTGCTGATCTGCAGGCCCATCGCCTGGTTGCGCTCGACTGACATGGACTTGCGCGGCAGACTCGCGAGAGTCTCCGGCAGGAACGGCTTGATCTGGTCTGCGGGTAGGGACTCAACCGGTTGACCACCGCCGCCGAGTACCGCGCTGAGCACCCCACCAACCGCCTGGCCCGCCGCGTCGGCGTTGCCGGATCGCTGGGCGGCCTCGACTTTCTTGCCCGCGGCCTCGACCTGCTTGCTCCACTGTTCGAGCTTTCCGAGCGAGCTGTTGGGGTCGATCTTGACCTCATCGCCGCTGGGCGTGGTGATGACCGAAGCGGCGCCGTATTTCATGCCGCCCAATATTCCGCCGGTTGTAATCCCGCCGACTACCAGGCTGACAATCCACCCAAGCACGATGCCGACGATCACCGACACGGCTGTATAACCGACGGCCTTGTCCTGCGGGCATTTCATCGTGGTCGGCAGGCCGAGGTACAGCAGGTAGATCGTGTACACCGCGCCGGCCAACGAAAGCAGCCAGCCGAGGACCGGAATAATCGCGCCGATTCCGGCCACGTAGACGGCCGTCGATGCGTAGACCGAAGTCTTCAGCGCCTGCATCGAGTCCTTCTGGCCGCCGAAGGTTGGAGCCAGCGCATTGATCACGAGCCCGTAGACGTAGACAAGGACGAGCGACAGCACGTAGCCGACGAGCGATGCCGTGAGTGCGATGCTCATGCCGATGCGGAAGAGGCCGAAAGCCAGCATACTCATGCCGATAAAGCCAGCCACGGCGGGAATCGCGGCAAGGATGAGCACGTAATTCTTGTACAAATCGCCGGTCGTCGTGGTTTCGCCTGCGATGACGGGCCACTCGGTCTTGGGTGTGAGCAGGATGTTCTTGGCCCGCTCGATCAGCTTGCTGAGATCCATGGTTGCGTCCCCCTTCTGGTTATCAAGAACCGGACCTGCAAAGCCGCCAGCGTGGCCAGCAGACCGCCATCCCCAGGGTGCATTCTAGAGCACCTGGTCAGGCCAGCGAAGCTATCGCGCATCGGGGTATCTTTCCGCTCAGTTCGAGCGGCCGCCTGGGCTCGCGGCGAACGGTAGGTCCGCGCGCCTTTCATTGTATCCATCGCGGGTGCAGAATCCGAACTTCATCACCGCGATGGATGAGGGGATTCCCAATGCAACTGCGACGGATGATGTCTGCGGTGCTGGCATTTGCCGCCATTGGCAGCGCTGCGGCAGACGGGCTCGACGTCAAGACCGGCCTCTGGGAGATGACCTATACGACGGAGGTGCAAGGTACCCTCATGCCGAAGGCGGTGCTCGACAAGATGACGCCCGAGCAGCGGGCCAGATTTTCGGCAGCTCAGCAAAAACAGGATGCAGAAGGGCCCAAGACGACAACCGAGAAGACCTGCGTCACAGAGGAGGATCTGAAAGAGGGCGCATTCCGCTCTGAGGACGACAAGGAGGACCGTAATTGCAAATACACGCCCGGCATTCGGACCAGCACTGTCCAGGAGGGAACGACGGTCTGCACGGGTGAGGATGCGCGGCATGGGACGTTCAAGGTCGAAGCGATCGGCCGAGACCGCATCAAGGGTTTTTATACGGGCGGCGTCGAATCCGGGAAAGTATCGCTGCAGTTCTCCGGGAAATGGCTCAGCGCGAGTTGCGCCGGCGCGGATGACGAGTGACGCTGATAGTTGGCCGCTTGCGCGCCACTTTGGCGCTTTCGATCCATCGATCCGATTCAGCCGGGTCTCAACTACCGGGTCTCGGCGGGAGATCGGCGTCGTACTGGTTTACTAAGATCAGCACGACAAGAATCGTGATGTAGACGCGAAAAGCAGCCTGCTGGCCGTTCCAGGTCTGCGACTGCCACATCTGAAACCACTCGCCGCCGACGACCATGAACCCGAAGAACCACATCAGAAACCCGAGCGCTGCCCCGACATAGACAAGCCGCTTGGCGCGATTGAAGTCGGTGGCATCTGCGCGGACATGCCGCAGCAGCGCGACAGTCGCCATCGCCAGCAATAGCCCCGTCAGGCCTTCACCCAGGATGATGAGCGCATATGCGGCCCGCCATGAGTCGGGTGACATCACCCGACGGTAGAACAGCCTGTTCCCGGGAAACGAGGTATCCATGCTGAGTACATGGCTCACAAACTGGTAGTTCGTGTTGTAATCGGTCAGGTTGTTCAAAGTCACCAGCAAAGCGAATATCCCGAGCGACCCAACCATGACGATCTTTGCGATACGGATCTCCATCACGAGCCTCTCCTCCGGAGTCCTCAACGAGTACATGCTAGCAGTCGGCCATACCCATTCAATCTGGAGCACGAATGTATACTCTGCAGCGTTGGCCAGCACTTGAAGGAACGATATGAAGAGTTACCCGGCCGTGGCTGTCATCACGGGAAGCAGTTGCTGCCCGGCGGTGAAGGTCCTGAAAGGCGCCAAGAAGCTGGCCACCGAAATGCCCAGCCTGCCGTTGCCGGATTGCACGATGCCGCGACAATGCCAGTGCCGCTTCAAGAAGTATGCCGATCGCCGCAGTGAGGACGAGGACAGGCGGATATTCGGTGCCTCGGAGCGATCGGTCTGGTATTCGGGTCAGCAGCGCAGGAAGTCACCCACACGCAGGAAAGACAAATGAATACACGCGCAGGCACGACTCAGGCGCGGCGTCTGGGCGGCAGGGAAACCCGCCGTGCCGCACGTCTCGGGCATGGCGCACACGGCGCTGTCCATCCGGGACAGCCGGGCGGTGCTTACAAGCCCCTGAGCGAAGCGGATATCAACCGCATTTACATGACGGCGCTGGACGTGCTTGAGAACATCGGCATGGGCGAGCCGATCCCGGAAATTCTGCGCTACACGCTGCCCAAAGGCTGCACGCTTGGCGATGACGGGCGCCTGCGTTTTCCCCGCGCGCTGGTCGAGGACATGATCGCCGTATCGGCCAAGGAGTACCCGCTGTACGCGCCGGATCCCGCTAACGATCATCTTGTCAAGGGTACCGACGTACTGTTCTGCACTTCGGGCGAGGCAGTGTCAGTACTCGACTATGCAACGCAGACATTCAGACCATCGCGCCTGGTGGACCTCTACGATGCGGCGCGGCTCGCCGATCAGCTCGAGAATATCCACAATTATGGACAGCCGTTCATCGCAGCGGAGTTGAGCAAGGAAGTACTGGTTCATGACATCAATGCGGCCTATGCCGCGCTGTCCGGGACAAGGAAGAGTATCGGCCTCGGCGTTGCGGAGGTGACTCACGTCGATCCGCTGATCGCATTGTTTGACACTTATGTCGGCGAAGAGGGCGGCTTCATGAAGCGGCCGTTCGTTACGCTCGGCGGCTGCCCCGTGGTCTCGCCGCTGCGATTTGGCGTGGACAATTCGCAGGTCATGATCAGGATGGCCGAACTGGGTCTCGTATACGACGTTGCGGTCGCACCCCAGGCGGGCGCGACGGCGCCGGCTGCCCTGGCAGGGTCCCTGGTGCAGTGCTTCGCCGAAACTCTGGCGTGCCTGGCGGTAGTCAACATGGTGCGTCCGGGTAGCCCGCTCAGTTTTGGAATGTGGCCGTTCATATCCGACTTGCGCACCGGCGCCTTCAGCGGGGGCAGCGGCGAAGAGGCCCTGATCACGGCCGCCACCGTACAGCTGTGCAATCACTTCGGGCTGGTCACCAGCGTTGGCGCCGGCATGACCGATGCCAAGACAATGGATGCCCAGGCTGGCTACGAAAAAGCATTGACGACAGTCGCGGCCGCGCTCGCGGGAGGCAACCTGGTATCGGCATATCCCGGAATGGTCGGCAGCCTGATCGGGCAGTCATTCGAGGGAATGGTCATCGACAACGACATGATCGGCAATATTCAGCGCATCCTGCGCGGCATCGAAGTCAACGATGAAACCCTGTCGTACGGCGTGATCGAGGAAACTGTGCACGGTATCGGGCACTATCTCGGTCACCCGCAGACATTGAAGCTGATGGAAAGCGAGTTCCTTTACCCGACGCTCGCCGATCGATCCTCGCCCGGCGCATGGGTGGAGGCAGGGCACAAGAACATCTACGAAGCGGCGCACGCAAGGGTGCACGCGCTTCTCGCCGACTACTACCCCGAGTGCATCGACGCAGCGACGGATGCGCGCATTCGCGAGCGCTTTCCCATTCGCCTCAGCCGGGACGACATGCGGCCCGGAAACGGCCGCTGGTAGTCCGGCATCGGACGGACGACGGGCGTCCCGTTGGCGGCCCCGATTCGCGCCGAGAACGTCAGCTTTCGGTTTTCACGTATTGCGCTACTGCAGCATCGGCGTCATAAAGAGATAGCTTAAGTCGATGGATGTGGTGAACGCGGTTTGTCGCATCCGTTGCTGGACAAGGAGGGCTGCTATGAGAATGACTCTTCAATCGCAGGCAATCGCATTGATGGCAACTGCTCTATTCAGCGGCGGCGCCTTGGCACAGCAGATCGAGGGAATCGAGGTCCAGGCCTCCCGAATCGACAAAATGGAGGTGGGTCGGACGTCCAGCGGACTGCCGGCGTGGGTCCTCTCGGTCGATCATGTCGTTTCATACGCAGACCTTGATCTGACCACCGCCGAGGGAATGGCCACGCTCAAGAGTCGAATCCGCGAGGCTGCTCAACATGGCTGCCGTGAAATCGGCTTGGAAGAACCCACTGCCCAACCAGAAAATTGGGTTTGCGCCAAGCTGGCGACCGATGAAGCGCTGGCCAAAGTCGACGAGTTGATTGCAGCCAGGTGATCGAATTCGGCTGCATGAAACTCCGGCCCCGCGCCGGGGTTTCTTTCCATCGGGCAGGCCGAGACCGCGCCGTGCGGTCACTGATTGCCACCCTGGACGGGGCGCCGGGGCCATTCGAGCGTGAACTTGGCGCCACCGAGTGGCTCGCTGGCGGCGGCCGTTGCGCTACCGCCGTGTAGAGCGGCAACCCGCGCAACAATCGCCAGCCCGAGTCCGTAGCCACCGGAATCACGATTGCGGCTGGTATCCAGCCGCGTATAGGCCTTGAACACATTCTTCCGTTGATCGACAGGAATGCCTTCACCGTCGTCTTCTACGGTGATGCGGTAGTAATCGCGTTGAGCGGTGACCGCGACTGCGATACGCCGCCGCGCGTGGCGACAGGCATTGACCAGAAGGTTGCTGAGCGCCAGTTCCATCAGGCGCGGTTCCATCCAGGCGCTGCTCAGTTGGTCAAGACCCGACAGTTGTATTTCGCGCGTGGCTGCATCAACAGCGGACATGGCATGTCGCAACCATGGCTCGAGCTCAGTCTCCTGCCACTCCAGGCGCAGGTCAGGGTGATCGAGCCGCGCATAGTCGAGCATGCTTGCGATCAACCCGTCGATCTGCTGCACATCATTGCTGATGCCTGCCAGCTGCTTTTGCACGCCGTCACTCGCCTGATTACCGATTACGGCCAATGCAAACTGAATCCGGGCAAGAGGCGTGCGCATTTCATGGGACAGCGCGGTTGTCAGCTCTTTCTGGCTCTGAATAAGGTTGCTTAGTCGCGCCGACATGTCGTCCAGATTTCGCGCCAGGCTCGTCAGCTGGGTGGTCTGGTGCGCAGTCGTCAGTGGCTCCCGATAATCTGACGCGAACTTCTGCGACGCGGACGTCAATACTCGCATGTCCGACAGCAGCGGGCGCAACCATAGACCGACGACCAGCAGGATGGACAGATAGAAAACTACGGGCAAGAAAAGCGACGGGTCACCGCGCGTTTGTTCGGCGACGGGGCCCAGGCGTATCGCAGCGTGCAGTGCCTCGGAGCGCTTGAGATAGAAACTGTTGTCAGCGTTGTCGATCAGCGCCTGCGGGCTGTCATCAGGGGCGATGGGGTCGCCGGGCGCTACGTTGATATCGCTCAACTCCAGTATCTGCACGCCGATGCCGAGCTGTTGCGTTAGCCGTTGCGCGACCATGGGGCGTTCTGCGGGCGTGGAATTCAGCAGAGCCGATTCAACCGCCCTGAATGTCGCTCCGACCCAGGCGTCGACGGCACGGGGGTGACGGTTCTGAAGCTGTTCAAAAGCGAAGTCCAGTGTCACCGCGGCAAGCATCAGGCCGCCCGCGAGCACCAGATAGGACCGAAGCATGAACCGGCGGTCGCGGCCGAAGGGCCAGACAATCACGTTTGATTATCCCAGGCGCCCGGCACCAGCAGGTAACCCTTGCCCCAGACAGTCTTGATACGAGCCGGCGCGTCGGCGTCGTCGCCGAGCTTGCGGCGCAATTTCGAAATGCGGACATCGATCGAACGATCGACGCCGTTGTAATCGATTCCGCGCATCAACCGGAATACGTCGGCGCGATCGACGAGTTGTCCGGCCCGCTTTGCCAGCAGAGTCAGCAGCTCGAATTCCTGCGTGGTCAGGTCAATGAGCTTGTCATGCAGCCAGACCTCGCGCGAACTCTCGCTGATGCGCAGACCGCCCAGCTGGATGTCCTTGGGTCTGCCGTCCGCGACGCCGCCGGACGCGGCCCGGCGCAGCAGCGCACGAATGCGAGCCAACAGCACAATCGGGTCGACTGGCTTGATTACGTAATCGTCGGCGCCGGCTTCCAGACCGATGACCTGGTTCAGATCTGTGTCGCGCGCGGTGAAGATCAGGATGGGGACATTGCCGAGTTTGCGCAACTCGCGGCAGACAGCGAGACCGTCCATGCCTGGCAACATCAGATCGAGCAGCACCATGCTGGGACGCACCTTCGCGAACCGCTCGAGTGCACTGTCGCCGCGCGCCTCGATGGCGACCCGCAGGCCGTTCTGTTCAAGGTAAGTAGCTGTCAACTCCGCCAGCCGGCGGTCATCTTCAACCAGCAGAATGTCGATCAGCGGTTCACTCACAGTACGTCCCAGACGTGGCGGCTGCGTCGCTCGCGCCTGCGATCTTCACTTTGCAGGCGGAGGAATTCAACTTTGACCGCGCTGAGCTTTTGTGTGCTGTCGGATCCGGTGATCCAGTAGTAGAAATCCTGGGTCACGACAACACTGTCGCGGTGTTCGCCGGCGGTAGCCTGCGCCCAGCAGCGAACCGGGAGCGGGCTGTTGTCGCGCGCAAGGCAATAATCGGCAGGCTGCGGGCTGCGCCAGTCGATCTGAAAGACGGTCGCACAGGTCTCGGAGTTCCTGGCGGCAATGCAAATCAAAGGTTTGACGCGCAGCCACGGCCCGTCGGCTCCGGCGGCAGGACTGACAGAGCCGGCCGCGAGCAACAACGCGGTCACGAGCAGATAACCCGGGGTACACATGCAGTTAGAACTGATACGCAAGGCCGGCGAAGAAAGCTACGACTTCGGGATCGCGGACCAGGGGGCTCCCCGCCGCAGCATCATTCAACCGCTCGTAATTGACACTGGCTGCCAAACGCAAATGACTGGAGAGGTAGTAACTGGCGCGCGCGCCCAGCTGCCAGTTGAGGCCTGAACTGAGCACGTAAGCAGGCAGCGCGCTGCTGGCTTCTGTGGCCCGAACGCCCCAGTAATAGTCATTGAGCGCGGCGCTCTTGTAGCGCAGCATTATCGTCGGCTCAACCGTCCAGCGCGCGCCGTACCAGGGATAGGCGAATTCTGCATCGACGCTGAAACCGTCGTGCGTCCTGCTGACGTCGCGAAATCCCGCGACCGTGAGGCGCCCCCAGCGACCGTCCGCGAGCCACTCGAATCCGAGCTCGACCGCGTAATTGCGATCGGGCACCCGAAGCAGCACGGGCTCCGGGAGCTGGCTGCCGTCTGCACCAAGAGAGACAAATTGCGTGTTGGTCCTGTTAAAGAAGACGCGGTCGCTGTTCACGCGGGCGATGAGGTTGAACGTGCCTTTAGAATCGTCCCTCAGTGTGAAACCCAGATCGCCGTTGTCGAAGAACCAGCGTTTGCCGAACCACGCGATATCGACATCGACCGCGACATGAATAGGCTCCGACAGGATAAGCGGATTGCTGCGTTCACCGTAACCCAATGCCGCGCCAATGCGCCACGGCGAGACTGCCTCGTCGGTAACGGATGAGTTAGCCGGCGTGACGGCGGGTTCGGCATGAAGCTGGTAAGCGGCGCTTGCAGCCGAAAGAAACAACAGTATCCGCACGAGTGCTTTCATGAGCATTCCACATGATATTACGCGTCTAGTGTGGCGGCCGCACACCCGTCGTGACTGCGCAGACTTGTACTAAATCTGTGAAAATGTGTAAGGCCGCGGGAAGTTACACAAATTTACAAAATCACTGCGGGATCAGCACAGACTCTGGCGGTCAACGCGCTACACTCATCCCATGCAGCACATGTGGTGGAGATGGTCATGAATCAGCGAAACGTTGTAAGTGCCGTGATTATAACCCTGACGTTTGGGTTTCTGGCTCTTGCAGTCACCGGCTGCGGCGGTGATGGCAGTACTTCCCCGCCAATGCCTGTCGCGGAGGAATTCCTGACGGCGGACACGCGCGGCATAGCGAACACCGTGGATCCGACAGCCGGCGCTCCAACACCACCGGCCGATGCGACGGATTTCGGCGCCGCGGCGCAAGACGGGCGGCAGCAAATCGCGCGCGAAATCGAAGAGGCCGACCTTTACCGGGTTTCTGGCAACTTGCTGTACTTGCTGAATTCCTACCGGGGCCTCGCCGTCGTCGATCTGGCGAAGTTCGAGCTGGTCGGGCGCCTGCCGGTGCCTGGTTTCCCGCTCGAGATGTATCTGCGCGGCACGCGGGCGTTTGTGCTCATTACGGGCCTGCATGCTGATACGCAGTTGATAGAGATCAACGTCGCGGACCCGGCCGCGCCGGCCGTTGGCCGCGCGGAGACGATTGCGGGTAATTTTCGCACGAGCCGTATTGTCGGCGACGTGCTGTACGCAGTGACTGATACCAGCATCCATTCATTCCTGATCGCGCCGACGCCTTTTGAAGCGGCAGATAGCCTCACGCTCGATGGCGGCGCGCAGTTTGCGCAGGCCACTGATAGCTACGCCTTTATTGCTGGCCCGGTGACCGATCCGGATCCGACCGCGGGCACGCGCGTGACGCTCGTTGACATTGGCGATCCGGGCGGTGCCCTGGCCCGTCGGGGCGCGATCGATCTGCCTGGTTACATCGCGGACGACCAGAAGCTGAATTTTGGCGGCGGAGTTCTGCGTGTCGTCACGCACGATTGGTTGGACGGCGGTCTCTCGCGACTGATGACGATCGACGTCACGAACCCCGATGCCCCCGTGCTGCTTGCGACACTCGAACTTGCGCGCGGCGAGCAGCTCTTTGCGACGCGTTTCAGCGAAGATCGCGCTTATATCGTGACTTTCCTGCAGGTTGATCCGCTCTGGGTGATCGACCTTTCCGATCCGGTCCATCCCACTGTCGCCGGCGAACTCGAGGTCCCGGGCTTCTCCACTCAGATCGTCGTGGACGGGGACCGGCTCGTCAGCCTTGGCGTGGACAACAACACCTGGACCGCCGTCGTGTCGCTGTTTGATGTAGCGAATCCGGCGGCGCCGCTGCTTCTCGACCGAGAAGATCTGGGCGACGCCAGCACGGGTGCCTTGTGGGAGCGCAAGGCTTTCGGCGTGTTCCCCGGCCTTATTCTGGTGCCGTCGTGGGATGGCCTTACCGTGATTGCGCGCGAGGGAGACACGCTGACTGTGCGCGGCAGCGTGCCGGTTGCCGGAGGAGCACTGCGGGGATTCCCTCACGGCGCAAACATCGTGGCGGCCGGCGGCGAGGAAGTCGTCGTCAGCGATGCGGCGACTCTCGGCGTGCTGGGACGTGTGACCGTGGCTGAGAACGTCGTGGATATTGGCCGGCTCGCCGATGGCCGGCTGGTCAAGCTGGTCCAGACAGGCAACCTTGCGCGCATCGAGGGAGCTGAAGTGGCGCTCTGGGCCGAAGCGCTCTATACCTACGGGAACTCCGCGGCAGTGCTCGGCTGGGACGACGCGGGTCGAGCTGCGTACGTCGTTTCATTTGATGACCCGACGCCGGTGGTTTCGGAGCGCCTGGACCTCGGCTGGGGACAGTTCGTGGCAGGCGACGCGCTCGGGCCAACGGGCGTTCGCGACCTTGCGTCGGTCGGGATCGCGAGTTTTGGCCCCGTCTATGGCGGCTCGGACGCGGTTCTCACGACGTCCGGAAAACTCATCACGCGCGGCCGCCCCGGCGGAACACCCCGTGCCTTCGGTACTGGGGATGGTTTTGACGGGCTGATCGTGGTCGACATCCCCGCGGCTGAACTGGGAACAGGCGTCGACATCCGGGGCGGTGCCGTCACGGGATTCACCGCCGACGGTCCCTCGCTCGCTTTCACTTATGCCCATGAAGCGGGTGTCGATGACATCAGCCGTCCGCTCGTGCGCGAGGAATATGTGCGCATCAACCTGGATACGGGCGAGGCCACCGCGCCTGCCAATGTTCCGGGCTACCTCGTCGCGGCCCGGGACTCGGACGTATTCGTCATCGAAGAGCAATGGGACGATGGCTGGTCGCTGACGGCGACCGTCGTGGCGACGCGAATCGCCGGCGGCGAAGTGCAAGTGATGGATCGGCTTGCGTTGCCGGCACGTGCCTACGATTTCCGGGTGGCAGGAGCGACGCTCTTCTACACCGAAGGCGGCGACATGGTCGTGCCGGTACTCGATGGGCTTGGAGTGGCAGCGCCGTGGTTGCCCAGTTCGACAATCGGCACGCTGCGTCTCGGCAGTGCTCTCGCGCTGGGTCCCAAGATCGACGGCTCGGAGGCATTCCGCTGGCTGCTGCTGCCGGAAGACGGAGCAGCGTTGATCGCGCGGGATGCATCCACCGTGGAGCGATGGGACGTCTCAGCTGCCACGGCAACGTTGACGTGGACTGCGGAGTTGTCCAGCTATCCTCTGCGTGCCCGAAGTGACCCGGCGACCCCGGGCCGCTACCTGGTGGCACTTGGATTCGCGGGAACCGCGGAACTGCCGTAGGGCCTGGGTCATTGCAAGGTGGCGGCGCGGCCGTGGAGGTCCGGATACGCGAGGATGATCTGAGCGGTCCGGAAATAGCGGCACTGCTGCAGACGCACCTTGACCACGCAGCAAGGCACTCGCCACCTGAAAGCATTCATGCGCTCGACCTTGACCAGTTGCGGGCGCGCGGGATCACGTTCTGGAGCGTGTGGTCGGATGGGGCGCTCGTGGGCTGCGGCGCACTCAGGGAACTCGCGCCCGATCACGGCGAGATCAAGTCCATGCACACCGTTGCGGCGCATCGCGGCAAGGGCGTGGCCGCTCAGCTCCTTGCCCACATCCTCAAGGAGGCCAGGACCCGGTCATATCGGCGCGTCAGCCTGGAAACCGGAACGATGGCAGGCTTCGCCCCGGCGCGCGCACTGTACGCGCGCTTTGGCTTCAGGCCGTGTGCGCCTTTCGGCGAATATCGCGTGGATCCGAACAGCATCTGCATGACGCTCGATCTGCCCACCTGAGTCGCCCCAGTTGCCGCGGCACGAGGCGATCGAGTTCCTTCGTCCTGGCTTCTCCGTAGTGGTCGGTCTTGGAAAGAATCTGGGCGATGTCTTCTGCATTGCCGGGCGAAAATTCCTCCAGGTACGTCTTGCCCACGACGGTATTCGCCTTGAAGATCAGTCTGGGCTTCGTACTGTCGACGCCATCGGCCTCGGAGACGAGGTCCCCGGCTGAAGGATGGCTGACGGCCGGCATCCCGAGTGACTTCAGCAGCAGGCTCAGCGAACCGCGCACGCCGGCGCGGGCGTACGGGGGCCCGGGCGCCGCCCGGACCCCCGCAACTGTTATTTCAGTTTCAGTTCGAGTAGTTCAATGGTGCCCATCGTCTTGCGCATTGGGGCGCGCTCGGCGCCTTCCTTTTCAAACTGCTTGCGGTCCTTCGCCGTTGCCTCGTTGATCTTCTTTTCCGTGGCGAGACCTTCAGCGATCGTCTGGAAGTCCTTGCTTATCGTCACCAGGTACAGGTCCGGCTCTCCTGCCCTCGGCTGTGTGTTGACGAGAACGTGATAGCCGACCTCGTTACCGTACTGGGCATTCAATTTCCTGAACTTCACCCATTCATCAGCGAGCCAGGTCATGTAATTCTCGAACTGCCCGTCCAACACGTCGATATCCGAGACATACCAGACGTTGCCGTACTCATAGCGAGATTCATCTGCGGCAGCCGGTGCGGCCAGGCCAACCGAGAGGGCTGCGGCGACGAATGCGCCGGTTAATTTGCGAATCATCCTAGTTCCCCTTTTTGTTACCGTGGTCAAGAAACAAGCAAGAGATGCTACCACGGTGTGTTGTTGATCTACGGCGTGGCTGGGTCAGGAAAGCAGGTGATGCTTTCCGTGCCGCAAGTGTGTAATCCTGACATTGCACCTGTCCTTGGAGCGATCAAATGCGGATATCTCGCGCGCTCAATCAGTTGGCCGCAATAGTTGCAGCATTACTGTCATTAGGCGGCACCTTTGCGCTCGCGGACGAGCCTGCGGCGACATTGCCGAGCGAAACGCCATTAGCCTTCAAACCGAAGACCGATGATTTCGACTACGTCAAACGCCAGGAAATGATTCCGATGCGCGATGGCGTCCTGTTGAAGACATTCATACTCATTCCGAAGGGCGCGAAAGACGCGCCGATCCTTTTGACGCGGACGCCCTACAACGCCTCGGAGCGCGTGCTGCGTTTCGACAGTCCGCACCTCGCAGCCGCGGTGCAGCAGATGGCCGATACGGCGGTCGCAGCCGGTTACATCATCGTGTACCAGGACGTGCGGGGAAAATACGGATCCGATGGCGACTACGTCATGAACCGGCCACTGAAGGGCCCGCTGAATCCGACCGACGTCGATCATGCGACGGACTGTTACGACACGATCGAGTGGCTGGTGAAGAACGTGCCTGAAACCAACGGCCGCGTCGGGACCATCGGCGGTTCTTACGAGGGTTTCACCACGGTGATGTCGACGGTACATCCGCATCCGGCGCTGAAAGCCGCTGTGCCTTTCGCACCGATGGTTGACGGCTGGATCGGTGACGACTGGTTCCACAATGGCGCGTTCCGGCAGGACGGCACGCTCGACTACATCTACGACCAGGAAGCGACGCGCAGGAACGAGGAGAAATGGTGGTCGGGCGACTACGACACCTACGACAGCTATCTGAAAGCAGGGTCGGCCGGCGCCATGGCGTCTTCCCGCGGCCTTGAACAACTCGGTTTCTGGCGGGCACTCGCCGAGCACACCAGCTACGACTCGTATTGGCAGAATCAGGCCGTCGACAAGCTGCTCGCGAAAGAACCACTGCGCGTCCCGACGATGATCGTCGCCGGGCTCTTCGACCAGGAGGACATCTATGGCGGGCCGGCCCTGTACAAGGCGCTCGCGCCGAAGGATCCCGGGGGCGAATTCGTGCACCTTGTGCTCGGCCCGTGGAATCACGGACAGGGACGACGCGAAGGCCGGGGTATCGGCGCAATCCAGTTTGAAGGCGACACCGCCGGATGGTTTCGTCGAAACGTGATGCAGCCGTTTCTGGACTACCACCTGAAAGGCGGGCCCAAGCCGGATACGCCGCGCGTGCTCGCCTATGAAACCGGTTCCGACCAGTGGCACCGCTATGACGACTGGCCGCGATCATGCGTCGAGGGATGTGCCGCGAAATCGCGTGAACTCTATCTGCTGTCGGGAGGAAGGCTGGCCTTCGATCGGCCACAAGCGGTGGGGCAGGCTTTCGATGAATACGTTTCTGATCCTGCCAAGCCCGTACCATACCGGGAGCGCCCGACATTGATCAGCGGTTCCCCGGACTCCACCTGGGGCGAGTGGCTGGTGGACGACCAGAGACACGCCGCGTCGCGGACCGATGTGCTCGTTTATGCGACCGAACCGCTGCGTGCGCCATTACGTGTTGCTGGCGAACCGTTCGCCAATCTATTTGCCTCGACCAGCGGCAGTGACTCCGACTGGGTGGTCAAGATCATCGATGTGTGGCCCGACGAAGTCCCGGATCACCCGAAGCTGGGCGGCTATCAGCAGATGCTTTCGGCGGATATTTTCCGCGGACGATATCGTGAGGATCTCGCGACACCGCATTCGCTCAAGCCCGGCAAGGTGCTTCCATATCGGATACGCCTGCCGAATGTCAGCCACACCTTCCTGCAGGGACACCGGATCATGGTGCAGATCCAGTCGAGCTGGTTCCCGCTGTATGACCGAAACCCGCAGTCATTCGTGCCGAACATCATGTTTGCCGGGCCCGAGGCTTATGTGAAAGCCACGCAGCGGGTCTGGCATACACCGGAAAGCGCAACCAGCATCGAACTTCCAACTCTCGACCCGTAATGCCGGTCGCCCATGTCACCGACGCTCGATGAGATCCAACAAGCTCGCCGGAACATCGCCGGCTATGCCATGCGCACGCCGCTCCTGCGGCTGAACGTCTTCGATGCACCCGCGGAAATCTATCTCAAGCTCGAAAATCTCCAGCCGATCGGCTCATTCAAGATTCGCGGTGCGACCAACGCGATAGCACACATCGAGCCTGCGAAGCTTGCTCGCGGATTGCTGACGGCGTCGGCTGGCAACATGGCGCAGGGTGTTGCATGGTGCGCGCGGGAACGCGGCATACCCTGCACGGTGATTGCACCGGACACCGCGCCCGATACCAAGGTCAAGGCAATAGAGCGACTAGACGGTCGCGTCATCAAGGTTCCCTTCGACCGCTGGTGGCAGACGTTTCAGGATCGGGCGTACCCGGGCGTAGACGCGAATTTCATCCACGCCTTTGATGATCCCCAGGTCATGGCGGGCAACGGGACGATTGGACTCGAGATACTGGAGGACCTGCCGAATGTGGCGGCAATCGTGATCCCCTGGGGTGGGGGCGGGCTGACCTGCGGGATCGCTTCGGCGGTGAGGGCGCTGAAGCCTGACTGCCGGCTGTTTGCCGCGGAGGTTGCAACGGGCGCGCCGCTCGCCGCATCGCTCACCGCGGGATCGCCACAAGCGGTCGAGTACCAGCCGTCGTTTGTGGACGGCATCGGGAGCAAGACCGTCTTTCAGCAGATGTTTGAACGTGCACGAGGGCTGATTGACGGCGCGCTGGTCGCGAGCCTGGGCGAAGTGGCTGCGGCGCTCGCGCTGTTGGCCGAGCGAAACCGCATCATCGCGGAGGGCGCGGGAGCGTGTCCGATTGCATGCGCAATTGCAGGCAGGGCAGGGAACGGCAAGGTTGTGTGTGTGGTGTCGGGTGGAAACATTGACATAAGCGTGCTGTGCGCGATCCTCGATGGGAGGCTTCATTGAGAGAAAATCGGCGGCTGCGAACGGTTGGCAGAACTTGCACTAATGGGTATACGAGAGTAATTAGTGTGCTGCGGTACCTGCAGGTGCCGAATGAACGGGTTCAAGAATAGTGAAGCGATTTCTGTTGCTGATTCTGTTGCTTGCTAGCGCCAGTCCCGCGTTGGCGCAGCGTGGCGCGCTGACCATCCCGCGCAACCTCGACCAACTGACGAATCGATCGGCCGCCATCGTGCGCGGTACGGTCATCAGCGCGCAGGTGGAGAAGCATCCCGAACTGAGCGGCCTCAACACCGTGGTCGTGAAATTGCGTGTGCAGGAGACGCTGAAGGGCCAGGCGAAAGAGACATTCACATTTCGCCAGTACATCTGGGACATTCGCGACCGCGCTGACGCCGGTGGCTACCGGAAAGGCCAGGATCTGCTGCTGCTGCTGATTGAGCCCAGCCGATACGGACTCTCCAGCCCGGCGGGCCTCGAACAGGGGCGCTTCCGGATTTCGCGGGACAGCATGGGCAGGGAATTGGCGCTGAACGGCCACGGTAATCTGAAGTTGTTTGATGGTGTCAGCTCGCAGATGGCGGCCAAGGGAATCACGCTCTCGCCCCGTTCCCTGAGCATGATACAGAAGCACCAAAAAGGACCGGTTGAGTTGCGTGATCTGACAGCCTTGATTCGCGAGCTCGTCCACGGGAGCCAGTAGGGTGCAAACCCTGCACAGGAAACAAACGGCACTGGCCGCGCTGCTGGCAGGGCTGTTGCTGCCGGCAAGTGCGGCGTTCGCGGGTGGACCGTTGGTCGTCCGCGACGACGGCACCCCATATGTCTGGCCGCCCGGGGCGATTTCCTATCGCACGGACAATGCGCCATTGAGCGCGACCGTGACCGAGGCTCAGGCGCAGGCGCGGGTTGCCGCGATGTTCGCCGTCTGGCAGAACGTGGCGACGGCCAGCATCACCTATACCAGGGCGGGTTTTATCAGTCCCGTCGGCGCTTACACCGGCGGAGACGTGAACACGATCGACGAATTCAATGCCGTCGATGGCGACTGCGGCGCCGGAAATCAGAGCCCGATCATTTACGACACGGATGGTTCCATATTCGTGGACCTGGGCCTGGACGAAACTTCGATCGTTGGATTTGCCGGGCCCTGTGCCACGAACGCGACGCAGATCATCTCCGGAGAGGCGGTGATGAACGGGCTCTTTCAGGATGGTTCGGCTACACCGGTTGCTGACCTGCTGCCTGCCGCCGCGTTTGACACGGCGTTCATCCATGAGTTCGGGCATTTCTCCGGCCTCGACCATTCGCAAATCAATGTGAGCTGCGCTGCCGGGTGCGTCGATCCTGATGAACTGGCAGGCCTGCCGACGATGTTCCCCTTCCTGGTCGATCTGTCGCAGCAAACACTGTCGGACGACGACATCGCCTGGATTTCGCGCCTCTACCCGCAGGCCACCGGCGGAACGACGTTCGCGAATACGCATGGCACGATCACCGGAACCGTGTTCTTTTCCGACGGCCTGTCGCACGCACCGCTCGTGAACGTGATCGCACGCCGAGTCGATACCGGCGCGAATCAGGATCGCACCCACGCGGTTTCGGTGGTCTCGGGCTTCAAGATGAAGCTGTCGCGGGGGAATTCGATCAATGACACGGGCAGCGGCACGGGCTCGATCTCGCCCGGGGATCTTGGGCTGTACGAGCTCGCGGTGCCGGCGGGCAATTACACGATTGAAGTAGAATCCATCGACCCTGCGTTCACGGACGCCTCGAGTATCGGCGGCTTCATCTGGATCCCGATGCCCGGAACGGCGCCGGCCCCAACCGCGCCTATTGCGGTTGGAGCAGGCGCCACATCTTCCGGCCATAACGTGACTTTGATTGGCACCGATCCGCGCTATGACCAGTTCGAGGGGCCGTGAAAAAAATCTTTCACGTAGCGGCGCTGTTGTTTGCCACGGTCCTCGTATCGACGATCGCCGGTTGCGGCGGTGGTGGCGGCGGGCAGATCGTCCCCGTGGTCTTCAAGATCACCACGACGACGTTGCCGGACGGCGTCGTGGGTATAGGCTATAACCAGACGCTCGCCGTTACAGGTGGCTTCGGCGCCAAGACATTCAGCGTCAGCGCAGGCGCCTTGCCAGCGGGCCTCGCACTGAACACCTCCACGGGCGCCATTACCGGAATTCCGACGGCACCAGCGGGAACTGCGAGTTTCACGATTACGGTCGTAGATTCTGACACGCCGCCGCAGAGCGACTCACAAGCACTCACGATCGACATCGTGAACCCGCTGCTGATCACGACGAACGCGCTGCCTGGCACGGCGGTCGGAGCGGCTTACAACCAGACGGTCGCTGCGACCGGCGGCACGACGCCTTACACGTTCAGCATCAGTGCGGGGACTCTGCCTGCGGGCCTCTCGCTCAATACCGCCACCGGCGCCATCAGCGGGTCCGCCACGGCCGCGGCCACGAGCCAGACCTTCACCGTGCGGGTCGCCGACGGCTCGACACCGCAGCTGACCGATACGCAGGTGTTGACGATTGCCGTGGCACTGGAGCTGACCACCACGTCATTACCCGATGCTACGTCCGGCACCTTGTACAATCAGACGCTTGAGGCCCGAGGAGGGCAGCCGCCTTACGCCTGGGCGAGAATCGCAGGCTCGATGCCGGCCGGCATTGCCGATCCGGTCGCGGCGACGGGCGTCATCACCGGCACGCCATCCGCGGTCTGCATTGCGACGACTTCAGCCTTCACCGCGCGAGTGACCGATTCGGCGGTGCCGCCCGTTTCCGATACGCAAGCAGGACTCGGCATCACGGTCAACCCGGGGCCAGCGCTCAATATCACGACGACCACGATGCCGAATGGTGTCGTGGGAACGCCTTACAGCGTGATTGTGCAGGCGACAGGCGGCGTGCAGCCTTACAGCTTCGCAACCAGCGGCACGTTGCCGAGCCAGCTGGGGCCGATCAATGCAACGACCGGCGGGATCGCGGGGACTCCCGACACCGTCGAAACCCGGACCTTCAATGTGACGGTGACCGATTTCTGCGGGACCACGGATACGCAGACGCTCAGCATCACGATCAACGCGCTTTCACTGGGACGCAACGACACGATCGGGAATGCAACGACATTGGGAAATGGAACATTTGCCGCTTCCATCAGCCCGAGCGGCAATCCCAACACGATCCTGGATCCGGATGAGGATTTCTACCGCATTACGACGATCGCGAATTCGACAGTCACGATTGACATCAATGCCCAGGTCAATGGCAGCCCGCTTGACTCGGTGATTGAGATAGTCAACGCGGCCGGCACGCAGCTGACTACATGCGGATCGCCGACATTCACCTCGACCTGCGAAAGCGATGACGAGACCCTGGGGGTCGACCTCGACTCCTTCCTCCAGGTCCGGGTAACCGGCGCCACGACCTTCTATGTGCACGTGGTCGATTTCCGCGGCGACGCACGGCCGGACATGAAATACGACATCGTCATCAGCGGCGTCAACTGATCAATTACGCCTGGCAGGCATGGTCTCGTCCGGGCTGATCCGCGACTTCACAAATTCTTCCTGCCGCTCGCAATGCTGCGCCAAAGCCTGGAGCGCGGGATATTGGTCCGCGGGGAAACTCTCCGGCAACCTGAGATTCAGGTAGCCGATCAGACAACCCGTCATCATGTCGGCGTGGCTCATGCCGCCGCCGAAATACCAGGGCGCAGCGCACTGGCTCTCCAGCCGGTCGAGCGCCGCAGCCAGCTGCGACAGGCATCGTTGTTCCCATTCCTGGCTCAGCGACTTACCGGGATGGAAGAACCGTTCGTAAACGACTTGCCCGGCTTTCTCGCCGGCGCCTTGGGCTATGGCTACCGCCTGCAGAATCTTCCGGCGTTCGGGACCCAGACGCGGAACGAGGGCGCGGGCCGACCCCGCCATCTCATCAAGCAGGTCGATGATTGCCGCGCTGTCGATCAATGTTTCGCCGCCATCGAGAATCAGTGATGGAATGCGAATCAACGGGTTGATCTTCTTCATGTCCTTCGCATCGGCGAACACCGAAAGGGTGTTGCGAGTGAATGGCATGCCGTAGTGATGCAGCGTCACCGCGACGCGGCGCACGAAAGGCGAGTCGTACTGGCCGACGAGGAGCATGGCCGATCTTGGAGCGTTGCTGCAAACGACTCAAGCAACGCGTAGAATCGCGCCGACATTCCCGGCCGGCCTGCGCAGGGCAGTCACTTCACGGCGCGGTCGGTCGAGTCAAAAGCAACTTCAAGATACAAAGGTAACGATATGATTAGAAAGACACTTATGTTGGCGGCTGGCTTGTTCGCCTTGACCGGCTGCGCCGCCCCCGCGCCGCCCGATTACGCCGCTCAACATCAACCGGCGGTGGACGCATACATCGGAGCCTGGAGCGGGGCAGACCTCGGCGGCCTCGATGCTGCCATGACCGCGGATGTCAGGCGCCAATCATCGGGGGGCGGCCTCAGTTCCGACAGCCTGGAAGCCCTGAAGAAGGTCATGACCGATGTGCGGACAGCTTATCCGGATGCCAAGGTGGTCATTGACGAGGGCCATTACATGAAGGACGTCTCGTTCTTTCTGTGGACCTTTACCGGCACGAATACCGGCCCGGGTGCGGCGCCTCCCACGGGGAAGAGCGTGAAGCTCTCAGGCTCGACCTTGATGCATTACCGGGATGGCAAGATCGCCGAAGAAATCGTGAACTTCGACGTGCTCGACTGGCAGATGCAGCTGGGCTACACGCTGACCCCACCCGCAGCGGCCGAGACACCGGCAGCGCCATAAGCCGGCAAGGAGCCTGGGCCGGAGGCCCGGGCTCCTGACTCAGGTCTTGCTGACGCCCCTCCGGCTTGCGCCGGAGGGGCGTTTTCATTAGCGGCCGGCGACGGCGATAATGCAGTTGCGGCCGGTCTTCGGCTGCGTCACGAGGCATGTGCCATGCGCTCCATCAATTGTCGATACTCGCTGATCCTCGCCGCCAGCGTACTTCTCTCCGCCTGCGCCACCAATCCGGTGACCGGGAAGAATGAACTGATGCTGGTCGGCGAGAGCACGGAGTTGCAGATCGGGCAGAAGAACTTTGCGCCGATGCGCCAGTCCCAGGGTGGCGATCAGCAACTGGATCCGGCGCTGACGACTTATGTGCAGCAGGTCGGGCAGCGCCTTGCCGCGGTCAGCGACCGCAAGCTTCCTTACGAGTTTACTGTTCTCAACAATTCCATTCCGAATGCCTGGGCTTTGCCGGGCGGCAAGATTGCGGTCAATCGCGGCCTCTTGACGCAGCTCAACAGCGAATCGGAACTCGCGGCGGTGCTGGGGCATGAGGTCGTGCACGCCGCGGCGCGGCACTCGGCGCAGGCGATGAGCCGCGGCATGCTGATCCAGGGCGGCTTGATCGCCGCACAGGTTGCGGCCCATGACAGCGATTACGGCAACATCGCGATGATGGGTGCCGGAATCGGCGCGCAGCTCTTGACCCAGCGCTACGGCCGCGAAGCGGAACTCGAAGCGGACAAGTATGGAATCGACTACATGAAACGCGCGGGCTATGACGCACAGGGCGCGGTCAGCCTGCAGGAAACTTTCGTGAAGATGAATGACCGCAAGGATAGCAGCTGGCTGTCGGGGCTGTTCGCGAGTCATCCGCCGTCGCAGGAGCGCCTCGATGCCAATCGGCGCAAGGTGGCGGGTCTGCCGCCGGGCGGTGATATGGGTATTGACCGCTACCGCGCGGCGCTGGCGCGCACGATGCGCGCAAAGCCCGCATACGATGCCTATGACGCCGGACGCAAGGCACTCGCGGAAAAACAGCCGGAGGTCGCGCTCGCGAAGGCCGAAGAGGCGATTCGTCTGGAGCCCGACGAGGGGCATTTCTATGCGTTGAAGGGTGACGCGCTGCTGGTGCAGAAGAAGAATGCTGCGGCGAGCGATGCCTACACCGCCGCGATCCAGCGCAATGACTATTTCTTCTATTACTACCTGCAGCGCGGAATTGTCGGCGAGCGCCTGCACGACGATGAGTCGGCCCGGCGTGATCTCGAGACGAGCCTGAAACTGCTGCCGACCGGCCCCGCATACTACTCGCTCGGCAATATCGCCCTGCGGGCTCGCCAGTACGATGCGGCGCGGCAATATTTCGCGGAGGCCGCGGGCGCCGAAGGGCCGGTCGGCGAGGCGGCGACGCTTTCGCTGATGAGGCTTGACCTGGCCGGAAACCCCGAGAAGTACCTGCGCAAGCAGGCCGCGCTCGATGCGGGCGGCAAGCTGGTCGTCGCGATTGCAAATGCGACCAGGGTCCCGGTCAACGGAATCGTCATCGCCGTGCAGTACGTCGATGCAGCCGGCAAGACACGCGAATTCCGTCGCGAACTTGGCGGCACACTGGGCGGCGGTCAGCAGGCCCAGGTTGCAACCGGGCTTGGCCCCTTCCAGAACAGCAACCAGTTCCGGGTCGCGATCGCCGGCGCCAGGGTGGCCGAATAGACGAAGGCGCGCTGCCCGAGCGCAATCAGGTCAGCAGTCCAGCAGCGTCCGCAACCGGGAATGCTGCAACAGCTGGCGCAGGAAGTCCCGCTCACTGCGGCCGGCTTTCGCGAGAACCAGCCGCAGCAGCCGCTGCCGATCGCCGGCGCTCCAGCGGCCCTCGCTGACAAACGCAAGAATCAATGGAGCCCAACGCGCGAGCATTGCTCGCTGCGCCGCCGAAAGGCGCGGCAATCCTTGCCGCCCCAGCCGCTTCAAGGCATCCCCGACGGCTGCATTGCGGCGCGCATCGGGATCTTGTTGCAGGTAACGGCGGGTCGTCTGCGTGGCGGCGGCCAGCCAGTGGTTTGTCCGGGGCAACCGCGCCTTCCGTGCTGGATCAAGCGAATAGAACATGTGCCAGCGCGCTAGCGTCCGCAGCGTGCGATGGGAGCTGCGATAGCGTCGATTGGCGGCACGCCTTGCAATCTCGCGCGCCGCGATGCGCCGCGCCGGCGCCGCGCGCGGACGAAAGCCCAGGCGCTGATAAAACCACCACGCACCGGATTCGATGCCTTCCTCATTGCCGGCGCCGAGCTGATACGGCTCGACGCTGAAATCGGTGCAGCCGAACAGATGGCACGTGGCCGCGAGGAAGCGCGCCAGGACTCGCGCGGCTTCGGCACCCCGGAACGCGTCGAAGGTGTTGAACGACAGTGCACCGTGCTGTCCGAGCACCTCGACCTGGACATAGCCGATCGGCACGCCATTCTTCAGCGTCAGCGCGGTATAGATCGCGGGCAATGTGGCGCGGCGCTCCGGAATCATGCCCATCATTGCAAACGCGAGGCCGAGTCCATCGTCAACCAGGAACACATCGGCGGGATTCGGGAACTGGAACGCGGCAACATCGCGTTCGCGCGTGATCATGGAGATCCGCGCGAGCCGGATTGCGGCAAGCGCGTCACGGCCACGCAGCGCCAGAACGCGTCGCGGCCTGCGGCGGGTCTCTTTCCGCAAGTCCGGATAGCCGTGCTGCAGCTCCTGGGTCTGGAAGTGGACTTCCGTCCGGTGGAATCGCGTGGTCGTGCGCTCCGGCGTGTCTCTTCCGGGGCGCAGCACGTATGACAGGTCGAGGCGATCGCCGAATGCCTCGCGGCTGAAATCGTCGCCGGGCATGCAAGCAATCAGGCCGATGATGAAATCCGCATCCGTCATGCCCTGCGGAACCATCCGGTCCACGGGCACCAGGTCTTTTGCATGCTGGCCGATGAACCATTCGGACAAGGCTGGCTCGAGCAGCGGCGGCAATGCCGCCAGGATTTCGCGGATCGCTTCTTCGTCGTTGCGGTCAAGCACCAGGGCGCCGGACCAGTGCTGCGAGATCCATTGCGCGGTTGGCCAGAAGAACCGATAGGGCGTATCGGTGCCGACGATGCCGGTGCCTGCCAGTGCTTTGCGATGGCGGCGCAGGTCCGGCCGACGGCCGAACTGCAAGAGCATGCGACGCACCCGGCCGCGCACGATCTGATTGTCGGGGTAGGCATCCAGGAAGCACAGCAACTCGTGCAGCCGCCGCAGCTGCGGGGCGGACTGCAGGCGCTGGCTGGCGATGAGATCCAGCAACGCGAGTTTGCGTTGCGGCAGTTCCGCGCCGTAGCGGCGCGCAATCCGCTCGAGCGATAACAAGGCAGATGTGGCTGTACGTTTCACCACGGCTCGATCCTAGCAGGCTGGCTACGATACGGTAGCCGCCGATTCGGACCTTGGCGATTCCCGCGATTCTTGCGGCGCTCAACGCCTGTGGAAAATCCGCCGCGCGCCATGCCGATGCCTCATTGCCCGCCGTGACTGGTGAGCGTTACGAAGGCGACCACTGGCTCGGTAGTTGCGCCGCCTACCTTGCTGGGCGGCTCCGGCCGCATTGCCGGAGCCGCCACGCAATAGTCGTTTACTTGAACTCGATCCGGCGGAAGTTCATTTCGCCCCAGAACGTGCGCAGTTCTTCATAGCCCGCGACAATCTGGTCCTGCTTTTCTTTTGCAAGCTGGGCGCGGGTCTCTGCCTGCATCTTCTTGAACAGTTCCCCGTTCGGGTCCGAAACCGCGGCGCTTGGGGCCTTCAGCACGAGCATCATGTTGAAATCGTGGTTGGCGGCGGTTTCGCTCAGATAGACGAAACAGTCGACCACCACGCCATTCTTCTTGCCAACCTCGCAGCTGGGCATCCAGGTCTGCTTGAGACCCTCGAGGTAGTCGTCGATGCGGTTCGGATTCACCTTCACCATCGTGACATTCCAGACCTCTTTGCTCGGCGTGTAATCGGTATAGGCCTCGAATGCCTGTGCCGAACCCGCGAGCGCAAGCGTTGCAGCAGCTGCTGCGATGTAAATCGTCCTCATCATCGGTCTCCTTTAGGTTGACGGGCATCAGACCCGTTCTGTTATTGCGGGCGCGATTATGGGGTATTGGCGGGCGTCGTGTCCTGCAGGAAATCGACCGCGACGTGCAGGATGGACCTGAGGCCAACCGCAATGCCGTTCTCATCAACGTAGAACTGGTCTGAATGGTTATCCGGGGCCGTGCGCAGGTCCTGCCCGGGCGGCGTGATTCCAACCCAGTAGTAAACGCTAGGCGCCTGGCGCGCGTAATAAGAAAAGTCCTCGGCCACAGTCTGGAGGCCGACCGCCTTGACGGCATCGACGCCGAACGCGGCCTGCAGCGACGCGACGACTTTCTTTGTCAGCGCCGGATCGTTATCGACCACTGGATTGGGCGCAGGGTCGAGGGCGAACGTGGCATTCGCCCCGTTAGCCGCAGCGACGTGCTCGACGATGCGCTGGATACGGTCGATGATGTCCTGACGCGACGCGGGGCTGAATGTCCGTATCGTGCCGAGCATTTCGACGCTCTCCGGAATGATGTTGTGGCGCACACCACCGTTGATCGCGCCGATGCTGACGACGGCGGGGAGCGCCGTAATGTCTGTCTGCCGGCTGACGATGGTCTGCAGCGAATTGACGATCTGCGCGGCGGTCACGATCGGGTCGACGCCGGCCCAGGGCCGTGCGCCGTGGCTCTGGCGACCGGTCACGACGATGCGGAAGAAGTCCGAACCCGCCATGAAGGGTCCCGGCCGCAAGCCGAGCGTGCCCGTATGCAGCGTCGAGATCACGTGCAGTCCAAAGATCGCGTCCGGCTTCGCGATGTCGAAGAGGCCTTCCTGCATCATCAACGGCGCGCCGGCCTGCTCGCCTTCCGGCGCACCTTCCTCGGCGGGCTGAAACACGAACATGACCGTCCCGGGCAAGCTGTGGCGCAGGCCTGCAAGTATCTGCGCTGCTCCCATCAGGATCGCGGTGTGCGCATCGTGGCCGCAGGCGTGCATGACGCCGACCTGGCGGCCGCGGAATTCGGCCATCGCGGTCGAGCGAAACGGTACGTCGGTACGCTCGGTGACCGGGAGCGCGTCCATGTCTGCGCGCAGCATGATCGTGGGACCCGGCAACGCGCCACGAAGCACCGCGACCACGCCGGTGTGCGCGATGCCGGTCCTGACCTCGAGTCCTAGCGCACGCAGATGCTCCGCGACCGTCTTGGCGGTGCGGAACTCGCGGTTGCCGAGTTCGGGGTGACTGTGGAAATCCCGGCGCCATTCGATGACACGCGGCTCGAGCGCGACGACTGCGGCGTCGAGCTCGGCCGGCGTCACCTCGGCGCGGGCCGTGGCAGCCGACAGCAGGCCGATCAACAGCAACAAATTTTTCATGAATATCTCCGGCGTCAGGCCTTCAGGCTCTCAACCGTCACGGCGACGCCGCTGAATGCAGCATTGCCGCTGACAGCGTCAACGGCCAGCTCGTCCGTGAGGTCATTGATGCTCGCACCCGGATGCGTGCTCGCGACCGATTGTCGCGTGCCGGGCCGGTCGTGGCCCCAGCCATGCGGCAGGCTGACGACGCCGGGCATGACTTCGTCGCTCACCTCGGCCTCGACAGCAATGGCGCCGACTCGTGAGCCGACGCGGACGCGCGCACCATTCGCGATGCCATAGCGCGCGGCATCGAGCGGGTGCATGAGGAGCGTGCAGCGCCTTGGGCCCTTCACGAGCCGACGGCTGTTGTGCATCCACGAGTTGTTGCTGCGCAGGTCGCGACGCCCGATCAGGCGCAATGCCGGTTCAGTCGCCGCGTTTACGAGCCCCCTTGCCAGTCGGTCGACATCCGCGACGAGCGGCGGCGGTGCGAGCTGGATGCGAACCCCGGGGCCAAGCCGATCCGGCAGGCAGGGCTGCAATGGTCCGAGGTCGAGGCCATGCGGGAGCCGAGCGAGCCTCGCGAGCGTCAGGCCTTTCCCGAACGGGAGCCATCCGGCGCCGCGCGGGCCGAAGCGTAACCCCAGTCCGAGCAGGCGCCTGGGAGTGGGCCGGCGCAGGCGCAGCCGTTCCAGGAAGCCGGGCCGGCGGCTGGGGTCATGGACCGCGAGGCGCTCGGCGATACCCTGCAGGATCTGCCAGTCATGTCGCGTGCCCGGCGGCGGATCGAACAGGGGAAGCGAGTACTTGACCGTGTTACGAATGGCGAGCATGTGAAACACGATGTCGTAGTGATCACGCTCGAGGGCGAATGTCGGCGGCAGGATGATGTCGGCGTGGCGGGTCGTCTCATTGATGTAGAAGTCGACCGATGCCATGAATTCCAGGCCGCCAAGGGCGCGCTCGAGCCGGCCGCCATTCGGCGTTGACAGCACCGGATTGCCTGCCGACGTGATGAGTGCGCGTACCTGACCGGGGCCCTGCGTGTCCACCTCTTCTGCAAGCGCCGCGACCGGAAATTCCCCGCCGAACTCCGGCAGCCCGCGCACCCTGGTGCGGCGGCGATCGTAGTGGCCGGCCTGGCTGCTGCCCCGGGTGCGGGCCACCAGGTCGAATGCCGGTGCCGTGAACATCGCGCCACCGGGTCGATCGAGATTCCCGGTCAGCACATGGAGCACCTGGATCAGCCATTGGCAAAGACTTCCAAATCCCTGCGTCGATGTACCCATGCGACCGTGGCAAGCTGCGGCCCTTGCGCCCGAGAAATCCCTTGCCAGCGTGCGGATCTCATCGGCCGGCATTCCGGTCGCTCCAGCCACGGCCTCCGGAGGGAATTGCGCGGCCAGACGCTCGATGGTTTCGATACCGTCGATCATCGGCGTCAACCGGTCGGGCACGATGCGGCGTTCGTCGAACAGCACGTAGATCATCGCAAACAGCAGCAATGCGTCGGAGCCGGGCCGGATGAAATGGTGACGGTCGGCGAGTGCGGCAGTCTCGCTGCGCCGCGGATCCACCACGACAATGCGGCCGCCGCGCGCTCGAATTGCCTTCAGCCGGTGCGCGACATCGGGTGCCGTCATCAGGCTGCCATTGGAGGCGACAGGGTTGGCACCCAGTACCAGCAGGTAATCCGTGCGATCGATATCCGGAATCGGCAGCAGGAACTGGTGTCCGAACATCAGCCAGGCCGCGAGGTGATGCGGCAGCTGGTCGACCGAGGTCGCTGAATAGCGATTTCGGGTCCGCAGGGCGCGCGACAGCACGGCGCTCGACAAGAGGGCCGAGTAGCTGTGCACGGTCGGGTTGCCCAGGTAGATCGCGACGGCATTCTGGCCGTGCGCGGCCTGGATCGCGACAATGCGCGCAGCGACTTCGTCGATGGCCTCATCCCAGCCGATCCGCTGCCAGCCACCAGCCGTGCGTTTCAGCGGATAGCGGAGGCGATCCGGATCTTCGTGCACATCTTTGAGGGCGAGGGCTTTGGGGCAGATGTGGCCACGGCTGAACGGGTCATCGGGATCGCCGCGGATTGAAATGATTTCGTTTCCGCGCAGGCGGATCTCGACGCCGCAGATCGCCTCGCACAAATGGCAGGTGCGGTAGTGGTGCCTCATGTCCGCGGGCAGTCTAGCGCAGCTGTCTCGCGGCGCTTCCGCCGCTTCGGGTTGAGGCGGCGGGGACCCTGCGCTATCATGCGCGCCGGTCGGGGGCGTGGCAGAGGCCACCGCGATCGGGCAGCGAGGCCCGGCAGCGGTCCCCCGGAACCAGAAGGTCGATCAAGAGGCCCCCTCGCGGGGCCTTTTTGTTTCGATCGGGTCGCCAGGAATGGGCCTCGTGCCCATTTTTCGTTTCTGGGGCCGACGGAGGCTGCATGCGGGGCAGGTTGATCAGCTTGCTGGAGCCGGTGGTGGCTGGGCTCGGCTACGAGTTGGTCGAACTCGATTTCAGCCCGGCAGGCAGCCGCGCCCTGGTGCGGCTGTACATCGACCGGACTGACGGCGCGCCGGTGCAGCTCAGCGATTGTGAGCGCGCGAGCCACGCGATCGGAAAGGTGCTCGATGCGCAGGACCCGATCGAGCGGGCGTATCAGCTCGAGGTCTCGTCGCCGGGCTTTGACCGGCCGCTCAGGACCGCGGCGCATTTTGCGCGGTTCGCCGGCAGTGAGGCGCGGATCGAGCTTGCAGAGCCGATCGAGGGCCGGCGCCGGTTCCGCGGCAGGCTGGGGCCGGTCGAAGACGGGAATGTGATGATCGAGGTAGACCGGCGGGAATGGAAACTTCCGCTGGCGGGAATCAGCAAGGCGAGATTGGTGGGTTGAAGCATGAACAAACAGATCCTTGAAGTCGTCGAAGCCGTCTCCAACGAGAAGGGCGTCGCGCGCGAGATCATATTCGAGGCGCTAGAAGCCGCGCTGGCTTCCGCAACCCGCCGCAAGCACGGCGATGACATCGACGTGCGCGTCGAGATCGACCGCAAGACGGGGGAATACAAGACATTCCAGCGCTGGAAGGTCTTCGCCGACGATTCGACCGAACTCGAGTTCACCGAGCGCGAACTGCGGCTCGACGACGCGAAGGACATCGACCCGGCTGCGGTGGTCGACGGCTTCGTCGAAGTACCGATGGAGTCGGTCGCATTCGGCCGCATCGGTGCGCAGACGGCCAAGCAGGTCATCGTGCAGAAAGTCCGCGAGGCCGAGCGCGCCCAGGTCGTGGAGGAATACAAGGATCGGGTCGGGACGCTGGTTTCCGGCATCGTGAAGCGCGTCGACCGTCACGGCGTGTACGTGGACCTGGGCGGCAATGCCGAAGGCTTCGTGCCGCGTGAGCACATGATCCCGCGCGAAATCGCCCGGCCGCAGGATCGCCTCAAGGCCCTGCTGCGCGAGGTTCGCTCCGAAGCGCGCGGCCCGCAGCTTTTTCTTTCCCGCACGTCACCGGATTTCCTGATTGAGCTGTTCAAACTCGAAGTCCCTGAGGTGGGCCAGGGCCTGATCCAGATCCTGGGTGCCGCCCGTGATCCCGGCGCGCGCGCCAAGATCGCCGTCAAGAGCCTCGACCCGCGTATCGACCCCGTGGGCGCCTGCGTCGGCATGCGCGGCTCGCGCGTTCAGGCTGTCTCGAACGAGATCGCGGGCGAGCGCGTCGACATCATTCCGTGGGTCGAGAATCCCGCGCAGTTCGTCATCAATGCGATGCAGCCCGCCGAAGTGACATCGATCGTGCTTGACGAAGACACGCATTCGATGGACATCGCCGTGACCGAGGACCGCCTGTCACAGGCGATCGGCCGCGGCGGCCAGAACGTGCGTCTGGCCAGCGAGCTGACCGGCTGGCGGCTCAATGTGATGTCCGAGCAGCAGGCCACCGAGCGCAGTGAAGAGGAGACCGGCCAGTTGCGACTGATGTTCAAGACACTGCTCGACGTCGACGAGGATGTCGCCAACGTGCTGGTTCAGGAAGGATTCTCGACGATCGAGGAGGTCGCCTATGTTCCTGCCAGTGAACTGCAGAACATCGAGGAGTTTGACGAGGAGATGGTCGGGGAACTGCGAAGTCGCGCGCGCGACGTGTTGCTGACCCAGGCAATCGCCAGCGAGGAGAAAGCCGAAGAATCGGGTCCTGCGGAGGATCTGCTGGCGATCGAGGGCATGGACAAGGAACTGGCATATGAACTGGCTTCGCGCGGCATCCGGACGCGCGACGAGCTTGCCGATCAGTCCCTGGATGAGCTCGAAGCGGTTCCCGGGCTGGATCCGGTGCGCGCGGGGCAGCTGATCATGGCTGCGCGTGCCCATCTTTTTGAGAATGCCGGGCAGGCCTGAGGCCGCGACGGAGGTATGAAGTCATGACTGACGTCACGGTCGAACAGTTCGCGGAAGTCCTGAAAGTCTCCGTTGACAAGCTGCTGTCGCAGCTAGAAGAGGCCGGCATCCAGGTCGATGGGCCGAAGGGCCGCATCAGCGAGGATGCCAAGCACGAACTCCTGACGCACCTGCGCAAGGCCCACGGCAAGGCCGAGGACGGCGGCGCGCCGCGCAAGATCACGCTGCGGCGCAAGGCGCAGAGCGAAATCAAGGTTGCCGCCCCGATGGGCAAGGCGCGCACGGTCAGCGTCGAGGTCCGCCGGCAACGCACCTATATCAAGCGCGACGTGCTCGAGGAGCAGGCGCGTGTGGCGCAGGAGGAAATGGATCGCCAGCGCGAGACCGAGGATGCCGAGCGCCTGGCGGCTGAAGCGCGCCTGAAGCACGATGTGGAGCAACGCGAGCAGCAGCGCCGTGAGCGTGAGGAATCCGAGCGCCGTTCCGCCGAGGAGAATTCACGGCGTCAGGTGGAAGAGCAGACCCGGCGCGAAGCCGAGCAAAAGGCCCGGGAGCAGGCCGAGAAAGAGCGGCGTCAGCGCGAGGAAAAGTCCCGCAAGACGGCCGAAGACGACAAGGGTCCGCGCTTCGGCCGCCAGGAACTGCACATCGCGGGCGGCCTGTCGGCGCGCCACAAGAAAGGCCGCACGCGTTCGGAGTCGCGCCGCCGCGCCGTTTCGACGACCGGAGTCCGCGAGCATGCTTTCGAGCTGCCGACGCAGCCGATGCAGCGCGAGGTCACTATTGGCGAGACGATCACGGTCGCCGAGCTCGCCCAGCGCATGGCGGTCAAGGCCAACGAAGTGATCAAGACGATGCTCAACATGGGCGTCATCGCAACCATCAACCAGCCGATCGACCAGGACACCGCGGTCCTCGTCATCGAGGAGATGGGCCACGTTGCGAAGATCCTGAAGGCGGACCAGGTCGAGGAAGAGCTGCAGGCAGGCATGAAGACGTCCGATGAGGCCCTGCCGCGCCCGCCGGTCGTCACGATCATGGGCCACGTCGATCACGGCAAGACTTCGCTGCTCGACTACATCCGCCGCACCAAAGTCGCAGCGGGCGAGGCGGGCGGCATCACGCAGCACATCGGCGCATACCATGTGGAAACACCACGCGGCGTCATCACCTTCCTCGACACCCCGGGCCACGCCGCATTCACCGCGATGCGCGCCCGCGGCGCGCAGGTTACGGACATCGTCATCCTGGTCGTCGCGGCCGATGACGGCGTGATGCCGCAGACGAAGGAGGCCATCCAGCATGCCAAGGCGGCCGGGGTCCCGATCGTGGTTGCGGTGAACAAGATCGACAAGCACGGCGCTGACCAGGAAAAGGTCCGCAAGGAGCTGGCGCAGGAGGGCGTGATCGCCGAGGAATGGGGCGGCGAGAACATCTTCGTTCCCGTCTCCGCAAAGACCGGGGAAGGCGTCGAAAAGCTGCTGGAGTCCATCCTGCTGCAGGCAGAAGTCCTCGAGTTGAAGGCCGTGCGCGATGCGCCGGCCGTCGGCGTGGTGCTCGAAGCGAGCGTTGAGCGTGGCCGCGGCGCGGTCGCGACCGTGCTGGTCAAGCGCGGCACGCTGAAAGTCGGCGACTCGGTCGTCGCCGGCGAGCAATTCGGCCGGGTCCGTGCGCTCGCCGACCAACTCGGCCGCGAAACCGAGTCTGCGGGTCCTTCGATACCGGTGCAGATGCTCGGCCTTTCAAGCCCGCCGAATGCCGGTGACGAATTGCTGGTCGTCGACAACGAGCGCAAGGCGCGCGAGGTCGCGCTGTACCGCCAGGGCAAGTTCCGCGACGTGCGCCTCGCCAAGCAGGCGGGCCAGAAGGTCGAGGACGTGTTCTCGCAGATGAGCGAGGAGGGCAAGGCCGGAACGGTCAACATCCTGCTGAAGGCGGACGTGCAGGGCTCGGCCGAGGCTTTGCGCGAGGCACTCAACAAGTTGTCGACCGAAGAAGTGGCCGTCAAGGTTATCTCGAGCGGCGTCGGTGGCCTGACCGAGTCTGACGTGATGCTGGCTGCGGCGTCCCGGGCCCAGATCGTGGCGTTCAACGTGCGCGCGGATGCGGCCGCGCGGGCGGCCCTGCGTGACCAGAATGTGCAGGTCCGCTACTACAGCATCATCTACGAGGCCATCGACGACATCCGCACCGCGCTCACCGGGATGCTGGCGCCAGAGGTCAAGGAACAGATCGTCGGCCTCGCGGAAGTTCGCGACGTGTTTCGCTCCAGCAAGTTCGGAACGGTCGCCGGCTGCCTGGTCGTGGACGGTTACGTGCGCCGCAACAACCCAATCCGCGTGTTGCGCGACAATGTCGTGATCTTCCAGGGCGAGCTCGAATCGCTGAAACGCTTCAAGGACGATGCCTCGGAGGTGCGCGCGGGCACCGAGTGCGGCATCGGCGTCAAGGGCTACAATGACGTGAAGGCTGGCGACCAGATCGAGTGCTTCGAGCGCGTCGAGGTCGCGCGCCAGCTCTGACAATGCCATGCCGCGCGAGTTTCCCAGGGCGCGACGTGTCGAGGAGCAGCTGAAGCGGCTGCTTGCGGAGCAGATTCGCCGCGAGGTCAAGGATCCGAGGGTCGGCCTCATCACGATCACGGCGGTTGAAGTCTCACGCGACCTGACCCATGCCCGGGTCTTCTTCACCCCCTTCGCCGGTGTCGGCGATCCCGACGCGGCACTCGAGGCGCTGCGCCATGCCGCCGGCTTCCTGCGCCACCAGATCCGCAAGGAGATGCGCCTTCGGGTCGCCCCCGAACTGGTCTTCGAGGTCGATGATTCCATCGAGCGCGCCGCCAGACTTACGTCGCTGATCCATGAGGCCGTCGAAGGCGACCGCCGGCAATCCGTCGAGCAGGATCCGGACGCGGAATGAGCAGTCCGGTGGCGCATCCCGCAGGCCGTTGGCGGGACGTCGACGGCATCCTGCTGCTGGACAAGCCCGAAGGCATGACATCAAACGCAGCGTTACAGAAACTGCGCAGGCTGTTTTCGGCACGCAAGGCCGGTCACACGGGCAGCCTCGATCCCCTGGCCAGCGGGCTGCTCCCGATCTGTTTCGGGCACGCGACCAAGGTCTGCGCCTTGCTGCTCGAGTCGAACAAGACTTATTGCACGACATTTGCCCTTGGCGAACGAACCGCCACGGGTGATCGCGAAGGCGCGGTCGTCGAGCGGATGGCGGTACCGGAACTGAACGAGGCGACGATCCGGCGCGTTGCGGCCGGATTCCTCGGGGAGACCGAGCAAGTTCCACCCATGTATTCGGCGCTCAAGCACCAGGGCCAGCGACTGTACCGGCTGGCCCGCAGGGGACTCGAGGTGGAACGGCCGGCACGGCGCATCACCGTGCACCGGATGGAACTGGTGCGTGCCGAAGGCGATCGGCTGGAGTTCGAAATCGAGTGCAGCAAGGGGACATATATCCGCAGTCTCGCCGAGGATTTCGCACGGGCACTGGGCACCTTGGGTCATGTTGCCGGTCTGCGGCGCCTGAGCCTGGGGCCCTTCCTGCGGCCGGCGATGCATTCACTCGCGAGCCTGGAGCAGGCCGCAGCGCGCCCGGAAGCGCTCGATGCGCTGTTGCTGCCGGCTGATGCTGCGTTAGGTGGAATGCCGGCCATCAGACTCGGCTCGGTGGAGGAGGCCTGCGTTCTCCAGGGGCAAGCGGTGATTGTCAGTGGTCCCGGCTCGGCCCGGGTGCGGATGTACGGGGCAGGAGGGCTGTTCCTGGGTACCGGCCGCATGACCGCGGAAGGACGTTCAATGGCGCCTGAGAGGATCATGGTCGACGTTGCCACCAGAGCCTCCCGACAAGCTTGAGACAGCCACTGGCCGCGCGTACAATGCGCCGCTCTTAAAGGGTCAAGTGCCTGAGTCAGAAGGTCGTATCTAGATGCCATTCACGAGTGCACAAAAGGCGGAGGTCGTCGGCAAGTTCCGTCGCGCTCCGACGGACACGGGGTCGCCTGAAGTGCAGATTGCTTTGCTGTCCCAACGTATCAATGGGCTGGCTGAACATTTCACCACTCACAAGAGTGACCATTCCTCGCGGCGTGGCTTGCTGAAAATGGTCACCCAGCGCCGTCGGCTACTGGACTACCTCAAGGCGAATGCCCCCGATCGTTACTCCAAGATCGTCAATGATCTTGGCCTGCGCCGCTGAGGCGCATCAGCGATCCGGCGCCTGCCACTTCCGGCAGGCCTTCGGGAACTGACACCTAATCCAGATATCAGAGGGAGTCCGCTTGAGCGTTTCCAAGCAAACATTCAGTTACGGCGAGCACAAGGTCACGATCGAGACCGGCCGCCTGGCGCGTCAAGCTGACGGCGCCGTCGTTGTCACCATGGGCGATACCGTCGTACTGGTCACCGCAGTCGGTCGCCGCGAAACCGTCGAAGGCCGCGACTTCTTTCCGCTGACGGTCAACTACGTCGAGAAGACCTACGCCGCGGGCAAGATTCCCGGTGGCTTCTTCAAGCGCGAAGGCCGGCCATCCGAAAAGGAAGTGCTGACCTCGCGACTGATTGACCGACCGATTCGGCCGTTGTTCCCGGATGGTTTCTACAACGAAATCCAGATCGTCGCGACCGTGCTGTCGCTCGATCCAGAGATCGATTCCGATATTCCCTCGCTGATCGGCGCCTCGGCGGCCCTTGCCATTTCCGGCGTGCCTTTCTCGGCCCCCATCGCCGCTGCGCGGGTCGGTTACAAGAACGGTGCCTATCTGCTGAACCCCACCACCACGCAGGTCAAGACCGAGTCTGACCTGGACCTGGTGGTCGCTGGCACCGAGGAAGCTGTGCTGATGGTCGAGTCGGAAGCCAATTGCCTTTCCGAAGAAGTCATGCTCGGCGCGGTACTGTTCGGCCATGAGCAGATGAAGGTCGCGATCGATGCGATCAATCGGCTGACGGCCGAGGCCGGCAAGCCGCGCTGGGACTGGAAGGCCCCGGAGCCGAATCTCGGGTTGAAGCAGGCGGTTGCCGGACAGTCCGAAAAGGCGTTCACGGAAGCCTATGGCATCGTCGTCAAGCAGGCCCGTGTGACGCGCCTCGCGGAAATCCGCCAGTCAGTGCAGGCCGCGCTTTCCGGCGGCGAAGACGCGAAGTTCACGCGTGACCAGGTCAGCTCCGAGCTGCATTCGCTGGAATACCGGCTGGTCCGCGACCTGATCCTGGCAGGCAAGCCGCGCATCGACGGACGCGACACGCGCACTGTCAGGCCGATCTTGATCGAGGTCGGCGCACTGCCCCGTACGCATGGTTCAGCCATATTCACCCGTGGCGAGACCCAGGCACTGGTCACGACGACCCTCGGCACCGGCCGCGATGCGCAGATCGTCGATGCGCTGGCGGGCGAGCGCCGCGAGCCATTCATGCTGCATTACAACTTCCCGCCGTTCTCGGTGGGCGAGACGGGATTCATGGGCTCGCCGAAGCGCCGAGAAATCGGCCACGGCAATCTGGCCCGGCGCAGCATCAATGCCGTGATGCCAAATCTGATGGAATTCCCATACGTGCTGCGGGTTGTGTCCGAGGTTCTCGAATCGAATGGCTCGAGTTCGATGGCGACCGTTTGCGGCACAAGCCTGGCCCTGATGGATGCGGGCGTGCCGATCAGGGGTGCGGTCGCCGGCGTCGCCATGGGATTGGTCAAGGAAGGCGAGCGCTTCGCCGTGCTGACGGACATCCTGGGCGACGAGGACCATCTCGGCGACATGGACTTCAAGGTCGCAGGCACCAAGGACGGTGTCACCGCATTGCAGATGGACATCAAGATCAACGGCATCACTTCCGAGATCATGAAAGTTGCGCTCGATCAGGCCAAGGCAGGCCGCCTGCACATCCTGGGTGAAATGAACAAGGTCCTCGACAAGCCGCGCACCGAAATGTCGGAATGGGCGCCGACCATCGTGACCATCAAGATCGATCCGGAGAAGATCCGCGACGTAATCGGCAAGGGCGGTTCCGTGATCCGCCAGATCACCGAGGAAACCGGTGCGACGATCGACATCGAGAATGACGGCACGGTCAAGATCGCATCCGTTGACTCGGCCTCAGGGCGTGAGGCGCTGCGCCGCATCGAGATGATCACGGCTGACGTCGAGGTTGGGCGCATCTATGAAGGCAAGGTTGTTCGTTTGATGGACTTTGGCGCCTTCGTCGCGATCCTGCCGGGACGGGATGGACTCGTGCACATCTCGCAGATTTCGGACGAGCGCGTCGAGCGTGTCAGCGACAAGCTGAAGGAAGGCGACGTCGTCAAGGTGAAGGTGCTGGAAGTGGACCGTCAGGGCCGCGTACGGCTTTCCATGCGGGGAGTCGCCTAGGACAGCGGCAGCTCGCGGCATCCCTTCAGCCATTCCGGGTGCCAGTTCGGCAGCGCCCAGTCCCAGATTTCACGAATTGGTGCAGCCGCCAGTTCCGGTGGCGGCTTCTGCCTGAGCCAGTCCAGAGCCTGCCACAGGGCAGGTGCCGCACGGTCGGGATCCAGCGGCACGGCGCGCCGCGACTTGGCAAGTTTTCGGCCATCGGCCTCCAGTAGCAGCGGCAGGTGCGCGTATTCGGGTGTCCGGTAGCCGAGTGCCCGCTGCAGCAGGATCTGGCGTGGCGTGCAGGACAGCAGATCGCAGCCGCGGACAACCTCCGTGACGCCCTGCAATTCATCGTCCACGACAACCGCCAGATGGTAGGCAAAAAAACCGTCCCGCCGCCGGATTACGAAATCGCCGGCCATGCGTCGGCAGTCCTCGGTGACCGGGCCCTGCAATCGATCCACAAATCGAACCTCTGACGGTGAGGCGCTGGTGCGAAAACGCAGGGCGTGCGGCCCTACGCCTGCCTCAGGATCGTTGCGGCAGGTACCGGGATAGACCAGCTCCTCCCCGGGTTCCTGAGGCTGTGCGGCGAGCTGTGAGCGGCTGCATCGACAGGGGTAGCAGAGCCCGGCAGCTGTCAGGCGGTCGAGCGCCTGCTCGTAGAACAATGTTCGATTACTCTGGAATGCTACGATTCCATCCCATTCAAATTTGAATGACTCGAGCGAGCGGAGAATCTGGTCGGCAACACCGGGAATGGCCCGATGTCGGTCCAGGTCCTCGATCCGGACCAGCCAGCGGCCGCCAGCCTGTTTGGCGCTGAGGTAGCTCCCTACGGCCGTAAGCAGGGAGCCGAGGTGCAGTGGACCGGAAGGTGTCGGGGCGAAACGGCCACAAGGGCCGCCGGAATCAGAAGATCGATTGAAAGCTGGCAAGCCGGCAGTGGTCGGCTGATGTCTCAGCGATACCAGTCGTCACGGTCGCCGTACTGTTTTTCGCGCCGTTCGCGGCGTTCCTGGGCTTCGATACAAAGCGTTGCAACCGGGCGCGCCTCGAGACGTTTCACGCCGATTGGTTCGCCGGTCTCGATGCAATATCCATACGTGCCATCGTCGATTCGGCTCATTGCTTCGTCGATCTTGCGAATCAGCTTGCGCTCGCGGTCACGGGTTCGAAGTTCGAGCGCGAATTCCGATTCGAGTGTCGCGCGATCATTCGGGTCGGGCGGATTGGCCGCCTCGTCCTTCATGTGCGTCATGGTGCGGTCCACTTCTTCCATCAAATCGCGCTTCCAGGAGTTCAGGATCGTCCGGAAATGGGCGAGCTGCTCCTTGCCCATGTACTGCTCGCCCTTGCGCTCGAGATACGGGCGCACATTTCGAGGACCTAGCAGCAGATTGTGGCCGCCGGAAGACTCCTCATCTTCATCGAGGACACCGGGCCGCCGCGTCAGCCTCGCCTGCGCGGCCGCAAGCACCGGGCGCGGCTCCGCGAAGCGCGGTGGCAGCTGCGACGCTTGAGGCTTGGCCATGACCGCCGCGCGCATCGGTACTGCGCCCTTTGCGACCTTCGATGGCTTGACAGTGGGCGCCGCTGCGGCGCGCATGGCGACCTTTGACGCGGGCCGGCTGCTACGCGAATTCCGGGGCGTGGTGCCTGATTTCGCCTTGGCGGGCTTGCCGGCGCTTGCGCGGGATGCGGCGATCCTCGCCTTGCGCACTAAGGGCTTGGCCGCCTTCCGTGCGGCTGGCCGTCGCGACGCGGCCTTCTTGGTGACTGGCTTCCTGGCCTTCGAAGCCTTCTTTACATGCATCAGTTTCTCCGCTCCCGGCTAAATCGAGCGCCGGATTATAGCCCTCGCGCTTCCGCGGTCCAGTGGCAAGATCAACGGGCCCGGATGATGGGGGATTCAGGGCAGGGTGACCGGTGCCGGACTCGACCAGCCATCGCGACGACGCTCGACTATGACCGTCGTGTAGATGCCGCCGCGCACGTTGAATCGAGCCGTAAGGCGCAGGAATCTCGGGTCGAGTGCAGCTGCCAGGCGATCTACGATCTCGTTTGTCACTGCCTCGTGGAATGCGCCTCGGTCCCGGAATGACCAGATATACAGCTTCAGTGACTTGAGTTCGACGCAAAGCGAGTCGGGTACGTATTCCAGCTCCAGAGTCGCGAAATCAGGCTGGCCTGTCCGGGGACACAGGCAGGTGAACTCCGGAATCTGCATGCGGATCGTGTAATCGCGTGCAGGACTCGGATTCGGAAAGGTCTCTATGTCTCCAGATGGCGACGCTGGGTTCATGCAACTCTTGTCCTGGTCGTACTCAATCGTGGGCCGTTAATCTACACTAGCGCGAATGCGGCTCGCCAGGATCAAACTCGCCGGTTTCAAGTCGTTTGTCGATCCGACGGTCGTGACCTTTCCCCGGAATCTGACCGGGGTCGTCGGGCCAAATGGATGCGGCAAGTCGAATATCATCGATGCGGTTCGCTGGGTCATGGGCGAGATTTCCGCAAAGCATCTGCGCGGCGACTCGATGACCGACGTGATCTTCAATGGGTCGCGCGGTCGCAAACCCGTCGGCAGCTGCTCGGTCGAGCTCATATTCGACAATGGCGACGGCAAGATTGCCGGGCCGTATGCCGGTTTTGCGGAGGTTTCGCTGCGGCGGCTCGTGTCGCGCGACGGCAATTCGACTTACCTCATAAATGGCTCGAAATGCCGCCGCAAGGACATAACGCACCTGTTTCTCGGGACCGGGCTCGGGTCGCGCAGCTACGCGATCATCGAGCAAGGCATGATCTCGCGGCTGATCGAGGCGCGTGCCGAGGACATGCGTGCCTTCGTCGAGGAAGCAGCCGGCATTTCGCGCTACAAGGATCGCAGGCGCGAAACCGAAAGTCGCATCTCGCATACGCGGGAGAACCTCGAACGTCTGAATGACCTGCGCGAGGAAGTCGATAAGCAGATTCGTCACCTGCAGCGCCAGGCCGGCATAGCTCGTCGCTACCAGGAGCACACGAACCGCCAACGGCAATTGCAGGCTGAGCTGCTGGCACTGAGGATCCGCGACCTGGACGGGGACATTGCGGCCAGACAGGCGCTCGCGGCGGAACGCGAGACGGCGGCCCAGGCCGCAGTCGCCGATTTGCGTTCCGCGGAAGCGGCCGTGGAAAAGGCGCGCGCCGCGCATGCGGAGCGTTCCGATGCGCTGGCCGCCGCGCAGGGTCGCTACTACCAGGCTGGCGCGGACGCCACACGGACGGAGCAGTCACTGCTGCACGCGCGCGAATTGCGGCAGAGGCAGTTTGGCGACCTCGAGCGCATCATCGAGGAGCATCGGGAATCGCAGGCCCTGGTCGGCCGCGATCAGGAGCAGCTGCGTGAGCTTGCGGAGTCAGTTGCGCGCGCAGAACCTGAGCTTCACGTTGCACGCGAGGCGGAAATCGCGGCCCGATCCGCACTGGCAAAAGCCGAGTCAGAGATGGCGGACTGGCAGCAGCGTTGGGAAGTATTCAGCCGCGATTCCGCCGACGCGTCGCAAAGCACCCTTGTCGAGCGGACCCGGATCGAGCAGATCGAAGCCGGGCTCGCGCGCCTGTTGGCGCAGCGTGAAAGGCTGGCGCAGGAACGTGCGCAACTGGACAAAATGGTCTCGGGCGCGCGGCCTGAAGAATTTGCCACGGCGGAGAAGCAGGCGCGGGAGCGAGGCGCTGCCGCGCAACGCGAGCTTGACGAGACACTCGCGAAACTTCAGTCAGAGCGCGAATCCGAGCGCAACGCAGCAAACGCACTCGACGCGGCCCGGGCAGAGCTTCAGATCGCACGCGGCGAGCTGGTCGCTGTCGAAGCCGTGCAAAAGGCGGCGCTCGGCCAGGCACAGGGACGGGTTGTCGAGTGGCTTGCAGACCAGAAGCTCGAGCAGCGTTCCCGACTGGCACAACTGCTGGTCGTTGCGGCCGGCTGGGAGCAGGCTGTCGAGACCGCGCTGGGCAGCTATCTGGAGGCCGTCTGCACGGACGGGATTGATTCATTCGCCGAAGCCCTGGGCCGGCTTGGTTCCGGGCGCGTCACGCTGGTGGAATCCTCCGGCACAGAGCCGACGCAGCCCGGCGCAGATTCATTGCTGAGCAGGATCAAGGGGCCGCCGGTCGTTGCCGGTTTGCTCGACGGCGTGATCGCGGTGGACACCTTGCGGGAAGCGGTTTCGCGCCGGCGATCATTGAGACCTGGACAGTCGGTGATCACTCGTGATGGTGTCTGGCTGGGTCAGGGCTGGTTGCGGGTCTCGCGCAATGAAACCGAACATGCCGGGGTCATTTCGCGAGAGCAGGATATCCGCAGGCTGCAATCCGTCGTTGCCGCCGGCGAAGCCCGGGTTCGCGAACTCGACAAGGCTTTGGCGGGCAGCCGGTCGCGGATTGCGGGTCTGGATGCAAACCGCGATGACCTGCACGGGGCCGTCAACCGCCTGCACCACGACCTGGTCAACGTGCGCGGGGCGCTCGAGGCGATTCGCTCGCGCGCGCAGCAGTTCAACGAAAGGCTGTCCAGGGTGCGCAGCGAACTCGAGCAGGCTGAAGCGGAGATTGCCCGCGACGAGCAGGAAATCCGTCAAGCGCGGCAGCGGCTGGAATCCGGTCTGCTGACGATGAACGCACTGCAGGATCGGCGCCCGACACTGGAGCGCGAGCGCGACGATTCGCGCGCCAGGCTCGCCGTCGCGCGTGAACGGAGCTCAGCGGACATCACGGCTGCGCAACAGGTGGAGATCCGGTATGAGTCCAGGCGCTCGACGCTTGCGACGCTGCAGATGAGTCTTGATCGGGCCAGCGATCAGGCCCGCCAATTGGCAAGCCGTCGCCTGGAACTTGAGCGCCAGCTCGCCGAAGGTGAAGCGCCGCTCGCTGATCTCGATCGCAATTTGAAACAGTACCTGGAACGGCGCCTCGCGGTTGAACGCGAACTTGCAGAGTCGCGCCACCTGGTCGAAGACGCGGACGCACAGGTGCGCGACCTCGATACGAAGCGTCAGGGATGCGAAGGACGTGTCGAATCGGCACGTGCAGCGCTGGCCGAAATCAGCCTCGGTATGCAGGAGGCGCGCGTGCGGCGCGAGTCGCTGTTGGAACAATTCGGGTCCACGCATTTCGACTTTGAAGCGGTCACCGCGGCATTGCCGCCAGAAGCAACCGTACCGGCCTGGGACCAGCAGCTCGCCGAGACCAACGAGCGAATCGAGCGGCTCGGCGCTGTCAACCTCGCATCGATCGATGAACTCAAGGAACAAACAGAGCGCAAGGAATACCTTGATCGCCAGTTTGCGGACCTTACTGACGCGCTGAATACGCTGGAGCAGGCAATACGCAGGATCGATCGCGAAACCCGGGCACGCTTCCAGGACACATTTGACCGGATCAACAACGGCTTGAAGGAGAAGTTCCCGCGGCTGTTCGGCGGCGGCGCGGCATACCTCGAACTTGTCGGTGACGATCTGCTGACGGCGGGCGTTGCCATCATGGCGCGGCCGCCGGGCAAGCGGATCAGCACGATCAGCCAGCTTTCGGGCGGTGAAAAGGCGCTGACCGCTGTGGCGCTCGTGTTCTCGATCTTCGAATTGAACCCGGCGCCATTCTGCCTGCTTGACGAGGTTGACGCGCCGCTCGATGAAAACAACGTGGGCCGCTTCTGCGAAATAGTCAGGGACATGTCGGAACGGGTGCAGTTCGTGTTCATCACTCACAACAAGTCGACCATGGAACTCGCGAATCACTTGATTGGTGTCACCATGGGCGAGCCGGGCGTTTCACGCCTGGTTGCGGTGGACGTTGATGAAGCGGTTCGAATGGCCGCCGTCGGGTAAGTTGGGGAGGCGCCCCAGTGTCGGAGTTGCGCTGGATTCTGCTCGGAGCCGGGGTCGCCCTGATTCTCGGACTCTGGTGGTGGGAGACCCGCAAGACGCAGCCGACCGTCGATCCGACAGAGACCTGGCCGCGTGGTCGCGCGGAACCGAGAGTCGGTGGTGAAGGCGGCACCAGCCGCGAAATTCCCGTAGCGCCACGCACACCGCAACCGAAAAGCGAGCGACTGCGCGCGCCGCGGCGACCGCCACTTGTCGAAATTTCAGATGATCTCGAAGTGGATATTTCTGCCTACGTCGGCAAGGATCGGCGGCGATTACCCGAGCCAGGGCCAATCGAAATGTCTGGACCCAGGGCCGCGCGTGCAAGCACAGGCACGGGCGAGCGGGCGTTGCATAATGAGCATGACGCAGACCATCGTGAATCGTGGGTGAGCACCCAGCCGCAGCTTCAATCGGACGCCGTGGCGCAACGTGCTGCCAAGACGGATGAACCGAACTTGATGGAATCAATGGACGAGCAGACTTCTGAAGCCGCAAAGCAACGGATCGTTGCACTGCGTCTCGTCGCTCCCGAAGAGCGTTGGAACGGCAGGCAACTGCGCGAGGCCATCGAGGCGGAGGGCCTGCACTACGGCCGCTATTCGATCTTTCATCGCGAACGTGAAGACGGAAAGACGATTTTCTACATTGCGAGCATGATGGAACCCGGCTCATTCGATCTCGCAAGAATGGATGGCCAGTTGTTTCCGGGCATCTCGCTATTCGGCATCGTGCCTGGCCCGCTGGATGCACCTGCAACATTTGATATGGTGCTTGCGGTTGCGCGGCATCTTGCCGAGCGGCTGAAGGGTCAGCTGCAGGATGAGCAGGGCAGTACATTGACCGCGCAGCGGATCCTGAACCTCCGGGAGGAACTGGTGCATTTCGAGCACCGCAACAAGCGCCTCCGCCGCAACTGATGAAGCCGGTATCCGCAAGTCTGCGGCAGCGTGTCGAACGGCTGCGAGCCGAGATCGAGCGCCACAACTATCTCTACCACGTGCTGGACAGTCCGGAAATTCCTGACTCAGCATACGACCGCCTGATGGTGGAACTGCGTACGCTGGAGCAGCAGCACCCTGAACTCGTAGTTCCCGAGTCGCCGACCCAGCGTATTGGCGGTGCGCCGGTGCCGGAATTCAAGCAGGTGCGACACCACCTGCCGATGCTGTCGCTCGACAACGCGTTCGCGCGCGAGGACGTCGAGGCGTTCGACCGTCGGGTCAGAGAGCGGCTCGAGACCAACGAGATCATCGCATACGCCTGCGAACCGAAACTCGATGGACTGGCGGTCAGCCTGACCTATCGCGATGGCCTCCTGACGCTCGGCGCGACGCGGGGCGACGGCGCGGTTGGCGAGGATGTCACGCACAACATCCGCACGATACAGACTGTGCCATTGCGACTGATCGGAAACGGCTGGCCGGAGCTGCTCGAGGTACGCGGCGAAGTATTTCTTTCGATCGAGGGATTCGAAGAAATGAATCGGCGCGCGACCGAAAAGGGCGAAAAAGTATTCGTCAACCCGCGCAATGCCGCTGCCGGGAGCCTGAGGCAATTGGATCCACGCCTGACTGCATCACGACCACTGGAGATCTATTTCTACGGTGCCGGCCGTGTTGAAGGGAAGACCCTCCCAGGGCTGCACAGCGAGATCCTCAAGATGCTGCGCGGATGGGGACTGCGCACCTCACCCCAGGCGCGCGTCGTGAAGGGTGTCGAGGGTCTGCTCGGCTACTACAAGGACATCGGCCGTCGACGGAGCAGCCTGCCCTACCAGATTGACGGCGTCGTCTACAAGGTCAATTCAATCGACCAGCAGCGCAGACTCGGATTCATCGCACGTGCGCCGCGCTGGGCGATCGCACACAAGTTTCCTGCCGAAGAGGAGATGACCAAGGTGCGCGCGATCGAGTGGCAGGTTGGGCGCACTGGCGCGCTGACTCCGGTCGCTCGACTCGAACCGGTATTTGTCGGCGGCGTGACCGTCAGCAACGCAACGTTGCACAACATCGACGAGCTACGGCGCAAAGACGTGCGCGTCGGCGACACAGTGGTCATCCGCCGGGCAGGCGACGTGATTCCAGAGGTCGTGCGCGTGATCACGGAAAGGCGGCCGCCGAAGTCGTCCTCGATACGGCTGCCGCAAAAATGCCCGGTTTGCGGCTCAGCCGTCGAGCGCGAGGAAGGTGAGGCCGTCGCACGCTGCACTGGCGCGCTGACTTGCCCTGCGCAGATGAAGGAGTCGTTGCGGCATTTCGTTTCGCGCCGCGCGATGGACATCGAGGGTTTCGGAAGCAAATTGATGGATCAGTTGGTGGACAGCGGGATGGTCCGCAATCCGGGTGACCTCTACAAGCTGGAGGCGGACAAGCTGGCTGGACTCGAGCGAATGGGCGAGCGCTCGGCCGCCAATCTGATTCAATCGCTCGAGCGCAGCAAGCAGACCACGTTCGCGAGATTCCTGCATGCGCTCGGTATTCGCGATGTCGGCGAAGCGACGGCGGAGGCACTCGCACGTCACTTTCGTACGCTGGACGGCCTGCGCAGCAGCTCCATTGAAGCGATCGAGCAGGTACCGGATATCGGCCCGGTAACAGCTGGGCATGTGCATGCATTCTTTGCCGAGCCGCGCAACGCGAAGGTTATCGATGCACTGATCGCTCATGGCGTCCGATGGCCGGCCGTTGAAGGGCCTTCCGCGGGCAGCAGTCCACTGAGCGGCAAGGCGTTTGTCCTGACCGGTAAACTTTCGACAATGTCGCGAGGCGAAGCCGGGGACCGCATCCGCGAAGTGGGCGGTCAAGTTGCCGGAAGCGTCTCGAAGAACACCGACTATGTCGTTGTAGGCGACGATCCGGGTTCCAAGTTCAGGAAAGCGACTCAGCTCGGAATAAGAATCCTCGACGAAGATGAGTTCCTGAAGCTGATCGGCCGCAAGCGCTGATTACTTGTTGATACGGGTGGCTGGCTGCTCGACGGGACCTGGCTCTTCCTCGACAAACATCTGGACCATGACGCCCGCGCGGACAGATCTGGACTCGCTGTCCGTTTCGCGTTCGGAAATCCAGCCCTCGACGTCCTCCAGGAAGCTGGCTCCGCGCCGACGAAGCATCTGACGGAATAGCGGAATTGCGGCGCTGTCCAGCCGTATCGAGACGACAGAGTCCTCGAACCAGCGCCTGTCGGCCGGGACCGCGATGTTGTGTTCGAGCGTGCTGATCAAGTCGCGCACTGAATAACCGAGATGCTGTAACGCTGCCGAGTTTGCTCCGCCCAGCGTGTAGCGCCGGGCAACCGCCCGCAATGAGCCATCCTTCAGGACGCGCACTGCACCGACCCGAAGCAGCTCATCGAGGATGATCGTTGGGTAAATGTCGCCGCTGAATGACTGGACCAGGCTTGTGAATGAAGGCTCTTTCCCGTCAAAGGGCAACACTCGCGGCCGGCCACTCTCGTCCGTGTACTCGGGATTCTCGAACCAGCCCGTGAGGACACGCGCGAGTCTATTTCGCCGGTAGTCCTTCTCGGCCGCCAGATTCGGTCTGTTTACCGCGGCTGATTTAACGATATTACTGACGACATGTCGGTGTAAGCCAGTAATTGTAGAAACGCGAGAGAAACTCGAAGTTTTGCCCTGCTCACGCAGGATATCTTGAGCTGCCTGGACGAATGCAATATTGGACATCTGAGAAAAGTCATAAGCAGATAGTCCGTGGCGTAGCATGATCCGCGCCAGCGGGCGTAGAAGGCGGAGGCATGACTGCAGCAGAAGGTTCTTAGAGGAAGTCATCTATGTGACAGCCTTCGACAAATGAAGTCAAGAATGTTAGCAGTGGCTTTGATCCAATATCTTCGCAAGCGGCGTTAGAAGTGCGGCGCAAGAATTTCTAGTATCCAGCTTCGAATAGCCATAAGACTTGGACAGTAAATGTAGGTTTGATCTAGTAACAGCGGGAGTTCACATGCTCGACACATCCACTTATTCCCTGCGGGTAATCGCCTCTGCGCATGTATTGGTTCGACGCGTGATACGAATTCTCATGGCCTGTGGAATTGTTGGGTCGGATCTTCGGGAAATATTTTCGCAAGAAATCTCGACCGCAACTTCAGTTGCACAGCCACAAGTAAACCCAACGACAGCTCGTCATATCATCACGTGTTCTGACATTGTGCTGAGATGGAGGCGCGACTCCAAGTTCTTAACAGCCGAAGGATTGCCTAGTTTGCTGTCGCTGCGTGGTGATCCTTCAAATTTCGGTGAACTTGTTCATGCAGTGTCGCCGGGTGAAGATCCACAGGAACTGCTAAAGACATTGAAGGAACTTGGTGTTGTGCGAACGACCAAATCCGGGAGCATCGAATTGATTAGCGAGTCTGTGGTCGCGTGCTCCGGACGCGACGGTTCTGGAATCGCGTCTGAGCCCGTACTTGAGCATATCTGCGGATTTCTTGGTTCCGTCGAATACAACTTGTTTGACAAGCCTTCGCGTGCGCGAGGGAGATTTGAACGCGCTTGCTACGCATCGGTACCCGACAATCTTGTGCCGGTCTTAGAAAACCTGGTCAGTTCGAGGGGCCAGGACTTCGTTGACGCCATCGATGAATGGTTGGCTCGGCGAGCGATTCGACCAACAAGAGACGCCGGGGCGGTTCTAGTCGGCGCAGGAGCCTACGTATTTGTGAGGGAGAATATCGCGTAACTTTCCTTATATTTATTAGACACTTATGCTGCGAATTCGCTTGGGGTTCTAGTGCGGTTCTAGGTCGGGCAACGCCCACGCTGCGATAACCTACTGATAAATAACGTTTTTCAAAAGGCCCTGTCATGTGTATACATGTACAGGCGCCACTTATTGTTGAGTCAAAGTAGATTAAGTCATGTCAGCTACTTATGATGTTAAAAGGGATCTGTTAGCAGCATTTAGGTCGCTGATGACTCCGCTCGTCAGGATCCTGCTGCGAAGTGGGATTACGTTTCAAGATTTCACGGGGGTACTGAAGGACGTCTACGTAAGTGTTTGTGCTCGTGAAATGACTTTGCCCGGACGAAAGATGTCGGTTTCTCGGGTTGCAATTGCGACGGGCCTAACACGCAGGGAAGTCGCAAAGATTGTTCGGAACGAAGGTAAGACTAAGTGGGGCGTTTGGAGCAACGCCGGTCTTGCAGCTAGCGTCCTCGAGGCTTGGCATTCAGATCCAGCTTACTTGGCGCCATACGGATATCCGCGCGACCTGAAGATCGATGGAAACGAGGCGGTTCCAACATTCGAAGATCTGGTGCGTCGATTTAGTTCTGATGTGCCGCACGAGATTCTAGTTGGGGAGTTAGTTCGCGTCGGTGCGGCAAGACTCCTGGAAGGTGGTCACTATTTGCGCGTGGAAAAGCGCACTTATATCCCCACCGACATGACGGCCGAGATGATTCAAATTTTTTCCCAAGCTGTGCGTCGGTACATAGAAACGGTCGATTACAACTTGGGGCGCGGCAAAGGAGACGTGAAACGCTTTGACCGCATGGTGTATCCGGATGACGGACTGAGACTTGTTGATGTGGAGATTTATCAGCAAGAGATTCGGGAGTACTTGGAGACAGTGATTCAGGAGATTGATCAGAAATCCGCCACATATCCAAGGCCGGAACGAGCCCGAGGCGAGCAGTCAATTCAGGTTGGAGTCGGTATCTATTTCTATGAAGAAGTAACTGAAGACAAGACGCCCCTCATCGAAAATTTTGGTGATATTCAGGATTTTGAGGACGACGGCATTGATGATTGAGTTGGCGCCCGTCTTTCTTTGATTCGGATGGGTTCACTGCGCGGAAATTCTGGCAAGCGACTGTTTTGGAGCCACGAGAATGAAAATTAATCAATCTGGACCCTGGTTGTCACTTGTCTTCGGTGCGCTCGCTGCAACCGTAAGCGCTGGCATTGGCACAAGTGGTCACGCAATTGCGCCTTCGACGGCTGCCGTATCGAAAATCTCTGATGTACTTGCCATCGAACAAGCAGCGAACGGTAAACTGCTTGCAATCGGCCGTCTCGATAGTATTTCCCGCACGGATTTTATTGCGTCCGTGCTTGGACAGAAATTTATCTTGCTAGGTGACCGGGCCGTACTCGAATTTGTTAAGGGCGCGGAAGTCGGCCAGGCTGTGTCCTTGTTTGGCGAATTGGTCGGCGACCAATATTTTGTGGATTCTGCAGTTGTACTTCCAGGTAGCTACGTGCCGGGTGCGTCAAGAGTCTATTTGCGCGCTCATTTGGCGTCAGGACGCAACAATGTCGGCGCCTTTAGCGTCGGGGCGATAGAGTTGGATGTTTCAACTTCTTCAGAGCAGTCATTGGGTTCGGCAGTTGGGGCTGGTTCAGTAACAACCGCCATTGGCAGCCAGCCGGCTATTGCTGGAAAGATCTTGGTGGAAAGATTTTCGCGCGTTAGCTCTGTACTGCGCCGGGGCGTTGAGGCCTCTGTTGGCACGGGTCGCTCTGATGCGTCGCTTGGCACGGGGAAGTCTGACGCCTCTTTAGGCACCGGCCGTTCTGATGCGTCGCTTGGTACGGGGAAAACTGATGCCTCTTTGGGCACCGGCCGTTCTGATGCATCGCTTGGTACGGGGAAAACTGATGCCTCTTTGGGCACTGGCCGTTCTGATGCGTCGCTTGGCACGGGGAAGTCTGACGCCTCTTTAGGCACCGGCCGTTC
>DAITAA010000044.1:0-12733 GCA_036824505.1 Steroidobacteraceae bacterium
GACTGAAAATCCGCGTGTCGGTGGTTCAATTCCACCCCTGGCCACCATCTCGTTTTCGCGTCCCGATGCAATTCAGCTGTCTTGACTATGACCTGGTTGGGACACTCAGTGCCTGACCGTATTCAACCGCGACGGCCTCATTCCGGCGAATAACGCACGTTCAGCCTCGCGAAACGCCCGCCCCAAAACCGACACTCGACCCTTTCGCTTTCCAGGCCGGCCGCTGACGTGTCTGCCTTTAGGGTCCTTACGCTCGACTGGAGTAAAGTTGCTGACGTGACCGACGACCTAGGGCCGAAAACCAAGGATCGATCAGAGCCTCACACAGCGGCCACGGCCGGCAAGGTATTCATCAGTTATGCCTCGCTGGACGTTGTCGTTGCGGAAGAGTTATGCGCGGCACTCGAGGCAGCAGGCCTGTCGTGCTGGACCGCGCCGCGCGACGTGCTGGCAGGGGAGTCCTACGCCGCGGCAATCGTGCAGGCGATCAACTCCTGCCGCATGCTGGTGCTCGTCCTCTCGAAGAACGCCATCGAATCTCCGCACGTGCTGCGCGAGGTCGAGCGAGCCAGTTCGAAGAGACGGCCGGTGCTGTCGATCCGCATGGATGCCGCTGGATTGCCGCCAGACCTTGAGTACTTCCTGAGCACGAACCATTGGCTGGATGCGTCCGGCGGCCCGATCGAACGGATCTTCCCGGCGCTCATCGAGTCCGTGCGCGGCCGGGACGCCAGCGAGACCGGTCGTGAGGCATTCGGCACCGTACGCCCGCGCGCCAATTTGGTGCCGTCTCCTGCGCCAAGCACACGGTCGTCGCGTTGGCGTAAGCCAGCGCTGGTGGCCGCGCTCGCCGTGATAACCGTCGGCCTGATCTACGTCCTCGCCGACAAGTTCTGGTTGTCGAAGCTTGCCGAAGAGCAGAAGTCTTTGGTGGAGTCGACGCCCGCGATTCCGGAAAAGTCGGTCGCGGTGCTGCCGTTCGTCGACATGAGTGAGAAGAAGGATCAGGAGTATTTCTCCGACGGCCTGACAGAAGAACTGCTGAACCTGCTTTCCAAGATTCCCGAGTTGAAGGTTGCCGGACGCACCTCGTCGTTCTATTACAAGGGTAAGGCGGTCAAGCTGGCGGAGATAGCGCGTGAACTGCACGTCGCGCATCTCCTCGAAGGTTCGGTGCGCAAGTCCGGTAACCAGGTGCGCATTACTGTGCAGCTGATCCGCGCCGCGGATGGTTATCACCAGTGGTCGCAGACCTACGATCGGAAGCCTGACGACATCTTCAAGGTTCAGGATGAGATTGCTGCTGCCGTGGTGGGGGCGCTGAAGCTCAAGCTGCTGCCCAATCACGAGATATTGATCGCGGGAAACCGCACGGAAAACCCGGCGGCACACACCCAATACCTGTTGGGCCGGCAGTTCTTCAATCGCACCAACACGGAAGACTTCCGCAGGGCGGTCGCGGCCTACGAGCAGGCGATCGCGCTCGATCCAAAATACGCTTCGGCCTACGCCGGCCTCGCCGTCGCGGAAAACGAGCTGTCGCATGACCCTGAAAATTCACTTGCAGAGGTGTTGGCCGGGCAGCAGCGGGCGCTGGCGGCGGCTGACCGGGCGATCGCCATCGATCCGGTGCTTTCGGAAGGCTACGCAGCGCGGGGCTTCCTGCGATTCACGATCAACTGGGATTGGGCCGGTGCCGAGGCCGACCTGTCGCGCGCGTTCGCCCTCGATCCGGGTTCATATCGAGCGTACACCTGCTACGCATGTTTTCTCGCCAGCCTGGGACGGTTGTCTGAAGCACTCGAGATCAACGAAAAGGCGATCGAACTCGATCCCCTGTCGGCCGACACCTGGTTCCGGCGTAGCACCCAGCTCAACGCCGCCGGGCGGCTGCCGGAGGCTCGTAAGGCAGCGACGCGGGCACTCGAGATCAGTCCTGAGCATGCGTTCGCCTGGTTCAACCTCGGGGTTACATCGTTGCTTGAGAGTAACCCCAAGGCGGCACTGGCCGAGTTCCGCAAGGCGAGCAAGGCACGGCGTGAGGCGGGTGTCGCGATGGCAGAGCACGATCTCGGCCACGCCATGGATTCGCAACGAGCGCTGGATGCACTGGTCGCCGGGTATGCGTCGACCAATGCATACCAGGTCGCGGAGGCATACGCTTGGCGCGGGGAGCGGGACGCGGCCTTCACCTGGCTGGAGCGTGCCCATGCGCAACACGATGGCATCCTCGTCCAGCTCAAGTTCGATCCGCTGCTCGCCCAACTTCACTCCGACCCGCGATTTGCGGCGATGGTAAAGAAGATGGGGTTGCCGCCCTGACCGCGCCGACATCCGAGGTGGGACGCTCTCAAGTATCAAGATGACTGCAGAATCGATCGACCGGCAAACACACTGGCAGAAAGTCTATCGAACAAGGACTGCCGATTCCGTCAGCTGGTATCGGCCGCATCTGGATGTGTCCATCGAGCTACTGGGACTGGCCGGCTTGTCGGCGGATTCGCGAGTCATTGATATTGGCGGCGGGGCCTCGACGCTCGTGGATGATTTGCTCGATCGTGGCGTCCGTGACGTCAGTGTGCTGGACGTTTCGGATGAAGCCTTGGCCATGGCTCGAAAACGACTCGGTGATCGAGCAAGAGAAGTGACCTGGTATGTCGCGGATGTCCTGCACGCGGTGCTGCCGGCCGGCGGCTTTGACTTCTGGCATGACCGAGCAGTGTTCCACTTTCTGACTGATCCAACCGAGGCCGCGCGCTATGCGCAAATCGCGGCGGAAGCTGTGAGGATCGGCGGACACGCGTTGATTGGCGGGTTCGCGCCGGACGGACCAGAGCGATGCAGCGGATTGCCAGTCGTGCGACGGTCAGCGGAAGATATCGCCGGAATATTCGCATCAACGTTCAGTCTCTTGCAAAAACGGGAGGAGCGGCACCGTACGCCTGCCGGGGCCGAACAGTCGTTCACATACGCACTAATGTTGCGCAGCCGGCGCTTTGGGCGCCCCGGCTAACCAGTTGATGCAGTTGAAGATGCAGATTTCAGCCTGTGACTGAAAATCCGCGTGTCGGTGGTTCAATTCCACCCCTGGCCACCATTCCCATCAAGCACAAAGTCCAAGCACCCATTGCGCTGTGACTTGAGGCGGGAGCCACGCCGAAAATATATCGGGTAGCTCCCCCTTGCTGTGCCTCACGATGTCGTATGGAATGCCCGAATCCCCGTATGGGCTTGCGGAGAATGGCCGGCCCGCAGGCTGGAACATTTGCGAATAGTCACGAAGAGGAGCATGTCATGGGTTTATTAGACGGAGTAATTGGCGGCGTCGTCGGCGCCGGAATGATGTCGGTTGTCAGTGCTGTTATCGAGAAGCACGGCGGCGTGCAAGGCATCGTCAACCAGTTCGAGAAGAACGGGCTTGGGGAGACCGTCAAGTCCTGGGTCAGTACCGGGGCGAACAAGCCCGTTTCTGCCGATCAGGTGCAGCAGGCGCTCGGTACTACCACACTGGAGCAGTTAGCGGCTAAAGCGGGTATTTCGGTACCCGAACTTGCGCAAAAGCTTGCACAAATCCTGCCTCAGGCAATCGACAAATTGACGCCGAATGGGGTTGTCCCGAGCTGAGCGCTCTGAACCCATGATGACGCGCAACCAAGACATGGGGGCATCCAGTGCTCAATAGATTCCAGTCTGCATTACTAGTCTGTGTGCTGGCCGGCGCCTCGGTGCCCGCCTTTGCGGTCACGGCCGACGAAATCATCGCCAGCAACATCAATGCGCGCGGTGGCGCCGAGCAGTTGAAGGCAATTGTGAGTCTCAGGCGCGAGGGACACCTGATCCTGCCCGGCGCCAATTTCGATATCCGCGCGACGACTTTGGTGGCGCGTGGCGGCAAGGTGCGTAATGAATTCACACTCCAGGGCCTGACTTTGGTTAATGCCTGCGATGGCAGCGACGCGTGGAAGATCGACCCGTTCCAGGGCCGCAAGGACCCGGAACGCATGTCGACCGACGAGGCTAAGCCATTGGTGCTGCAGTCCGACATGGACTCGCCGCTTCTCGATTACCGGGCCAAGGGACATACGGTGGAATACCTGGGGCTAGAGGAGGTCGATGGCACGCCGGCCTACAAGTTGCGCGTGCACCTCAAGACGGGCGATGAGGTGCTGTACTACATCGATCCGGATACGTTCATGGTCATTCGTGACGTGCAGAAGCAGTACGTACGCGGCGCCGAGCAGGAGACCGAAACGGATTACGGTGAATACGAGAAGATCAATGGCGCCTACGTGCCCATGACCGAGGAGAGCGGGCCGAAGAGCTCCGACAGCTCGCAGAAACAGAAGCTCGCGTTCGACAAGGCGGAGGCAAATATCGACGTCGATGCGGCCGTGTTCGCCTATCCGGCGGCCCGTTGAGCGGGTTCGGGAGTGCCAGAATGAATAGATTTCTTGCGATGACCCTGCTTGCGGCGCTGCTCGGTGCATTGACTGACAGTCATGCAGCCGAAGTCCTCGATGCGGCGGCGATCTCGGGGCTCGGCGCTCGCAACATCGGGTCCGCGACGATGAGTGGCCGCATCTCCGCAATCGCCGGCCGTCAGGAGAGCGATGGCAAGGTGACACTGTTCGTCGGTGCGGCCTCCGGTGGCGTATGGCGTTCCTACGATGGCGGCACTACGTTTCAGCCGGTGTTCGACAAGCAGCCTGTGCAATCGATTGGTGCGATCACGCTCGACCCGACAAATCCCAAGGTTGTGTGGGTTGGTACGGGCGAGACCTGGGCACGAAATTCGGTATCGATCGGCGATGGTATCTACCGCTCGAGCGACGGCGGTGACACCTGGCAGAAGCTCGGGCTTGGCGCATCGGAACGCATCAACAAGATCGTCGTCGATCCGAAGCACGGCGACACCGTCTACGCCTGCGTGCCGGGTGCCCTATGGTCGGATTCTGCCGATCGCGGCCTTTACAAGACGACTGATGGCGGCGAGAGCTGGTCACTCGTCTTGAAGGGCCCGAACCTTTCGACGGGATGTTCGGGACTGTCGATGGATCCGCGCAATTCGCAACGATTGTTTGCGGGGCTGTGGGACTTCCGCCGCAAGGGTTGGACGTTCCGTTCGGGTGGCCAGGGTCCGGAGGCGCCGTCTGGTTCGGGTCTGTTCCTGACCGAGGACGGCGGCAAGAGCTGGACGCGGCTCGATGAGAAAAGCGCGAAGGGCTTGCCGCCCGCGCCTTGGGGCCGTCTCGATGTCGTCATTGCGCCATCGGCACCCGACATTGTCTATGCGGTCATCGAAAGCGTGAAGTCGGGCCTCTATCGATCCTCGGATGGCGGCAAGACCTGGGAGGCGCGCGATGCCAGCCAAAGCATGGTGTGGCGCCCGTTCTACTTTTCGAAGCTGATTGTCGACCCGACCAATGCGGAACGTGTGTTCAAGACCAATTACTCCTTGATAGCGTCCGAGGATGGCGGTAAGAGCTTTTCTGTCATCAGCGACGGCACCCACGCCGACCATCACGACGTCTGGATCAACCCGAGCAATCCCAAGCATGTCATCACCGGCGACGACGGCGGGCTGTGGATCAGTTATGACGGCGGCAACAAGTGGTGGAAGTCCGACAACCTGCCGGTCTCCCAGTTCTATCACGTGTCCGTCGATAACAAGGATCCGTATCAGGTTTACGGCGGCCTGCAGGACAACAGCTCCTGGGCTGGCGATTCGGCGTATGCCGGCGGTATCACGAACAGCCGCTGGGAGAACTTGTTCGGCGGCGATGGCTTCTGGACTTTTTCCGATCCGGCGGACGCAGACTTTGTCTACGCCGAATACCAGGGCGGGCATATCGGGCGCGTCAATCGCCGCACGCTGAGGGGCCGCAATATCCAGCCGCAGGCGGATTATAAGGAGAAGCTGCGCTGGAATTGGAACACGCCGATTGCACTGTCGCCGACCAACCGCGATACGCTCTACATCGGCGCACAATTCCTTTTTGCCAGCCACGACCACGGCCAGTCCTGGGCGCGGATTTCGCCGGACCTCACGACCAACGATCCGAACAAGCAGAAGCAGGAAGAGTCCGGCGGCATCACCGTGGACAATTCGTCCGCCGAGATGCACACCACGATCTACTCGATCTCCGAGAGTCCGAAGGATTCGCGGCAGATCTGGATCGGAACGGACGACGGCAATTTGCAGCTGACCCGCGACGGCGGCGAGCACTGGACCAACCTGACACGCAACGTCAAGGGGTTGCCCGCGGCGAGCTGGGTGTCGTGGGTGGAGGCGAGTCCATCGCAGGCAGGTACTGCCTACGCAACCTTTGATCGTCACACATTCGGGGACATGACGCCCTGGGTGTATCGCACCAATGACTTTGGCCGCAGCTGGACGCGCATCGTATCGCCGGAGCAGGGCGTGCGTGGCTATGCGCACGTGATCAAGGAAGATCCGGTGGCGCCCAACGTGCTGTACCTCGGCACCGAATTCGGGCTGTGGTTTTCGGTCGATTCAGGAGCCAGCTGGGCAGAATTTAAGGGCAGCAATTTTCCGGCCGTGGCCGTGCGAGACATCGTCGTGCAGCCTCGCGATGGCGATCTGGTCGTTGCAACACACGGACGCGGCATCTGGATCATCGATGATTTGACGCCATTGCGCGCATTGACTCCCGAGGTGCTTGCGAGCGAAGTCGCGTTTCTGCCCGTGCGGCCCACCCAGCAGCGCATCAGGGGTTCCGGCGGCTGGGCTGAAGGCGATGCAAAGTTTTCCGGGCGAAATCCTCCGGCGGGCGCGGTTATCAGCTACTACCAGAAGACGCGACATGTGTTTGGGCGGCTGAAGCTCGAGATTCTCGATCCGACAGGTAAAGTGATCGACACGCTGCCCGCATCCAAGCGCAAGGGAATCAACCGCGTGCTGTGGACAATACAGGTGCCGCCGCCGCGCGTACCGACTGCAGCACAGGCCGCTTTTTCGGCCGCGCAGGGGCCGCGCCTTTTGCCGGGGTTGTATACGGTGCGTATGACCAAGGCCGGCAAAGCATATGAAACGCAACTGCCAATCGTCCTCGACAGTCGCGCTACGTTCACGGTCGAGGATCGCACGGCGCAATTCCATGCGGCCATGCGTGCGCATGCGCTATTCGGCCGCATGACCGATCTTGCGGATCGGCTTGCCGGCCTGAAGGCCCTTGCCGAGGAGCGTCAGGCCACGCCGAAGCTTGCCAAAAACACGGCGGAGCTTGCCGCAAAATTTGCTGATGGCGCTGACGAGCTACGCAAGGAAATTGTCGCTACCAAAGAGGGCGGTGCCGTCACGGGAGAGGAGCGGCTACGCGAACATCTCGATGACGTCTATGGAGCCCTGCTGTCTTATGAAGGCCGTCCGGGCGACTACCAGATTGCGCGCGTCGAGACGCTGGAACGCGAGTTGAAGGACGTGGAGGATCGTGCCGCTGCCCTGGTCCGGGATGAGTTGCCAAAGCTCAACAAGGCGCTCGGCGCCGCCGGGCTGGAAACCATCGCCGGGTCTGCCGCCGACCGGGCCGGCGCGCAACTGGCGGCGATCGAGACGCTACGCAGATTGCGCGATCCGGATCAGGCGGCCGCCGCGACGCGGGAAGAGGAGTGATCTTCGCAGCGACGGTGTAGGGCAGCTCTGCCCCTGGGCTGTGCTAGACCGTGGGTTGCTGCAGGGTTGCTACATGGGCTGCGGCGGTGGTCGTCAACCGGCGTGATCCAATCTTGGGCAGGACGGCCTATCAGCCACCATTCAATACTGGCCGCTAATGCAGGCTAATCACCCTGGCGTCCTGAAAATCCGCGTGTCGGTGGTTCGATTCCACCTCTGGCCACCACCTTTTCAATGACTATTGAATCACTCCGCAAATAGGCCACAAGACATCAGAATTCTTGTTCTGAGCGGTCCGAATAACGGACCAACGTCAATCCCGTTAACGGTCCACTTCCAACTAGTCCGGAAAAAACGAGGAAGTTACGGAGGCGAAAACATACGTCACGCTGCTGGAGTATTTGGAAAAGAGCGGACCGCTGCCTCGCCTGCTTTCACTCGGTCACCGCTCCAGCGCCGACACTCGCCGCCGCGAGGCGCGCCTCCGCGGCTGCGACCATGGCCTTGAAGCGCGCATCCTCACGGAGGAGATCGAGGTCCGGATCGACCTTCGCGTGGTTCAGGAAGCCAATAGCCAACTTTTCGAAGACCGGACCGAGCAGCTCGAGCGCCGCGTCCGTATCTTTCACATGGCGCGTAAGAACGCAGGCGAAGTTGTAGCGCGCGTTCATGTTGTCCGGATCAATCAACAGGGCACGGTTCATCCATTCCTTGGCGCGTTCGGACTCCCCAAGGGCCGCCAGCGCATTGGAGCCGTAGGCCATGGCGGCGGCATTATTCCGATCCTGCGCCAGCGTTTTTTCGGTTCTGGAGAGTGTGATCTGCGCGACACGCAGAGCAGCCTGGACATTTCCGACAGATGTGTAACAGGTGACTAGCATGGAACCTGAATTCAGATCCGTTTCCATCAAAGCCATCGCTTTTTCGTAATAGCGAATGGCATCTTCCAGCCGGTGCTGCCTGAATCGCAAATACGCCGCTGCTCTGTTGACCTCGTAGGACTCGGGGTCCAGGCGCAGGGCGATTTCGATTTCTGCAGACGCCTCATCGTGACGACCGTAATGGGACAAGATCCTGGCCTTCACGGCATGGGCCTCGGCCAGATTGGCGTCCAGCGCGAGCGCCCTTTCAGCAGCTGCCAGGCCGTCATCGCCTCCCCTGCCATAGACGAATCGCAATGCCAATTGCGCAAGGGCCAGGAGCGCCCAGGCGCGCGCATAGTTGGGGTCGATTTCGGTAGCGCGACTGGACAGGCGGACAATCGCCTCTGCCAGCCGGTTATCGGCCTCATGGCCGGTGGCGTAGGACTGCCGTGCCATGAGGTAGAGGTTATAGGCCTCGACATTGTCCGTGCCGCGCTGCTCGATCGCCTTTTTCTCCTCGGGCAGGAGCTTCAGCTTCAGGGCCTTGACGATGGCCTCGGAAATCTCATCCTGCAGCGCGAAGATGTCGCTCAGGTCGCGGTCATAGCGTTCGGCCCAGATGTGATTGTCTTTTGAGCCCTCGATCAGCTGGGCGGTGATCCGGACGCGGCCACCTGCCTTGCGCACACTGCCTTCGAGCACGTAGCTGACCTTGAGTTGCTTCGCAATCTGGGAAACATCGACGTTTTTTCCCTTGAAGGTGAAAGCCGTGTTGCGAGAAACCACAGCGAGCGCCGAGACCTTGCTCAAATCCGTGATGATGTCCTCGCTGATCCCGTCGCTGAAGTACTCCTGCTCGGCATCGCCGCTCATGTTGGCGAAGGGCAGCACGCAGATCGATACGCGAGTTGGATCGGAAGCGGTAGCGGAGGGCGTGGAGCCTGGCACAGGCTTCGCACCCTGAGGTGCGATCATCGAACCGAGCGCACGCAGGACTTCCTGGAACACCGGACTCTCGGGATCCTCGCCCCAGTTGTCGAGGTCGGTGGTATGCAGCGCGCGCACGTCCATCGGCAGGCGGGCTTCTTCGAATCGTACCGGGACCAGGATGCCCCGATCGGCGGCCTCGCGTGCCTCGCCGCGTACCCAGCGGGAGGCCACGGAGGTCGGAGTCCAGATCACCAGCACGGCCTTGGCCGCATTGAGCGCCGCTTCGATCTGGTCGTCGAACTGCTGGCCAGCCGAGATCTCCGGATCCCACCAGACCGACCAGCCCTTCGCTTCGATCGCGGTGACCAAGGGCGCGACTCGCGCCTTGTCGCTGCGGGCGTAGGAAATGAACACATCAGCCATATTTTCGGGACCTGAGCCTGAATTAGTCGCCGCAACCTATCCGCGGCCTTGATAGCTTAACTCGATTCGAGGGCCGGAAAGACAGCCGGCTCGGGCTGCCTGAAAATCCGCGTGTCGGTGGTTCAATTCCACCCCTGGCCACCACTCTTGAAAGTCTGGTGTAACACGGCGTACGTTCGAGCCGGCGCGTCGATCAAGTCATGAAGTCGATCAAGCAGCCACGGATGAAGTTACAAGAGCGCTTGTTGCAACCAGGCGTGCTCGCAGCGCTGGGTGCCGCCCTGCTGTTTGGAGCGAGCACGCCGCTGGCCAAGGTCCTGTTACGGACCGTCGATCCCTGGCTGCTGGCGGGCCTGCTGTATGTCGGTTCCGGCCTCGGTCTGACGCTCTATCGCTGGCTGGCCCGCGCGGCTCCGGTCCGAATGGTGAAATCGGAGATCTTGTGGCTTGCGTGCGCCATAGCGGCAGGTGGTATAGCTGGCCCGGTACTGCTGATGTTCGGGCTCGCCGGCATGCCCGCTTCTGGTGCTTCACTGTTGCTGAACGCAGAGAGCGTGTTCACGGCGCTGCTGGCCTGGTTTGTGTTCAAGGAAAATTTTGACCGCCGCATTGCATTGGGAATGGCGTCAATCGTGGCGGGCGCTGCAATCCTGAGTTGGCCGGGCGACGTGCGTTTTGCGGACCTGTGGCCCGCGCTGGCAGTGCTCGGCGCGTGCCTGGCATGGGGCGTCGACAACAATCTGACGCGAAAAGTCTCGCTGACGGATGCAACCTGGATTGCCTCGATCAAGGGACTGGTGGCTGGAGCCGTCAATCTGTTGCTGGCGATTGGACTGGGCGCGCAGATGCCTGCGGTGCCAGATCTGGCCGGCGCGATGATCGTCGGGCTGCTGTCATACGGAGTCAGTCTGGCCCTGTTCGTGGTCGCGCTACGCAATCTTGGTACCGCTCGCACTGGCGCCTATTTCTCGGTGGCGCCGTTCCTCGGCGCGCTGCTCGCACTGACACTTGGCGATCCCATCACGCCGCAGCTGCTGGTTGCCGGAACACTGATGGCTGCCGGCGTGTGGCTGCACCTGAGCGAACGGCACGACCATGAGCATATTCATGAGGCGCTGGAACACGATCATGAGCATGTCCATGACGGTGACCCCCACCACCAGCATGAGCATGATCCGCCCGTCGCGCCGGGCACTCGGCATGCTCACCGACACCGGCACGAGCCGATCATTCATTCGCACCATCATTTCCCGGACGCGCATCACCGGCACGAACATTGATTTCCAGGTGTTGTCAGGTTAAGTCGTTAAAGGCGCAATGAGCGGGGAGGGAGCGATCGCTCAGGCGGCTGCGGTCGCCGTTGCCCAGGTGCGGTCGGCTTCGGCTCGAAAGAGGCGAAGGGTCGATCGGCGGATCAGGTGTCTTTGAACGTTGAAGTTGTTGTAGACGGCGGCGTGAGTCGCGAGAAACCTTTGCGCTGAACGTTGAGACTTGAACCTCTGTTGTTTTCGCTCCCGTCGTCGAATGACCAGATGCGAGTTCTCCGCTCGATTGTTGTCGAGCATGCGTCCCGGTCGGTGTCGATCGCTACAGTGAAGCTCTCGGAACGCGGCTCGATAGGAAGCCAATTTGTCTGTGGCGAAACTCTCAGGATGAATGCGGTTTCGCTTCAGCAACTTGCGCAGCAAACGCAAAGCGGCACCGGTATGGCGGCGCCTCTGAACGAGCATGTCCAGGACCTCACCTTCGTCGTCGACCGCGCGCCACAGCCACATGTGCTTACCGCAGATCTTTACGACCATCTCATCCAGGTGCCAGCGATCAGTCGGCTTGGGTCTGGATCGCCGCAGGTTCCGTGCGAAGGCCCGGCCGAATTTCAGGGTCCAGCAGCGGACCGTCTCATAGCTAGCCTCGATGCCGCGCTGCGCCAGCATCTCCTCGACATCCCGGAAGCTGAGGGTGAACCGGAAGTAGAGCCAAACGGCCAGCCGGATGACATCCGGCGGAAACCTGTGGCGGTTGAAGGAGATTGGCTGCATTGGCATTCCTCAGTTCGAGGGCAATTCTGCCCCGAAAGGGAGAAAGCTTGGAGTTACACTGACAGCACCGTTCAATTCCACTCGTGGCCATGGTCTATTCCGGTCGCCCAAAATAGCCGAAAAGCCGGACTGCTCAGCCCGAGGGTGACAGCGGGTCGGGATCCTCTTCCCAAGTCGCCGAAGGCCTCGGAGTTCTCGCGATCCAGTCGTCTAGCGCGGCGACGTGCTCAGTCTCCTCATTGGCGAACTCCCTCGCCAGGCGCGCAAGCACGGGGTCTTTCGCGTTCGCGGCGACCGAGCTGTAGTACTCCATCGCGCGTAGCTCGTTCGCGCGCGCGTAACGCAGTGCGTTGTAGGCCTCCAGCATGTAGTCGAAAGCTTCCTCGCCACCCTTCTCGGGCGGGCTGCTCCAGCGGTATTCCCAGGACTTGAGCTGCGGCAACTCGATGTCGCCCACCCGTTTGCGGATTTCCTCGTGATGCATCAGCGAAAAGCGGTGCATGTCGCGAAACACGACGGAGACGGGATCGTTGCGGTGCGCCTCCATCATGTCGGCAAGTTCCAGGTAGCGCTCGGCGGCTTCTTGTTCCAGGGCCAGGGCGTGGGCGAGGAATTCGGGCAGCGTATAGCTCATGGCGTGCCTTTCAGGCCAAAAAAAGACTGGCGAATGGGCGAAATCCTCGCCATGTGCAGATCATATCAAGGTACGGGAATTTCAAGCGGTGCAGCATCGTGGGGCATTACGTGTATCGGGCGCCCCGGCTAACCGGTTGGTGCAGTTGAAGATGCAGATTTCAATCTGGGACTGAAAATCCGCGTGTCGGTGGTTCAATTCCACCCTTGGC
>DAITAA010000025.1:0-37428 GCA_036824505.1 Steroidobacteraceae bacterium
TGGCTGATCGACGAGGAGTTCCGGCAGAACCCGCGCAATCACCGCCTGTTCCTCGAAATCCTCGAGGCTCCCGCCGGCGTGACGCATGAGCTGCGTCGCATGAATCTCTACGGCGTGCTCGGCCGTTACATTCCCGCCTTCGGGCGCATCGTCGGCCGCATGCAGTACGACCTGTTCCATGCCTACACCGTCGATGCGCACACCTTGTTCGTGGTCAGCAATCTTCGACGCCTCGCGCTCGAGCGTTATGACCAGGAGTTTCCGAAGCTCGCGGAGATTTTCCGCTCGCTGCCAAAGCCACAGCTCGCGTACCTCGCGGCGATATTCCACGACATCGCCAAGGGTCGCGGCGGCGACCATTCTGAACTGGGCGCGGTCGATGCCGAGGCTTTCTGTCTCGAGCAGGGTCTTTCACGCTACGATGCCCGGCTCGTGGCCTGGCTGGTGCGCCATCACCTGATGCTGTCGGTGACCTCGCAGAAGCAGGACATCGCCGATCCGCAGGTCGTGAACAACTTTGCGCGCGAAGTCGGCGACCAGACCCATCTCGACTACCTGTACACGCTGACAGTGGCGGACGTGCGCGGCACCAACCCGAAGTTGTGGAATTCCTGGAAGGCCACGTTGTTCGACGAATTCTATGAACGCGTCAAGCAGGCGCTGCGCCGCGGTCTTGAGAACCCCATCGACCGCGAGCAGCTGGTTGCCGAGACGCAGTCCCAGGCGCGCGAGCTGCTGGCCGCCGCAGGAGTGGAAGCGGCCGTCGTGGATCGCATCTGGTCTGCATTCACCGATACCTATTTCTTGCGGCATTCCGCAGCCGAGATTGCCTGGCATTGCGGGCGGCTCGCGACGCGCGATCCTGACGACACCAGTCCGCTGGTCGCGGTGGCCGAACATCCGGGGCGCGGCGGTGCGACTGTCGTGCTGGTCCACACGCGTGGGCGCCGTCACAGCTTTGCCCGCACCACCGCAGCGCTCGACCAGATGGGGCTCAGCATCCAGGATGCGCGCATCACGCCGGCCATCGACGGCGCAAGTCTCGACAGTTATCTCGTGCTCGAAGACACCGGCATGCCGATCACGGATCGTCAACGCATGACCGCCATCGAGCGCCGCCTCGCCCTCGCCTTGTCCGACCACAACGCCGCGACGCCCGCCGTTGCCCGGCGCATGCCGCGCCAGGCACGCATGTTCACGACGCCGACACAGGTGACATTCAGCGACGACGCGAAGAATGGGCGTACCATCCTCGAAGTCGTCGCTGGAGACCGGCCGGGCCTGCTGTCCGAGATCGGCAAGCTGCTGTGGGACCAGCGCGTCGAATTGCACGGCGCCAAGATCATGACGGTCGGTGAGCGCGCGGAGGATGTCTTCTACGTGACGGACGAGACCGGCCACCCGCTCGAGGCGGCGCGGCGCAATGCCCTGGCCGAAGCCCTGCAGCAGGCGCTCGACGCCCGCGACGCCGCCGCCTGAGTGCCGCGCTGAAATGAACACGCTTCGGGTATTGATCGAGCAGGCATTCGAGGAACCCGCCGCGCTTTCTCCCGGCCGCGCGCCAGCCGAGCTGCTGGATGCGCTGGATCAGTGCCTGAAATTGCTGGGCAGCGGCCGGGCGCGTGTCGCCGAGCCCGCCGACGGTCGCTGGCGCGTCAACGAATGGCTGAAGAAAGCCGTACTGCTCTACTTCCGCACCCACGATAACGGGTTACAGGACGCCGGCGCCCTGCGCTTCTTTGACAAGGTACCGCTGAAGTACGCGACCTACGATGCCGGCAGATTCCGCGCCGATGGGGTGCGTGTGGTCGCCGGCGCGATCGTGCGCGAAGGAGCCCACGTGGCCCCCGATGCAGTGCTGATGCCCTGCTTCGTGAATGTCGGCGCGCATGTCGGCTCCGGCACGATGGTGGACACCTGGGCAACTGTCGGCTCCTGCGCGCAGATCGGCCGCAATGTGCACCTGTCGGGTGGCGTCGGGATCGGCGGCGTTCTGGAGCCTTTGCAGGCACAGCCCACGATCATCGAGGATGATTGCTTCATCGGCGCGCGCTCGGAAGTCGTCGAGGGAGTGATCGTCGAGCGCGGATCCGTGCTGTCGATGGGTGTCTTCATCGGCGCCAGCACGCGCATCTACGACCGTGAAGCACGCACGATCACTTACGGCCGGGTGCCAGCTGGTTCCGTGGTGGTTCCCGGCAGCCTCCCGGCAGCAGACGGTTCTCATTCGCTCTATTGCGCAGTGATCGTCAAGAAAGTTGACGCGCAGACGCGCGCCAAGACCTCCATCAACGAACTACTCCGCATGTAGCTCGGCATGCCTGATCCGGCTTGCTCATCTCCCCAGTCCCTGGGCAATACGGGTTGCCTCCTCGACTGCACGCGCCAGCACGGAGCGAATCTTGCCGTCCTCCAGAATCAGCAGACCACCGATCGTACATCCCGCGGGTGTTGTAACGTCGTCGCGCAAGTGCGCCGGATGACGACCTGTTTGTCGAACCATCTCCGCGGCGCCGCGGGCGACCTGCACGACCAGTTCCATTGCGATGTCGCGCGGCAGGCCCACGCGCACGCCCCCGTCGGCCAACGCTTCCATCATGAGATAGAAATACGCGGGACCGCTGCCGCTCAGACCAGTGACCGCATCAAAATGAGTCTCCTGCAATTCCACGCAACGTCCGACCGACTCGAAGATCGCGCGTGCCCGCCTGACGTGCTCCGCAGTTGCGCGTGTCCCGCCGCAAATCGCCGTAATCCCTTCGCGGACCACACACGGCGTGTTAGGCATCGCGCGCACGACCGCAACATTGGTCAGGATCTTCTCCAGGGTCCCTAGCGCGACACCCGCCGCCGTATAGATCACCAGCGCCCTGGGCGGCAACCCCAGCTCTTTCAGTTCGCGCGCGACGGCGGCGACATCCTTGGGTTTTACGCAAAGGAGAATGGTTCCCGTCTTTCCGATCGAGGCTTGCGCCTTGCGCAAGCCCGCGTGAATGGTAACGCCCGTGTCTCGTGCCGCCTGCTCCGCGCTCTCGCCCGAACGCGTGACCGCCCAGATTCTCGAACGCGAAACCGCGCCGGCTTTGAGCATTCCCTGAATCAGAGCCCGGCCCACGACCCCGGCTCCGATCACGCCAATCCCGTCAGAGGCTCGCTTACTCACCTGGACTCCAATACCGCATTCCTATCCGAACCGGCCCGTAATGTAGTCTTCGGTGAGCCGGTGCTTCGGGTTCGTGAAGATCATGTCGGTCGGGCCGACTTCGATCAAGTCCCCGAGGTGGAAATAGGCGGTCCGCTGCGACACTCGAGCCGCCTGCTGCATCGAGTGCGTGACGATGCAGATCGCATAATTCTGGCGCAGCTCGTCAATCAGGTCCTCGATCCTCGCGGTCGCGATCGGATCGAGCGCCGAGCAGGGTTCGTCCATCAGGATCACTTCCGGCCCGACGGCAATCGTGCGCGCGATGCACAGGCGCTGCTGCTGGCCGCCCGAGAGCGCCGTACCGGGCTGGTGGAGGCGATCCTTGACCTCCTCCCAGAGACCTGCGCGCTTCAGGCTGGTCTGCACGATCTCGTCGAGTTGCGCCCGATCGGCCGCGAGCCCGTGAATCCGCGGCCCATAGGCGACATTTTCATAAATGGACTTCGGAAAAGGATTCGGCTTCTGGAAAACCATGCCGACCCGTGCGCGCAGCTGCACGACATCCTGGCGCCGCTCGTAGATGTTCTGGCCATCCAGCGTGATCGTGCCGGTGACGACTGCGGACGGAATGATGTCGTTCAGGCGGTTCAGGCAGCGCAGCAGGGTGCTCTTGCCGCAGCCGGAAGGCCCGATCATCGCGATGACTTCATTGTGGCCGACATCGAGGCTGACATCCCGGATCGCGTGCTTGTCGCCGTAATGCACGTTGACCTGACGGCAGCTCATCACGGGATTCGGCACCGTCACGTCGCCGACCGTCTGGCGCGCAGTCGTCTCGCTGCCGCCGGCCGCAGCCGTCGCCGTCTCGAGCACCGAACTGCGACTCTGCGTTTGTGATTTGGCTGCCATGTCAGGTGCTCCGCTCTTCATGGCGCTCACCAACGCCGCTCAAACTTGTGCCGCAGGATCACGGCGGTCGCGTTCATGACCAGCAGGAAGGCCAGCAGCACCATGATCGCGCCAGAGGTACGTTCCACAAACGCGCGTTCCGGGCTGTCCGCCCACAGGAATACCTGCACCGGCAACGCGGTTGCGGGGTCAGTCAGGCTGCCTGGAATATCCGCGATGAAAGCCACCATGCCGATCATCAGCAGCGGCGCCGATTCTCCAAGCGCGCGCGCCATGCCGATGATCGCGCCAGTCAGCATGCCGGGCATCGCGAGCGGCAACACATGATGCGCGATGACCTGCACCTGTGACGCGCCGACGCCCAACGCTGCCTCGCGTATCGACGGTGGCACCGCCTTGATTGCCGCACGGCTCGCAATGATGATCGTGGGCAACGTCATCAGCGTCAGTACCAGACCGCCAACCAGCGGTGCTGAACGCGGCACGCCGAAAAACTGGATGAAGACTGCGAGGCCCAGCAGACCGAACACGATCGACGGCACCGCAGCCAGATTGTTGATGTTGACCTCGATCAGATCCGTGAAGCGGTTGGCCGGAGCGAACTCCTCGAGGTAGATCGCTGCGGCGACACCAATCGGAAATGACAGCAGCAACGTGACTGCGAGCGTCAGGAACGAGCCAGTCACGGCGCCCATTACGCCCGCCTGCTCGGGCTCGCGCGAATCGCCCGCCGTGAAGAAGATGCGGTTGAATCGTTTCTCGACGCGATGCTCGGCGGTCAATGCATCGAGCCACGTCAACTGCAGGTCCGAGATCACGCGCTGCTCTTCCGGCAGCTCCCGGTCGATCTTGCCTTTGACGATCTGGTCGATGTCGTCGTCGGCCAGCAGCCAGAGCTCCCGGGTCTTGCCGATCAGGGACGGATCCGCGAGCACGAGATCGCGCAGATCAAAAGCCGCGCCACCGCTGATGAGCGCATAAAGCTGTTTCAGCTCGCTGCGCGCCTCGACCTGCGGAAATTTCTCGCGCAGGGCGCGCTTGATCACGCCGGTGTAATCGCCGGCATTCAGCACCAGTGGTTCCCGTTTCCCTTCCGGATCAATCAGTTCCGACTCGAATGTAATGTTAACTCTGATATAGGTCTGCGCAAAGGCCGTGTAGCCCGCACTGATGATCGACAGGAACAGGAAACCGACGAACAGCAGGCCGGAGAGTGCCGCGAGAAGCCCGTAAAACTGGAATCGCCGCTCGGCGCGATAACGTCGCCGCAGGCTGCTTTCCACGCGCTGGCGGAGCTGCGACTGCGCCTGCGCGGCCGGTCCGGCATCCGCCTTATTCATATTGCTCCCGGTAACGACGGACGACATGCAGCGCAATGACGTTGAGTGTCAGCGTGACCAGGAACAACACGAGCCCGAGCGCAAACGCTGCGAGCGTCTTGGGACTGTCGAATTCCTGGTCACCAACCAGCAGCGTCACGATCTGCACGGTCACGGTCGTGACCGCCTCGAGCGGGTTGGCAGTCAGGTTCGCGGAAAGCCCGGCCGCCATCACGACAATCATCGTCTCGCCGATTGCACGCGAGACCGCGAGCAGCACGCCGCCGACGATGCCGGGCAGGGCCGCGGTCAGCACGACCTTGCGGATGGTTTCCGAACGTGTTGCGCCGAGGCCATAGGAGCCTTCGCGCAGCGATTGCGGCACGGCGGTGATCATGTCGTCCGCCAGCGACGACACGAACGGGATGATCATGATGCCCATCACGAGTCCGGCCGCCAGGGCGCTCTCCGAGGCGACCTCGAGACCGAGGCGCTCGCCCAGGCCGCGCAGCAGTGGCGCCACCGTCAACGCAGCAAAAAAACCATAGACGACGGTCGGAATGCCGGCAAGGACTTCCAGCACCGGTTTCGTGACTGCGCGAAATCCGCGGCTCGCATATTCAGACAGATAGATCGCGGAGAACAAGCCAACCGGTACCGAGATCGCCATTGCGATGAACGAGATCAACAATGTGCCGGTGAACAATGGCACGGCGCCGAATGCCCCGGATGAACCGACTTGGTCGGCGCGGATCGCCATCTGTGGGCTCCATTGGGTACCGAAGATGAATTCGGTCACCGGAACCATCCGGAAGAACAACAGCGATTCGTAGAGTACCGACAGGACAATACCGACGGTTGTCAGGATCGCAATCAGCGAGCAGCCGAGGAGCGCGGCACGCACAACCTGTTCGACGCCATTGCGAGCCCGGAGCGCCGGTGAGATCCGCGCAAGCGTGATCCAACCACCTGCGATGGCGATACACAATGCCAGCACCGCGAGGCCGGCCCGGCTCAGCGCATCCAGCCGCTGCCAGTGCCGGGCGGCCTCGGCCACTTCGGGCGAAACCGAATCCGCTGCCACGTTTCCGGCGACCACATTGCGTACGTCATTCAATACCAGCGACAACTCGCCGGGGGTCATTTCGCGCACGTCGCCGGACATCGCCTGGATCACCTGGTCGGCGATGATGCGGTCATCCAGCGCCTGCCAGCCCAGCACGACCGCGAGTGCCGGCAATCCGCACCAGATCGCCGTCAGCAAGCCGTAATAAGCCGGCAGCGAATGAAGCTTGCGTGCGCCGCGCGAGCCGCCGGCGACGCGCAAGGACCGCACGCGCCCGAACTGGTAGGCGATGGCCGTCAGCACCAGCAGCGCCAGTATCAAAGTGGAGGTCTGCATCAGCATCCCCGCGGTTTCGAGCCGGCAAGCGCCATTCTGCCGGATCTTGGCAACCCGGCCTTTCTACGCCCCGATTGTTACGGAATTGTGGCAGCCTGGGCTTGCTGCGCTGCGGGCGCGCCCGTATAAAGGGCCGCGCCCGGATGGGCCCCGGCCGGGAGTTTCACCAGAAATGTCGCGCACCCTCGACCTGACCCGGCAGCTGTTGTCCCGCGCTTCGGTGAGCCCGGTCGACGGCGGCTGCCAGGAACTCCTGATTGCACGTCTCGAGCCCATGGGCTTTGTCGTGGAGCGGATGCGATTCGGCGACGTCGATAATTTCTGGGCCCTGCGTCGCGCGGGCAAGGGCCCGGTATTCTGCTTTGCCGGCCATACGGATGTGGTGCCGCCGGGACCGCTCGCGCACTGGCATTCCGACCCCTTTGAGCCCGTCGTCCACGACGGCTGCCTGTTCGGGCGCGGCGCCGCCGACATGAAGAGCGGCCTCGCCGCCATGATCACCGCAACCGAGGAATTTGTCACCGCTGGCGCGCAATACGACGGCGCGATTGCTTTCCTGATCACGAGCGATGAGGAAGGTCCTTCGATCGACGGCACACGCCGCGTGGTCGAGGTCCTGCGGGAGCGCGGCCAGCGCATCGACTATTGCCTGGTCGGCGAGCCCTCGAGCCAGGAAGAATTCGGCGATACGATACGGATTGGCCGGCGTGGCTCACTTTCCGGAAAGCTGACGGTCCACGGCATCCAGGGTCACGTCGCCTATCCGGAGCGCGCAGAGAACCCCGTACACAGTCTTGCGCCGGCGCTCGCCGAATTGACGACGCGGACCTGGGACCAGGGCACTGAGCATTTCCAGCCGACCACATTCCAGTTCAGCAATCTCAACGCCGGCACCGGTGCGCCCAATGTGATTCCGGGTGAGTTGAACGCCCGATTCAATCTGCGCTGGTCGCCCGCGCAGACGCTGGATCGGCTCAAGGAAACCGTCATCGGCATACTCGACCGGCACGCAGTCCGATACACCCTCGACTGGATTGAATCGGGCCTGCCATTCTATTCACCGCCCGCAGTTCTCGCCGAGACAGCCGCCAAGGTCGTCCGTGAAATGACCGGGCGAAATCCGGAATTGTCGACCGGCGGCGGCACTTCCGACGGACGCTTCATTGCGCCGATGGGCGCCCAGGTCATCGAGCTTGGCGTCGTGAACCAGACCATTCACAAGGTCGATGAATGTTGCAGGGTCGAGGACATCGACCTGCTGCACCGCGCCTATCTCGGCGTGCTCAGGCAGTTGTTCGCCGCAGGTTGACCCAGACGCCGCCGGCCGTTGCGACAAGCGCGAAGACAAAGACCCAGGCAGGAATCGAAAGCCCCAGCAGTGTGAAGTCGACCGTCGCGCACTCACCGCTGGCCTTGAATACCTTGAGGATCACTTCGGTGAGCGGGAAAACGTCCAGCATGAACTTGAGATCCGCCCCGCAGGAAGCCACCGAGCCTGGCGGCTGCATCTGGATCCAGACATGACGGCCTGACGTGGCAAGCGTCGCAAGCCCCGTGATGCCGATCAGGCCCGCATAGATCGCGCCGCGCAGCCTGCCGCTCGAGTGAAGCGCGGCAAGCCCGAATGCGACAGCCATGGCCGCAACGGTCACGCGCTGGAAGATGCACAGGTGGCAGGGCTGCAAGTCCAGCGCGTACTGCGCGTAGAACGCCATCCCGAGCGCGATCAGGCAAGCCAGGAATCCGATCGAGTTCACGCTGCGCCGCGACGGCATCCTCAGCCCTGGCGCTCCTGGGCCGAATCGCGGATCTGCCGCTCCGCATCGTCGAGCGACAGATGCCGGATGTCCTTGCCGTAAACCATGTAGACCGTATATTCGCAGATGTTCTTGGCGTGGTCGCCGATGCGCTCCAGTGCGCGAACCACCCACATGACTTCGAGCGCGCGGCGGATCGAGCGCGGGTCTTCCATCATGAAGGAGATGTTCTGGCGCTGGATCGCCTCGTACTCCTCGTCAACCTTGCGGTCGCGCCGTGCGACCTCAAAAGCCTCGTCCGCGTCCAGCCGCGCAAATGCGTGCAATGCGTCGTGGACCATTTCAGTGACCAACCGCCCGAGATGGCGTATCTCGCGGTAGTGACCCGCCGGTTGCTCCATCGTGGCCAGTTTGGCAGCGATGAATCCGACCTTCTCGAGCTCGTCGCCGATGCGCTCGAGATCGGTGATGGTCTTGATGATCGCGACCATGACGCGCAAGTCTGACGCGGTCGGCTGCCGGGTCGCAATGATCCGGCCACACTCCTCGTCGATCTCGACCTCCATCTGGTTGACCTTGTAGTCATCGCGCGCGATCTGCTCGCCGAGCTCGCTGTCGCCCTCAACCAGCGCGATGACCGCCTGCTGCAGTTGCTGTTCGACGAAGCCGCCCATCTGCATGACGCGCGTACGCACGCGCTCCATGTCTTCGTTGAAGCGCCGCGAAATATGCTGGCCCAGGTCAGCTGCTTCCATGCCCCGCACTCCCGATCGACCACGCGGATTCTGGTCCATCATATCGTAGCGCCGCGCCGATCAGAACTTGTAGTTCATGTCGACCTGCAGGCGCTTGTAGTCGAGCTCGTTGCTCTGGTCGAAGTTGCGCTTGTTCAGGAAATACTGCGCATTCAGCGTCCAGCCCTTGGCAAAGCCATAGGCGAACCGGAACTGCTGGCCGCTGCCCTGCGTCGCGCCCCCGGCGAAATCCGAATCAGTCAGCGCGCCGAACAGCGAGTCCTTCTCGATCTCCTGGTGCAGGATGCCAAACTCGAACTTGCCCGGATCCGCCTTGCCAAGCAGGAATCCCAGACTGTAGGCGGTGTTCAGGTCGCTCGGATCCTCGTTCTCCGCATAGTTGGCAAACAGCATCAACGGCATGCCCCCGACCTTCATGTCCACCTGGGCGCCGGCCTCCAGGATGTTGAAGTCGTACAGCAGGCACTGCGTCACCACGGCCGGCGGCACCGGTGCCGGCAGCAGGCACTCGGAGGTGGCGGCGAAGGTCGAGTTGCCGGCCGGGTAGTCGACGAAGTTGACGGTCGAGTTCTGCACGGCGCCAAAGTCGTTGTACATCGCATACGCGGTCAGGGTGCCCCAGGGCGCCGCCCACTTGTAACCGAGCTGCGCGCCGAACACGTTGGCATCGGCGCCGGCCACTCCGGTCCTGCTGGTGTTCACCTCCGACAGCCAGAAGCCCCAGGCATTCACGAACACGCCATTGGCGGCACCGTACTTGAACGACGCCCCTTCGGGATTGATGTCGCCGTCGTAGAACATGCTGAGGCCCGGGCGTACCCACGGGTACTTCTGTTTGCCGAGCGTGAGTACCCCATTGTCGAACGCCTTCCAGTCGACGTAAGCGAGGTCCAGACGCAGGCTCTTGCGCTGGTTGGCGTCCGTCAGCGTCGCGTTGGTCGAGCGCGGATCAGCGTCATCACCCGTAGCAAGCTGGAAACCGGCGTTGACCGTGTCGTTGATTTTGGCGTCGAGCCCGAGGCGCACGCGCAGGCGCTGGCGCTCACGCTCCGGGGCGGCTTCCTGGTCGATATTCTCGTTGCGGTAACGGAAATCACCTTTCAGCTTGATGTTCTTCGCCCAGTCCATCGCCGTTGCCTGCGCGAGCCGATCTGTCTGCTTGTCATTCGACTCCTCGACGGCCGCAACGCGCGACTCCAGGGCCGCGACCGCAGGCGCCGTCTGGCCCTGTGCGGCAGCATTCGCTTTCTCGAGTTGCTCGATGCGGGCCAGCAGCGCCGGCATCATGGCGACCTGCCGCTTCAGTTCCTCGATTTCAGCCCGTTCCTGATCGGTCGTAGCCGCAAAAGCGAGCCCAGGCGCGGACAGGACCAGTCCGAGTGCACTCGCCGTGATGATGTTTCGCATTGATTTGCTTCCAGTGTTGCTTGTCTGTGGACCGTCGCTGATCTCAGACACCCTTCAGGGTGGTCAGCGCCGCGGCATCCTTGCGGACTTTTTCGCGCTCCGACTTCGGTTCCGGCACCAGTCCCTTGTCGGCCAGGTAACCCTCGTCGCCGAATGCCTTCTCGCTGGTGTATTCGTTGAGGAATTCCTTCATGCCAGGAATCACGCCGACATGCGCCTTCTTGGCGTAGATGTACAGCGCGCGCGAGATCGGATACTTGCCGGTCGAGATCGTGTCGAAGTCGGGTGCGATGCCCTCGATGGCCGAACCATGCAGGGAATTGAGGTTCTCCTCGAGGAAGCTGTAGCCGAAGATGCCGATCGCGCTCGGGTTCGCGCCCAGCTTCTGGACGATCAGGTTGTCGTTCTCGCCGGCCTCAATGTAGGCGCCGTCTTCGCGGATCGACGTGCACACCCGCTTGTAGCGCTTTTCATCCACGTCCTTCAGCGACTTGAGCCAGGAGTAGGTCTGGCAGCCGGGTTCCATGACCTGCTCCAGGAACGAGTCCCTGGTCCCGGAGGTCGGTGGCGGGCCGAGCACCTCGATGCGCACGGCCGGCAGCGCCTTGTTCACTTCCTTCCAGGTCTTGTAAGGGTTTGCGATCAACTGCGTCGGCGTGGCCGGGTCCGGGACCTGCTTGGCAAGCGCCAGGTAGACGTCCTTGCGGGTCAGCCGATAGAGCGGCGCCGCCTTGGCATTTGCCAGCACGATGCCGTCAAAGCCAACCTTGATCTCGACCACTGCGCTGACGCCGTTCTTCTTGCAGTCATCCAGCTCCGTCGCCTTGATGCGCCGTGAGGCATTCGTGAAATCCGGGTATTGCACGCCGACGCCGGCGCAGAACAGCTTCATGCCGCCGCCGGTTCCCGTGCTCTCGACCTTGGGGGTCTTGAACTGCCCGGCACGGCCGAACTGCTCGGCCACGGTCGAGGTGAACGGAAACACCGTCGAGGATCCGACGATGCTGATGTAGTCGCGCGCGGACTGGGCCACAGCCGCTGGGGCCGCCAGAATTGCCGCGAACGCCGCAATCAAGACTTTCCTGTACAAGATGATTCCTCCAGTGCTGCCATCGAACCTTGCAAGCCGGCCGGTGGCCGGGCGCCTTTGCATCGGCCGCTACTGTAGTCGGCGTTTGTTACAGAAATGCGTCAGCCGCGGGCGCGGCCGGGAACGCGCGCGGCCGGGGGCAGCCGCCGTGGTGGAAAGTGCGCGGTAAAGGTCGAGCCGCGACCTTCAACACTCGTGATCTCGAGCCGGCCGCCATGCCGCTGCAGGCTGTGCTTGACGATCGACAGGCCGAGACCCGATCCGCCGCTGGCGCGCGCCCGCGCCTTGTCCACCCGGTAGAAGCGCTCGGTCAGCCGGGGCAGGTGCTCGGTTGCGATGCCGATCCCGGTGTCCGCAACAGAAAGATGTGCGCCCGCATCGTCGCAGTGCCAGCGCACGGTGATCGTGCCATCCGCGGCCGTGTACTTGACCGCGTTCGACACGAGGTTGGAAGCGATGGAGTGCAGTTCCCGCTCGCTCCCGAGCAGTCCCCCGCCCGGCTCGATATCGAGTTCGAAGTGCGGCGGCGCCGATGCAGCTGCCTGGGCCTCGCGCACGATGCGCTCCAGCAACGCCGGCACGTCAACCAGCAGCATCGGCGCCTCGTCGGCGCTCGACTCCAGGCGGGACAGTTCCAGCAGGTCTTCGACGATCACGCGCATGCGGTCCGCCTGGCGGCGCATGTCCGCGATCGGCTCACGCCACTGCTGGTCCAGCCCGGTCTCCTCGCCGAGCTGATCGAGATAGCCCGCGATGACGGTGAGCGGCGAGCGCAACTCATGCGATGCGTTCGCCACGAAATCCTTGCGCATCTGCTCGACCATGCCCTCGCGCGTGACATCGCGGATGAGCATCAAAAGCTGGCCGCCTGCGGGAACCACGATCAGGGACAGCGAGCGCTCGTTGTCCCGCAGGCGAATCACGACGCCGGCGCCGCCGCCCTGACCCTGAAGGTAGCTGGAGAATTCGGGCTGGCGGACCAGGTTCTCAATCGGCATGCCGCGATCGGCCTTGCGCTTGAGGCCGAGCAGCAACCCCGCCATGCGATTGAACCAGATGATTTCGTGGCCTGGTGAGAGCAGCACGACGCCATCCGGCAGTGCGGCGGTCAGGCGCCGGAACTCGCGGAACAACTGGGTCACGCGACGCTTGTGGAACTGCTTGTGCCGATAGATGCGGCCGACCAGCGCGATGACGTCGCCCCAGACCCCGCCCAGATCAGGAGGAGCTTCCTCGGACCTGTGCCGCAGCCAGCGCTGCAGCCGGAACAGGTTGACGAACTGCCAGGCCAGCAGGCCGCCCAGCACGACGACCAGCCACAACCAGATCCGCCCGAACACCAGGCCCAATGCAATCGCCGCTGCGATGGCAGCAACAAGCCTGGCAATTGCAAACGACCAGGCCGAAGACACGTTCAATCTTCCTGCGCCGAGAAGCGGTAGCCTGCGCCACGCACCGTCTGCACGAGGCGGTCACAGCCACTGGCTTCGAGTGCCTTGCGCAGTCGCCGGATGTGCACGTCCACCGTGCGTTCCTCGACGTAGACATTGCCGCCCCAGACGCGGTCCAGCAACTGGCTGCGCGCATAAACGCGATCGGGATGGTTCATCAGGAACTGGAGCAGGCGATATTCGGTGGGACCGAGGGCGACAGCGTGGCCATTGGCGAGCACCCGGTGGCCGGCCTGATCGAGCGTCAGCCCCGCGAACTCAATCCGCTCGGCATTGCCCGCGGGTGCCATGCGCCGCAGCAAAGCCTGGATGCGTGCGACCAGCTCGCGTGCGGAGAAGGGTTTGGTCACGTAATCGTCGGCGCCACCCTCGAGACCCGCCACCTTGTCCGCCTCCTCCGCCCGCGCAGTCAACATGATGATCGGAATGTCCCGGGTGTTCGGGTCCTTCCTGAGCTGGCGCGCCAGCTCGAGGCCGCTGGTGTCCGGCAGCATCCAGTCGACGAGCACCAGGCCGGGCGGCCGATTGACGATGCTCGCCCGCGCGGCCTGGCAATCCTCGGCAAGCGCGACCTGAAATCCGGCCCGGCGCAGGCCGAAGGCGATCAGGTCGCGAATTGGCTGCTCGTCCTCGACGACCAGGATCAAGGTTTCCTCCTTGCGTAGTCGGGCAGCCTGACGTTTCATTGTTGAATAATTATGACACCCGGGACTTCAGCGACGATGCACGACCTCATTTCGCAGGTAGACGGGTAGCGCCTGCGCAGCCGGGAGCCCACGACCAGCGGCAAGATCGGCAGCCGCGATTAGCGCGATGTCGCTTGCGCGAGGCAGCAAGTCCGGCGCCGTCCCGACAAGTCTCGCGCCCAGGCCGGCGGCGATTGCGGGATAGGCTGCAAAGCCATGGCCTGCACCGAACCAGGGCCCTCCGTCAGGCGGCTCGACGCCGGCCGGATCCGCGACCACCTCATCGGTCTGTGCAAGCGGAACATCGGCCCTGCAGTCGAAGGCCGCCCAGTAGACCTGGCCCATGCGCGCATCCATGCAGACCAGGATGTGCTGCTTGCCGGACAAGCGCGCGGCGGCCAATGCGACGGCGGCGAGATCGCTGACCGGCAGCACCGGGAGCTGTGCACCAGCCGCAAGACCCTGCGTGATGCCTGCCGCGATGCGAAGCCCCGTGAAGCCGCCGGGACCGCGCCCGAAGGCAATCGCATCGAGCGCGGAGAGTCCGATCCGCGCCTCCGCCAGCAATTCGTCCACCATGGGCAACATCCGCTCTGCATGCCCGCGTCCAAGCAGTTCATGGCGCTCGAGCAATCGGTCCTCGAGCAGGAGCGCCACCGAACAGGCTTCGGTCGCCGAGTCGAGCGCGAGCAGCTTCATGCCTGGCGCGCCTCGGCCACCCGCAAACCGGCCTCCGCGAGCCGGCGGCGCAGGAATGCCGCCGCCTCGGCGCCATCGGCCGCGATACGGGCCGGCGGAAGCGAGGCGATGAACCTGGAGCCATAGCTGCGGCTCCTGAGGCGCGGATCGCAGATGACCACGACGCCGAAATCCTCGCGGTCGCGGATCAGCCGCCCGAAGCCCTGCTTCAGCGCCAGCACCGCCTGCGGAAGCTGGAACTCGTGAAATGGATTGCCGCCGCGCCGGCGGATGCCTTCGAGACGCGCCTTCAGCAGTGGGTCCTCGGGCGCCGCAAATGGCAGCTTGTCGATCACGACGAGTGCAAGCGCGTGACCGCGCACATCCACTCCTTCCCAGAAGCTGGCGGTACCGAGCAGCACTGCGTTGCCCAGTTCGCGAAAGCGCGCCAGCAACGTTTCGCGCGGCGCATCTCCCTGGACCAGCAACGGATAGCCGTTGCGGAACATCGGCAAGGTCTCAAGCAGGCGCGCCGCTTCACGCAGCGCCCGGTGACTGGTGAACAGCAGGAAACTGCGGCCGCCGGCCGCCTCGATCAGAGGCAATGCCTCATCGAGCACACGCCCCGTGTAACCAGGGCTCGCCGGATCCGGCATGCCGCTCGGCAGATACAGCAGCACCTGGCGCTCGAAATCGAATGGGCTGTCGATGCGCACGGATGCCGCACCGGTTGCGCCGATGCGACCGAGGAAATGCGAGAAGTCATCGCCGACCGCCAGCGTCGCCGAGGTGAAGATCCAGGCGCCGCCCTGGGCCCGCATCAATTCGCCCAGTCGCGTCGCGACTTCGAATGGCGTGAAAGACAGCGTGAAGCCCCGGTTTCCGGCCTCGACCCAGCGCAAACCGGTGTCCTGCTCCGCATCCAGTAATTGCCGCAATGTTTCACGCAGCTTGACCGCGCGCCGCTGGCATTGACGCAGGCCGGCATCCTCAGATTCGACTTCCGCGAGATCTTCCGCGACCTGCCCCAGCGCCTCACCCGCGGCTTCGAGGGCCGTGCAGAATTCTCCTGGCAGGTCCGCCCATTCGATGCGCTCGCCGCTGCCGCTGATCGCCGCCTGGGCCTGCGCGATTGCATCATCGAGGACTGACAGATGTTCGCGCGCTGCCAACTGGGCAAGACCGGAGCGGGCGAGCTCCGCGAGCGTATCGCGCGAATAGGCCGTGCACTGGCGGGCTGCGAGCGACAACCCGAAGAACTGTGCAGCGATTTCCGGAACCTGGTGCGCCTCGTCGAGTATGACGGCTTCGGTGCCCGGCAGCAGTTCCCCGAATCCCTCGTCCTTCAATGCGAGATCCGCGAGCAGCAGGTGATGATTGACAACGACAATGTCGGCGGCCTGCGCCTCGCGCCGCGCCAGGACGACGTGGCAACGCGAGTATTCCGGGCAGTCGGCACCCAGGCAATTCTCCCGCGTCGATGTCACCGCGCTCCAGGCCGGATCGGAGTCGCGCAGGCTCTTGACCTCGGACAGGTCACCGCTGGTCGTGCTGCGCGACCACTTGCGGATCCGCGCGATCATCTTGCGTTCCGGCAATTCCATTCCTGGCAGCGCGGGCATGGCGTCCGAGAGATTCAGGCGATGCAGGCAGAGATAGTTTGCGCGTCCCTTCAGGAGCGCAACCCTTACCGGCCGGCCCAGGGCCCTCGAGACGGTCGGCAGGTCGCGATGGAACAGCTGGTCCTGCAGCGTCCGGGTCCCGGTCGAGATGATGACCTGCCGTCCGGACAGCAAGGCCGGGACGAGATAAGCGTAGGTCTTGCCGGTGCCGGTGCCGGCCTCGATCGCCAGCATGCCGCGGCTCTCGAGTGTTTCGCCGACCCAGTCGGCCATCAACTGCTGCTCGCGACGCGACTCGAAGCCTTCGATGACGCGCGCGAGCGGCCCGTCGGGCCCAAGCAGTCTGGAACAGGTTCCGGAACCGGTCATCCGGGCAGTCTCAGGGCATTGCCATCCCAGATCAACGCGTTTTGCATGCCGCGTTGCATATAATTCGCGCTCCCGCAAGCGAGGCACGCATGGCAACGGCAGCAGGATCGGAATCCCCCAGGCAGGCTCCGCCGGAACTCAAGCGCTGGGTAGAGAAGGTCGCCCTGCACACGCGCCCCGAGCGTGTGCACTGGTGCGACGGCTCGGATGAGGAATACCGCCTGCTGATCCGGCAGATGCTGGCATCCGGGGATCTGCTCGAGCTGAATCCTGTCACCAACCCCGGCTGCTATCTGCACCGTTCCCATCCGTCGGACGTCGCACGCGTCGAACACCTGACTTTTGTGTGCTGCGAATCGCAGGATGACGCCGGCCCCAACAACAACTGGATGGCACCCGCCGAAGCACGGCGGAAGATGGATACACTTTTTGACGGCTGCATGCGTGGCCGGACCCTGTATGTGATCCCCTACTGCATGGGCCCGCTCGACTCGCCTTATGCCCGCTGCGGCGTGGAAATCACCGACAGCGCCTATGTCGCGGCCAACATGAAACTGATGACCCGCATGGGCAGCGCGGCACTGGCGCGCATCGCCCGCGACGGCAATTTTGTCAGGGGTCTGCATTCGATCGGCGAGCTCGATCCTGGGCGCCGCTTCATCGTGCATTTCCCGGAGTCGCTCGAAATCCAGAGCTACGGCTCTGGCTACGGCGGCAATGCGCTGCTCGGCAAGAAGTGTCACGCGCTGCGCATCGCCAGCTGGCAGGCGCGCAGCGAAGGCTGGCTCGCCGAGCACATGATGATCGTCGGTGTCGAAGATCCCGCCGGCGAAATTCACTACCTCGCATGCGCGTTCCCATCGGCCTGCGGCAAGACCAATCTGGCGATGCTGATTCCGCCGGCCGGCATGCCCGGCTGGAAGATCTGGACCGTCGGCGATGACATCGGCTGGCTGCATCCCGGGCCGGACGGCAGGCTTTGGGCCATCAACCCGGAGGCAGGCTACTTCGGCGTCGTGCCAGGCACCAATGCAAGGACCAACCGGCACGCCGCCGACATGATTCGACGCGACACGATCTTCACGAATGTCGCCTTGACCGCGGATAACCAACCCTGGTGGGAGGGCCTCGACGAAGGCACACCGGTCACCGACTGGCGGGGCTTGCCATATGACCCGGCCAAGGGCCCGGCGGCGCATCCCAATTCGCGGTTCACGGTTTCGGCGCGGCAGAATCCGAGCTATTCGCCGATGGCCGATGCGCCCGAGGGCGTGCCGATTTCGGCGATCGTGTTCGGCGGTCGCCGCCGCGCACTCGCGCCGCTGGTATTCCAGGCACGCGACTGGCGTCATGGAGTGCTGATCGGCGCCGGAATGGCCTCCGAAACGACCGCAGCCGCCACCGGCGATGTCGGGGTCGTGCGCCGGGATCCGATGGCCATGACGCCGTTCGCGGGATATGACTTCGGGACCTACTGGAAGCACTGGCTTTCGATGCCGCGGCGCGTGGCACGGCTGCCGGCGATCTTCCAGGTCAACTGGTTCCGGCGCGATGCGGACGGCCGTTTCCTGTGGCCCGGCTACGGCGAGAATCTGCGTGTGCTCGCCTGGATCATCGACCGCTGTCGGGGGCGCGTTGCAGCCAATGAGACGGCCATCGGTGCGGTCCCGCGCCGCGATGCGATCAATCTGGCGGGCCTCGACTTGCCGGACGCAACGGTCTCGGAATTGCTTTCGGTCGATGTCGCGGGATGGCGCAAGGAAGCCGAAGAGATCGGCAGTTATCTCGAAAAATTCGGCGCGCGCCTGCCGGAAGGTTTGCGCAACGAACTCGACAGCCTGCGCGCGCGTCTCAATCCGGTCGTGCCCTAGCCCGACCCGGCAGAACCCGGGGTCGTGTCGGTCCCTTCTTCGCAGTTGAACTCGACCGTATGATAGGACTGCGGCTCCGGGACACGTCCGAGCCCGATGACGCCTTTGCCTTTCAGCGGTATCGCGTCGCGGCGCACGAAAGCGTCGTCGCCGTTCTCTCCCTGCACGAATGAACCATTCGTGCTCTCGTCGATCAGCATGAACCGGTTCTTGCCAGCCTCGATGCGCGCGTGCAACCTCGATACCAGATTGCCCTTGATCACGAGATCGTTTTCCTGGCCGCGGCCCAGGGTCGCGCTGGAACGTTCACGGTCGTCGAGCACCAGTTCCTCTCCGAGGTAGGTCAGGCGGATGCGGAAAGGCCGGTGCTGCTCAGTGATCGTCGCGATCGCCGGCAACATGCTGGTGGCCTCGCCGTGCTGCCACAGTACTTCGTAGATCGTGACCTCGCCGTGCTGCCCACGCGGCACCGCCACATCCACCTGGCGCGCGATCGCACGCCATTCATCGGACAGGCGCGCAAAGATTGAATCCGTAATGATGATCTGGCCCGCTTTCGCCTGGCTCGTCATCCGGTTGGCCGTGTGCACTGCAGCGCCGAACACATCGCGCGTCTCGAGCACGACAGGACCGTAGTGACAGCCGATGCGAATCGCTATGTGCTGACTGTCGACATCGAGTTCCGGATGCGAGGCGATCGCCGTCTGCATCTGCACGGCGGCGTCCATCGCCTTGTCGCAGTCCTCGAAGGTCGCGAGTATCTCGTCACCCATGGTCTTGACGACCGTGCCGCCACGCTGTTCCGTCGCGCCGCGCATGATGTCCACGCAGACTGCGACCTTGTCGCGCGCAGTCAGGTCGCCCAGCACCTCAAAGAGCCGGGTACTGCCGACGACGTCGGCAAAAAGTATGACGAGTTCTTTTTCTTTCCCCATGCCCGGTTCGAGGGTGCCTGTAGCTAGATCGTTGATTATAGGCGTTATGTCAACCCGTGACATCCCGGACCCGGGCGGCCATTTTTCCCCCAGCACGACAGATACTGGCGCGGCGCCCATATTCCGGCGCTGACATGCTTCTGGCGTCACCGGCAGGGAGGCCAGGACATGGCGCTCAGCATCGAGACAGCGACCGTTGAATCGCTGCGGCACGTCGTCGCACAGAGTCGCGGCAGCCGCCCGCTGTATGCCGGGCTCACGCAGCGCGCAGCAGCCGCGCGGCAGCTTGCCGACAGCTGCAAACGTCACCGTCTGAAATGCCTGGTCTGGTGCATCACCGACCGGCGCCTGCATATTGTGCTGCGTGGCGCGCCGGCCTCGATCACGCTTGCGGTCCACGAACTGATCGGCTCGCGCCTGAATAACGGTCACTGGCTGTCGACCATCGTCAACCGCGACATCTACCTGCTCGAGGTCGTCCGGCACGTCCTGCTGGGGCCGGTCCGGGCGGGTCTATGCCGCAAGGCCGCCGAATGGCCTTTCTCCAGCGCACGGGAATCGCTGGGCCTCAGGCCGGAGCCGGCCTGGATGGATCTCAATGCGCTCTACGATCTGCTGGGCCCGCGCGATGGGAATGGCGTCTGGCGCCTGCGTCGCTTCATGGAAGGCGAATAGCCGCAGCCAGCGCGGATTCCATCAGCGCCGGCCCCGCCCCAGGGCGGCTCGCGCCTTCACTCAGCGCACGGCGCCAGGCCCGGGCCCCCGCGCGGCCCGCAAGGAGACCCATCATGTGTCGCGTGATGGCGCGCAATGGCGTGCCTGCGTTCAATTCGCGCTCCGCGTAGCTTCGCATGTTCCTGACGATTGCCGCCGGATCCGGAGTCTCGAAGCCATCCGCGTGAATGGCGCGATGCAGCGCAGGCAGCAGATAGGGGTTGTGATAAGCCTCGCGCCCGAGCATCGCGCCGTCCACGTGCCCGAGTTGCTCGGACACCTGCGGCACGGTACGCAGCCCACCATTGACGATCACCGTCAGCGACGGGAAGTCGCGCTTGACCCGCCACGCACGCTCATAGATGAGCGGCGGAACTTCGCGGTTCTCCTTCGGGCTCAGCCCCTTCAGCACCGCCTTGCGCGCATGCACGATGACCGCGGCACAGCCTGCGGCCGCAACTTCGGAGACAAACGCGTGCAGAAATCCGTAATCGTCGCGATCGTCGATGCCAATGCGGCACTTGACCGTGACCGGCACGCCGACCGCATCGCGCATGGCCCGCACGCAGTCGCCGACCAGGCGCGGTTGTGCCATCAGGCAGGCACCGAAGGTCGCCATCTGCACGCGATCGCTCGGGCAGCCGACATTCAGGTTGATCTCGTCGTAGCCGAATGAAGCGCCGACCGCGGCTGCGCGGGCGAGTTGCCCTGGATCGCTGCCGCCGAGCTGAAGTGCGACCGGGTGCTCGGCCGGATCGAAAGCCAGCAGGCGCTGGCGGTCGCCGAACCGGATGGCATTCGCGACGATCATCTCCGTGTACAACAGGACGCGCGGCGAAAACTGGCGCAGAAAATACCGGCAGTGCCGATCGGTCCAGTCCATCATTGGCGCGACCGAGATTGGCCACGGCCTCGGCGGCATGGGCTGGCGGTCGTATCGGATGCGGCCGGTTTCTGCAATCATGTGAACCATGCACTCACTGAGAGGTGGCCGAACATGATTGCAAGGATCGTCGTCGCCAACCAGTCGGGGGCGCGATTCTACGACGCCGCTGGACCTGCGTCGCCGTTGCGGGCGGCCGGACAGCTCGCGAATCCCGAAGCCCGGCTCCACGACCGCGAGCTGAAGTCGGACCGCCCTGGTCGCGTTTTCAGCAGCGCAAAGATCCGTCCGGGCCGACGCGGGGCGGTCGCACACCACGATGCGGGCGGCGAGCGGCGTCCCCGCCGGCAACTGGCGATCGTATTTGCACGCCGGATCACCGCTGAACTGATGGCGGCGAAGCGCGGCGGCCAGTTCGAGCGCCTGGTCCTGATCGTGGCGCCCTCCTTCCTCGGCGTCCTGCGCAAAGCGCTGCCGAAATCGCTTCGATCCGACGTGGCCGCGGAGGTCGCGAAAGATTTGCTGCATCAGACGAAGGCTGAAGTGCGCGCGCACATTCCCGGGCTGGTCTTCAAGACGGCGCGCTGAACGACAGGCGGCAGCGTCATGAGCAGCGCGGCGGACTCGGCGGTTTCCCGATTCATCTGGGAAACGCGCTATCGCGATCCCGACGCGAGCCCAGCGGAGACCGGCATCGAGGAGAGCTGGCAGCGCGTCGCAAGGGCTGCGGCCGCCGCCGAAAACAATCCCGGCGCCTGGCGCGAACGCTTCCTCGGCATCCTCCGGGATTTCCGCTTCCTGCCGGCCGGCCGGATTCTTGCCGGAGCCGGCAGCTCCCGGCAGGTCACGTTATTCAGCTGCTTCGTGATGGGCGCCATCGACGATTCAATCGAAGGCATCTTCGAGGCGCTGAAGGAAGGTGCCCTGACGATGCAGCAGGGCGGCGGCGTCGGCTACGATTTCTCGACGCTGCGGCCACGCGGGCACCTGGCAAGCAGTACCGGCAGGACCGCGTCCGGGCCGGTGTCCTTCATGAAAGTCTGGGATGCCATGTGCGGCACCATTCACTCCTCCGGGGCGCGGCGTGGCGCCATGATGGGCACGCTGCGCTGCGACCACCCGGACATCGGCGAATTCATCGACGCCAAGCGCGAACTGGATGCGCTGCGATTCTTCAATCTCTCGGTGCTCGTCACCGACGCATTCATCGACGCCGTCAACCACGATGCCCCATGGCCTTTGTTGTTCCCGACCGAGGCCGGGATTCCGCAGGTTGAGCGGACCACGACCGCGCGACAGCTCTGGAACCAACTTTGCGAGAGCGCCCACCAGTGCGCCGAACCGGGCGTGCTGTTCATCGACCGCATCAACGCCGCGAATAACCTCAATTACTGCGAATCGCTGACCGCGACCAATCCCTGCGGAGAGGAACCGCTGCCGCCCTATGGCGCATGCAACCTGGGGTCGATCAATCTTGCCGCCTTTGTCATCGATCCATTCACGCCGGATGCGCGTATCGATCACCAGGCGATCGAGAATGTCGCGGCTGTCGCCGTCCGCTTTCTGGACAACATCATCGATATTTCGCGGTTCCCGCTGGACAGACAGCGGCAGCAGGTGCGGCATTCCCGGCGGATCGGACTCGGCATCACCGGCCTTGCCGATGCCCTTGCAATGCTGTCACTGCGCTATGACAGCGAAGCTGCCCGCCAGCTTGCCGCACAGGCAATGCGGGCAATCCGCGACACGGCGTACCAGACATCCGTCGATCTGGCAGGCGAACGCGGAGCATTCCCTGCCCTGCAGGCGGATGCCTATCTGGTCCGGCCATTCATCCGCGCGCTGCCCGAACACATCCGAAACGGTATCCGGCGCATCGGCATTCGCAACAGCCACCTGCTTGCGATTGCTCCTGCCGGCACGATCAGCCTGCTCGCTGGAAACATCAGCAGCGGTATCGAGCCGATTTTCCAGCTTCAGGGGACGCGCCGATTGCTATGCCCTGGCGGTGCCACGCGGGACTTCCCAACGACCGACCATGCGTATTCGCTCTGGCGCGATGCGCATGGAACCAGCGCATTGCCGGAGGCTTTCGTCACCGGGCAGGAAATTGCGCCCAGGGACCAGCTGTTGATGCAGGCGGCACTGCAGCCCAGCGTCGACGGGGCGATCTCGAAGACCGTGGTGCTCGCGGATGACTATCCCGAATCCGGCGTTGGCGAACTGTTCCAGTCTGCGCATCGGCTTGGACTGAAAGGCTGCACCGTTTACCGGGCGCAGGCACGTGCCGGAGTGATCGGGTCCGGCATGCCGGCCGCCGAGGGCCGACCGGGGTCCGCAATCCGTTGCTGCGAGATCAGTTGATCGTCTTGGAGGCGGGACTCGAGTTCGCGCTCTCGGCTCCGGTCGTGTCGTAGGCGCTGACCACGAAGTAATAGGTCGCCGGTGGCAGGTTGGATACGACTGCGCTCGTGAGGCTTTGGTTGGTCACTTCCACCAGATTGGGATAACTGCCGGCCGCGGTTCCGTAGCGGATCCGGTAACCATCGAGATTGGTCAACGGCGAGCCATCGGTGCGTGTGGTCGGCGGCAGCCAGCTCAAGCTGGCGGCGCCAAGCGACGCCTGCTGAACTGCAATCGAAAACGCCGGCAGCGCAGCCGTGACCTGACCATCACTGACACTGATTGTGATATCCGGGTAGTTCCCGACCGTCCCTGCACCCGGTGCGCCGGTCAGCGCGCCGGTCGCCGCATTGAACGAGGCCCACGACGGCCTGTTCTTGATGGCGAAGCTCAGCGGGTCGCCGTCGGCATCGCTGGCTGTCGGCGCAAATGCGTAGACCTGACCCTCGCGTGCCGCCAGGGGCGGCGATCCATTGATCGTTGGGGCCCGATTGGCCTGACTGACGATGATGGAAAATGGCGCCAGCGAGGCGCTTGCCTGGCCGTCGCTGACACTGATGCGGATATCGACATATTCGCCAACCGAGCTCGACGTTGGCGTCCCGGAAAGCCGCCCGCTGGTCGCGCTGAATGATGCCCATGGCGGCCGGTTCACGATGCTGAAACTCAGTGCATTGCCGTCCGGATCGGACGCCGTCGGCGTGAACGAGTAAATCAGTCCGGTCACGATGGAGCCCGGCGGCGTGCCTGAAATGATCGGCGCGCCATCTGACGGCGGCGGATCTTGAGCCGCAAGGCATCTCTTGCTCTTGCTATTGGAACTGCAATTCGCCGGTGCCGCTTCCGCAACGGAAGTCAACAACATCGCAGCGACCAGGAATGTGACTGCCCCGATGCTACGCGTCGTGATTCGAGATATCGTCTGCAGCTGGCACATGGCGACCACCCCGCTGGCATGTGACCGGGCTGTCGCTTGGCTTGCAGATAACGAGTGCCGCAGCGGCGCGAGTGCGCAGCTTCAAGTGGCAACCCCGCTATCGTGGGCCCGAAGGCCGACAGACCGGTGGCTTTGCGTCCCCGTCTTTCGACGGGTTTGCCGTGTTTCACTTTCGAGCTTTAATTATGGCGCCAAACGCACTCAGGACAATCGAAAACTGTCGCTGTTGACCGACAAACTGCGACGCAATTCGCCGCGGCAGCTCATGACGGCGCGGCGATTCCACATAACGCAGCCGCATCGCGTTTGTTGCGGGCTACTTCAACGGAGGGACAATCTTCTTGTGGTGGGGAAAGCTCGAAATCGGAGCCGGACGGCCGCAGAGAAAACCCTGCGCGTAACCGACGCCAATCCGGCGCAGCGTCTCGAGCACTTCCGGCGTTTCCACGCGTTCGGCGACGGTCTCGATGCCGATCGCCCTGCCGATTTGCACGATTGCCTCGACCATGCTGCGGTCAATCCGGTCGCTGGCCACATTCTGGACAAACTGACCGTCGATTTTCAGGAAGTGCACGGGCAGCGTCCGCAGATAATTGAATGACGAAAGGCCGCTGCCGAAATCATCCAGCGCGATCAGGCAGCCGCGGCTTGCCATCTCGCGCATCAGGTAGCTCGCGTGCCCGAGATTGGTGATCGCTGCCGTCTCGGTGACTTCGAAGCACAGCACCCCCGGTGTGGGTTCGTGGGTCTCCAGGGTCTCGATCAGGAACTCGAGGAATCCCGGGTCGGACAGCGTCGTGCCGGACAGATTGACCGCAACCGTGAATGTTGCCTGTTCGATGCCGTCCTTCGTGGAAGGCACGATGTCGCGCAGCACCTTCTCGAGGACCCAGCGATCCAGCGACGGCATCAGGTTGTAGCGCTCGGCCGCCGGAATGAACTCGTCCGGCAGCACCGTTTGGCCATTTTCATCCACCAGTCGCAGCAGCAATTCGTAATGCGGCCTGACATCGGGCGGGCCTGCGATGCGGACGATTGGCTGGAACACGACGTCGAGCCGGCCTTCGTCCCGGGCGTTCGTCAATCGCGACATCCAGCGCATCTCGCGGTGACGCGCCGAAGCACTCTCCGGATCGTAGACCTGTACGCGGTTGCGGCCACTGTCCTTGGCTGAATAACAGGCGATATCGGCTGCCGAGAGCAGCGTCGCGACGTTCTCGGCATGGTAGTTGATCTCGACGATGCCGATGCTGGCCCCGATCTGCAGCGAGTTGCTGCCCCAGTGGAATCGCAGCTCACGAATCGCCTGGCGTAGCGCGTCTGCAATCCGCAGCGCCTGTTCCGGTGTGCAGTGCTCCAGCAGCACACCGAACTCATCGCCGCCCAGGCGGGCCAGCACATCGTTGGCTCGTACGCGGGTCTGCAGCACGCCAGTCACCTGCCGCAGCAACTGGTCGCCGGCCGGATGCCCGCAAGTGTCGTTGACGACCTTGAACTGGTCCAGATCCACATAGATCATCGCGTGGCGGACATTGTGGTCGGCACGTGCACTTTCGAGCGCGGCATTGAGCCGGCTCTCGAATTCGCGCCGGTTGATCAGCCCGGTCAGCGTGTCGTGTGCCGCCTGGTAGGACAGCAGACGCTTCATGCGGCGTTCACGGCTGACGTCGCTGAATACCATGACCGCGCCAGCAGTCTTGCCATTGCGATCGCGAATCGGCGCGACGGTTGCCTGGATCGGCACTTCGGCGCCGCTCCGGCTCACCAGTACCGTTTGATCGGCAAGTCCGAGCGGCTCGCCGGTTACGAGGGCGTGGCTGACCGGGTCCTTGATCGGCGACAGACTGCCGTCGGTGACCAGCTTCACGATGTCGGTCACATTGCGGCCGCAAGCCTCGCTGGAGGCCCAGCCCGTCAGCTTCTCGGCGACCGGATTGACGTAGTCGATAGTGCCCGCGCGATCGGTGGTGATCACGGCATCGGCAATCGACTGCAGCGTGACCTCGGCGCGCTCCTTCTGTTCGTAGAATCGATGCTCGGCGCGCTTGCGCTCGGTAATATCGGTTACCGTGCCCTCGAAACCGATCGGCTGGTTGCGTTCATCCCGATTCAGCCGCGCATTCTCGGTGATCGTGATGATCGTTCCATCCTTGCGCTTCAGGTCGTATTCGGCCTCGACCAGCTCGCCTTCGGTGACCAGCCGGTCGATCAGCCGGTTTCTTGTCCCGGGGATGACGTACAGCGCCTCGGTCGAGCCGATGGCGCGCAGATCTTCCAGCGAGTCATAGCCCAGCATTTCGATCAGCGCGGGATTGGCCGACAGCAGATAACCGTCCAGCGTGACCTGGTAAACGCCTTCGACGACATTGTCGAACAGCCCGCGAAACCGGCGCTCACTCTCGCGAAGTGCGTCTTCGCTCCGGCGCCGCTCGATCGCGATGCGCGCGAGCTGGGCCATGCGACTGACGAGTTCGAGGTCGCGCCGCGAAGGCATGCGCGTGCGTTTCAGGTAGGTCGCAAAAGTCCCGAGGATCTTGCCATCGGCGGCCATGATCGGCGTTGACCAGCAGGCGTGCAGTCCCGCATGCATGGCTGCTGCGCGGCGATGCTCCCACAACGCGTCCTTGGCGATGTCCGGCACGATGATTTGCCGTTGCAGGGCAATCGCCGCGGCGCAGGATCCGAAGCGGATCTCCGCCGGGACATTGTCCATCAGCGCTACGTACTGGCGTGGCAAGCTGGGGCCCGCTGCGTGGACCAGGGTTTTCCGGACCGGGTCATACAAGCGGATGCAGCAGATGGCATCCGGCAGCACGCGCTCGACGACCTCGGTAATTGCGGTCAGCGCGCCGGACAATGGCTCGCTGGATGCAATCTTCTCGAACGCACGACGTTCCCCGGCCCCGATCAACTCGGCGCGCTTGCGCTCCGTGATGTCGGTGATGCTGGCGCGGATCAGGCTGCCCCTGGAACTGGGCAGCCGCACGAAGCGCACCTCACAAGGGGTGATGTTGCCTTCGGCATCCCGGTGCAGCCATTCGAACACCGGCGTGCCGCCGGACAACGCATCCTCGACATAGCCGCGGCTCACGCCGAAGGACGGAGTCCCATCGGCCTGCTCGGGCGGACTCACCGCCTCCGGCCCGACTGTCAGCAGCTTTTCGCGGGTCATCCTGAAGAATTCGGCCGCGTTCTCGTTGCAGTCCACGAAGTGGCCCGATTCCACGTCCAGCACGACGACCGCCTCGGGTGCATTCTCGACCAGAACCCGGTAACGCGCCTCGCTGTCTTTCAGCGCATCCTCGGCCCGTGATCGCTCGGCCGTGTCGCGCACGCAGATGATGTAGCTTGGGTGATGTTTGGTCAGCATCTTGCTGACCAGGACTTCGGCCGGCATCAGGTCGCCACGCTGGTGCCTCGCGACCATTTCGCGCGCCGCGAGGTCGTAGTGCGTGTTCTGCTGCGCCGCGGCCAGCGCGTCGAGTGTCGGGCCGATGCCGCCACCCGACGAGATCTGTGGCAACAGAGTATCCAGCGTGTGCGAAAGCACGTCCCGCTGCCGCACCCCGAAGAAGCGCTCAGCGGTGCGGTTCACGCTCTCGATGCGACCCTGATAGTCACAGGAAATGACGCCGTCCTTGACGTGATCGAGTATCGCCTGCAGTTTGGCAACGCTCTCACGCTCGAGCCGTTCCGTGATGACGCTCGCCTCGTCCGAAGCGAGCCGCATGACCGTCTCGAGACTGCTGCGTTCGCCTTCGAAGACTTCGTACTGGCGCGTGATGATCGAAAGCAGCTCGCGCAGCCGCAACTTGCCGGCCGTATCCGCTGCCTCCAGCAGCTGTCGCTCCAGCAACGGGTGAAGCTCTTCTGCATCTCGCTGCTGCTCGGGGACGGGAGCCGGGGCAGCGGCAGGCGGCCCGGCTGCCATTGGGGCAGGCACTTTCAGCCGCACAACCTTGTCGGGACCGCTCTTCGCCACCATGACCCCACGCAGGACTGCGCCGCACTCTTTGAATGCGACGTAATGCAGCCGATGCTATGGGAAGGAGTCCGCCGCGAACGTGACGCCGTTCCCGAATCCGCGGGGGTCAATCTGTGACAAGCAATGCGATATCGCGCCGCGCCGACCGCGGGAGCATTCGTCAGCCGGTTCTTTCGGCCCTCTTGCGCTGGCCTTCGTTCAGGTGACGCTTGCGCAGCCGGATGTTTTTCGGAGTCACTTCGACTAGTTCGTCGTCAACAATGTACTCCATCGCCTGCTCCAGGCCCATGCGCACGGGCGGCGTCAGCAGGACGTTTTCGTCCTTGCTCTGAGTGCGGATGTTGGTGAGCTTCTTGCCCTTCAGCGGATTGACGACCATGTCGCCTTCGCGGCTCGTTTCACCGACGATCTGGCCCTCGTAGACGAGGTCGCCAGGGCCGACGAACAGCCGGCCGCGTTCCTGCAGGTTGAAAAGCGCATAAGCCAGCACCGGGCCGCGGCCGTTGGAGATCATCACGCCGGCACTGCGCTCGGCAAGGTCCCTGTCCACCACAGGCCCGAAATGGTCGAACACGTGGTACATGAGTCCGGTGCCGCTCGTCATGGTGCGGAAATCAGTCTGGAATCCAATCATGCCGCGTGAGGGAATCCTGTAATCGAGCCGTACCCGGCCCTTGCCATCGGGAATCATGTCCACGAGCTCTGCGCCGCGCGCACCGAGCGCCTCCATGACCGCACCCTGAGCTGTCGACTCGATATCGACGGTCAGCAGTTCCCAGGGTTCGAGCCGTTGGCCGCCCTCTTCTTTCACGACGACGCGCGGGCGCGAAACCGCGAGTTCATAGCCTTCGCGGCGCATGTTCTCGATCAGGATGCCGAGGTGCAGCTCACCGCGTCCATAGACGACGAACCGGTCCGGATCGTCGGTCTCCTCGACCCGCAATGCGACATTGGCGAGCGTCTCGCGCAGCAGCCGTTCGCGCAACTGCCGGCTGGTGACGAATTTTCCTTCCTGCCCGAACAAGGGCGAGGTATTGGTCTCGAAGGTCATGCTGATGGTCGGTTCGTCCACGACGAGCGGCGGCAGCGCTTCCGGAGCTTCCGGATCGCAGATAGTGTCCGAGATCTTGGGCGCCTCGATACCCGAGAACGCGATGATGTCGCCGGCGCGAGCTTCTTCGGTTTCGATGCGCTCCAGTCCGAGGAAGCCAAACACCTGGCCCACGCGCTCGCTGCGAACTGCGCCATCACGACCGACGACTGCAATGGACATGCCGCGCCGGATGGTGCCGCGCCGGATCCGGCCGATGCCGATCGCGCCCACGTAACTCGAGTAGTCGAGCTGGCTGATCTGCAGCTGCAATGGCGCATTGACGTCCACATCCGGTGCCGGGCAGCGTGAAACGATCGTTTCGAAGAGCGGTGTCATGTCGGCGGCAAGGTGCGCCGGATCGAGTCCCGCTACGCCGCGCAACGCCGAGGTGTATACGACCGGGAAGTCGAGTTGCTTCTCGCTCGCGCCCAGCCGGTCGAACAGGTCGAAAGTCTGGTTCAGCACCCATTCCGGGCGCGCCTCGGGACGATCGATCTTGTTGATCACGACAATCGGCGCGAGCCCATGCTTGAACGCTTTCTGCGTGACGAAGCGGGTCTGCGGCATCGGACCGTCCACCGCGTCCACGAGCAGCAGCACACAGTCCACCATCGACAGCACGCGCTCGACCTCGCCACCGAAGTCAGCGTGGCCTGGAGTGTCCACGATGTTGATCCGGTAATCGCCCCAGCGGATCGCAGTGTTCTTCGCGAGGATCGTGATGCCGCGCTCGCGCTCGAGCGCATTCGAGTCCATCACACGTTCGGTCACGGGCTTGCGCGCATCCAGCGTGCCCGACTGGCGCAGCAGCTTGTCGACCAGCGTGGTCTTGCCGTGGTCGACGTGCGCGATGATCGCGATGTTGCGCAGATTCTGGATCACGGATTCGTATCGGGGTGAAAAAGGGCCGCGATCTTACACCAGTTCGCCGCACTCTCTCGAAGGCCCGGCGCCGGCCCAGGAAATCACTTCAGGTACTGCGGGCGAATCCGAACTTAACTTATTGTTTTATCGGTCAAATAAACAGGGTCGTTCGTGGCGCCTTCAGCGGGCCCATCAGCCGCCTGCAGAGCGGCCACACGGCCCAAAAAGGCCGGGGGGGCATGTGGTAGGCGGGACAACCGATCGCGGCCTACATCGAGCGTCACACGGGCTGTCAGGGACCCGCCGCAGCCGCCCGCGCAGTCAGTGCCGGGCTTGGGGCCGGATTCAGGACTGTTCCAGGGTCATGAGTTGCTCTTCCAGTTCGGCGACGTGGCGCTCCCAAAAGCGCACCTCGCCGAACCAGGGAAAGGCCTGCGGAAACGCCGGGTCGTGCCAGCGGCGTGCAAGCCAGGCCGCGTAATGAATCATGCGAAGCGCACGCAAGGGCTCGATCAACATCGTTTCCACCGGATCGAAGGTCGCGAATTGCGAATATCCTTCGAGGATGTCCGCAAGCTGGACACGCATCTCCGCCGCATCTCCCGCGAGCAGCATCCAGAGATCCTGGACTGCGGGGCCCGTCATGCAGTCGTCGAGATCCACGAAATGGGGGCCGGCCGCAGTCCACAGCACGTTGTTGCGATGGCAGTCACCGTGAATGCGCAGCAGCCTCAGCGGACCCGCCGCCTCGAAGCGCGCTTCCACGAGATCCAGCAATTCGCCCGCTACAAGTTCGTAGCGATGGGCAATGTAATCGGCCATGCGATCGCCATCCAGCAGATAGGCGACCGACTGGCGTCCCATGGCTTCCACCGAGAATCGTCCGCGATGCTCGAATCTTCGCGCCGCTCCGACCATGTGGATGCGACCCAGAAAACGCCCGATCCACTGCCGCTCATCCGGCGTGCCGAGTTCTGGCCATTGCCCGCCGCGCCGGGGATAGATCGCAATGCGAAACTCCCCGAACACCGGGACCGGGCCGTCGCCCAGTGCCTCGCGGCCCGCCAGTTCGAATGGTGCGATGACGGGAATTTCGGCGGCCGCGAGCTCGCGGGCGAACGCATGTTCTTCCGCGATGGCCTGATCCGTCCAGCGGCCCGGCCGGTAGAACTTGATGACGACGGGTTCAGCGTCCTCGACACCCACCTGGAAGACGCGGTTTTCGTAGCTGCCGAGGGCCAGCACGCGGCCGTCGCCGGCAAATCCCGCCGCCTCGACTGCGTCCACAATCAAATCTGGTGACAGGGTCGCAAACGTTGCGTTGCCTTCAATTGCTATCATCTTCCCAACATAACGCGGAGAACAGATGAGCACCATCCTGGTTACCGGCGGCGCCGGGTATATCGGCAGTCATGTCGCGCGCCAGCTTGGCGCGCGCGGCGACCGGGTGGTGACGCTCGACAACCTGTCGAGCGGCTTCAAGTCGGCCGTGCTGCAGGGCGAACTGGTGATCGGCAGTACTGGCGACGAGGCGCTCGTCGCGCGGGTGCTCGCGGAGCACAGTGTGGACACTGTCATGCATTTCGCGGCGCACATCATTGTTCCGGAATCAGTTGTGAATCCGCTCAAGTACTATCGCAACAACACCGCCAACACGCGGACCATGCTCGAGTGCTGCGTCGCCGCGGGGGTCCGGAATTTTGTGTTTTCCTCGACAGCCGCCGTCTACGGGATCCCCGCAGGCGGCATCGCGAGCGAGGATACTCCGACCGAACCGATCAACCCTTATGGCTGGTCCAAGCTGATGAGCGAATGGATGTTGCGCGATACGGCCGCCGCACATCCGATCCGGTACGTGGCACTCCGCTATTTCAACGTGGCCGGCGCCGATCCCGGCGGCCGCATCGGCCAGTCGACACCTGAAGCGACTCACCTGATCAAGGTGGCCTGTCAGCACGTCGTGGGCCGGCTCGATCAGGTGTCGGTCTTCGGCACGGACTACGACACCCCCGACGGCACCTGCGTGCGCGATTACATCCACGTCGAGGACCTGGCTGCCGCGCACCTGCAGGCGCTCGACTACCTGCGCGGCGGTGGCGCCTCAACGACGCTGAACTGCGGCTACGGCCATGGCTGCAGCGTCCGAGAGGTACTCGATGAGGTGGCGCGGGTCTCCGGCAAGAAATTGCGGGTCATGGAATCGCCGCGCCGGGCTGGCGACCCGCCCTGTCTCGTTGCAAAGGCCGACCGGATCCGAGAGGTACTCTCCTGGGTGCCCCGGCACCGAGACCTCAAGGGCATCGTGAGTTCGGCGCTGGCCTGGGAGCAAAGGCTCCTGCGCCAGCCGATGACCTGACGGTACCATACGCGGATGGCCATGCTTCGCCCACGGTCGCTGAGCGGGCTGCTCTCGGCAGCCCTGCTGCTGATCGTGCTGCCACTGACTGCAGCCGTTGTTTACGGCGCCATTCAGCTGCGCCAGCTTTCGCGCACAAGCGATATCCTCGTACGGGACAGCATCGCTCTGACCCAACAGACCCAGGTGCTGTTCCAGAATATCGCCGCCATGGAGCGCTCGGCGAGCCTGTATGGCGTGCTGGATGACCCGCGTCTGGCTGCCGCTTTCGACGCCAATCACCGCGCCTTCGCGCGCACGCTCGAACTGCTGGCTGTTTCGGGTCCGCCGCCCCAAGTCGCACGCGTGCGCGCCGCGGGCGAGACCGTGTCAACCCTGGTCCATGGCGCCATGGCCGAGGACCGGAGGAGCGCCCTGGTTGCTCGCTTCGACGTGCTTGGTGGCGAAGCCAATGAACTGGCCGACCAGACGCGCGAAAGTATTGATACCCGGCTCCAGGATGCCGAACGCCAGGCGGCGGCGACCCAGCAGTGGCTGCTGTGGGCCGTGATGGCGCTGGTCCCGGCTTCCATCGCCCTGGCCGCCGTCTTCGCGTTCTTCGTATTGCGGCCATTGCGCGCGATCGATCGCGCCATCAGCGATCTCGGCCGCGGCGCATTCTCGCGCTCCATTGCGATCAGCGGCCCCGCCGACCTGGCGGCGCTTGGCCGGCAGCTTGAATGGCTGCGTACGCGACTTCTCGAGATTGCCGTGGAGCGCAATCGCTTCCTGCGCCACATGTCGCACGAACTGAAGACGCCGCTTGCGAACATCCGCGAGGGAACCGACTTGCTGTTGGATGGCGCGGTCGGGCCGCTCGACGAAAACCAGCGGGAAGTGGCCTCGATTCTCAGGGACAACGCGCTGCGCCTGCAGCGCCTGATCGAGAATCTGCTGTCGTACAGCGCCTGGCAATCGCAATCGAGCACGGTTGAACGTTCCCAGTTCCGTCTCAGCTCGCTGGTCGGAACCGTCGTCGACAGCCAGAGGCTGTCGCTGGCCGCGCGGGACCTGACACTCGACCTGCAGGTCGTGGATGTGAACCTGGTGGGCGACCGCGCGAAGCTCAAGCTGGTGCTCGACAACCTGCTGTCGAATGCGCTCAAGTTCACGCCCCGTGGGGGAACCATCCACCTGCACGCTTACTCGGATGGTTCGACGACGATCATCGACCTGGCCGACAGCGGCCCCGGCATCCCGCCCGAGGAACGCGAAAAGGTCTTCCAGCCCTTCTACTCGGGTCCGACGCCGCAGGGCGGCCCGCTGAAAGGAACCGGAATCGGGCTCTCGGTGGTGCGCGAATTCGTCCACGCCCACGGCGGCACGGTCCAGATTGTCGACGGCGAATTCCCGGGCGCTCACCTGCGGATTCGGCTGCCGACCCTGGCCTCGAAAGGTGCGGCGCATGCGGCATGAGCGTCTGACGGCCTTTCTGGTGGCCGCGGCACTTGCGACCGGATGCAGTGCGGTCGACGACTGGACGGGCCTCAAGCGCCGCAAGGAAACGCCTTCGGCGCCGGTCACCGACGATGGCCAGATCGTCGCTGGCTATCTCGCGACCCTGGAGCGGCTCGGTCGTGGCGGTGCCGCCGAACAAGCTGAGATCCTGCAGGTCACGCGGGCCGCCTATCTTGCCGACCCGTCCACCCAGCACCGGCTGCGCTACGCATTCGTACTGGCAGTACCCGGGCATGCGGCCACCGACGCCGAGGGCGCGAGATCGCTGCTTGGCGAGGCGCTCTCGACGCCGGAGACGCTGCTGCCATCCGAACGGGCGCTGGCAGAACTGATGGTGCGCGAACTCGATGCGCGTCTGGCACTTTCCCAGGAGAACGCAGCCTTGCGTAACGCAGCAAGCACAACGGACCGCGACCGCATCGCCAGCCTGAGCCGGCGCCTGCAGCAGGAATCCGCCGAAAAGGATCGCCTGCGACACGACCTCGAGGAGGCGCAGGCCAAGCTCGAAGCAATTGCCGCAATGGAAGGCGGTGCGGTCGAGCGCAAACCATGAAGACTCAGCTGGGTCGTCGTCCGCGCGTCGTCCTGGTGGACGATGATCCGGGGTTACTGCGCCTGCTCACCATCCGGCTACGCTCCGAGGGCTTTGAGGTAGCAGCCTGCGAAAGCGCTCCCCAGGCCCTGACGTCGGTGCCCCGCTTCCATCCGGACGTTCTGGTGACCGACCTGCGCATGAAAGACAAGGACGGCATTGCCCTCCTGAAAGAGCTGCAGGGCCGCTACCCGGCACTGCCCGTGATCCTGCTGACGGCGCACGGCACGATCCCGGACGCCGTGACGGCGACCAAGAGCGGCGCCTTTGCTTTCCTGACCAAACCCGTCGAGAAGGACCAGTTGCTCGAGCAGATTGAAAACGCGCTGAGGGTGTCAGGCTTCGCGAGCGTCAACGAGGATTGGCGGGCCGGCATCATCACGCGCAACCCGGTCATGGAGGACCGGCTGTCGCAGGCGCTGATGGCGGCCGGCTCCGACGCACCCGTGCTGATCGTCGGCCAGCCGGGAACCGGAAAGGCACAGCTGGCGGCAGCGATTCACCAGGCCAGCAGCCGGCGTGGCGCGCGATTCTCGACCCTGTCCTGTGCAATCGCGACGAACGAAACCTTGCAGGCGGCCCTGCAGGGGCGGCGCAAATCCGACGACCCGCCGCCGCCGCCCGAGGCGCCCGCCGGAACGTTGTACCTGGATGAGGTCGCGGACCTGCCCCTCGATCAGCAGATCACCCTGAACGGCCTGCTGGACCACGAGCAGACCCGGGTAATCTCCGGCACGGCCAGGAACCTGTCCGAGCTGATCAGCCGCGGCCGGTTTCGCGAGGACTTGTACTATCGGCTCAGCGTCAGTCGCATCGACCTGCCACCGCTTTCGCAACGGCGTGACGACGTCCCCCTGCTGGCCGCGCATTTCCTCGATGAGCTGGCGCGCCAGTCCGGCGAACGTCACTTGCTCGCACCGGAAGCCATCGAGTTGCTGATGGTCAGTGAATGGCCTGGCAATGTCCGGCAACTCGCCACGCTGCTGCAGCATGCGGCCTCGCTCGCGACCGGCCCGGTCATCAGCCTGGAACTTGTACAGCGGGCGCTCGGCACCGGCACGGCGCCGCCGGTCTCGACATTTGACGAGGCCCGCGACGAGTTCATGCGCAATTACCTGGTGCAACTGCTGCAGATCACCAGGGGAAATGTCACGCAGGCGGCCAAGCTGGCGGGCAGAAACCGCACGGATTTCTACAAGCTGCTTGCGCGCTACGGGCTGCAGTCCGAGGAGTTCAAGACCCGTTAGCAGCTGTGGCAGCAGCCCGGTGCCGGGCGGCACGCGCGATCTGCGCTAGTCGGTGGCGCGGCTGCCGCGACCCCGCCGCCGTTCACGCGCCAGATAACCGCGCGCATCCATCGTGTGATGGCGCCGGTCATCGCCGTCGCGCCGGTCTTCGAAGTGGACAAACCGACACGTGCATGACTTGGCATCACAGGCGGGCAGCGGAAGCTTCGGCGCCTCTGCCGACAGGTATCGACGGCCCTTGTGCTCGGCCACCGCCTTGCAGGAGACCGCCCCCGGTGCTATGCCGACGGCGTGGTAGGGATTGACGACGCGGCGATGCTCCATCGGTTTGCCCGACAGGCGTACTTGTACGTTGATCTTCCTGCGCAGGAACCAGTTCGTGAATATTTGAGCCATGCCCGCGCCCCCGCGTGCTCCCGCTAATCTTAACGGCATCACGCTATCTATTGTCCAACAATCGGTGAATATGTCACACATTCGGGATGCGCACTGGCGCTTCGGCCGGCCCCTCGACGACTATGGCGGTGAAATGACACTCCTTGCCAGTTCGGCGAAGCCGAAATCCGGCGATTTACGGATCGAGACCCTGCGCGGGCTCGCAATCCTGGCAGTCGTCGCACACCACGCCACGATCGGATTGGGCGACGCGCTTCTTTTGGCCGGACTCCCGAAGTCGATCATCGGTGAATTGGCCGGAGACCAGGATGGGCTTCTGCAGGCGTTGCGTATGCCCTTGTTTACATTGATGTCGGGCTGGGTCTACGCGCTCAAGCCTTTTGGTGTGGCGACACGCCTTGCCTTCCTGCAGGGCAAGATACGTCGAATCCTGCTACCTCTTGTCTTCGTCGCGTCGGCCACCTACTTCTTTCAGCTGGCTATCAACGGTCAATACCCGATGCTGGCGGGAGCAAATTCACGACCGGTGCTACCCCATGAGTTCTGGTTGCTCTGGTTCTACCGGTATGGACATCTTTGGTTTCTTCATTCATTGCTGGTGATCTTCGGCGTCATTGCAGTCATTGACAACGCTGGCTGGATGCGTTCTGTCAGGCAATGGTTATTCTGGGTAGCGATGGCGGCTATCTTGCCGTATTTATTTAAGGGCGGGAATTTCTGGAGTCTGAATAAGGTTCCAGACATCCTGGTGTTCTTTCTGGCCGGCGTGGGAATCAACCGATTCAGCTTCCTCTGGAAGAGACCGGCCGTTGTCCGTTGTGCATGGGTCGGGTTTGTTGCGGCCATGTCCGTTCATGTGTACTGGAAACTCGCCGGAGAAACGTTTGATCCCTGGCCGCACTTTGTGCTCGCCGGTACCCTTGGGCCAATCTGCCTGCTGTCACTCGATTTCGTCTTTCGACCCCTGGTCTGGCTCGGCGGTTACAGCTACACGATATATCTGTATCACAACTTTGGATTCGCGCTCCTTCGCCCGTTTAACAAGTACCTGGATTCCGTACTCGT
>DAITAA010000025.1:37528-39927 GCA_036824505.1 Steroidobacteraceae bacterium
CATTCGCGCGCGGACGAGGCCGAGATCCGCCTCAGTCGTAGCCCAGTTCGTGCGCCGCAGGATCAGGTCGTCCTGGCAACGAACGGCTTCTTCCTCGATAACGCGGCGCAGTGCACTTTGGGCAACCCCGGAATCCGCCTCGAGAAACTTCCTGGCACAGATCAGCAATTCGGTAGCCGACGACAACGGAAGCTGCAACGCGTCGTCCGCATCCACACTCTTCATTCCCATCATTGCCAGTGCCTGGCGAGCGACGTTCTGCGCTGTCGTGAACTTTACACCGGAGACGCTGTAGAGCCGCTTCACGCCTCCTGCCTTGCCGTGGTCCTGCAATACCTCGCGCTTCACGAGCGTATTGCCGCCCGCGACGGTGGCTGGCAGCAAGCCTGCGAATACCCGCCGCACATTTCCCAAACCGGCATTGAGCCCCGGGATGGCCTGGTTCAGCTCGGCCAGGACTTCCAGGATTTCGGCTTCCGTTGCGACAGCCTCGGTCGTATCCGCGGGGCGCGGCAGGTGCCTGGTGCCCACCAGCAGAGTTCCACTCTGCGGTATTACAAACAGGACCGCCGCACCGGCCTGCGGCGGCGCCACCGCCAGCGCAGCCTCTGTCGGCAAGGCAAGGTCGAGCAGCACGTTGAAAGCCAGCGAAGGCCGGAATATCCGTTCCGCATCCCCGCCCCTGCCGCGGGCGAAGTGCCGAAGCTGCGGACCCGCACAGTTGACCACTGCACGGGCCGCAATTGAGTGCTCTGAGCCCGAAATCCGGTCACGAAGGCGGATGCCGCGCGCAGCGGCGCCGTCGGTCACGATTTCCAGCACCGGCGCGTAATTGAGCGCCACCGCACCAACGCGACAGGCATCGCGCAGCAACTCCATCAGGATGCGCTCGGAGCTGATCATGAAATAGTCGCTCCAGCGGGCCGCGCCCTCGAGTCCTGCTCCGCGCACCTGCGGGAACCGGCTTCGTGCAGCCACCGCATCGAGTACACGGCCTCCGGGCAGGCGTACGTCCGCAGCGACACGGTCGTTGCGACGACTGCTCAGCAAATCGTTCATGAACAAGGCGATTCGCATCACCGAGGCGCGCTTCAGGCCCTGGCCGTAGAGCGGCATCAGGCAATCGAGCGGGCGAACCAGCGTCGGGAACTGCAGCGCCCAGCGGCGCCGGGCGGCCACCGACTGGAAGAAACGCCGCAGGTCCATGGTCTGCAGGTAGCGCAGGCCGCCATGGACGATGCGCAACGAATTCCAGCTCGTACCGCCGCCGAAGTCGCCCGCCTCACACAGGCACGCTGACAGGCCGCATCGCGCCGCTTCCCGCAGCAGCGAGACTCCATAGATGCCGCCGCCGATGATGACCAGGTCGAATTCACGCCGCGCCGCCGCCGCGATATCCCGCGATATCACGTCGTGACCCTCCACCGATCCCGCCACTGCTCGAACACCAGCAGCGACCACAGCAGGTGACTGTGATTGGCGCGGTTCGCCAGGTGTTCCTGCCACATCCTTTCAACCACGGCCGGCTCGAACAGCCCTTCCTGGCTCAGCCGCTCCGGTGCAAGGTAACGCTCCACGAGCCCGCGGAACTCGTCCTTGAGCCAGTTCTTGATCGGAATGCTGAAGCCCTCCTTCGGTCTGTAGACGCATTCCCGCGGCACGTGCCGTGCGGCGATTCGCTTGAGCAGAATCTTGGTGTGCTTGCCGTCGTACTTGAGTTTCGAGGGCAGGCGGAAGGCCAGTTCCACGACCTCGCGGTCGAGCAACGGCACGCGCGCCTCGATCGAGCAGGCCATCGACATGCGGTCAACCTTGGTCAGACAGTTATCGACCAGGTAGCTCGCGAAATCGACGTACAGGGCGCGATCCCTGTCGTCGCGGTCCCGGGCTTCTCCCTGAAGCGCAAGGATGTGCGCGCCGACAGGCATCGTGACCGCGCGTCGCGCCTCTTCCGTGAGCAGACGCGAGCGGACGACTTCGTCGCAGAACACGCGCCAGCGCGCGTGGCCCCAGGATGAATCAAGACGCGCACCTTCGACGAAGCGCTTGGCTTTGTTCACCAGGCCCTTCTTGGCAGCCGTAGGCGGCAGAGCGTCAATCACGGGCTCGACGACGCCATGACGCAACCAGCCCGGCAGTCTCTGCCAGATACGAAACTTCTCCTCCGCCAGGAAGGTCTCGTAGCCGCCAAACAGTTCATCGCCACCGTCGCCGGAGAGCACGACCTTGACGTGCCGGCTGGCGAGTTTCGAAACAAGGTAAGTCGGGAAGATGGAGAAGTCTCCGATCGGATCGTCCATGAAATGCATCAGGTGCTCGAACAAATCCAGCACCTGCGGACGGATGATCTCGACGTGATGGCGCACGCCCAGATGATCGGCGACGCGCTTCGACCACTG
>DAITAA010000025.1:40027-41113 GCA_036824505.1 Steroidobacteraceae bacterium
GTGGCGAGGTCGAGTTCCAGGGACCGCGCCGGTTCCAGGCGGTGGATGTCCTGCAGCAGCGTGCCTGCACCGGGCACGTATTCCCAGGACAGGAACTGCGCAAGTCCATCCAGCTGCAGGCGCCGCGGGACGCGGCCCGACTCAAGCAAGGCCTTGACCTCGGAACCGAACACGAGCGCATCGGGGCCAAGTGAATAGTAAAGCGGCTTGATCCCGACATGATCGCGAGCCAATACCACCCGCTGGCGCGTGCGGTCGTACAGTGCGATCGCAAACATGCCGTTCAGGTGTTTGGGAAAATCGATGCCGACCTGCTCCCACAGGTGCACGATCACTTCGGTATCGGAGGCGGTGCGAAAACGGTGCCCCTCTGACTGGAGCCAGTCTCGCAGTTCTCGGTAGTTGTAGATCTCGCCGTTATAGACGACGCCGACCGTGCCATCCTCGTTGAAGATCGGCTGGTGGCCGCCGGCCAGGTCGATAATCGACAGCCGGCGCATGCCGAGCGCGACCGGCCCTTCGACCAGATAGCCCGCATCGTCCGGGCCCCGGTAGGTGATTGTGTCGCACATGCGCACCACATCGGCGCGCGACGGCGCGGCGCCCTGCAGAGCGACGATGCCGGCGATGCCGCACATCAGGCCGTGATCTCGAGCGGGCGGCGGACCCTCATGCCGACCTTTTGTTGATGAACCTGTAGTAGACCTGAATGCCGATCTGGTTGAAGACGAACGGGATCGGGCCGCTCGCGCTTCCGTAAGGTTGCGGCGACGCGGTTCGTTGGAAAAGCCATGCGCGCAAGTCACGCCAGGGCGCCGACTCCGCGGGATTCAACTCTGCGAAGAAGCCAAGACCGCCGACCCGCCGGTGATTATGTGCAAAAGGAAATGGATCGGTGCCCGGCAGCACACGGAAGCCTCGCTGCTCGAACGCCCGGATCATCGCCGGCTGTCCGAGCAGGCCCAGTCGGTTCCCATTGTCACCCACGAACAACGCCTGGGTCCCAAGCAGTTCGAGCGTTCTCTCGACAAGCTTGCCCCGGTCGCCCAGCCACTTTCCAAAACCCCATGGAATCACGGTGAGCGC
>DAITAA010000026.1:0-39610 GCA_036824505.1 Steroidobacteraceae bacterium
GCCGAAGGAGGTTTTCGGGTTCTGATCGCTGCCGCCCAGGATGGGGAAAGCGCGGCCGGCCGAGCCACGCGCGATATGCTCAGGCTGTGAAGCCGCCAGGTCTAAGATTCGACAGCACGACCAGGATGCAGTAACAGAAACCCCGGCGCGGGGCCGGGATCCTTGAAAGTGGTAGCGGGGGCAGGATTTGAACCTGCGACCTTCGGGTTATGAGCCCGACGAGCTGCCAGACTGCTCCACCCCGCAACAGGGGCGCGCATTATAGAGGCGCGTCTCGCAGTTTACAAACGTCTAAGGCAGCACATGCGCGCAGAGCGCGAGCAGCAGGCCCGGGAACAAGCCCAATGCGAGGACCGCCAGGCCATTGAGGCTCAATACGAACCGGAACGCCCCGCCTGCCGCCAGCGCTTCGCGCCCCGATGGATCGTCGAAATACATCAATTTGACGATTCGCAGGTAGTAGTAAGCGCCGATCACCGAAAGCAGCACGGCGATTGCGGCGAGCCAGGTCATGCCGATGTCAAGGACGGCAGAAATGACCTGCACCTTGGCCCAGAACCCGACCGTTGGCGGAACGCCTGCCATGCCGAACATGAAGAGAAGCATGACGAACGCGAACCAGGGACTCTTCTGGTTCAGTCCCTTGTAATCATCGAGCAGCTCGGCCTCGAAACCCTTGCGCGACATCAGCAGCACGACACCGAAGGCCCCGGTCGCCAGGATCACGTAGGTCAGCGTGTAGAACATCGCGGCGCGGTAGCCGACGGCGTTACCCGCGAGGATGCCGAGCAGGATGAACCCGACATGCGAGATCGTCGAGTACGCGAGCATCCGCTTGATATTGGTCTGGGCGATGGCAACCACGTTGCCGATCGTCATCGAGAGCACCGCGAGCACGACCAGCATGTCCTGCCACGCATCCACAGCGCCGCCCAGGCCCTCGGCAAGAATGCGCATGGCGAGCGCAAATGATGCAATCTTCGGCGCCGAACCGATAAACAGCGTGACCGCGGTCGGCGACCCATGATAAACGTCCGGCAACCACATGTGGAAAGGCACGGCGCCGAACTTGAAGGCGACCCCGACCACGATGAATGCAAGTCCGAGCAGCAGGCCGATGCTGGATGCATCCGCGCCCTGCACCGCACGAGCCAGCCCATCGAGCTCGATGGTCCCGGTCAGTCCGTAGAGTATCGAGATGCCGTACAGCAGCGTGCCGGACGCAATCGCGCCCAGCACGAAGTACTTCATCGCGACTTCCGCTGCGACGCCGTTGTCACGATCGAATGCGACCATCGCATAGAGCGACAAGGACATGATCTCGATGCCCAGATAGAGCGACAGCAGGCTGCCCGCTGAAATGATGACCTGAATGCCAAGCACGGCAAACAGCGCCAGCACGAAGTACTCGCCCTGCAACAGGCCGCGCCTGGCCATGTAGTCGCGCGAATACAGGAAAGCGACCGCCGCAGCGCCGTAGGTGAACAGTTTCAGCACCGTTCCCATGGGATCGGCGACGAAATGCCCATACAGCGCGACAGAGCGCTCGGGCACCGCGATCATCGAGGTCACCCAGGCCGCCCCGGCGAGCGTCGCAATTGACAGAAAGAATGTCCAGCTGCGCAGCCGCTCGGGCAGGAAGACGTCCACCAACAGGATCACGCAGGCGGCCGCGACAACGAAGATCTCCGCCAGGGCGGGCGTGAGATCGGCCGTCGTCATTACTGTCGCCATGCCATTCATTGCCCGGGCCTCAAAGTTTGCTGACCAACATCTGCTGAACCAGCCACTCGAGTGTCGGCCGCATGACATCCAGAAGCGGCGCCGGCCAGACTCCGATCAGCAGCACTGCCGCAGCCAGCACCGCCAGCACCAGGAACTCGCGCACATTCAGATCTTTCAGCGAAGCCACGCCGTCGCTGCCGACGTCGCCCCAGATCACCCGCTTGACCAGCCACAGCGTGTAGGAGGCGCCAAGAATCAGTGTCAACGCGGCAACGAACGCGAACCAGAAATTCGCCTTGAAGCTCGCGATGATCACGAGGAACTCCCCGACGAAGCCGGAAGTGCCGGGAAGGCCCGCGTTGGCCATCGCAAACAGCACGGCAAAGAAGGCGAACACCGGCATCGTGTTGACTACGCCGCCGTAGGCGCTGATTTCGCGCGTGTGCAGGCGGTCGTACAGGACGCCGACACACAGGAACAGTGCGCCGGACACCAGGCCGTGCGAAACCATCTGTACCATTGCGCCGTCCAGGCCCATCGCCGCGCCGGAGACGGATCCGGTTCGCGCCAGGATGGCGTAGGCGATGAATGACCCGAGCGTGACGAAACCCATGTGGGCAATGGACGAATAGGCAATCAGCTTCTTCATGTCGCGCTGCACCAGCGCGACGAATCCGATGTAGGCAATCGCGATCAACGACAGCGTGATCAACAGCCAGTCGAGTTCACGACTCGCGTCCGGCGTGATTGGCAGGCTGAAGCGCAGGAAGCCGTAGCCACCCATCTTCAGCATGATCGCGGCCAGTATCACGGAACCGCCCGTCGGGGCCTCGACGTGGGCATCGGGCAGCCAGGTGTGCACCGGCCACATCGGGATCTTCACCGAGAATGCGGCAAAGAACGCCAGGAAGATCAGCAGTTGTTCGGTCATGCCAAGCGGCAGGCGCTGGAACACCGCGATCTCGTAGCTGCCGCTCTGGAGATACAGGTAAATCAAGGCGACCAGCATCAGCACGGAGCCGAGGAATGTGTACAGGAAGAACTTGATGGTCGCGTAGACCCGCCGCGTACCGCCCCAGATGCCGATGATCAGGAACATCGGTATCAGCATCGCCTCCCAGAACACATAGAACAGCAGCGCATCGGCCGCAGCAAACACGCCGATCATCAGTCCTTCCATGATCAGGAAGGCGGAGAAATACTGCGCGATACGGCGCTCGATCGTGGTCCATGCCGCGATCACAACCAGCGGTGTCATGAACGCCGTCAACACAATCAATGGCAGCGCGATGCCGTCGACTCCCAGGTGGTACCAGGCGTTCAGCGCCCCGATCCAGGACATGTTTTCGACGAACTGCAGCGCGGGCGTCGTCCGGTCGAACTGCTGCCAGAGCGGCACGCAGAGCGCGAGTGTCGCGACCGAGGCCAGCAGCGCGACCCAGCGGGCGATGGTGATGCGGCGCTCGCCGAGCACCAGCACGATGGCTCCGGCCCCGATCGGCAGCCAGGTCAGCCAGCTCAGCAGGTGGCCTGTCGCAGCCATGCTCATCATTTAAGTAACAGCCAGCCGATGAGCAGTGACAGGCCGATGATCATTGCAAACGCATAGTGATACAGGTATCCGGTCTGCACCTGCCGGACCACCGAGGCGATCGCACCGATCGCACGCGCCGTGCCATTCACCAGCACGCCGTCGATCGCCACCTCGTCACCGCGCTTCCAGAGACCGGTGCCGAAACTCCGTACCCCGACGGCCACGACGTTTTCATTGAACCAGTCGAAGTAATACTTGTTGACGAGCAGCCGGTACAGCCGCGCATATCGCTTGCTGATCACTTCGGGCAGGTCCGGGCGCTTCAGGTACAAGAACCACGCCGCAGCGATGCCCGCGAACGCGAAATACACGGCCGGCTCCCTGAATGCGTCGATGAGGAACTCGCCTGCCCCGTGAAAATGCACGCTGTAACGGGCCAGTGGTCCATTGACTGGATGCACAATCGACCCGGCGAAGAAGTCCCCGAAGACGACGGGCTCGACCGTCAGCCAGCCGATGAAGATCGAGGGTATCGCAAGCGCAATGAGCGGCAGCGTCACGACCCACGGGCTCTCATGCAGGTGCTCGCGCGTGTGCTCGTCCATGCGCTCGCGGCCGTGGAATGTCATGAACATCAGGCGGAAAGTGTAAAGCGCCGTCACGAACACGCCGACCAGCACCATCCAGTAGGCGTAATGGTGGCCAGAGATGGTCGAATACCTGACGCTTTCAATGATCAGGTCCTTCGAAAAGAAACCCGACATCCCGGGGATCCCGACCAGTGCCAGCGCTCCGATCATGCAGGTCCAGTAGGTGATCGGCATGTAGCGGCGCAGGCCACCCATGCGGCGCATGTCCTGCTCATGATGCATTGCGATGATCACGGAACCTGCCGCCAGGAACAGCAGCGCCTTGAAGAAGGCGTGCGTCATCAGATGGAAGATACCGGCAGCAAAGCCGCCCGAGCCAAGCGCCGCAGTCATATAGCCCAACTGCGACAAGGTCGAATAGGCGATCACCCGCTTGATGTCGTTGCTGACGAGGCCCAGGAGCCCCATGAACAGCGCCGTCGTCGCGCCGATTGCCATGACGAAGTGCATTGCGTCCCGGGAGAGCGCGAACAACGGCGACATGCGCGCCACCATGAAGATTCCGGCCGTCACCATGGTCGCTGCGTGGATCAGCGCCGAAATCGGGGTTGGGCCTTCCATGGAGTCCGGCAGCCAGACGTGCAGCGGGAGCTGTGCGGACTTGCCCATCGCGCCGATAAACAGCGAAACGCAGATCACCGTGATCGGCTTGGAGGACTCGCCCGGCGTCAGAAAGATCTCCAGGCCGAGCATTCCCGGTGCGCGCTCGAATACTTCCCGGTAGTCCAGGCTGCCGGTGTAGTAGACGATCGCGGCAATGCCCATGATGAAGCCGAAGTCGCCAATGCGATTGACGATGAATGCCTTCAGGCTGGCGAATATCGCGCTCGGCCGCTTGTACCAGAATCCGATCAACAGATACGACACCAGGCCCACCGCTTCCCAGCCGAAGAACAACTGCACGAAGTTGTTCGCCATCACCAGCATCAGCATCGAGAAAGTGAACAGCGAGATGTATGCAAAGAACCGCTGGTAACCCGGGTCGTCCTTCATGTAGCCAATCGTGTAGACGTGCACGGCCAGCGATACGAAGGTCACCACCGTCATCATCAGCGCGGTCAATCGGTCGATGAGGAAGCCGATTTCCATGCGGATTCCGTCGCTGACCGCCCAGGTATAGACGGCCTGATTGAGGACCGGCGCACCGTCCACCATCTGCTTCAGGATCCAGGCGGAAGCCGCAAACGAAACCGCGACACCGGCGATGCAAAGCGAATGGGCAGCCGGACGACTGATGTACCGGCAACCGAGGCCGGTGACGACCGCGGCGGCCAGCGGCGCAAGAACGATCAGCAGACAAAGCTCATACATGGACATCGTCATCCCTTCATGACGTCGAGTTCCTCGACGTTGATGCTCTGCCGCTGCCGGAACAGCACGACCAGAATGGCGAGTCCGATGGCAGCCTCCGCAGCCGCCACCGTCAGGATGAAGAACACGAAGATCTGCCCGTCAAGCAGCCCGCCAAAACGCGAGAACGCGATGAAATTGAAATTCACGGCGAGCAACATCAGCTCGATGCACATGAGCAGCAGGATGACATTCTTGCGATTCAGGAATATGCCTGCGACCGCGATCGAAAAAAGGATTCCCGCCAGCATCAGGTAATGGGCAAGCGTAATCACGGTTCACGCTCCGTCTTCATCTTCACGATCCGGACCCGATCGCCCGGACGGGCCGAAACCTGCCGCTGTATATCCTGGAGCTTCAGGCCTGGGCGGTGGCGCAGGGTCAGCGCTATCGCGGCGATGATCGCAATCAGCAGGATGACTGCGGCGAGCTGGAATGGATACGCGTATTGCGTGTAGAGCACCGCGCCGATTTCGGCCGTGTTGCTGTAGTGCTCCGGCAGCGGCGCCGTGCCGCCGGTCACATCGATGCCCAGGCGCCGGACCCACAACACATAATAGAGTTCGACAATCACGATCAGCGCGATCAGCAATCCTAGCGGCGCGTGACTCGCAAATCCCTCGCGAAGTTTCTCGATGTTGACGTCCAGCATCATCACCACGAACAGGAACAGCACCATCACCGCGCCCACGTACACGAGTACCAGCACCAACGCCAGGAATTCCGCTTCGATCAGCAGCCAGAGCACCGCCGCGTTGAAGAAGCAGAGCACCAGGAACAGCACCGAATGCACCGGGTTGCGCGACACGATCACGCCGAGCGCGGCGCCGATCAGGACCGCCGAGAACGCATAGAAGAGAATCGTCACCAGCATCTCAGTTCACCGGTAGCGCGAGTCCGCAGCCTTGTCCGCCGCGATCGTTGCCTCGTAAAGATCTCCGATCGCGAGCAGCTTGTCCTTGGTCATGATGTTCTCGCCGCGGTTCTCCATGTGGTACTCGTGGATCCGCGTCTCGACAATCGCGTCGACCGGGCAGGCCTCCTCGCAGAATCCGCAGTAGATGCACTTGAACAGGTCGATGTCGTAGCGGGTCGTCCGCCGCGTGCCGTCCGCGGCGACATCGGATTCGATCGTGATCGCGAGTGCCGGGCAGACCGCCTCGCACAGCTTGCAGGCAATGCAGCGCTCCTGCCCGTTCGGGTAGCGCCGCAGCGCATGCAGGCCGCGGAAGCGCGATGACTGCGGCGTCTTTTCCTCGGGGTAGTTCAGCGTGATCTTGCGCCGGAACAGGTTGCGCAGCGTCACCGATAGCCCGACCAGCAATTCGGTCAGGAACAGGGTGCGCAGGATTGAGCGAATGCGATTCATGATGGCCTCAGTCCGCCCATGGCCCGACATGCAGCCAGGCCAGCACCGATTCGACCCCGATCCAGACCAGTGTCACCGGGATCAGCGCCTTCCATCCAAGCCTCATGATCTGGTCGTAGCGGTAGCGCGGAAAGGTTGCGCGGACCCACAGGAACACGAACAGGAAGAAGCAGATCTTCAGGAACAGCCAGAAGAAGCCGGGCTGCGCGACGAACGCCCCCTCCGGAGCGTAGCCCTGCAACGGGGACAGCCAGCCGCCGAAGAAGAACACCGAGCACAGCGCGGAGACCAGGATCATGTTCGCGTATTCGGGAAGCGCGAACAGCGTGGCGAATGTGGCGCCGGAATATTCGACATGGAAGCCCGCAACGATTTCTGACTCGCCCTCGGCCACGTCGAACGGCGCGCGGTTGGTCTCGGCGAGGCCCGAGACGAAATAGACGATCAACAGCGGAAACAGCCAGAACCAGTTCCAGCTCAAGACGCCACCCTGCTGGGCGCGAACGATGTCACCGAGATTGAGGCTGCCGGCCGCCATCAGCACGCCGACCAGCGCGAAGCCCATCGCGATCTCATAGGCCACCATTTGCGCAGCCGAGCGCATGGCGCCCAGAAACGCATACTTGGAGTTGCTGGCCCAGCCCGCGAGGATGATTCCATAGACGCCGAGCGAGGTCAGCGCCAGCACATAGAGCAGCCCGGCATTGACGTCGGCCAGCACGAATTCCGGCGCGAACGGCACGACGGCCCATGCGGCGAGCGCCGGGACCAGCACCAGCAGTGGCGCCAGCAGGAACAGCAGGCGCGAGGAAGCCGAGGGAATGATGATTTCCTTGAGCAGCAGCTTGACGACGTCGGCGAACGGCTGCGCCCAGCCGCGCAGCAGCCGCAGGCCGAGGAATGTGACGCGATTCGGGCCGAGGCGCAGCTGCATGTAGCCGATCACCTTGCGTTCGGCCAGCGTCAGCAATGCCACGGCGATGATCACCGTCAGCATCACCGCGACAATCTGCACCGTGACGATGATCAGCGACTGCAGATCCGGCGGTATCGAATTCCACGCTGCGATGAGCTTCTGCATGCTGCTCAGCCTGCCCCCACGGCCTGCGCGGCCCGGGTCATCTGCAATGGCGATGCGCGGCGGACTATCGCGTCAACCTGGTAGAGCGGCAGCTCGCTCGTGGTCCCGCCACGGGCTGCGCTGATCGCGCGCTTGCCGGCAAATCGTCCGTCGTACGCAACATCGCCGATGAGGCGGCGCAGCTCTTCCTGGATCCCGGACGAGCTTTCGTAGTCGTAGCCGTCGAGATCAAGCAGGTTGCCCAGCACGCGCAGGATCTTCCAGCCGGGCCGCGCCTCCCCGACCGGGCGCGCACAGCCCTGAAACTCCTGCCAGCGCCCCTCCGCGTTCACATAGCTGCCGGAGGTTTCCGCAAATGTCCCCATCGGCAACAGGATTTGCGCGCTCTGCATCAGCGACATGCTTGCATAGGGCGTGACCGCGATGACCTGCTTGCAGGATGCCAGGCGTGTCGCTGCATCGGCCGCTCCGAAATCGTGCTCCGGCTCAATGCCGCCGAACAGCAGGCAGGTGGCCAGCGGCGATTCGAGCATCTGGCGCACATTCATGCCGGCCTGCGAATCCCGCCGCCCGCCGGGCAGTCGGTGCGGCAAGGCACCGGCGAGCGCGGCGCCCGCGGCATTGCCGCCATCCGGGAGGTAGCCAAGAGTCGCGCCGGTGAGCGCCGCAAGGGCCGCCGCGGCCGCCCGCAGGTCGGCGAATCTCGTGTGCCGCATCGCGATTCCACCGAGCACGATGGCACTGCGACCCGCGGCGAGCGATGCGACGACCGCGCGGTGCGCGTCGGACGCCGCCCCGGATGCAGCGAGCGCAGCGACCGTCTGCGCTGCTGCGCCACCGCTGCGCTCGATCGCGGCGCGGAGCATGCCCGCGAGTTCGGCGAGCAGGTCTGCCGGCTTGACGACAATCTGGCTGGCGACCGGGAAATGCAGTTCTTGTGGTGACGTCGCCAGCAGGCTGACCTGGGCACCGCGGAGTGCGGCCTTGCGCACGCGATGCGCCAGCAACGGCGCCTGCTCGCGAACGTGACAACCGACCAGCAGCAGGCCCGTCAGTGATTCGATCTCGCTCAATGCAAGCCCGAGCCCCGGCCAGGCGGGATCGTGATCCTGATCCGTGAAATCCTGCTGCCGCAGGCGCGTGTCGATATTGTGCGAGCCCATGCCGCGCGCGAGCTGCCCGAGCAGGAATAATTCCTCGGTCGTGGCCGACGGCGAACCGAGGAAGCCGATCTTGCCGGCATCGCGATCTGCAGCGGCCTTCAAGGCATCGGCGGTCACGGTCAGCGCCTGTTCCCATGACGCATCCCGCCAGCGGCCTTCGACGCGCATCATCGGCGACTGCAACCGGTCCGCGGAATAAATTCCTTCGTATGAGAACCGGTCGCGATCGGCGATCCAGGTCTCGTTGATGGCGTCGTTGTGCCGCGGCACGACGCGCATCAGGCGGCCGCGCAGCACATGACCATAGAGATTCGTGCCCACGGCGTCATGCGGCGACACGAGCGCGTGCTCGGTCATCTCCCAGGACCGGGCGCGATGCCGGAAAGGCTTTGAATTCAGGGCACCGACCGGGCAAAGGTCGATCACATTGCCGGAGAGCTCGTGATCGACGCCGCGCTCGATCCAGGTCCCGATTTCCATGTCCTCGCCGCGACCCAATGTGCCGAGTTCCTGCAGGCCGGCAATTTCGGCCGTGAAGCGCACGCAGCGCGTGCAGTGAATGCAGCGGGTCATGTCGGTCGAGATCAATGGGCCAAGGTTCTTGTCCTTGACAACGCGCTTGCGCTCGTCAAAGCGCGATGAGGAACTGCCGAAACCGAGTGCCAGGTCCTGCAGTTCGCATTCGCCGCCCTGGTCGCAGATCGGGCAATCGAGCGGGTGATTGATCAGCAGGAATTCCATCGTCGCCTTCTGGGCGGCGAGCGCGCGCGGCGAGCGAGTGAAGACCTTCATGCCCTCGAAGACCGGCGTCGCGCAGGCCGGCATCGGCTTGGGCGATTTCTCGATCTCGACAAGGCACATGCGGCAGTTGGCCGCGATTGACAGCTTCTCGTGGTAGCAGAAGCGTGGCACGTAGATTCCCGCGACGTCGGTCACCTGCATGACCATCTGCCCCTTGCGCGCCTGCAAGGGCCGGCCATCCACCTCGATGTTGACCAGATCGTCGCTCATGCCACGGCCTGTGCCGGTGCGTCAACGATGCTCTGGCCGCCATGCTCGATCATGTATTCGAACTCGTGGCGGAAATGGCGCAGGAAGCTCTGCACCGGCCAGGCCGCGGCATCGCCGAGCGCGCAGATCGTGTGACCTTCGATCTGGTTCGCAACCTGCACGAGCAGATCCAGGTCGGCGTGACGCCCCTCCCCGGCCAGGATACGGCGCAGCATGCGAGTGAGCCAGCCGGTGCCTTCGCGGCACGGCGTGCACTGGCCGCAGGATTCGGCCATGTAGAAGCGCGAGATGCGCTCCAGCACTCGCACCATGCAGGTGGTCTCGTCCATCACGATGACCGCTGCCGAGCCCACCGCGGAACCGGCCTTGCGCAGCGCATCGAAGTCCATCGTGCAATCCATGATCAACGCGGCGGGAAGCACCGGTACCGACGAGCCACCGGGTATCACGGCCTTGAGGCGGCGGCCGCCACGCACGCCACCACAGATGTCGAGCAACTCGCGAAACGGGATACCCATCGAGAGCTCGTAGTTGCCCGGCCGGTTGACGTGCCCGGAAACCGAGAAAATCGTCGTGCCGCCGGAGTTCGGCACACCGAGCTCGGCGAACCATTTTGCGCCCTTGCGCATGATTGCCGGCACGGCCGCAAAACTCTGGGTGTTGTTGACCGTGGTTGGCCGGCCGTAGAGGCCGAAGCTCGCGGGGAATGGCGGCTTGAAGCGCGGCTTGCCGGGCTTGCCTTCCAGCGACTCGAGCAATGCCGTTTCCTCGCCGCAGATATACGCGCCGGCCCCGGCAACGCTGTGCAGGTCGAAATCGATGCCCGAGCCCTTGATGTCGCGGCCCAGCAGCCCGTCGCGATAGGCCTCTTTCAGCGCGCCTTCGAATCGTGGAATGGGTTCGGCGAGAAATTCGCCGCGAATGTAGTTGTAGCCGACCGTCGCGCCCATCGCGTAGCCGCCGATCGCCATACCTTCGATGATCGAGTGCGGGTTGTAGCGCAGGATGTCGCGGTCGTGGCAGGTGCCCGGCTCGCTCTCGTCCGAGTTGCAGACCACGTACTTCTGACCCGGCGCATTGCGCGGCATGAAGCTCCACTTGACGCCGGTGGGAAACCCCGCACCACCACGGCCGCGCAGTCCCGATGCCTTCACCTCTTCGATGATCGCCTCGCGCGGCGTCTTCTCGCGCAGGATCTTTTCCCAGGCCTGGTAGCCGCCGCACTTGCGGTAGACCTCGAGCGTCCAGCTGTGCGCATGCTGCAACGGCTCGAACACGACCTGATTCAGCGCGCGCGGCATCGGCTCACTCCACGCCGTCGAGCACCTTGATCGCCGATTCGGGCGTCAGGTTCTCGTGATAGACGTGATCGACCATCATCATCGGCGCGTTATTGCAGGCCGCCAGGCATTCCTCCTCGCGTTTCAGATAGATCCTGCCGTCCGGCGTGCTCTCGCCGGTGCGAATGCCGAGGTGACGCTCGACGGCCGCGACAATCCGGTCAGCGCCACACAGCATGCAGCTGATATTCGTGCAGATCGAAACGTGAATGCGGCCCACAGGCTTCGTTTCGAGCATCGAATAGAAACTCGCGACCTCATAGACCTGGATCGGCGGCAGCCCGAGATAGGCTGCGATGGCGTCCATCAGTTCGTTGGTCAGATAGCCATGATTCTGGTGCTGCGCTGCGCGCAACGCCGCAATGACTGCCGAACGGCGGTTCTGCGGCGGAAACTTGGCGAGCCAGTGATCGATTTCCTGACGTGTGTGCTCGGTCAGAATCACCGGTCGATCTCCCCGAATACGATGTCCATGGTCCCGATGATCGCGACCACGTCGGCGAGCATGTGGCCGCGAACCAGCTCGTCCATCGCCGAGAGGTGCGCAAAGCCGGGCGCGCGACATTTCACCCGGTAGGGCTTGTTGGCGCCGTCCGAGACCAGCCAGATGCCGAATTCGCCTTTTGGCGCTTCGACGGCCGCATAGGTTTCGCCTTCCGGCACGCAATAGCCCTCGGTAAACAATTTGAAGTGATGGATCAGCGATTCCATGTCGCCTTTCATTTCGCTGCGACTCGGCGGCGTGACCTTGTGGTCATCGAGCATCACCGGGCCGGGATTGGCGCGCAGCCAGTCGACGCACTGCCGGATGATCCGGTTGGACTGCCGGAACTCCGCGACCCGGCACAGGTACCGGTCATAGCAATCGCCATTGACGCCGACCGGCACGTCGAAGTCGACGCGATCGTAGGCGGCATACGGCTGCTTCTTGCGCAGGTCCCATTCGACACCGGAGCCGCGCAGCATCGGGCCGGTGAAGCCGAGTTGCAGCGCACGTTCAGGCGTCACGACACCAATGTTGACGGTGCGTTGCTTCCAGATCCGGTTCTCGGTCAGCAGCGTCTCGTACTCGTCGACGCAGGCCGGAAAACGATCGGTGAAATCCTCGATGAAATCGAGCATCGAGCCGGAACGGGCTTCATTTCGCCGCGCCGTGTCCTTGTCGCTGCGCCAGCGTGATGGCTGATAACGCGGCATTGCATCGGGCAGGTCCCGGTACACGCCGCCAGGCCGATAATAGGTCGCATGCATGCGCGTGCCGGAGACCGCCTCGTAGCAGTCCATCAGGTCCTCGCGCTCCCGGAATGCGTACAGGAAGACCGTCATCGCGCCGATGTCGATCGCGTGCGAACCGATCCACAGCAGATGATTCAGGATCCGGGTGATCTCGTCGAACATTACGCGGATGTACTCGGCGCGTTCCGGCGGCCGGATGCCAAGCAGGTTCTCGATCGCGCGCACGTAGGCATGCTCGTTGCACATCATCGACATGTAGTCGAGGCGGTCCATGTAGCCGATCGACTGGTTGAACGGCCTGGACTCCGCGAGTTTTTCCGTTGCCCGATGCAGGAGACCAATGTGCGGGTCGGCCTTCTGGATCACTTCGCCGTCCATTTCCAGGATCAGGCGCAGCACGCCGTGGGCCGCCGGATGCTGCGGTCCAAAATTCAGCGTGAAATTCTGGATTTCAGCCATCGGCTTTCGGCCCCGGCGCCATGTGTTTGAGGTCCTTGCGGATCACCTTCGGCACCGTGACCCGCGGCTCGATGCTGACCGGCTCGTAAACAACGCGGCCCTTGGCCGGGTCGTATCGGACCTCGACGTTGCCGCACACCGGGAAGTCCTTGCGGAACGGATGCCCGATGAAGCCGTAATCCGTCAGTATCCGGCGCAGGTCCGGATGGCCGCGGAACAGGATGCCAAACAGGTCGAAGGCTTCACGCTCGTACCAGCTCGCCGATGCCCAAATTCCGGTGACGGAATCGAGCATCGGTGGCTCGCCGGGACCGCAATGGCAACGGACCCGCAGCCGCACATTCCGCTTGACCGACAGCAGGTGGATGACGACTGCGAATCGCGGCCGCCCCTCGATGGGCTGTGCTGTCCCGCGCTCGACGCCGCGGCTGAAGCCGGTGGAGGTCGCCTGCTCCGTGGTCCATTCCGAGCGGCCAAATTCCAGGTAGTCGATTCCGGACAGGTCCGTCAGCTGCTCGAAGGACAACTCCGGCAGGTCGCGCAAGTCGCGGCAGACGGCCACGAGCTGCTCCGGCGAGACTTCGATTGCAAGCTCGGTGGGGAGCGAGGCGACGCGCTTCGCGCGCGCGCCGATCCGGGTTTCGAGGGCCTCTGCTGTTGAAGCGAGTCTGCTCATTCTCATCCGCGCGCGATGGTGCTGGTGCGGCGGATCTTGTCCTGAAGCTGGAGGATTCCGTAGATCAGGGCCTCGGCGGTCGGCGGACAACCCGGCACATAAATATCGACGGGCACGATGCGGTCGCAGCCGCGCACGACACTATAGGAATAGTGGTAATAGCCGCCGCCATTCGCACAGGACCCCATCGAAATCACCCAGCGCGGCTCGGCCATCTGGTCGTAGACCCTGCGCAAGGCCGGGGCCATCTTGTTGACCAGCGTGCCCGCGACGATCATCACGTCGGACTGGCGCGGGCTGCCACGGAACACGACGCCGAAGCGATCGAGGTCGTAGCGGGATGCGCCCGCATGCATCATCTCGACGGCGCAGCACGCAAGCCCGAATGTCATCGGCCAGAGCGAACCGGTTCGCGCCCAGTTCATCAGGCTGTCAACCGTCGTCGTGACGAATCCCCTGCCCTGGATGACCGGCGACTCGCTGCTCAGTCCCATTCGAGCGCCCCTTTCTTCCATTCGTAGATGAATCCGACCACGAGAATGGCCAGGAACACGCCCATCGAGAGCAGCCCGAATCCGCCGATCGCGTCGAGCGAGACTGCCCACGGGAAGAGAAAGGCGATTTCGAGGTCGAAGATGATGAACAGGATTGCGACGAGGTAATAGCGCACATCGAACTTGGTGCGCGAATCCTCGAATGCGTCGAAGCCGCATTCGTAGGGAGAGAGTTTCTCCGCATCCGGGCGTCGCGGACCCAGCACGAAGCCGAGCACCAGCAGCATCACCCCGAAGGCGCCGGCCACGGCCAGGAATATCAGTATGGGCAGGTAATTCTGCAGCACTGTGTGGACCGTTGCAGGCTACGCCGGGGCGCGCAAAAACATCGCGCATTGTAACCATGCGCAGGGTCCCTTGGGATACCCGTGCAGATGATCTAGATCATGTAATGGTGCCGGCGGTCGGACTCGAACCGACACGGGTTTCCCCACTAACCCCTCAAGCTAGCGCGTCTACCAATTCCGCCACGTCGGCAACAGAAATCAAGCAATCGCCCGGGTCACTGGCCGGTCGGCGCCGCAGGTGCAGTCGCAGGATCCGGCAGCTTTGGCACCGTATCGCTGTCCACATCGGCCGGCGCCGGCGCGGGCGTTGCAGGCTCGGTCACGAGCTGGTCAACCAGGCTGCTGGGCTCCTTCGCCTGCGGCCTCGTCGCAAACCAGGCCAGCGACAGGCTCGTCATGAAGAACAGCGTCGCCAGCACCGCCGTCACCTTCGAAAAGAAGGTCGCCGAGCCGCGTGCACCGAATACCGTGCCCGATGCTCCGGCGCCGAATCCCGCCCCGGCATCGGCACCCTTGCCCCGCTGCAGCAGCACGAGCCCGATGATCGCGACGCACAGAATGCCGTGAAATATCGTGATCAGGTGCTGAATCATGGTTGCCTGCTATTGGGTTGCCCCGCGATCACTCGCCGACCGCGGTGCAGATCCTGCCAAATTCGTCCGCCTTCAGCGACGCACCGCCGATCAGGCCGCCATCCACATCCGGTTTCGCGAACAGCTCCACGGCGTTTGACGCCTTGACGCTGCCCCCGTAGAGAACCCGAAGGGAAGCCGCGATTGTAGCATCTTTTTCCGCAATCCGGCCCCGGATCAGGGCATGCACGTCCTGCGCCTGCTCGGGAGTCGCGGTACGTCCCGTGCCGATTGCCCAGACCGGCTCGTAGGCCACGACCGCAATGCTGAATCCGGCGACGCCGGCGACACCCAGCACGGCTTCAAGCTGCCGGGTGACGATCGCGTTCGTCGCGCCACGCTCGCGTTCCTCGAGGGATTCGCCGACACAGAGGATCGGTACCAGCCGCTGACGCAGGACGGCGACAAATTTCCGCGCGACCAGGGAATCGTCTTCGCGATACAGGGCGCGCCGCTCGGAATGACCGACGATGACGAATCGGCAGCCGACGTCCGCGAGCATCGCAGCCGAAACTTCGCCGGTATGGGCGCCGATGTCCTCCGCGCAGACATCCTGGGCGCCCAGCAAGATCTTGCTGTCACGCAGGCGCAGGCCCACTTCAGACAGATAGACGAATGGCGGGCACACTGCCACTTCGGCCATACCACCGCCCGCGTCGATCGTGATCAGCTCGTCGATCAGCCGGCCCGCCTCGGCGCGGCTGCCATGCATTTTCCAGTTGCCAACCACCAATGGCCGTCGCATATCACTGCACCGAAGCTGCGGCGCGCACCGCGTCTGCGAGCGTCGCCGCGTGCCGGCCGACCGCCTGGGCATCCTCACCCTCGACCATCACGCGAATCACTGGCTCGGTGCCCGATGCGCGCAGTACCACGCGGCCACGCTTGCCCAGCGCCTCCTCGATCCTGGCGATTGCTGCGGCGATCGTCGGGTCGGCGCCAGCGTCAAAGCGGCGCGCGACCTTCACATTGACCAGTTGCTGCGGAAACTTCTGCATGCCGGCTGCGAGCTCCGCAAGCGACTTGCCGGTCGCCTTCATGACGGCAAGCACCTGCAGCGCCACGATCAGTCCGTCGCCGGTCGTCGTCTTGTCGAGGCACAGCAGGTGGCCGGAGGTCTCGCCGCCGAGACTGCCGCCATGGGTGCGCAGCAGCTGCAGCACGTTGCGATCGCCGACCGCGGCGCGCAGGAATGGCACACCGAGATCCCCGAGGGCCACTTCGAGCCCCAGATTCGTCATCACCGTGCCGACCACCGGGCCTTTCAGGTCCCCAGCCGCGAGCCGCGCCCGTGCCAGGACATAGAGTAACTGGTCACCGTCGAGCGTCCTGCCGAGATGATCCACCATGACGACCCGGTCGCCATCGCCGTCGAGTGCGATGCCCGCGTCCGCGTGGACACCGGACACGGTGAGCTTCAGAAGGCCGGGACTCGTCGAGCCGCAGCCATCATTGATGTTGCGGCCATTCGGCGAGCAGCCGATCGGCACGATCTCGGCGCCGACATCGGACAGGACCCGTGGCGCAACCTTGTAGGCCGCGCCATTCGCGCAATCAATGACGATCTTCATGCCCTTCAGTGTCATGCCGGTGGGCAGCGTCGATGCGCAAAACGCCTGGTACAGGGTCCGTTCAGCATCGACGCGTGTCGCGCGACCGAGCGCCCCGGACTCCAGCGTGAGCGCCGGCTCATCGAGCTTTGACTCGATTGCCTCCTCGAGTTCGTCCGCCAGCTTGGCGCCGGTGCGATCGAAGAACTTGATGCCATTATCGTCGAAGGGATTGTGCGAGGCGCTGATGACGGCGCCGAAGTCGCAGTTCAGGCGCTGGACCATGAAGGCGATCCCCGGTGTCGGCAACGGGCCGGCAAGCAGCACATCGACGCCAGCCGCGACGAAGCCGGCCTCGAGCGCGGACTCGAACATATAGCCCGACAGCCGCGTGTCCTTGCCGACCAGCACCCGGCCGCCGCCCGGCGACAGCACGCGTGCCGCGGAGCCTGCGAGCCGCAGCGCAAATTCCGCGGTCATTGGATGTGTTCCGACGCGCCCGCGGACACCGTCCGTGCCGAAATAACGCCTGCCCATCACGGCCCCCCGTGCCGGCCGCCCACTGCGGCGACGATCCTGATGGCGTCGATAGTAGGGCCAACATCGTGCGCCCGCACGATTCGCGCACCCGACAGTACTGCCAGTGTCGCCAGCGCCAGGCTTCCGCCCAGACGCTCGCCTTCCGCCCGGCCGGTCAGCTTCCCGATCATGCTCTTGCGCGAAAGCCCCACCAGCACCGGATACCCGACCGCCACGAGCTCTGGCAGGCGGCGCAGCAACTCGAGATTGTGCTCCAGGGTCTTGCCAAAACCGAAACCGGGATCGATGACGAGCCGGGACACAGAAATGCCGGCCTCGACGCACCGCGCCACACGGCCATGCAGGAAATCCCGTACCTCCGCCAGCACATCCATATAGCGCGGCGCTTGTTGCATCGACCGCGGCTCCCCCTGCATGTGCATCAGGCACAACGCGACGTCCGATTCTGCCACGGTCTCGATCGCACCCGGCGTGCGCAACGCCGTGACGTCATTGATCATCGACGCACCTGCGGCAATCGCGGCGCGCATCACGTCCGGCTTGCTGGTGTCAACGGAAACCGGCACTGCGAGGCGCTCGACCAGGTGCTCGATCACGGGGATCACGCGCCGCATTTCTTCGTCGACGGCGACCGGCGCTGCGCCTGGCCGCGTCGACTCGCCGCCCACGTCGATGATCGCCGCACCTTCGCTTGCCAGCCGCTCGGCCTCGGCCAATGCCGCCGGCAATGCGGCGAACCGCCCGCCATCGGAGAACGAATCCGGCGTCACATTGAGCACGCCCATGACGACGGGATAGTCGAGATTCAGCGTGTGGCGGCCGCACCGGAGAAGCATCTGGCCGGCATCATTTGCGGGGCGCACCGCGATTCCAGCCGGCGCTGGCGCGGGCTTCAGGTCTGGCTGGCCGGCGGGCCGATCACCGGTTCCGGTTGTGCCGCGCCGCGGCCACCCGCCGGGGTGCTGGTTTCTTCCCAGTCCTTCGGCGCCTTGGGCTCGCGGCCGGCCATGATGTCCTTGATCATTTCTTCGTCAATCGTCTCGTACTTGATCAGCATGGCGGCCATCATGTCGAGCTTTGCGCGATGTTCGACCAGGATGCCGCGGGCCTGCGCATAGGCGGTGTCGATCACCTTGCGGATTTCCTCGTCGATGATGTGCGCGGTCACGTCAGAGACCTGCTTGTGCTGGGTGACCGAACGCCCCAGGAACACCTCGCCAGCGTCTTCCATGTAGGACAGCGGGCCAAGTCGCTCCGACAGGCCCCATTTCGTAACCATGTTGCGTGCCAGATTGGTCGCCCGCTCGATGTCGTTGAACGCGCCTGTCGTGACCGCTTCCGGCCCGAAGCGCAGTTCTTCAGCGATACGTCCGCCGAACAAGCTCGCGATCTGATTCTCCAGGCGGCGCTTGCTATAGCTGTACCGGTCTTCCTCGGGCAGGAACATCGTGACACCCAGCGCGCGGCCGCGCGGGATGATCGTCACCTTATAGACGGGGTCGTGCTCCGGCAGGCTCATGCCGACGATCGCGTGTCCCGCCTCGTGATACGCCGTGTTGAGCTTTTCCTGTTCGCTCATGACCAACGAACGGCGCTCCGCGCCCATCATGATCTTGTCCTTGGCGCGCTCGAACTCGTCCATCGTGACCAGTCGCTTGTTGGCGCGTGCCGCAAACAGCGCCGCCTCGTTGACCAGATTCATCAGATCCGCACCCGAGAAGCCGGGTGTGCCGCGCGCGATGATCGATGGCCTGACGTCGTCGGAGACCGGCACCTTGCGCATATGGACTTTCAGGATCTGCTCGCGACCGCGAACATCAGGCAGCGGCACGACGACCTGGCGGTCGAAACGGCCCGGGCGCAGCAGGGCCGGGTCGAGCACATCCGGCCGATTGGTTGCGGCGATGACGATGACGCCTTCGTTGCCCTCGAAGCCATCCATTTCGACCAGCAACTGGTTCAGCGTCTGTTCGCGTTCATCGTGGCCGCCGCCAAGGCCGGCCCCGCGATGGCGGCCGACCGCATCGATCTCGTCGATAAACACGATGCAAGGCGCATGCTTCTTCGCCTGTTCGAACATGTCGCGCACCCGCGAGGCGCCGACGCCGACGAACATCTCGACGAAATCCGATCCGGAAATCGTGAAGAACGGCACTTTCGCCTCGCCGGCGATCGCGCGCGCGAGCAGTGTCTTGCCGGTGCCCGGGGCGCCGACCATCAGCACACCCTTCGGGATCTTTCCGCCGAGTTTCTGGAACTTGGCGGGATCCTTCAGGAAGTCGACGATTTCTGCGACTTCCTGCTTCGCCTCTTCGACACCGGCGACATCCGCAAATGTCACGTTGACCTGGTCTTCGGACAGCAGCCGCGCCCGGCTCTTGCCGAATGACATGGCCCCTCTGCCGCCCGCACCGCCCTGCATCTGGCGCATGAAGTAGATCCACACCCCGATCAGCAGCAGGATGGGGAATGACGAGACGAAAAGCTGCAGCAGGAAGGACTGACGCTCCGGCGGCGCCGCATCGAAGGCCACATTCTTCTTGTGCAGCAGGCCGATCAGCACCGAGTTCTCGGTTTCAGGGTTGTAGGTGACGTATTTCTCGCCGCTGGCGCGCGTGCCGGTAATGCTGTCGCCCTGGAATGTTGCGGACCGGATGGAACCGGATTCGACTTCGACCAGGAATTGCGAATACTTGAGCGGCTCGGGTGCAGCGACGCGCTGCCCGAAATTGGAGAACACCGCGACCAGCACGATCGCGATGACGACCCAGAGCACGATATTACGGGTCAGATCGTTCAAGCAGCCACTCCTGACATTGCGTTCGCCGCGGTACCGATTCCAGGTTGGACTACGGCATATGAGAAGTAGTTCGACATTACTACGGCCGGGGCTTCCTCGCCACCAAGTAGGCCTCAGAACTGCGCTGCCGCGAGGCCCTGGGTTTGCGGACGCGTACCACGCTGAAATGACGGCGAGCGTCGGCCAGCAACTCCTGGAATCCCGCGCCCTGGAACAGCTTCATGACCAGCGCGCCGTCAGGACCGAGCACTTTTTGCGCAAAATCGAGCGCCAGCCCCTCCAGCTCGGCGGCGCGCGCCTGATCGACGACATCCACGCCACTCATGTTGGGGGCCATGTCGGACATCACAAGGTCCACGCGCCGGCGACCCAGCAATTCCAGCAGCCCATCCACCACCGATTGCTCGCGGAAATCGCCCTGCAGGAACTTGACGCCCGGCAGTTCGTCCATTGCCAGCAGGTCAATGGCAATCACCGTGCCACGTCCATTGAGCTTGCGGGCCGCATACTGGCTCCAGCCACCCGGCGCGGCGCCCAGATCGACGATCACCGCGCCCGGGAAAACAAGCCGTTCGGCGTCATCGATCTCCTGGAGCTTGAAGGCGGCACGCGAACGCCAGCCTTCCTGCTGCGCACGCTGCACGAACGGATCGTCGAAGTGCTCGCGCAGCCACCGCCCACTCGACTTGCTGCGCCGGCTCATGAACGGTTCCCCGGATGCGGTCCTATAATCAAGCCATGGCACTCACGGATCGTCAGAAAAAACACCTGCGCCGGCTGGGTCACGCGCTGCACCCGATCGTGCTGGTCGGCCAGCGCGGCCTGACCGAAGGCGTCATCAACGAACTCAGGCAGGCCCTGCATGATCATGAACTGGTCAAGGTCCGGGCTCGTGTCGGCGATCGCGAAAACCGCAATCTGGTGCTTGGCAGACTGGCGGCGGACACGGGCTCCGAACTCGTACATCAAATCGGAAATGTGGGGCTTTTATACAAGAAAAACAATAAGTTAAATAAGATACTTATCCCGGATTCTTGAATCATTCGAGACGCACGGCAAGAATTTCGAAGCTGTGCGCACCCGCCGGCGCCGCCACTTCGACTTCGTCTCCTACCCTCTTGCCGATCAGTGCGCGGGCAATCGGCGAATTGATGGAGATGAGCCCACGGCGAATGTCGGCCTCATCGTCACCAACGATCTGGTAACACACCTCGGCACCACCGTCGACGGGCGCCAGGTCGACGGTCGCGCCGAACACAACCCGGTCGCCGGGTGGCAGCGAGGCCGGATCGATCACCTGGGCGTGCGCGAGCCGCCATTCAATTTCCTTGATCCGGCCCTCAATGAATCCCTGCTGCTCGCGTGCCGCGTGATACTCCGCGTTCTCGGACAGGTCACCATGCGAGCGTGCATCCGCAATCGCACGGATGACGGACGGCCGGTCCTCGCTCTTGAGCTTGCGCAACTCGGCGCGCAGCTTCTCCGCGCCACGCAGTGTGATCGGCGATCTCATGCGGCGCCCAGTTCGCGGTGCAGATCCTGCAGCCGATTGACATCGAGATCTTCGAGGTGATCGAGGGCCTCGCAGGTTGCATGGGCCGCGGCGACGGTCGTGTAATAGGTCACCTTGCGCGCTTCCGCCTCGCGGCGGATCGAGCGTGACTCATGGATTGCGCGCTTGCCTTCGGTCGTATTGACGATCAAGTCGATCTCGTCGTTCTTGATCATGTCGACGATGTGCGGCCGCCCTTCGCGCACTTTCAGCGCCCTGCGGCAGGGTATGCCGGCCGCTTCCAGCGCCTTTGCCGTACCCAGGGTCGCGAGGATCTCGAATCCACGATCGTGCAGTCGCCTTGCGATAGCAACAGCGCCTTCCTTGTCGCGATCGCGTACTGAAATGAGGCAGACGCCGCGTATCGGCAGACGGACACCGGCCGCCGCCTGCGCCTTCGCGTAAGCCTCGCCGAATGTCCGGCCGGTACCCATCACTTCGCCGGTCGATTTCATCTCCGGGCCCAGTATCGGGTCGGACTCGGGGAACTTGCCGAATGGGAACACGGCTTCCTTGACCGAGTAATAACGCGGCGCGCGCTCGACGAGAACTCCGAGCTCGGCAAGCTTGCGGCCTGTCATCACGCGCGCGGCGATCTTCGCGAGCGGCACCCCGGTCGCCTTCGACACGAACGGAACCGTGCGGGATGCGCGCGGGTTGACCTCGAGTACGTGGACAATGCCGTTCTGGATCGCAAACTGCACATTCATCAGGCCGACGACATGCAGGGCATGCGCCATCTTGCGTGTCTGGGCGCGAAGTTCCTCCTGCAGTTCCGGCGAAAGACTGGCTGGCGGCAGCGAACAACTCGAGTCGCCGGAATGCACGCCGGCCTGCTCGACGTGCTCCATGATGCCGCCGATCAGCACATCCTGGCCGTCGCAGATCGCATCCACGTCCACCTCGGTCGCAAGATCGAGGAAACGGTCGAGCAGCACCGGGCTTTCAGACGAAACCTGCACCGCATCGTGCATGTATTGCCGCAGGTCCTCCTCCTCGTAGATGACTTCCATGGCGCGCCCGCCCAGCACATAGGAGGGCCGCACAATCAACGGGAAGCCGACTTCGCGCGCCAGCACAATCGCGCGTTCCTCGTCGCGCGCCGTCGCATTGGCCGGCTGGCGCAGACCGAGTTGTTTCAGCAACTGCTGGAAGCGCTCGCGGTCCTCGGCGATGTCGATCGAATCCGGGCTGGTGCCGATGATCGGTGCACCCGCCGCAGCCAGCTGCCGCGAGAGATTCAGGGGCGTCTGCCCGCCAAACTGGACGATGACACCCAGCGGCTTCTCCCTGGCGATGATCTCCATGACGTCTTCAAAAGTCAGCGGCTCGAAATACAGGCGGTCCGAAATGTCGAAGTCCGTGGAAACCGTCTCGGGATTGCAGTTCACCATGATGGTCTCGTAACCATCCTCGCGAAGCGCGAGCGCGGCGTGCACACAGCAATAGTCGAATTCAATGCCCTGACCGATGCGATTCGGGCCGCCGCCTAGGATCATGATCTTGCGGTTTTCAGTCGGGGCCGCCTCGCATTCCTGCTCATAAGTCGAGTAAAGATAAGCAGTCGAAGTCGCGAACTCCGCTGCGCAGGTGTCGACGCGCTTGTAGACCGGATGCACGCCGCAGGCGAGCCTCCGTGACCGCACCCGCGTTTCCGGGCCGCCAATCACGCGCGCCAGCGCAGCGTCCGAGAAACCCTTGCGCTTCAGGACCAGCAGACGCTCCACAGTCAGGGCCGTGAAGCCTTCGGCACGCACCAGTTCCTCCTCGCGGACCAGATCGCCAATCTGCGCAAGGAACCACGGGTCGATGGCGGACTCGGCCGCGATGCGCTCCAGTTTCCAGCCCGCACGAAATGCATCGCCCACGTAGCGGATGCGGTCGGCTCCCGGATGACGCAGTTCCTCGGCCAGGCGTTGCTCACCGTCCGCATCCAGTGGCAGGCGCATGACCGGCATCAGGCCGTCGCAGCCGGTCTCGAGGCTGCGCAGCGCCTTCTGCAGGGACTCCTGGAATGTGCGCCCGATCGCCATGGCCTCGCCGACCGATTTCATCTGCGTGGTCAGGCGCGCGTTGGAACCCGGGAACTTCTCGAACGTGAATCGCGGCACCTTGGTGACGACATAGTCAATTGTCGGCTCGAATGAAGCCGGCGTCGCGCCGCCCGTGACTTCGTTCCTCAATTCGTCGAGCGTGTAGCCGACCGCGAGCTTTGCGGCGATCTTGGCGATCGGGAAGCCGGTTGCCTTCGACGCGAGCGCAGAAGAGCGCGATACGCGCGGATTCATTTCGATCACCAGCATGCGGCCGTCTTTCGGATTCAGCGCGAACTGGACATTGGAGCCACCGCATTCGACGCCGACCCGGCGCAATACCGCGATTGAGGCATCGCGCATGCGCTGGTATTCCTTGTCGGTCAGCGTCTGCGCGGGCGCCACGGTGATCGAGTCGCCGGTGTGGACGCCCATTGGATCGAGGTTCTCGATCGAGCATACGATGATGCAATTGTCCTTGCTGTCGCGAACCACCTCCATCTCGAATTCCTTCCAGCCCAGCACCGACTCCTCGATCAGCACTTCGCCGGTCGGCGATGCGTCGAGGCCACGCATCACGATCTCTTCGAATTCCTCCCGATTGAAGGCGATGCCGCCGCCGGAGCCTCCAAGCGTGAATGACGGCCTGATCACCGTCGGGAAGCCAACCTCGCCCTGCACCGCGAGTGCCTCATCAAGATTGTGCGCAATGTAGGCCAGCGGACACTCGAGACCGATGCCACGCATGGCGTTGCGGAACAGTTCCCGGTCCTCGGCCATGTCGATGGCTTCACGCGATGCTGCGATCATCTCGACGTCAAAGCGTTCGAGAACGCCCTCGCGCACCAGGTCGAGCGCGGTATTCAGCCCGGTCTGGCCGCCCATCGTCGGCAGCAGGGCGTCCGGGCGTTCTTTCTCGATGATCCTCGCGACCGTGCGCCATTCGACCGGTTCAATGTAGATCGAGTCGGCCATGTCCGGGTCGGTCATGATGGTCGCGGGATTCGAGTTCACCAGAATGACCCGGTAGCCCTCTTCGCGCAGCGCCCGGCAAGCCTGGGCGCCCGAATAATCAAACTCGCAGGCCTGACCGATGATGATCGGGCCAGCACCGATGATCAGAATGCTCTCGATGTCGGTGCGCTTGGGCATCAGCTGGCCGCCGCGCCGTCAGCCGCTGCCGCTGCCGCGGCCGCGGCCGTGGCAGCGCGGATACGCGCCAGCTGCTGCAATCGGCGCACCATCAGTGCGATGAAGTGTTCGAACAGGGGCTGCAGGTCATGCGGACCCGGGCTCGCTTCAGGGTGGCCCTGGAAGCCGAATGCGGGCCGGTCCACGCAGGCCATGCCCTGCAAAGAACCATCGAACAACGAGCGATGGGTAGGCTTCACTTCCGGGGGAAGCGACGCCTCGTCCACGGCGAAGCCGTGATTCTGGCTGGTGATGATGACCCGGCCCCCGTCGAGGTCCTGCACCGGATGATTGGCGCCGTGATGCCCGAATTTCATCTTGACGGTCTTCGCCCCGCAGGCGAGCCCGAGCAGCTGATGGCCGAGGCAAATGCCGAAGACCGGAATGTCGGTTTCCAGGAAGCGGCGAATGGCCGTGATCGCGTAGTCGCAGGGTTCAGGGTCGCCCGGTCCGTTCGAGAGAAATATGCCGTCCGGGTTGAGCCCGAGCGTATCCTCCGCCGGCGTCTCAGCGGGGACGACCGTCATGCGGCAGCCGTAATCTGCAAGCAGCCGCAGAATATTGCGCTTGATGCCGAAGTCATAAGCGACGACATGCAGGCGTGCCCCGGCCCGCAGTGCCCGCATGGGTTCCTTGCCGAGGCTGCCGTCATTCCATTGATACGGCTCGCCCACGGTAACGACCTTGGCGAGGTCCATGCCCTTGAGGCCGGGGAACTTGCGAGCGGCGCGAATGGCGACGGCCGTGTCAATGTCGCTGCCGGTCATGATGCAGCCCGCCAGCGCGCCTTTCTCACGCACAATGCGGGTGAGCTGGCGCGTGTCGATGCCGGCGATCGCGACCAAACCACCCTCTGACAGGAATCCGGAAAGTGACTGGGTGGCGCGCCAGCTTGAATGCAGGAGCGGCAAGTCGCGGATCACCAGGCCCGAGGCGTGGATTTCCGGGGACTCGAGGTCCTCGGGCGTCGCGCCGGTATTGCCGATGTGCGGGTAAGTGAGCGTGACGATCTGGCGGCAATACGAAGGATCCGTCAGGATTTCCTGATAACCCGTCATCGCCGTGTTGAATACGACTTCGCCGGTGGTGCTTCCCGGCGCGCCGATCGAGACACCGCGAAACACCGTGCCGTCCTCGAGTGCGAGTACCGCAGGCGTTGCTGTCACCGGTTTGTCTCCCCTGCCCGGTCAGGCTGCCCTGCCGAAGCAGGGTGCAGCATTCAAGCGAGCGGAGCCGTTTTGGACTCCACCCGCAAATTCGTTCCACTCAAAGGGGGCCGCAACCCAGAAAGGAATACTACTAGACCGCCGCTGCCCGTTCCATTTCAAAAGGGGACGCACCCCTTTTCTTTCCGAAAAAGGGGTGCGTCCCCTTTTAGAGGCCCAGCACGTCCGACATGCCGTACAGGCCCGGCTGCCGGCCGGAAAGCCACCGCGCCGCCGCCAGCGCACCATGGGCGAATGTCATGCGGTCATTGGCCCGGTGCACCAGTTCCAGCGTTTCCCCGCTGCCGGCAAACAGCACGTGATGCTCCCCGACGATGTCGCCCGCCCGCACGCTCGAGAACCCGATGGCGCCCGGCGATCGCGTGGTGCCGCGTCCGGCGCGGCCGTAAACACCGACATTCCCGAGCGTGGTGTTGCGCGCACCGGCCGCTATTTCGCCGAGGCGCAGCGCCGTGCCCGACGGGGCGTCCGCCTTGTGCCGGTGATGCGCTTCCACGATTTCGATGTCGTAATCGGGGGGCAGCGCAGCCGCGGCGCTGCCCACCAGGCTGAAGAACAGATTGACCGCAAGCGACATGTTCGGCGCCACCAGCACCGGCAACTTCTCACTGGCGCGCCGGATCAGTGCCTGACGTTCGGCATCAAGACCCGTCGTGCCGATGACGATCGGGATGTGCCTGGCAACGGTGGCGGCGAGGTTGTCGGCAGTCGCTTCGGGCAGCGTGAAATCGATGGCAATGGCCGCTTTCGCCAGCGCCCGGCCGCGATCCGCCGTGACTTCGACGGCGACCGGGCCGGTCAGGGCCACTTCGCCTGCGTCGTGCCCGAGCGACGAACTGTCCGGCGACGCCAGCGCCCCGGTCAGCGTGAAGTCATCGGACTCCCGGATCGCCCGCACCAGGCACCGGCCCATCCTGCCGCTGACGCCCAGTATCGCAACGTTGATCACTTCAGCCCCCTATCCTGCCAAAGAACTGCTTGACGCCCTCGAGCCAGGATCGTTGCCGCGGATTGTGGCGGCTGCCGCCGGACTTGAGTGAGGTTTCGAGCTTGCGCAGCAATTCCTTCTGGTCGGCCGTCAATTCGACCGGCGTTTCGACAACGACGCGACAGAACAGGTCGCCGGTCGGCCCGCCGCGAACCGGCTTGACGCCTTTCTCACGTAGCCGGAAGACACGGCCCGACTGGGTCCCGGCCGGTATCTTGATATTGGCCTGGCCACCCAATGTCGGGACCTCGACCGCGCCGCCAAGCGCCGCGATCACGAAACTCACCGGCACCTCGCAGGACAGGTGCGCGCCATCACGCTCGAATATCGGGTGTTCCCGGACCGCGACCTCGACATAGAGGTCACCGGCCGGTCCCCCGTTCCGGCCCGACTCACCTTCGCCGGCCAGCCGGATGCGATCGCCCGTGTCGACACCGGCGGGCACCTTGACCGACAGGCGCTTTTCCGTCCGCACGCGACCATTTCCGCCGCAATTGCCGCAGGGGTCCTTGATGATCGTGCCGCGACCCTTGCAGCGCGGGCAGGGCTGCTGGACCGTGAAGAATCCCTGGCTCATGCGCACCTGCCCTGCACCCGAGCAGGTCTCGCAGGTTACGGGCGCATGGCCCTTGGCCGCGCCGCTGCCACCGCATTCCTTGCATTCGGCGACGGTCTGGAAATCGATCTCGGTGCTTGTGCCGAAGACCGCCTGTTCCAGGTCGAGCGTCAATTCATAGCGCAGGTCGGCACCGCGAAATACGGTGCTGCGGCCGCCCCGGCGAGCGCCACCAAAGATATCGCCGAACACGTCGCCGAAAATATCGCCGAAGGCGTCCGAGGGGCTGAAGCCCTGGCCTGCGCCGCGCGCTGCATCGAGTCCGGCGTGGCCATATTGGTCATAGGCCGCCCGCTTCTGGGCGTCCGTCAGGATTTCGTAGGCCTCCTTGGCCTCCTTGAAACGCTCCTCGGCTTCCTTGTCGTCAGGATTGCGGTCAGGGTGGTATTTCATCGCCAGGCGGCGGTACGCCTTTGTTACCGCGTCTGCCGTCGCGTTTCTCGGTACGCCGAGCACCTGGTAGTAGTCACGCTTTGACATGGCGCTCCACAGGCGCAAACGCCGGGCGACCCCATGTCGCCCGGCGTCCAGCCGGACCATTCATTCGGGCGCCGAAGCCTTTAGTGGGGCTTCGGCCCCTTGTCCTTGATCTCCTCGAACTCGGCGTCGAGCACATCTTCCTGGGCCTTGCCGGGGCCGGCACCCGCCTCCGGTGACGCCCCAGCCTCCGGGGCGGCGCCCTGGTAGGCGCGCTGCACGACCGGTGCACTCACCTTCGCAAGCGCCTCTGCCTTGCGTTCGATCGCCGCCTTGTCATCGCCCTTGAGCACACCGCGCAGGTCGCTCAATGCGCCTTCGATGGCCGCGCGCTCCTCGCCAGACGCCTTGTCGCCGAGGTCCTTCAGCGATTTCTCGGTGGCATGCAGCAGGGCATCGGCGCGGTTGCGCGTTTCGACCAGTTCGCGGAAGCGCTTGTCTTCTTCGGCATGCGCTTCGGCATCCCTGACCATCTGCTTGATTTCCTCTTCGGACAGGCCGCTCGAGGCCTTGATGACGATCTTCTGCTCCTTGCCGGTCGCTTTGTCCTTGGCTGACACGTTCAGGATGCCATTGGCGTCGATGTCGAAGGTGACCTCGATCTGGGGCATGCCGCGCGGGGCCGGTGGAATGTCGCTGAGATCGAACTTGCCGAGCGACTTGTTGTCCGCCGCACGATCGCGCTCGCCCTGCAACACGTGGATCGTCACGCCGGTCTGGTTGTCGTCCGCGGTCGAGAACACCTGGGTCGCCTTGGTCGGGATCGTGGTGTTCTTGTCGATCAGCCGCGTCATGATGCCACCCAGAGTCTCGATGCCGAGCGACAGCGGCGTCACGTCCAGCAGCAGGACGTCCTTGACGTCCCCGGCCAGCACCCCGCCCTGGATCGCCGCACCGACTGCGACGGCCTCGTCGGGATTCACGTCCTTGCGCGGCTCCTTGCCGAAGAAATCCTTGACCGCCTTCTGCACCATCGGCATGCGCGTCTGCCCGCCGACCAGGATGACCTCGTCGACCTCGCCGATGGACAGCCCCGCGTCCTTCAGCGCGACCTTGCAGGGTTCGACCGTGCGACTCACCAGGTCCTCGACCAGCGACTCGAGCTTGGCACGGGTCAACTTCACCGTCAGGTGCTTCGGGCCGGATGCGTCGGCCGTGATGTACGGCAGGTTGATCTCGGTCTGCTGGTTCGACGACAGCTCGATCTTCGCCTTTTCGGCGGATTCCTTTAGCCGCTGAATGGCGAGCGGATCCTTGCGCACGTCCACGCCGCTTTCCTTCTGGAACTCGGCTGCCACGTAATCGATGATCCGACGGTCGAAGTCCTCGCCGCCGAGGAAGGTATCGCCGTTCGTCGACATGACTTCGAACTGGCGCTCGCCGTCGACATCGGCAATTTCGATGATCGAGATGTCGAAGGTACCGCCGCCGAGGTCATAGACCGCGATCTTGCGATCCTTGCCCTTCTTGTCCATACCATAGGCGAGCGCCGCCGCGGTCGGCTCGTTGATGATGCGGCGGACATTCAGGCCGGCGATGCGGCCGGCATCCTTGGTGGCCTGGCGTTGCGCATCGTTGAAATAGGCCGGAACCGTGATCACGGCGTCGGTGACCGTTTCGCCAAGATAGTCCTCGGCGGTCTTCTTCATCTTGGTCAACACCCGCGCCGAGATTTCGGGCGGCGCCATCTTCTTGCCCTGCGCCTCCAGCCATGCGTCGCCATTCTCGGCACGCACGATCTTGTAGGTCTCGAGCGGGATGTCCTTCTGGACCACGCCGTCGTCAAAGCGGCGCCCGATCAGGCGCTTGATGGCGTGAAATGTGTTCTGCGAATTGGTGACCGCCTGGCGCTTGGCTGACTGGCCGACCAGCACTTCCCCATCCTTGGTGAATGCGACGACCGACGGCGTCGTGCGATCGCCTTCGCTGTTCTCGATGACCTTGGGTGAGCCGCCTTCCATGACGGCGACGCAGGAGTTGGTCGTACCCAGGTCGATTCCGATGATCTTGGCCATTTGGCTGGCTCCGCAATATGTGACTGGTTCCGGATCTGGGGCCGGTGCCGGGCTGTTTCAACCGCCCTGCGGCGGTGCGGGTGCCGTCGCGACGACGACCCTGGCGGGTCGCAGCAGGCGGCCGTTCAGCAGATAGCCCTTCTGGACCACCAGCAGTACCGTGTCGGGCGGCTGGTCCGCGGACGCCCGGGTCGCCATCGCCTCGTGCAGCTGCGGGTCAAATGGCTTGCCGACCGGGTCAACCTCAGTGATACCGGCGTTCGCAAAGGCCTTCTGAAGCTGGCGCAACGTCGCGCGGTGTCCCTCGATCAGCGTGGCCGGATCCACCGTTCCGGCCGCATCCAGCGCAAGCCCGAGGCTGTCAGCCACGGGCAGTATCTCTGCAGCGAAGCGCTCGACGCCGTACTGGCGCGCCAATTCGAGTTCGCGTGCCGTGCGCTTGCGGAAATTCTCGAGATCAGCCACGGCGCGCAGGTAGGCGGCCCAATGCTCCGCGGCGCGCGCTTCTGCTTCGGCGCGTAACTGCTCGGGCTCGGCCGCCGCCACAGGCAGGCTTTCCTGTGCCGGCTCGGCCTGTGCTTGGTGATCGATCTCTGTCATTGGCGCTGGCAGTCTGGGGCTCAGTCGCGCAGATTCAAGGCCGAACTCAGCATTCGGGCCGCAATATCCACCAGCGGGATCACGCGCTCATAGGCCATGCGCGTCGGCCCGATCACGCCCAGCACGCCGACCACACGGTCATCCTGGGTGTACGGCGCCGCGACCACGCTGCAATCATCCAGGATCGTATAGCCGGATTCGTGCCCGATGAAGATCTGCACGCCCTCGCCGTGCAGGCTCTGGTCCAGCAGGTGCAGGATGTCGCGCTTTTCGTTGAATGCCTCGAAAAGCCGGCGCAACCGGTCCACGTTCGAGAGCTCCGCAAAGCCCATCAGGTTGGTCTCACCGGCGACCACCATGTCGGCCTCGGATTCGCCCGGATCAATCGCGAAAGCACGCTGCGCCAGCGTGATCGCGTCCATCATCAGACGGTTCATCTGCTCGCGGGTTTCCTGCAGCTGAGTGACCAGCTGCGCGCGAACGCCTTCGAGCTCCTGGCCACGGAACTGATCATTCAGGTAGGCAGCGGCCCGGCGCAGTTCATCGGCCGAATAGTGCCGGTCGAGCTGCAGGACGCGGTTCTGTACATCGCGCCCGTTGACCACCAGGATCGCCAGCACGCGGTTGCCCGAGAGCCCGACGAATTCGATCTGGGAAAGCGCTGCATGCGTCTCGCGCGGCACCGTGACCACCCCGGCCAGATGCGTCAAACCCGAGACGAGTTGCGAGGCAGCCGTGATCAGCGCTTTCGGATCGCCGGCGCGCGATTCCAGTTTGCGCCGCAGCTCGATGATTTCCTCCATGCCCGGTGGCTGGTAGCGCAGCAGCGTGTTGACGAAGAAACGATAGCCCTTGTCGGTTGGAATGCGCCCGGAAGAGGTGTGCGGCGAGATGACGAATCCCTGCTCCTCCAGATCCGCCATGACATTCCGGATGGTCGCGGAGCTCAGCGAGAGCCCCGATTCCCGGGAAAGTGTCTGTGAGCCGACCGGTTCGCCTTCGCGGATATAGCATTCGATCAGCGTGCGCAGCAGCTGCTGTGCACGGTCGCTCGGCGGTTCCTCGACGCCACGCGTCTGGTCTGTCATAAGTATCTGTTAAACAAGGATTTTGGTATTCCACGCTACCGAAGCATTGAAACTAGCGCTCGGCCTTGCCGAGTGTCAAGGAGCATTTGCGCCCCGTCCGCGTTCATCTGGCCGGCGCGCGCTCGCGCGTGCTAAAAGGTCGTGAAACCACATGAACAAGCGCTTCTCCCGGATCGCGCTGATTGGCAAGGTCGAGGACGCCCGCGTGGCAGATTCGATGGCGGCGCTTGCGCGTCACCTGCGGCTGCGCGGTCTGGTCGTGCTGATCGACAGCAGCGTCAGTGTGGGCGACCTGCCCGTCGATGTTGAACGCGGGCCGGTTGAGGACCTTGCCAGGGACGCAGACTTGATCGTGGCGATCGGTGGCGATGGAACGATGCTTTTCGCGGCGCAGCTCGCGATCGGGCGCGAGATCCCGTTGCTTGGCATCAATCGCGGCCGCCTCGGTTTCCTGACCGACGTGTCACCCGACCAGATGCTCGAAAGTTTTGACGCGGTACTGCAGGGACGCTACGAAACGGATACCCGGCATCTCCTCGAAGCGCGGTTGACGGGCGCCGTCGGCCAGATCGCAGTCTGTCGCGCCCTGAATGACGTCGTCGTCCAGCGTCACGAGTCCGGCCGCATGGTCGAACTTGAAACCTGGATCGGCGGCCAGTTCGTCAACACGCACGGCGGCGACGGGCTCGTGATCGCCAGTTCGACCGGCTCAACCGCCTACGCACTGTCCTGCGGCGGTCCGATCGTCCACCCGTCGCTCGACGTGGTTGTCATTGCGCCGATTTCGCCGCATACGCTGAATGACCGTCCGATCGTCATCGGCCGCAACAACCGGATTGAGGTGCGTCTCGTCGAACGCTCCGCGAGCCGCGCGCAGGTGACCTGTGATGGCGTGCTGCTCGGTGACCTGGAGGCCAATTCGAGTCTCGTGATCCAGGCCGCGACCAGCGCCATTACCCTCCTCCACCCGCCGGGCTACGATTACTTCCGGCTGCTGCGCTCGAAATTGCACTGGGGCCGCAGTGCCCGCAGCGGCCGCACGGAGCCTTGAGTGCTGGTTCACCTGCAGATACGCGATTTCGCGATCATCGATTCCGTCGAGCTCGAGCTGGCCGGGGGACTGACGGCCCTGACCGGGGAAACCGGTGCGGGCAAGTCGATCATCGTTGATGCCGTGATGCTGGCAATCGGCGGCCGTGCAAGCGCCGAAATGTTGCGCCACGGCGCTGAACGCGCCGAGATCACTGCGACATTCGATGTCAGGGGCGACCAGCGCGTGCGCTGCTGGCTCGAAGAGCAGTCACTGGCCGATGATGGCGGTGAAATCGTACTGCGCCGGGTGATTGGGGCGGACGGGCGCTCGCGTCAGTATGTCAACGGCCAGACCCAGCCCGCGCAGGCGGTGCGCGAGCTGGGTGAGTGCCTGATCGACATCCATGGGCAACAGGAATTCCAGTCACTGGTCCGGCGCGGAATGCAGCGCCAGCTCGTGGATGACCACGGCGACCACCGCGCATTGCTCGATCCGGTGCGGACGCTTGCCGTCGAATGGCGGCGCCTGTCCGACGAACGCGAGGCGCTTGCCGCCCTCGCCCGGGATCGCGTCTCACGGATCGAGTTATTGCGCTATCAGGCAGGCGAACTCGAGGCCCTCAACCTGGCCGAGGGCGAAGTCGCGGAGCTGCTCGATGAACGCTCGCGCCTCGCCAATCGGGGTCGCCTCGCCGAGGCCGCGCGCACCGCAGTTTTGCTTGCCTTCGAAGGCGACGGCGCCGATGCACACGCGCTGGCTGCGCGTGCCGTGACCCAGTTGCGCGGCGCGGCGGCGCTCGACCCGCGGCTCGCCGAGCCACTGCGGACACTGGAGGAAACGGTCATCGGCCTCGCCGAAGCAGGTGGCGCGCTTGGCGCCTATCTAGAGGCACTCGATGCCGATCCGGCGCGCCAGGAACTGGTTGAACGGCGGGTCGCAGCACTCGAGGACCTCGCGCGCAAGCATCGTATCCCGCCAGAGCAGCTGCCCCGGCAGCTCGACGACCTTCGCGGGCAACTGGCGACCCTAGAGCAGTCTGAACTCGTCCTCGGCGGCCTGGAACAGCGTATAGCGGCAATCCGCACGCAATACCGCGTCGCAGCCGGCGCGCTGTCGGCCGCGAGACGCACAGCCGCGAAACGCCTTGCCAGCGCGGTGACGAGTTTGATGCGTCAACTGGGAATGCCGGGTGGCCGATTCGAGATATCGGTCGAATCAGACGCAGACGCGGATCCTGCAGCTGACGGTGCCGATCGCCTGGAGTTCCTCGTGAGCGCCAACCCCGGGCAGCCGGTGAAGCCTGTCGCCAAGGTCGCTTCCGGCGGCGAGTTGTCGCGCATCAGCCTGGCGGTGCAGGTCGCCGCAGCCCACCGCAAGGCCGGGACCTGCATGATCTTCGACGAAGTCGACGCCGGGATCGGCGGCGGGGTTGCGGAGATCGTCGGCCGCAAGCTGCGCGAGCTTGCCGGCCGCGGCCAGGTCGTGTGCGTGACGCATCTGGCCCAGGTTGCAAGCCAGGCACACCACCAGTTGCGTGTCAGCAAGCTGACGGATGGCCGAGCCAGCCGAACCAGCGTTACAGGCCTCGCCCAGGACGAGAGAATCGAGGAACTCGCGCGCATGCTGGGCGGCGTCGAAATCACGCGCAAGGCGCGTGATCACGCGCGCGAGATGCTGCGTACCGCTGGCTGATCCGTCAGATTCGCTTGCGGCGGTGCGGGCAGGCTTCCCGGCGGCAACGGCCGTAGAGAATCAGGTTGTGTTCCACGATGTCGAATCCCATGCGGTTCGCCACATCCAGCTGCCGGCTCTCGATGTCGCTATCCAGGAACTCCTCGACCCGGCCACAGTCCATGCAGACGATGTGGTCATGGTGCTCGCCCTCATTCAGCTCGAACACCGCCGTTCCGCCCTCGAAGTGATGGCGTTTCACGAGCGCTGCGGCTTCGAACTGCGTCAGTACGCGATACACGGTTGCGAGCCCGATGTCGTCGCTCTGCTCCAAGAGCGCACGATAGATGTCTTCAGCCGACAGGTGCCGGCCGTAATTGCCGGCCAGGATCTCGAGGATCTTGACGCGCGGCAGCGTCACCTTGAGTCCGGCCTTGCGGAGATCGCTGGATTCCACCTCTGGGCTCCGTTGCCGCCCCACACGGCGATTACATTATGATATGCGCCGTGACGATTATCGCCCAGGATTCCTGACCATGCGACCTTCATGCCGGATTGCCACTACTGTCGCGGCTCTATTGCTGTCGCTGCTTGCGGTCGGCTGCGTTTATCGCATGGACATCCAGCAAGGCAACCTGCTCGACGCGGACCAGATCGAGCAGGTGGAAGTCGGCATGACCCGCAGCCAGGTGCGATTCCTGCTGGGCACGCCGATGGTCATCGACAGCTTCAATCCCGATCGCTGGGATTACGTCTATCGGCTCCAGCGCGGTCACAAGCGCAAGATCGACAAGCACCACCTGGTTATCTGGTTCGAGAGTGACAAGGTCGCCCGCATCGAGGAGCTGATTCCGGTGCCTCGTAAGCCGTCAACCGTCCCCGGCTGATTTCCTCTTGACGCCCTGCCTTGCGAGGCGCCGGCGCCGCTCGCGCGGATCTTCCAGCAATGGCCGCAACACTTCCACGCGATCGCCGTGCTGCAGGCGGTAATCGCGCGTGACTTCCCGACCGAAGATGCCGATGCCGCAGTCAGTTGACTCGACCTGAGGATGCAAGCCCAGGATTCCGGAGCGCAGCAACGCTTCGCCAGCGGTGCAACCCGCCTCCACCTCGAGCTCCAGAACCGTCTGACGACCGGCCTCGGCACAGACGACCTGGATCCGGATCCGCTCAGGCGCCACGGAACACCTGGTGCGCGCGCCGGCTGAAGGCATCGACCATCTGGCTGCAGATGCTCTCGAATGCTGGCCCCAGCGCGAGCCCGCTGATCACGCCGCGCGTCTGGAAGCGTATCCGCAGTTCGGCACGCGTGCCCGCATCCTGGATCGGCAGGAAATCCCAGCGCCCTTCCAGCAGGCTGAACGGGCCCTCGACGAGGCGCATTTCCACCGAGCGATCCGGCACCAGACGATTGCGCGTCGTGAAGCTGCCGCGCACGACACCGCGATGGAGCCCCAGATTGACGGTGACGAACTCCCCCTCGTCGACGACAATCCGCGCGGCACTGCACCAGGGCAGGAATTCCGGGTAACGCTCCACGTCGGTCACCAGGCCGTACATCTGTCCGGCCGTGTACGGCAGCAGGGAGCTGCGGCGCACCTCACGCATGATCCAGTGACCTCACGGCCCGATTGTCGCCGCCGCCGCCGGCGCGGACAACCGGGCGTTGCCGCTAGAATGCATGATGGCCAGGAAGAAAGAGGACACCGCGGGCCGCATCGCTGATAACCGCAGGGCCCGGCACGACTATTTCATCGACGAGCGCTATGAGGCGGGTGTCGCGCTGCAAGGCTGGGAGGTCAAGGCCCTGCGCGCCGGCCGTTTGCAGCTTCAGGAGGCTTACGTGCTGCTGAAAGGCGGCGAAGCCTGGCTATTCGGCGCCCATGTCTCGCCGCTGCCGACCACCTCGACTCACGTGGTCGCGGACCCCACGCGCAGCCGCAAGCTGCTGCTGCACCGCCGCCAGATCGATGCGCTCATCGGCGCGGTCGAGCGCAAGGGCTATACGCTGATACCGATGGCCGCCTACTGGTCCAAGGGCAAGGCCAAGATCGAAATCGGGCTCGCGCGCGGCAAGAAGCAGCACGACAAGCGTGCCGACGAACGGGAAAAGGACTGGCAGCGCGAGAAGGCCCGCATCATGAAGGGCCGGCGCTGAGGATTCCACAATGAAACTCACCGAATTGCTGCTCACCAATCTCACAGTGATCGCCGTTGCAATGCTGCTGCTGTGGATGATCAGCATCCCCGTAAGGAATGCCAGCATCGTCGACATCTTCTGGGGCCCCGCGTTTGCCATCGTGGCGCTGGTGGGGTGGTTTTTCGGTGGCGGCGATCATGACCGGCGCACCCTGCTTGCCGCCCTGACCACTGCCTGGGGCCTGCGCCTCGGCATGTATCTTGCGTTGCGCAACCTCGGGCACGGCGAAGATGCAAGGTATGCCCGGTGGCGCAAGCGCGTCGAGGATGCTGGCGGTGATTTCACCCGTTATAGCCTCGTCACGGTTTTCGCAATGCAGGGACTGCTGGTCATCATCGTTTCGCTGCCAATCCAGGCCGGTCAGCTCGCCGCAACCAGCAGGCCGCTGGGCGCGCTTGCACTGGTGGGTACGCTCCTGTGGCTCGCCGGCTTCCTGTTCGAAGCCGTCGGCGACTGGCAGTTGCGGAGATTCAAGGCGGATCCTGCGAATCGCGGCAAAGTGACGGACAGCGGACTGTGGCGCTATACGCGCCACCCGAATTACTTCGGCAACGCCTGTCTCTGGTGGGGCCTCTGGCTGGTCGCCTCCGATGCGCCCGGTCTGTGGTGGACCGCGATCGGGCCGGCGCTGATGACCTTGCTCTTGCTGAAGGTTTCCGGCGTATCGCTGCTGGAAAAATCGCTGGTCGCGGACAAGCCCGGATACGCCGAGTACCAGCGGCCAACCAGTTCCTTCATGCCCTGGCCGCCGAGCCAGGGCAGCGGAAACGGGCGACCAAGCTGACGGCGCATCGCCCGGCAGGCCTGTTCGCCGGAGGGCACTGTCAGGCGACGCTGGACACGCCCTGACGGTACTGCACATCGGACAGCAGGCGCTTCAATTCATTCCTGACTACCGCATAGCACTCGCACGCCAGGGTCTCGAGCCCGTCCCGCTCAAGCACTGTGATATGACCGCGACGGTAGCGGATAAAGCCGGCGTGCTGCAATTTCCCGGCGGCCTCCGTAATGCCTTCCCGGCGCACACCGAGCAGACTGGCAATCAATTCCTGCGTCATGACCAGCTCGCGCGAGGGGATTCGATCGAGGGTCGACAGCAGCCAGCGGCACAGTTGTTGCTCCACGGAATGGTGCCGATTGCAGACCGCCGTCTGGGTCATCTGTGTGATCAGAGCCTGCGTGTAGCGCAGCAATAAGCGCTGCAGCAAGCCGGCGCGATTGAATTCCCGCATCAGCAGGCCTCTCTCCAGCCGGTAAGCGTGGCCGGCGGTCTGCACCACGGCCGAACTTGGCGTGGTATCCCCGCCCATGAAAAGCGAAATACCGACCACGCCTTCATTGCCCACGCCGGCGGATTCGGCCGACGCGCCGGTCTCCATGACGTAGTGCAGCGACACGATGGCTGTGGTGGGGAAATAGGCGTGCTGCAGTTGGCCGCCGGGCTCGTAGAGCATTTCGCCGAGCAGCATCGGAACCAGTTCCAGAGGCGCGGCCAGGCGCTCGAATTCTGCCGCCGGCAAGGCGGCGAGAAGATGATTCTGATTCGGACTATCGAATGATGCCATCGTAGGTCGTCGGGGTCCTGGGGTCTATTTTCTTGCGGCGAGTTCCACGCCGATGCCGCGGTAACCGATGAAGCGACTGCACTTGTTGAACATCGGTTCCCCGCTCACCTGAAACCTTTGCGTCGAGCCATCGGCAGCGACACGGCTGAAGATGAAATCGAGGAAGGGCTGCCGGGCGGCAATGGTCGCCTGCAGCGTCTCGCGCTCCGCCTCATTCCACCCCGTCACCTGAACGCCGCCTGCGTCTCCCGCCAGCGCGTCGACCCGGATGCCGAGCATCTCCAGGACCGGGCCGGAAACCTTGCTGAAATTGCCGTTTTCGTCCTGCTCCCAGTACCAGTCCGACGCAAGTTCCGTCAGGCTGCGATAACGTGCTTCACTTTCGCGCAATTCGGCGGTCCGTTCCTGCACCGTCCGTTCAAGCAACTTGTTGTAATTGTCCAGTTTCTTGTACAGCAGCCGCACTTCCAGCATGTTGTGGATGCGCGTCCTGACCTCGACCAGATCGAACGGCTTGCTGACGAAATCCTTCGCGCCAGCCTGCAGCGCGCGCAGTTTGTGGCCGGGCTGGGCGGTGATTACCAGGACCGGAAGGTAGCCGTCCGTATCGTTTGCACTGAGACCTGCCAGCACCTCGAATCCATCCATGCCGGGCATCTGCAGGTCGAGCAGGATCAAGTCGTAGCTGTTCTTGCGATGCAGGGCGCAAACCTCGCGCGGATTCATCGTTGAAGCAACGTTGGTGTAGCCGGCCTTGCTCAGCAATTGCTCAAGCAGACAGATATTGGGCTCCTGGTCGTCGACAATCAGGATGCTGGCACCAAGAATATCGGACTCATTGAGCATCTTGCATTTCCCCTGTCTTCGCGCGCCTCGATTCCGCGTGCGCGAATTTCAGCGCCATGTCCAGCGAATCCATGAACTCGCTGACCTTGATGGGCTTGGTGAGATACCTGAAGAATCCCGCCTGCAGCCCCTTCGCGATATCCCGCGGTACAGCATTGGCACTGAGCGCAACCACCGGAATATGCGCTGTCGCCGGGTCCGTGCGCAGGATCTGCAACGCCTGCACACCGCTGATGCCGGGCAGGTTGATGTCCATCAGGATCACATCCGGCAGGGACGCGCGCGCAATCTCGACGCCCCTGTTGCCGTCGATCGCGCTCAGCAGGCGGATATCGGGCCGGCGCGCGATGAGATCCTCGACCAGCATGAGATTGGCCGGGTTGTCCTCGACATAGAGCAGCGTGCGCATCGGCCTGTCGCCATCGACTTGCACCTGGCCAGGCGCCGCGGCTTTGGCTGGGGCAGAGACTTGCTGTGGTACCGCCGTCAGATTCAGCTCGATCCAGAACACGCTGCCCACACCGACGGTGCTTTCCACGCCGATTTCGCCAT
>DAITAA010000009.1:0-111327 GCA_036824505.1 Steroidobacteraceae bacterium
GGGCATGCTCGCGACGGTCATGAATGGCCTGGCGCTGCAGGACGCGCTCGAGTCGCTAGGAATTTTCGCACGCGTGCTGTCCGCGGTCCGCGTCCAGGAGGTCTGCGAAGACTACATCCGGCGCCGCGCCGTGCGGCACCTGGAAAAAGGCCGCTGCGTGATCTTCGCGGCCGGCACCGGCAACCCGTTCTTCACGACCGATACTGCAGCATCCCTGCGGGCAATCGAAATCGGCGCCGACCTGCTGTTGAAGGCGACCAAGGTCAATGGCATTTACGATGACGACCCGGTGCGCAATCCGCGCGCGCAAAGGTACCGCAGCCTGTCATTCGACAAGGTTCTCGATGACCGTCTTGGTGTGATGGATGCCACGGCAATCGTCATGTGCAGGGACAATGACCTGCCGCTGCGGGTCTTCAACCTGATGAACGAGGGCGACCTGATGCGCATCGTCGATGGCGAAGATGTCGGAACACTGGTCGCCAACGGTCTTTAGCCGGCTTCAGCGAGGACACCGTCATGCTCGAGGAGATGAATCGCGAAGCAACACAGCGCATGTCCAAGTGTGTTGCAGGCCTGCGCGACCACTATCGCAAGATGCGCACCGGCCGCGCCAATACCGGCCTGCTCGAGGGCATCAAGGTGGATTATTACGGCACCGAGGTGCCGCTGGTTCAGATGGCGAATGTCACGGTGGAGGATGCCCGCACGCTCGCCGTCACGCCCTGGGACAAGTCGGCAATCAGCGCCGTTGAAAAGGCCATCCTGAAATCCGACCTCGGACTGACGCCCAATACGGCGGGCCAGGTCATCCGCTTGCCGCTGCCGCCGATGACCGAAGAACGGCGGCGCGAGCTGACCAAGGTCGCGCGTCACGAGGCGGAGAATGCCAGGGTGGCGGTGCGCGCCGTGCGCCGCGACCTGATGAACGAATTGAAGGAAATGCTGAAGGAGAAGCTGATTTCCGAGGATGACGATCGTCGCTCCCAGGACGAAATCCAGAAATTGACTGATCGTCATGTGCACGAGATCGATGCCGTGCTCGCCGAAAAAGAAAAAGAGCTCTTGCAGGTCTGAGATGCCGGCATTCGCCACCGAAGAACCGAGCGCACGGCCGGTGCCGCGCCATGTTGCCGTGATCATGGATGGCAATGGACGCTGGGCCGAGAAACGCTCACTGCCGCGCGCTGCTGGACACCGTGCCGGTGCGCGCGCGGTCCGTAGGACGATCGAGCATTCGGTGCGCCTCGGTGTCGGCGCTCTGACCCTTTTTGCGTTTTCGAGCGAGAACTGGCAACGGCCGGTCGACGAGGTGGGAGTATTGATGCAGTTGTTCCTCGAAGCGCTCGACCGCGAGGTCGCTGATCTCGATGCGAATGCCGTCCGTCTGCGGTTCATCGGCGATCGTTCGCGTCTTGCCCCGGCGCTGGCCGAGAGGATGTCGGATGCAGAGACGCGCACCGCAGGTCACCGGCGGCTGGACCTGGTCGTGGCCGTCGCTTACGGCGGCCGCTGGGATCTTGCCCAGGCCGCGCGGCGGCTGGCCGGTATGGTTGTCGCCGGGACGATGGAAGTCGAAAAACTGGATGAGGCGGCGCTTGCCAGTTGCCTGATGACGGCGGGTCGCGTGGAACCGGACCTTTTCATCCGCACCGGCGGCGAACGGCGCATCAGCAATTTCCTGCTGTGGGACCTGGCCTACACCGAACTGTGGTTCACGGACACCTTGTGGCCGGATTTCGACGAGGCGACCTATGAAGGCGCCCTCGCGGACTTCGCCACCCGCCAGCGCCGGTTTGGCCGCACGGCGGCCCAGTTGCGGGGCAGTTGATGCTCGGACAGCGCGTCGTGACGGCGATCGGGCTCGTGGCGGTGCTCGCGGTGGTGCTGCTGCTGTTGCCAGCTCATTACGCGATCCTGGCACTGGCTGCATCGATACTGGTCGGTGCCTGGGAATGGGCGGCGCTCGCGGGATTCACTTCGCCGGTCGCACGCACCGTGTATGTCGGCGCCTGTGCCTTTGTAATGGCCGCGTTGTGGCTCGCGGGCAGCGATCGCGAAGGACTGGAATCCGTGCTGAGCGTGGTGATGCTCGGCTGGATGGCGCTGTTTGGCTGGATCCTGTTCGCGTCGCGCCGCAGGAATCGGGGCCTGGCCGCCGCTGCCGGTTTCTGGGTGCTCGCTCCGACCTGGCTCGCGTTGGCGCGGCTCTATCAGCAGGCTGAACATGGCCGCGAACTGGTGGTGTTCGCGCTGGTCCTCGCCTGGGCCGCCGACATCGGCGCCTATGTCGCCGGTCGCCGTTTCGGCCGCCTGCATCTGGCACCGCATGTCAGCCCCAACAAGACCTGGGAGGGCGTGCTCGGGGGCCTGGTCGCGGGACTGCTGGTGGCTCTGGGCGGCATGGCATGGTTTGAGCTGCCGGCGCTTGCCTTTCTGTCGCTTTGCATCGCGGCTGTGCTGGTCTCGGTGGTCGGCGACCTCGTCGAGAGCATGTTCAAGCGCCAGAGCGGATTGAAGGACAGCGGCAGCCTGTTGCCAGGCCACGGCGGCATGCTGGATCGCATCGACAGCCTGACCTCGTCAGTCCCGCTGCTGGCGCTGGGTTTCTGCTGGTTCGGGCTCGTCACGTGAGGGGCCTGGTCGTACTGGGTTCGACCGGCTCGATCGGGGAGAACACCCTCGATGTGGCCCTGCGACATCCCGACCGATTCCGGATCGTCGGCCTTGCGGCCCGCGCCAGCGACGAAGCGCTCTTCAAGCAGTGCCTGCGCTGCCGGCCTGACTATGCGGCCCTGCTGGATCGGGCTGCGGCCGCACGGCTGCGTGAGCGCCTGTCGGCGGCGCGATGCGACACCCGTGTCCTGGCGGGGCCGGAGGCTTTGCTCACGGTGGCAACGCTTCCGGGAGCCGAACTCGTGATGGCCGCCATTGTCGGCGCTGCCGGTCTGGCCCCGACGCTGGCTGCGGCCGCAGCCGGAAAGCAGTTGCTGCTCGCCAACAAGGAATCGCTCGTGCTCGCGGGTGCGCTGCTGATCGAGACCGCGCGCAGGTCGGGCGCCCGGATTCTGCCGATTGACAGCGAGCACAACGCGGTCTTCCAGTGCCTGTTGCCCCGCGACCAGCACGGGGCGCCGCCCGGCGTTACCCGCATCCTGCTGACGGCTTCGGGCGGCCCATTCCTGAAAATGCGCCGCGAAGATTTTGCCTCGATCACGCCTGAACAGGCCATCGCTCATCCCAACTGGCGCATGGGACGCAAGATCTCGGTGGATTCCGCGACGCTCATGAACAAGGGGCTGGAACTGATCGAGGCCTGCCACCTGTTCGGGATCGGCCCCGAGCGCATCAGCGTCGTTATTCACCCGCAGAGCATCGTCCATTCACTGGTCGAGTTCGCAGATGGGTCGGTGCTCGCCCAGCTGAGTCATCCGGACATGCGTGTGCCGATCGCCCATGCGCTTGGCTGGCCGGACCGGATCGCATCCGGTGTACAATCGCTCGACCTTGTTCAGGTTGCGCAGTTGTCCTTCGAAGCCCCTGATCTGGAACGATTTCCGTGCCTCGGTCTGGCCATCAGGGCAGCCCAGGCCGGGGGGACCGCGCCGGCGGTCATCAATGCCGCCAACGAAGTGGCGGTGGCGGCTTTCCTGGATCGGAGTCTGAACTTTGACGACATTGCGGCGGTCATTGAAAGCGTGTTGCAACAGCATCAAGGGAGGCCGGTTCTGAGTCTGGACGATGCACTGGCCGCTGATGCCTGGGCACGGGAGCGGGCGCGCGCTGCGCTTTCCGTCCGTCTGGCGGCACGCGCATGAGCTTGGGCCTCACGACGCTCTTGGCTTTCGTCTTCGCGATCGGTGTACTGGTCTCGGTGCACGAGTTCGGCCATTACTGGGTCGCGCGCCGGCTGGGATTCAAGGTGCTGCGGTTCTCGATCGGCTTTGGCAAGCCGATCCTCAGGCGTATCGGCGCCGCTCCGGACCAGATCGAGTACGTGCTCGGCGCAATCCCGCTGGGCGGGTACGTGCGCCTGCTTGACGAACGCGAGGGCCCGCTGCCGCCTGGCGAGGAGCATCGGGCATTCAATCGCCGGCCACCACTCGCGCGCATCCTGGTGCTGCTTGCCGGGCCCTGCGCGAATTTCCTGTTTGCCATCGCGGCGTACTGGGTCCTGTTCATGTACGGCATTCCGGGGCTGAAACCGGTGGTCGGACAGGTCGCGCCCGATTCCTACGCGTCTGCTGCGCAGCTGCGCCCGGACGACGAACTGATCCGCGTTGCCGGCCGCGCGACGCCCACCCGCCAGGCGGCAATACTCGGCATCCTGGAGGAAGTGGTGGACGGCGGCCGGGTCCCGCTCGTTGTGCGTGGTCGCGATGGTCGCGAGCGGGAACTGGAAATCATCATCCCGCCCGAAGAACGGCGCACCCTGACCGAGCCCGGGATCCTGCTGCGCGGTCTGGGATTCTCGTTCTGGTCCCCGCCACAGCCGGTCGTGGTCGGATCCCTGACGAGCGGCGCTCCGGCCGAGCGCGCCGGATTGACGCCAGGCGACCGGATTGTCGAAGTCGACGGCCGGCCGGTCGACGACTTCGCCGCCTTCGTTGCGGAGATACGGTCGCGCCCCGGCATGACCACGCGGCTCTCGGTGCTGCGCGGCGGATCCCGGCTTTCGATCACGCTGGTCCCGAAATCCGTCGTCGAGGACGGCCAGACCATCGGTCAGATCGGCCTCGGCGCGGATGCGAATGCGGTCATGGAATTTCCGCAATCGATGCAGACCGTGGAACGTCATGGCCTGCTCGCGGCATTTGTGCCGGCCGTGCACGAGACCTGGGATAAGAGTGCGCTGACGGTGCGATTCCTGTGGCGCATGGTGACGGGACACGTCTCCACCAAGAACATCTCGGGCCCGATCAACATTGCGCAATATGCCGGGCTGACCGCGAGCGAGGGCTTCGACTACTATCTCGGTTTCCTGGCTCTGGTCTCGATCTCGCTTGCGGTACTGAACCTGCTGCCCATACCGGTGCTGGATGGCGGGCAGATCATGTATCAGCTGGCCGAGATTGCCAGAGGGGGCCCGCTGCCGATACGGGCACAGGAGCTGGGCCAGAAGCTGGGTGTCGCGATGCTGGTGTTGCTGATGGGCTTTGCCTTCTACAACGACATCACACGACTGCTCGGCTGACCAGGCAAGGATTCCACGCGCAAATGCTTCGACAGCTCATCAGCAGCATTCTGCTCGCATACGTACCCGCAGCATTCGCGCAGGGTGCGGGTTCCGAGTTCGTCGTGGGCGATATCCGGGTCGAAGGCCTGCAACGGATTTCAGAAGGCACCGTCTACAACTACCTGCCGGTCAATATCGGCGACCGGCTCGACCAGCGCCGGCTTCAGGAGGCAATCCGCGCGCTGTTCGCGACCGGGTTCTTCCGTGACATCGAATTGCGCCGCGACGGATCGACGCTCGTCGTAGTGGTCTACGAGCGTCCCTCGATCGAAAGCTTTGAAATCTCCGGCAACAAGGACATCAAGACCGAGGATCTGCAGAAATCCCTGCGCTCGGTCGGTCTCGCGACAGGCAAGACCTTCGACCGCTCGGTCCTCGAGGAAGTCCAGGGCTACCTGACCGACCAGTACTTCAGCCGTGGCAAGTACGCGGTGCGCGTCGATACCAAGGTGGAAGAGGTGCCGGGCAACAAGGTCAAGATCAAGATCGAGGTCGTTGAGGGAAAGCGCGCGCGCATCCGCCAGATCAACATCGTCGGCAATGCTGCATTCGACGACGAGACGCTGCTGGACGCATTCAAGCTCCGGACGCCGGGCTGGCTGTCCTGGTACAAGCAGGATGACCGGTATTCACGCGAATCCCTGCAGGGTGACCTGGAGACACTGCAGTCCTGGTATCAGGACCGCGGTTACGCGAATTTCGAAGTCGACTCCACGCAGGTCGCCATCGCGCCGGAAAAAGACGACATCTTCATTACCGTGAATGTCAATGAGGGCGAGGTTTACAAGGTCGGCGAGGTCAAGCTGGCCGGCACGATGAAGGTACCGGAAGCCGAGCTGCGCCGGCTGCTGGTAGTCCAGCCGGGCCAGACCTATTCAAGAAAGCTGATCACACAGACGCAGGAGCTCCTGGCGTACCGGCTCGGCGTGGAAGGCTATGCATTCGCGAAGATCGATCCGGTCCCGCAGCAAGACGAAGAAAAGAAGACCGTCAGCCTGACATTCTTTGTCGATCCCGGCAGCCGCGCCTACGTGCGTCGCATCAATTTCATCAACACCAGCGCGATCGACGACGAAGTGCTGCGGCGCGAGTTGCGCCAGCTCGAGGGCTCCTACCTGTCGAATACGCTGCTGGAGCGCTCCAAGGAGCGGTTGCAGCGCCTGCCCTACATCGAGAAGGTCGAGTTCGAGTCAAAGCCCGTACCGGGCACGCCGGACCTGGTCGATGTGGACTTCGACATCAAGGAGGGCCTGCCAGGCCAGTTCAGCGGCGGCATCGGTTACTCGGCATCCCAGTCGGTCATGCTGAACGGCAGCTTCGTGCATTCGAACTTCATGGGATCCGGTGAGCGCCTGGCGGTCGAGCTTGTCACGGGTCAGTACTCGCAGTCCTACAACATCTCGCACACGGATCCGTATACGACCGTGGACGGCGTGTCGCGCACCGTCGGCCTGCAGTTCCGAGACATTACCCAGTTCGTCTCCGCGGCGTCGGATTTCTCGACCACGACGATGTCGGCATCGATGGAATACGGTTATCCAATCACGGAATTCCAGGGTCTGCGATTCGGACTGGTCGCCCAGATGTCGGACCTGATCGTCAACCCGAATTCGAGCGCCCCCGAAGCGGTGGCCTGGGTGCGGGCCAACGGCAATCCCTATACCCGGGTGATCACGAGGGAAGTCGACGACCCCAACAGCGACGATCCGCTGATCATCACGACGACGCTGTACGGCACGAAGTTCAATACTTACGAGCTGATCACCGGCTGGTTCTACGATTCCCGCAATCGTGCGATCTTTGCGGATCGCGGCATGCGGCATTCGCTGACGCTCGCGGTGACCGCGCCTGGTAGCGAGGTGGATTACTACACGGCCAGCTATGATTTCCTGCAGCTGATACCGGTGTCCAAGCGCTGGACGGTTGCTCTCAGCGGCACTCTGGCCTACGGCAGTCCGCTCGGCAGCGACACCACGGCGTTGCCGCCGTACCGCCAGTTCTTCGCGGGCGGGCCCGAATCGGTTCGCGGTTATACCGAGAGCCGGCTCGGTCCGAAGGATGGCTTTGGAAATCCCTACGGCGGCAACATGAAGCTTGTCGGTCACGCAGAGTTGCTGCTGCCCGTTCCCCAGAAATGGCGCGCGAGCACGCGCATGAGCGTCTTCTTCGACATCGGCAACGTGTTCGCGCAGGGTGGCGGCGTCAAATTCGTCGGCCGCGACCGGGTCACGCCGGTGGACTACAAGTTCGATTACAATGAGTTGAAGCAGTCAGCGGGCGTCGCGGTGCAATGGCTTGCCCCGCTTGGCGTGTTCAGGTTCAGCTATGCCATTCCGCTGAATGCATACAACGGTGACGCGGTACGTTACCCGGATCAGACCGAAGGCTTCCAGTTCACGATTGGTTCCGCATTCTGATGGGTCGAAAGAGAAGAGAAACATGATCACGCATTCCATTCCCTGCGCGCTGCTCTTTGGAATCGCACTGGCGGCCGCGCCGGTCGCGGCTCACGCCGAAACGAAGATCGGCTACGTGAATACCGGCCGTCTGCTCGAAGAGTCGCCACAGGCGCGTGCCGCCCAGCAGGCGCTCGAAGGCGAGTTCCTCCCGCGGCAACGGGACCTGGCGGGCCAGCAGAAAGCGCTGCAGGAAAAAGCCGACAAGCTCAAGCGCGAAGCGGCGGTGATGTCGGAAGTGGACCGTACCAAGGCGGAACGGGAGCTGCGCGATGGCGAGACCAACCTGTCGAGACGCTTCACCGAACTGCAGGAAGACGCCAACATGCGGCGCAACGAGGAGTTCGGAAAGGTCCAGCGCGCGCTGCTGCAGGAAGTGCAGGCGTACGCCCGTGCAAATGGCTACCAGCTGATCGTCGGCGACGGCGTGTTGTTTGCGGCGGAGGCCGTGGACATCACGGCCCAGGTGATCGCCACGATAAAGGCCAAGGCGCCGGCACCCGTGCCTGCTCCAGCGCCCAAGAACTGAGCCGCAGGCGAGCCCCGGTGGCGAACGCCGCCATGGCGATCACGCTCGGCGAGCTGGCAGTTCGCTACGGTCTTGAACTTTCCGGCGACCCCGGTCTGAAGATCCTGGGCGTGGCCTCGCTGGCTTCGGCTACGCCGGGCACGCTTGCGTTCTGCAGCGGTGCGAAGTACCGCCGGCAGCTTGCGTCCACGCGCGCGACCGCCGTGGTACTCGCGCGTGACATGCTGGCAGATTGTCGCGCCGCGGCGTTGATCAGCCCTCATCCCTATGCAGCGTATGCGCGTATCGCCGCTGGCATGTTCCCGCAGGCAGTGGTGACCGGCGCCGTTGCGGCAGGCGCCAGCATTGCGCCCGGTGCAACGGTCCCTTCGAGCGCCCGGATCGGGCCGAATGTAGCGATCGGGTCGGGTGCCGTGATCGGTGAGCGCTGCTTCATCGGTCCCAACTGCGTCATCGAGGAAGGAGTCCGGCTGGGTGACGACTGCAGGCTGCAGGCCAGCGTGACCATCTGCCGTGAGGTGACCGTCGGCGCGCGTTGCCTGTTCAAGCCGGGTGCCGTCGTCGGCGGCGAGGGATTCGGTTTTGCGCAGGCGCCCGACGGATTCGTGAAAGTGCCGCACCTCGGCCGTACGCGCCTCGGCGACGATGTCGAGGTCGGCTCAAACACGACGATCGACCGCGGCACCATCGAAGACACGGTCATTGAAGACGGTGTCAAGCTGGACAACCTGGTGCAGGTCGGCCATAACTGCCGCATTGGCGCGCACACGATGATCGCGGGCTGCGTCGGCATTTCCGGCAGCACGAGCATCGGGCGGCGTTGCATGATCGGTGGGGCGGTCGGCATCGTGGGGCATCTCGAAATTGGCGACGACGTCGTGGTGACGGGATTCTCGATGGTGACGCATTCGCTGCCGGGACCCGGAACCTATTCATCTGGCATGCCCGCGATCCAGGCAATCGACTGGCGCCGCACAGTGGCGCGGCTGCGCCGCCTCGACGCACTGGAGCGCCGCCTCGCACGACTCGAAGGCGGTGGCGAAGGTGCGCATCAGGAGACGGACGAATGAATGAAGGGTTCCCGATGGACATCCATGCGGTGCTGAAGCAGCTGCCGCATCGCTACCCAATGCTGCTGGTCGACCGGGTCATCGAATGTGTGCCGGGCAAGAGCATCCACGCCATCAAGAATGTCACGATCAACGAGCCATTCTTCCCAGGGCACTTTCCCCATCGGCCGGTCATGCCGGGTGTCATGATCCTCGAGGCGCTGGCGCAGGCGGCCGGAATCCTCGCGTTCAAGACGGCGGGCGTCGTGCCGGACGAGGACACACGCTTCTATTTCGTCGGCATCGACAAGGCGCGATTCCGCCGGCCGGTCGAGCCGGGTGACCAGCTGAATCTCAGGGCGACGCTGGAACGCGCGATCCGCGGCATCTGGAAATTCGCCACGATCGCCGATGTCGGCGGCGAGGAAGTCGCATCGGCCACGATGATGGTCGCCCCGGAGGTCGACGAGTGATCGACCCGCGCGCCATCATCGCCCCGGACGCGGAACTGGGCGAAGGCGTCGAGGTGGGCGCCTATTCGATCATCGGTGCGGGGGTCAAGATCGGTGCGGGAACCTGGGTCGGGCCGCACGCCGTCATCAACGGTCCGACGACGCTCGGCCGCGAAAACAGGGTGTTCCAGTTCGCGTCGGTCGGAGATGCGCCCCAGGACAAGAAATACCGGGGGGAGCCGACCCGGCTCGAAGTCGGCGACCGCAATGTGTTCAGGGAATTCTGCTCGGTCAATCGCGGCACGGTCGGTGGCCGCGGCGTCACGAGAATTGGCGACGAGAACCTGTTCATGGCCTATTCCCATGTGGGACACGACTGCATTGTCGGCAGCCACTGCGTGATGTCGAACTGCACCGCGCTTGCCGGACATGTCGTGCTTGGCGACTGGGTCATCCTGTCCGGCTATTCCGGGATTCACCAGTTCTGCAAGGTCGGGGCGCACTCGTTCCTGGCCAACAATGCCGCGGTCACGCGCGACGTTCCGCCTTACCTGCTGGTGGCCGGCACACCGGCCGAGCCGAAGGGCGTCAACAGCGAGGGGCTCAAGCGGCGTGGCTTTGCGGCAGGGCAGATCGCCAATATCCGCGGCGCCTACCGGCTGCTGTATCGGTCCGGCCTGAAGCTCGCGGAGGCGACCGAACAACTGCAGGCGCTCGCGGCGGATCAGCCGGAACTGCTGCCATTCGTGCAATTCCTGGCGGCCAGCGAACGCAGCATCGTTCGCTGATGACCCAGGCGAAAGCGCTGACAATCGGCATGGTCGCTGGCGAGTCATCCGGCGACAACCTCGGTGCGGCATTGATCAGGGCAATTCGCGAACGCGCGCCCGGCACAAGGTTTACCGGCGTGGCCGGTCCGGCAATGATGGCCGAGGGCTGCGAAGCCTGGGCGCAAGCCGATGAGCTGGCCGTGATGGGCCTGTTCGAGGTGCTGCATCACCTGCCGCGACTCGCGCGCCTGCGCCGCATCCTGCAGGCCCGTTTCCTTGCCGGGCGGCCCGATGTGTTCGTCGGCATCGATGCGCCGGAATTCAATCTGAATCTGGCGCGCGCCCTGCACGCCGCGGGCCTGCGCACGGTGCAGTACGTGAGTCCGCAGGTCTGGGCCTGGCGCCGCGGCCGGGCGCGGCGCATGGCGGGCTTTCTCGACCTCGTGCTGTGCCTGTTGCCGTTCGAGCCGGAGGTCTATGACCGGGCCGGCCTGCGTGCAATCTTTGTCGGCCACCCGCTTGCAGACCAGTTGCCGCTGTTGCCCGATCGCGCGGGGGCCCGCGTCAGTCTCGGCCTGCCGGCCGATGGGCAGATCGTCGCCGTGCTGCCGGGCAGCCGCGTCGGCGAAGTCGCGCGCCTCGCGGAGGATTTTGCGGGGACGGTGGGATGGCTGGCGAGCCGGCGGCCGGCGCTTCGTTTCATCGCGCCGCTGGCGAACGCGCGGACCAGAGCCCTGTTCGAAGAGGCTCTGGCTCGACGTGCGCCCGGCGTGGCAATCCAGCTCATGGAAGGGCGCTCGCAGGCAGCGCTGACGGCTGCGGACGCCGTACTGGTCGCGTCCGGAACAGCGACGCTCGAGGCGCTGCTCTGCAAGCGGCCCATGGTGGTTGCCTATCGCGTTGGCTGGATGACGGCCCTGGTCCTGCGGTCACTGCGATTGCTCAAGGCGCCGTATTTCGCGCAGCCGAATCTGCTCGCCGGCGAGCGGGTGGTTCCGGAACTGGCCCAGGGCGAGGTCCGGCCGGAAAGACTGGGCCGCGAGATCGAGCGTTGGCTGGATGAGCCAGGCGAAGTCGCGGCGCTCGTTGTGCGGTTCACGGCCATTCACCGCCAATTGCGGGCAGGGGCCAGCGAGCGCGCGGCCGAGGCCATTCTGGCCCTCGCCCGGGCGGGCGGCGCATGAGCAGGACGCGCACCCCGCTGCGATCCGGCGGGCCGGCCGCCGGTGTCGACGAAGCGGGCAGGGGGCCGCTGGCGGGGCCCGTCGTGGCCGCCGCGGTGATACTCGATCCAGACCGGCCGATTGCCGGGCTGCGGGATTCCAAGGAACTGGACGGCCAGGTTCGCATGCGGCTCGCGGCCGAGATCCGAAGCAAGGCGCTCGCCTGGGCTATCGGCTGGTCCGACGCGCGCGAGGTCGACGTACTGGACGTGCTGCAGGCCAGCCTCCTGGCGATGCGCAGGGCCCTGCAGGGACTCGCGGTAGTGCCTGGCCACGTCCGGGTCGACGGCAACCGCTGCCCGTCCGTGTCGATGCTCGGGTTTCCCTGCAGTGTCGAGGCGATCGTCGGCGGCGATGCGCTCGTGGCCGAAATCAGCGCGGCATCGATCCTCGCCAAGACCAGCCGTGATGCCTGGATGGCGCGCGTGGCGCTCGCCTACCCCGGTTACGACTTCGAGCGGCATAAGGGCTACCCGACGCCGGATCATCTGCGCCTGCTCGCGCAACACGGACCCTGCCGCCTGCACCGGCAGAGCTTCGCGCCGGTAAGATCACTCCATGCGCCGAGTTGAAGCAGGGGATCCGGTCCCCACGTTCGTTCACCTGCGACTCCATACCGAGTACTCGCTGGTGGACGGCATCGTGCGCGTCCCCCGGCTGATGCAGGCGGTGGCCGCGTCCGGCATGCCGGCGGTTGCCCTGACCGACCAGAGCAACCTGTTCGCGATGGTCAAGTTCTATCGGGAAGCGCAACGGCACGGCGTCAAGCCGGTGATCGGCGTTGATGTCTGGTTGCGCGAGGAAGCCGATCGCACGGAGCCCACCCGCCTGACGCTGCTGGCGCAGGGACTGGCCGGCTACCGGAATCTCACTCGCCTCGTGTCGCGCAGCTATCTGGAGGGCCAGGAGCGCGGCCGGCCGCTGCTGGATCCCGCTTGGCTGGATGAGCGCACGACTGCCGGACTGATCGCGCTGTCCGGCGCAGGGGAAGGCGACATCGGCAGGGCCCTGGCCGCGGGTCGCAACGAGGAAGCGCGCGCACTGCTCGCGAAGTGGCAGGCGCTCTTTGGTGATCGTTTCTACCTGGAGATCCAGCGCACCGGCCGCGCCGGCGAGGAGGCGCACATCAGCGAAGTGCTTGCGCTGATTGCGCATCTGCCCGCGCCCATCGTTGCGACCAATGACGTGCGATTCCTCGCGCGCGACGAGTTCGAGGCGCACGAAGCCAGGGTCTGCATCCATGACGGCGCACGCCTCGACGATCCGGCCCGGCCGCGTCGCTATTCGCCGGAGCAGTATCTGAAGAGCCCGGCCGAAATGGCCGAACTGTTTGCCGATCTGCCGGAAGCGATTGCGAACAGCGTTGAGATTGCACGGCGCTGCTCGCTCGCACTGACGCTTGGCGGGAGTTTTCTGCCTGCCTTCGAGGTGCCGCGCGGTTCCACGGTGACCGAGTACCTGCGCGCGCTGGCCGAGCGGGGCCTTGGCATGCGGCTGGAGGCACTGGCCGCCGAACCCGCGCTGGTGATCCGGCCGATCGAGGAAACGCGATACCGGTCGCGCCTGGCAGACGAACTGCGGGTCATCTCCGAGATGGGCTTCGAGGGCTACTTCCTGGTGGTTGCCGATTTCATCCGCTGGGCACGCGAACAGGGGATTCCGGTCGGGCCGGGTCGCGGATCCGGCGCGGGCTCCCTGGTGGCGTGGTCCCTTGCCATCACCGACCTCGACCCCTTGCAGCACGACCTGCTGTTCGAGCGATTCCTGAATCCGGAACGCGTTTCGATGCCGGATTTCGACATCGACTTCTGCATGGCGCGCCGGGATGAGGTGATCGACTACGTCGCGGAACGCTACGGGCGCGATCGCGTTTCGCAGATCATCACATTCGGGTCGCTGGCCGCGCGCGCCGTCGTGCGCGATGTCGGGCGGGTGCTCGGTCATCCTTACGGTTTTGTCGACAGTGTCGCAAAACTGATTCCGTTCGAACTCGGCATCACGCTCGCCGAAGCAATTGAAAAGGAACCCGAGCTCGCCCGCCGCTACGGCGCCGAGGATGAAGTCCGCGACCTCATCGACCTCGCGCGGCAACTCGAGGGCCTGGCGCGCAATGCCGGCACGCATGCAGGTGGCGTCGTGATCGCACCCTCGGCGCTGACCGATTTCAGCCCGCTCTATCGCGAACCGGGCGCCGGCAGCGTCGTCACGCAATTCGACAAGGACGACGTCGAGCTGATCGGGCTGGTCAAGTTTGATTTTCTTGGCCTGCGAACCCTGACGATCATCGACTGGACGGTGAAGCTCGTGAATGCCGAGCGAGCCAAGGCGGGACAGCCGGCGCTGGACATCGCGCGGCTGCCGCTGAATGACGCGGACACTTACCGGATGCTGAAGTCCTGCCGGACCACTGCGATCTTCCAGCTTGAATCGCGCGGCATGAAGGACCTGGTGCGCAAGCTGCAGCCCGACTGCTTTGACGACATCGTGGCGCTGGTCGCGCTGTTCCGGCCGGGGCCGCTGCAGTCCGGCATGGTGGACGACTTCATGGCGCGCAAGCACGGGCTCAGCGACGGGCCGATCGACTACCTGCATCCGAGCCTGACCGAAATCCTGAAGCCGACTTATGGCGTGATCCTCTACCAGGAGCAGGTCATGCAGATCGCGCAGACACTCTCCGGCTACACGCTGGGCAGCGCCGACCTGCTGCGCCGCGCCATGGGCAAGAAGAGCCCCGAAGAAATGGCCACCCAGCGCTCGGTATTCATTGACGGGGCCATCGCGCGCGGCGTATCGCCGCCGCGGGCCGCGCAGATCTTCGAACTGATCGAGAAATTCGCGGGCTACGGCTTCAACAAGTCGCACTCCGCGGCCTATGCGCTGCTCGCGTATCAGACCGCCTGGCTGAAGACCCATTACCCGGAAGCGTTCATGGCCGCCGTGCTGTCTTCCGACATGGATCACACCGACAAGGTCGTCTCATTCATCGACGAATGCAGGGGCATGGGCCTCGAAGTGCTGCCACCGGACGTGAATCATTCGATGTTCCAGTTCACCGTGGCCGGTCCCGGCTCGATCCGTTACGGTCTGGGCGCGATCAAGGGCGTCGGCCAGGGCGCAGTCGACGCGATCGTCCTGGAACGCGCGCGCGGTGGCCTGTTCCGGGATCTCGGCGATCTCTGCGGCCGCGTGGACCTGCGTCAGGTCGGACGCAGGACACTCGAAGCGATGGTCAGGGCGGGCTGCCTCGACGGCTTCGGCCTGAACCGTGCGACGCTGGCCGGCATGATTCCCGCGGCGATGCAGCTCGGGGAGCAAAGCACGCGCGCCGTGGCGGCGGGCCAGAACGACCTGTTCGGCGGACTCGCGCGGCCGGCCGCGGCCAGCGGGACACCGGCGATCGAAGTGACCGAACTGCCCGAATGGAGCGAGTCGCAGCGCTTGCAGGGCGAACGGGACACGCTCGGGCTCTACCTGACGGGACACCCAATTGCGGAGTACGAGCAGGAACTGCGGCAGCTGGTCGCGGCGCGCATTGCGGATCTTGGCGGCCCGCGGCCTGCCGCGGGCTCGGCGTCCTGGGGCGGGGGTGGCCGCAACGTGACGCTTGCCGGTCTGGTGCACGAAATCCGGCGGCGCGGACCGCGCATGACGCTGGTGCTGGATGACCGCAGCGGGCGCATCGAGGTCAGCATGTTCGATGACGTCTACCAGCAGCACAGGCATGTCATCGCGCGCGACGCGATCCTGGTGGTCGAGGGCCAGCTACGCTTCGACGAGTTCATCGAGGACTGGCGTGTCAACGCGAAGAAACTGACGCCGATCGAGGAATTGCGCGAGCGCGAAGCACGCCGCCTGATCATCCGCTGGCCGGGCGGAACCGGCGACATCCGCTTCATCCAGCGTCTCGAGGAAACACTGAAGCCCTGCACCGGCGGGCGCTGCGGCGTCGCAGTGCACTACATGGGATCCGGCGCGCGCGCGACGCTCGCGCTCGGCGATGCATGGTCGGTGCGGCCGACGCGCGAATTGCTGGAGGGCCTGGGGCGGCTGGTGGGGCGCGATGGTGTGCGCATCATGTACGGTCCCAGGGGCGATTAACCGCACTATACTGGCGAAATGGCGCTGCAATTCCTCGATTTCGAGCAACCGATCGCCGAGCTCGAGGCGAAGATCGAGGAACTGCGCTTTCTCGGCGAGGATTCCGAACTCAACGCCGCGGACGAGATCGAAAAACTTCGCGCCAGGAGTCGCGCGCTCACGATCAGCATTTTCGGGAATCTGACTCCCTGGCAGATCACGCAGCTGGCTCGCCATCCGCAGCGGCCCTATGTGCTCGATTACATGCCGCTGGTGTTCACCGAATTCCAGGAGCTGCATGGCGACCGGATGTATGCCGACGACCAGGCGATCGTCGCGGGACCTGCGCGACTTGCCGGTACGCCTGTGATGGTGATCGGCCAGCAGAAGGGCCGCGATACAAAAGAGCGCGTGCGCCGCAACTACGGCATGCCAAAGCCCGAGGGTTATCGGAAGGCGCTGCGACTGATGAAGACCGCAGAGCGTTTCGGGCTGCCGCTCGTGACGCTGATCGACACGCCGGGCGCTTACCCGGGCGTGGGTTCCGAGGAACGCAACCAGAGCGAGGCCATCGCGCGCAATCTGTTCGAGATGGCGGAGTTGCGCGTCCCCATCATCAGCTGCGTAATCGGCGAAGGCGGTTCGGGTGGCGCACTGGCAATCGGTGTCGGCGACCGGCTCCTGATGCTGCAGTACAGCGTCTATTCCGTGATCTCGCCGGAGGGCTGTGCTTCCATCCTCTGGAAGAGCGCAGACCGGCGCGAACTGGCAGCCGAGGCCATGGGCATCACGGCGGAGCGGCTGTCCCGGCTGAATGTCATCGATGAAGTCATTGCAGAGCCGCTGGGCGGTGCGCATCGCGATCCCCAGGTGATGGCGGAGTCGCTGCGGGAAGCGCTCGCGCGCCAGATGGCGAAACTTGCGGCGCTGCCGATCGACACGCTGCTCGAGGAGCGGCAGCGGCGGCTGCGCGGTTTCGGGGTTTTCGGCGGCGCCTGACATGGCCTTCGGCCCAGAGCGGCTGGCCGCTGCACTGTCGGCACTCGAGCCCGAATGGCAGTCGTCCCGATTCTGCGTGGCACTGAGCGGCGGGCTCGATTCGAGCGTGCTGCTCCATTCGATGGCTGGGCTGCGGGCCGCAAATGCCGGGCTCGTGCTGCGCGCCGTGCACGTGAATCACGGACTGCAGCCCGAAGCAGCCGGCTGGGCGGATGCCTGTAGCCAATCCTGCAGCACGCTTGATCTGGAGTTGCGCATCCTGCGCCTCGCGCTTCAGCCGGCGCCGGGCGCGAGCATCGAAGCCGAAGCGCGAGACGCGCGTTATGCGGCGATCGCCGGCTGCCTGGCGGCCGGCGAATGGCTGCTGACGGCGCATCACCGCGACGACCAGATGGAAACCGTGCTGATTCAGTTGCTGCGCGGCGCGGGCGTCGCCGGGCTTGCCGCGATGCCCGCCCGGGCACGCCTGGGCTCCGGATGGCATGGACGGCCTTTGCTCGATTTCGATCGCAGGGATCTCGCGGCCTACGCAGATCGTCAGGGCCTGTCCTGGGTTTCGGATCCGATGAACGATGCAGACCGCTTTGACCGGGGCTGGCTGCGCGAACAGGTTCTTCCCCGGCTGCGCACGCGCTGGCCGCAGGCCGCGACGACCGTCTCGCGAAGCGCCAGGCATCTGGCGGAGGCAGGACGCCTGCTGGCCGCGCTGGCCGACTCAGATGCCGCGGGTCTGCTCGACAAGAGCAGGCTTTCGGTCAGCGGCCTGCAGCGCCTGTCCCGGGACCGGCAAGTGAACCTGTTGCGTTGGTGGATCCGGGAACAGGGCCTGGGGACCCCGTCGGCCACGCGTCTTGAGACCATCCTGGGTGACTTGATGGAGGCGCGACCGGATGCCCTGCCCGTGGTGCGCTGGGAGAGTGGCGAGCTGCGACGCTATCGCGACCTGCTCTACGCGATGCGTCCACTGCAAGCGCCGCCGTCCGGCACCCTGCGATTCGATCTGGCAAAGCCGGCCGCAGTGGCACTGGGAGGCGGGCTGGGGAGCATCAGCCTCATTGCAAGCGATCAGGGCGGCCTGGATTCGCGTCTGCTGAAGGAGATCGTCATCCGGTTTCGCGCCGGGGGCGAGTCACTGCGACCCCATGCCGCGCGACCGCGCAAGCGCCTGAAGCAGCTCTGTCAGGAGGCGGGCATCGTGCCGTGGATGAGGGAGCGCCTGCCGCTCTTGTTTGTCGGGTCCCGGCTCGCGGCAGTCGGTGACTTGTGGATCGACTCGGAAATGGCGGTCGCGCCGGGGAAGCCCGCGTTACGACCCGCCTGGATGGAGCGGCCGGAACTCTTCTAGCGCCAGCACTCGGCCGTGTTGTCGGCGCCGCCGTCGTCTTCGGCCGTGCGGACACCGAGATTGGTGACGCGGAATACCTGGCATGCGACGTCCTGTTCCTGGTTGCCGCCGGCAACGGCGGTGGCCGAGACCGTGTAGCTGGTCAGCGGGTTGGCCACTGCATCAACAGCGAGTTGATACCAGCCGTTCTTGCTGAGCGCAGCGCCTTGCAGGTCCCCGGCCCCGCAATTGTTCGCGGCAGCGATGTCGGTCGCATAGCTGTTGCACTGCAGGTAGAACTTTTCCTGCTGGGTCGCCAGCGCGAGCAACGCATCCTTGGCGTCCGAGCGCTGGCTGCGCAACACGTATTGGCGGTAACTGGGTATGGCAACGGCGGCCAGGATGCCGATGATGATCATCACGACGACCAGCTCGATCAGCGTGACACCCTTCTGCTGTTGCTTCGATTTCATCAGGATTCTCCGGCGGGCCACCCGGCCGCGCGGGCGGCCGGGTGGTTGTCCGTTAGTTGATACCGGTCTGCCGCCAGTAGGTCCGGACCGGCGACAGGTTGATGCCGACGCCGCAGGTCTCGAGGCCGACCAGGCAGCGCGGGGGCGGGCGACAGGCGGCGCCGACGCAGTTGACCGGATCATCGGGGCTCGGGAACAGCCAGACCACTTCCGGCGCGATGCCACCCTGCTCGAGTTCGCTCGAACGGTCGTCCACCGAGTCCGGCGGATCCGTCGGGCTGTCGCGGTTGATCACCGGCGCACCCGTGTAGGCGCTCACGGTGTACAGCCGGTTCGTGCCGATACCCGGCGAACAGCTGGTGCTCGCGGAAGTGGAATTCGAGTTCGGCTCATAGCTGGAGAACTGGATCATGCTCTGCACCGTCCGTGCCTCGGACAGGGACTTCTCGCCGGTCCAGCCGGCCGACGGACGACGCAGATCCATGCGCCAGCCAGCTGCGCCGCTCGGAATGGCCGGCGTAATGGTGCTTGTCACATCGACGAGAGTCACGTCCGCCTCGGTGATGACCGTCGCGCTGCCATATTGCGCCTGGGTCAGGCGCGCGAATGGCCGGTAGTCGCGCAGGCTGTAGAACCGATCCTGCGTGTTCAGGTTGAGCGGATGCCCGCGATAACCGGAGCCGAGTGCGAGGTTGAGCCAGGTGCGGCCGCCGGAGCTCAGGAAGGACACGTCGGGTGCGTTGTAGAAGCGCCGGGTCGAGCTATCCGGGTGGCTCGACAGGTGGGCGTTGCCGAGCGATGCAAACACGCCGCCCGTGACCAGGGTTGCTTTTGGCTGCCCGTTGTAGATGTCGAAGCGCCACACGCGCCCGCCCATGTCGGCCGCGTACATGCGGTCGGCATAGCCGTCGCCGGTGAGGTCGAAGACCCGGACGTCGCCCGGAATCGAGTGCGTCATTGACGCAAGGCGCAGGTCGGCACTCGCGTCGGTGCTCGGGCCGGCATACCAGAGCCGGTTGCCACTGACGGCGTCCACCATGAAGATCTGGTTGCCGCTGGTGTCCGTGACATACGGACCGTTGTCCTGGACCGAATCATAACCGCCGCCGAACACGAGCACGTGCTGCAGCGTATTCTGGGTCGCACCGCTGACATTGACGCGGGCGATGGTCGGCGTGGACCAGCTCTGGCCCGCATTCTTGATCTGCTTGAGGCCCGTCTCGTTCGGCCCGATCTTCCACAGCAACGCCGGTGCGTTGCGGTCGGTTACGTCGAGGCTGTAGTACTCGTTGCCGCCACGGCGCATGCCGAAGTAAATGTAAACGCGCTCGCCGAGACTGGGCTCGAGGACGCCGTTCTCATTGACCTCGATCTTGAGGACCCGGATGTTGGCGTCCAGGCCGAACACGCGGTCGGTCACCGCATCGTTCAGGTGCAGGTTTCGTGCCCGCGCCAGCATCTGCTTCGGAATGAAGGCCCACAGTTCGCTGCCGTCCACTGCGTTGATCGCATGCAGGTAGCCGTCATTGGTTACCGCATAGACGACGCCGTCGGTGGGATCCGGGCTCGCTACGGTGCCGCCGTAGATGACGGTTGCCGGTCGCCCGTGCATCGGGTCGCCCATGGCAAGGCGCGGGTCGGTCACGCTGCCGTCCTGGTTATCATCGTCGATGTCGGCGCCCCGCAGCCAGTTGACCAGCGCGTTCTTGCCCGGTGCCTCGGCAGCCCCGAGGCCGAGCGTGGTCGTCGTGATCAGGACGTTGGTGGTCGTCACCTGGTTCGAAGACGCGGTCAGCGCGGCCGCGGTGTCGAGGTCGCTGTAGATGTTGCGCGACGCCGGCAGCGGCTGCTCATTGGCTGCGCCACCCAGCTGCACGGAGTCACCGTCCACACCCGTGGTCCAGTAGCTCTGCGCCGTGGGCTTGAAGAAGCCGGTCGCAATATCGACCGCCGGCGCGCCGGTGGCGTCCTCGATCGTGCCATCCGGATTGAGCCGGTACTTCTTGAGGTTGCCTAACCAGGCATAGGTCTCACTGGGCTTGAACACGGTGACATAAAGGTCATTCAGGTTCTGCGTGCGGTTGAAGGCATTGACCGACACCGCCGGGGCCGTGAACGAGGTGTTGTAGTCCAGGATCGTGCGCACGATCTGGGTCAGCACATTGCTGAGACTCGCGGAATCGTTGGCCTCGTAGAATACGCCACCGGCACCCTGGGCGGTGTTGCGCAGCGCCGTTGAGCCCGTGACCTCCGGGCCGAAGCCGATCGTGTAGGTCGTGACATTCTGCAAGCCGGTCAACGGCGGGCGCATGTCGTTCTCGTACATGTACTTCGCGACTTCCTCCAGACAGCGGCCGTCGCCCGTGCCGGCGCAGCTGCCGCCAACCAATCCCTGGATGGCCGTGTCGGCGGAATTGTCAGAAGTCGGCAGACCGTCCGTCAGTAGCACAATGAAGTTCTTCTGGCAGGAGGTCGCCAGCGGACTCTTGTAGATACCCGTACTCGGCGAGGCCTGGCGAGAACTCAGGACGCTTGGGAACGCGCCGCCGGAACCGGTCGAGACGCGCGAATTGATGCCGTATCTGACGGCTCCGCCACTCAGGTAAAGATATGCTTCGTACATGGTCTCCGACAGCGGCGTGCATCCGCTCGCGGTGATGCCGTCGATCAGGGACTTGATTGCCGGCCCATTGGTCCCGACGGGGCCGATTTCCTTCAGCACCATGCCGCCTTCGGCCGACAGGGTGTCGCTGCAACCATTGCTCGTATTGATGCTGTAGCGCATCAGTCCGATGTTGGTGTTGTCAGCGGCCATCAGCTGGTCGATGGTCTGCTTGGCCGCGGCCTGGACGATCTGCAGACGCGTCTGCGTGATCGTGCTCGCATTGAGCAGCCAGTTGACGTAATTGGCGGAGTAGAAGGTGTAAGTGTTATTCGCACCGTTCGCGGTCCAGGTGATCTGCTGGGCCGGATTGATGGTCCAGGGGCCGTTGCCGGCGTCGGCGGCCCACAGCTTGGTCAGGTTGACGCCATCGCCGTGCAGGCCGGCGTCAGCGCGGCATTCGACCCAGGCCGTATTGCTGTTGGTGATCGTGATGTTGCGCCAACGCAAGGTGCCGCTCTGCGTGCGCCACTGCGCTGCGCCACCGGTGTACTGACCGCTGGTCGCAAGGGCCGCAGTCGCCGCATTGCACTTGAATGCGACGGCGGGGAACGAGGCGGAGCTCGCGCAACTCGGCGTCGTGCTGCCGGTCGTGAAATAGACCCGGTTAGCGGCGCAGCTACCCGCGTAGGTGGTCGCCGGGTTGAACGGCACCTGGGTCACGACGTTCGTGCTCATGCTGCCCGACGAGTCGATGATGAACAGGATGTTCGGGAGCTGGGCCGTCAGCGAATTGCCGGCGCCCGTGAAAATCTCGGTTTCGTCGGCGACAGCCGTGCCTGCAAGCGCCAGCAAGAAGCTGGCACAGGCGAATCGGAAATAGCGGGTGGCTTTGTTGCTCATGGCGAGTCACTCACTGATTGTTGGCGTCGGCGCTGGCGGCCAGGCGCAGGCGAGTCAGGACCCGGGTATCGGGCCGGTAAAAGACGTCAAGGCGGATCGAACCCTTGCGGGCCGCGACCAGCAGGCGCGTGTAGGACACGGCTTCCTTGCCGATGAAGTAACGGGTGGCCTGGTCGAAGGTCAGCCGGTGCGTTTCGCAGGCCGTGCAGGCCTTCGCTGCCAGCATGCCGCCGGGGACTCCCGGCAGGGAGACCAGGTCGGTACCGGTCTCGACGCATTCCTCGACGGTCTCGAGCTTCGATCCCGCGAGCGCGGTGGCCGAAGCCAGTGCGCCGATGACGGCGGCGAGCATGCAGGCCCGGCGCAGTCCGGAATGGCTGGAACGCTTGCTGAGATGGGTGCGGTTCTTGCTCATATAAATCTCCGTCGAAGTTCAGGTGCCGCCCGGCCCGATGACATAAAAGCTCTGTACGTGCTGCGCCGAGGCGTTGCCGGGCGCGGTGCCCGTGGCATCCACCTCGAAGTGATAGCTCGTGAATGCAGTGCCGATGCTGAACCCGGTCATGCCCGTTCCCAGGGGCGCCTGGCCGACGTACTGCAACTGGTACCGGTAGTTGTCGTCCACGGAATTCGGATTCGGAATCGTGGCCTGGGTGAACGGCGCGCTGGTGCTCAGGACGGGATTGGCGAGCGCATCCTCGACGGCCACCTCGGCCGCCTGGAAGGCACGCTCCTGCAGTTGCGAGTTGCCGACCATGCGCAGTTCCAGCGTGGAAGTCATGACGCCCGAGACGGCGAGAATCGTCAGCACGAGCAGGAGAATCAGCCCGATGATCAGGGCAGCGCCTTCCTGGCCTGAGCCGATGCCGCAGCGGTTGATATTCCGGTTCATCGCCGCGTGTTCCTCAATGCGATTGTCTTGGCGACGAGCACGCGCCGGAAGTTGTCGCCGGGCGTATAGGCTGCGCCACCGACCCGATCCGCGTAGGCGTAGGTCCGGTCGTCGGTGAAACTGAACTCGGGCTGCTCCGCGCGCACCAGCAACCAGACGCGAACCGCGACGATATTTTGCCCGGCCGCGATGGCTGTCCCGGGTGGCACGAAGAAATCGGCATTCTGGTCCGCATTGAGATCCACGCCATATTCGACCTGCAGGTCCTCGACGCCCGGCACGATCTCCTGATCCTGGATCACCGTCGCGCCGCCCACGAAGCCCAGCTGCTTGCGTCGCAGCGACGGCGTGCCCGCGGCCAGATCCGAGTCCTGGTCCACGTAGTAGCCGTGAGCGACGAGGGCCCGTGATTCGGACAGCGGCGGTGCGTAGCCGGCCGGCACCGCGCCATCCGCAAACAGCGTGCCCTGCACGCGGCTGGTCTGGACCTTGATCTGGCCGGCGCTTGCGGCCAGGTTCGCTGCGGTGATGACCTGCGTCCCCGCGCGACGCACGACGAGCTGGTCGGAGGCGGGCTCGGGCGTGCCGAACGCCGCGCAGGCGAATCCATACCCGTTGTTGTTGGCCTCGATGTAGGCGGGCAATTTCACTGCCCACATGGCGCCGCAGGAATTGATCGCGGCGGAATAGGGATTGAGGCCAGCCGGCAGCGCGTAGGTCGGGTCCACATTCGGGAAATTGGCGAGATCCAGCGCCGGCCCATTCTCGATCAGGTCCGCGCGGCTCATCAGGCCCCAGTAGTTGGCCATGCGCAGGTCGGCCTCGATCGTGCTCATCGCATAGCGGGCGGTTTCCTGCAATCTCGCCGAAGCGTCATTCGTGCGGTACAGGTCGCGGCCCTTGGCGAGCACGGAAACCGCGCCCGCGAGCAGGAACAGCCCGATGGACATCGCGACCATCAACTCGATCAGGCTGAGTCCGCGCTGCAGGTGTTTCATGCTGTTGGACGCGTTCATGTCGTGAAACCGATCTGGAAGGTCACGGGATTGGCCTCTCCGACTTCGGCCCAGCGCACGGTGATGACATAGCTGGCAGGCTCGCCGGCGGCGACCGGCAGCGTTACCGCGACCTGGCCCTGGCCATTCGGAAGCTGCTGCGCGATGCTGGCTTTCCAGCGACTCAGGTCGCTTGCGGCAAGTTGCGCGGGCGTGCAGCCGGCGGTCGTGTAACAGGCGGGCACCTCGGCCGAGCCATCTGCAAAGAGAATGCCGTAAGCAGCCACCGCGGTGCGGTTGGCGCGGATCCGATCGGCGAGGTCCGCGGCGAGATTGACCGCCTCGGTGCGATAAATAGCCGTACGACCGGCCTGCAGGCTGTTCAGATACAGAGCCGCGATGCCGAGCATGCCGATGGCCAGCACGACGAGAGCGACCAGCGTCTCGACCATCGTGAAGCCATTCTGCGGTTTCATGCCGTTACCCATGATTCAACTCGCACTGCAACCCGCGATCGAGCCGCCGATCGCGTCAATCAGTGTCTGGATCTCGGTCGGGTCACGGGTCACGCCGGCGCGACCGGTCGCGGAGACCGTAATGCCGCGCGCGGCGGAAAGCTCGCCGCCGGAATTCTCGTTACCGCGCTCGTCGCAGAGCACCAGCTGCGCGGCATTGGGATTGAGCGCAAATCCGGTGTCCAGGTAGGTGACGCGCAGCGGATTGGCCGAGGAGCGCGCGACCACCGTGGCCGGCAGCGGCTCGCGCTGTAGCAACACCGTGTCGCCGCCGTTGCGCTGACCGTCCTGGTTTGTGTCCACGAAAGCGATCCAGCCGAGCAGTTGGGCGGAAGCGGTGCAGACCGGATTTGCGGCCAGTGGCGCCGCACTCGTGCAGAGCGTCACGGGTACACGGCGCTTGATCGCCTCGGAACGCGCGAGGTGCAGGCCCACCATGACGTCATTGGCAGCCCCGGTGATCCGGGCGTTGCGGATGAAATTGCCCATCGCCGGGACGCCGATGCCGAACAGGACGCCTGCGATCACGAGGACCAGCATCAGCTCCAGCAACGTAAAGCCTGTCTGCAAAGTTTTCATGGCCTGCACTATAGGGCGGCGACGGGTGGCCGGAAGTCCGGCCCGACGGACGCGGGCGACCGGCCGATGAACGGCAATCATTGCGGCTTTATCAGCGGCTTGACGCCCCTCATTTGTGACGGATCTCACGGTTTAGCTGGCGGTAAGCGCGCGCTTCCTCTAGACTGAAATCCCGTCGTATTCGGGCCGTGGGCCGGCGCAGTCTTGCCGGTCCGAGGTTTGCGGGCCCGGTAGTTTGTCCTGGACGGCGGGGACTCATCATGACGCGATTCGTGTTCGTGACCGGCGGCGTGGTTTCCTCGCTCGGCAAGGGCATCGCTGCGGCTTCGCTCGGTGCGATCCTCGAGGCGCGCGGGCTCAAAGTCGGCATGGTGAAGCTCGATCCGTACATCAATGTGGATCCGGGCACGATGAGCCCGTTCCAGCATGGCGAGGTTTTCGTCACCGAGGACGGAACCGAGACCGATCTCGACCTCGGGCACTATGAGCGCTTCGTGCGTACCACCACCGGCCGCAACAGCAACTTCACGACCGGGCGCATTTACGAGCGTGTGATCGCCCGCGAGCGCCGGGGCGATTATCTGGGGGCGACCGTGCAGGTCATCCCGCACATCACGGACGAGATCCGCCGCAGCGTGATGCTGGGCGCCGGGGATGCGGATGTCTGCATGGTCGAGATCGGCGGCACGGTCGGCGACATCGAGTCGCTGCCATTCCTCGAGGCGATCCGCCAGATGGGCGTCGAACTGGGCCGCAGCAATTGCGTGTACATCCACCTGACGCTGGTGCCGATTGTCGGCGGTTCGGGCGAGATCAAGACCAAGCCGACCCAGCATTCGGTCAAGGAACTGCGCGGCATCGGCATCCAGCCCGACATTCTTCTGTGCCGCTGTCGTGATCCGCTGCCGGACGAGCAACGCCGCAAAATTGCGCTGTTCACGAATGTCGAAGAACGCGCGGTCATATCGGCGGTCGATGCCGACGACATCTACCGGATTCCGCTGCTGCTGCACGACCAGCACCTGGACGACATCGTCTGCGACAAGCTGCGACTTGATGCGCCGCCGGCCGACCTGCGCGAGTGGCAGCAGGTGGTCGCCGCGCGCCACGCCTGCGACGCGACCGTCAATGTGGCGATGGTCGGCAAGTACGTCCAGATCCGCGACTCATACATTTCCCTGAATGAAGCGCTCCAGCACGCCAGCCTGAAGACCCGTACCCGGGTCAAGGTGCACTACGTCGAGTCGACCGACATCGAAAGCAACGGTCCGGACTGCCTGGCCGGCATGGACGCTATCCTGGTGCCGGGCGGATTTGGCGAGCGTGGCATCGAAGGCAAGATCGCGGCGGTGCGCTATGCGCGCGAGCATGGAATCCCGTATCTTGGCATCTGTCTCGGCATGCAGGTCGCGGTCATCGAATTCGCGCGCAATGTCCTCGGCCTCTCCGGCGCAAACTCGACGGAATTCCAGCGCTCGGCGCCCGATCCGGTCATCGCATTGATCACCGAATGGCGTGATCGCAGCGGGGCGACCCTGCGGCGCGATGAGAAATCGGACCTCGGCGGCACGATGCGCCTCGGCGCGCAGGAATCCCGCATGCGTGCCGGCACGCTGGCGCGTGCGGTGTATGGCCGCGACACGATCCATGAGCGGCATCGGCATCGCTACGAGTTCAACAACAACTACCTGGAGCGCATGCAGAAGGCAGGATTGGTGTTCTCCGCATTTTCCGAGGACGACCTGGTCGAGATCGTGGAATTGCCCTCGCATCCGTGGTTCCTCGCCGTGCAGTTCCATCCCGAGTTCACCTCGAACCCGCGCGACGGGCACCCGTTGTTCACCGGATTCGTGCGCGCCGCGCGCGAGCACGCCAGCGGGCAGATGCCGCGGGCGGCCAGCGCGTGAAGCTCGCCGGCGCGACAGTCGGGCCGCAGCGGCCGCTGTTCCTGATCGCCGGCCCCTGTGTCGTCGAAAGTGCGCAGTTGACCCTGGACATCGCCGGCCAGCTCCGGGAGATCACGGCCGCGCTCGGCATGCCGTTCGTGTTCAAGGCATCGTTTGACAAGGCCAATCGTTCGTCGCGCGCTTCCTTTCGCGGTCCCGGCATCGAGGAAGGCCTGCGGGTCCTGTCCGAGGTCCGCCGCCAGCATGGCGTGCCGGTGCTGACGGACGTGCATGAGGACACGCCGCTCGCCGAGGTCGCCTCGGTCGTCGATGTGTTGCAGACACCGGCCTTTTTGTGCCGGCAGACGAACTTCATCGTCAACGTCTGTTCCCAGGGCAGGCCCGTGAACATCAAGAAGGGACAGTTTCTGAGCCCCTGGGAAATGGCCAATGTGGTCGAGAAGGCACGCTCGACCGGCAACGCCGACATCATGATTTGCGAGCGCGGCTTCAGTTTCGGCTACAACAACCTGGTATCCGACATGCGTGCGCTGGCCGTGATGCGCGCTTTCGGCGCACCGGTCGTGTTCGATGCCACGCATTCCGTCCAGTTGCCGGGCGGAAAGGGCACCGCCTCGGGAGGCGAGCGCGAATTCGTGCCGGTGCTCGCGCGCGCGGCGGTTGCCGCGGGTGTCGCGGGAATCTTCATGGAAACCCACCCTGACCCGGAGCACGCCTTGTCGGACGGGCCGAATGCCTGGCCGCTGGCGCGCATGCGATCGCTGCTCGAGACGCTCGTCGAGATCGACCGGGTGGCAAAGTCGCGACCATTCGCGGAGGAGTCCGTGTGATGCGCATTGTGGACATCCGTGGGCGCGAGATCATCGATTCGCGGGGCAATCCGACGGTCGAGGCGGACGTCGAGCTCGAGGACGGCACGGTCGGCCGGGCTGCGGTGCCGTCCGGCGCTTCGACGGGCACGCGCGAAGCCGTCGAGCTTCGCGACGGCGACCCGCTGCGCTTCCTGGGCAAGGGCGTATTGAATGCCGTCGGCCACGTCAACGGCGAACTGCGCGACGCGCTGGTCGGCCGCGAGGCACAGGACCAGGCGCGCATCGACCGGCGCATGCTGGAACTCGACGGCACCGACAACAAATCGCGGCTGGGCGCGAATGCCTTGCTCGCCGTTTCGCTGGCAACCGCGCGGGCCGCCGCGCAGTCGCAGAAGCTGCCGCTGTACCGCTACCTCGGCGGAGACGATGCCGTCGTGATGCCGGTGCCAATGATGAACATCATCAACGGCGGTGCGCACGCGGACAACAGCCTCGACATCCAGGAATTCATGATCGTGCCCGCGGGTCTGCCACGCTTCGCCGATGCGCTGCGCTGTGGCGCGGAGGTCTTCCAGCGCCTCCGCCAGCTGTTGCACGATCGGGGCCTGTCGACGGCGGTCGGCGACGAAGGCGGTTTTGCGCCGGATCTGCCGTCGAACGAGGCCGCGCTCGCGCTGATCCTGGAAGCGATCGACGCCGCCGGCTACCAGGCGGGGCAGGACGTGTGGCTGGGCCTCGACGTTGCGAGCAGCGAGTTCCATAGCGACGGGGTGTACCTGCTGGAATCCGAGGGCCGGCGATTCACGGCCGCGCAGTTCACGGAGTATCTGGCTTCCCTGGCCGACCGCTATCCGATCGTGACGATCGAGGACGGCATGGCCGAATCGGATTGGGAAGGCTGGGCAGGCCTGACAAAGCGGCTCGGCAAGAAGATCCAGCTGGTGGGTGACGATTTGTTCGTGACCAATACCGAAATCCTGTCGCGCGGCATCGCGGAAGAAGTGGCGAATGCGATCCTGATCAAACCGAACCAGATCGGGACGCTGACCGAGACCCTGGCGGCGATCGAAATGGCGGCGCGCGCCGGCTATGGGGCAGTCATTTCGCACCGCTCCGGCGAAACCGAGGACTCGACGATCGCCGACATCGCGGTAGGCACCACCGCGACCCAGATAAAGACTGGCTCGATGTCGCGCTCGGATCGCGTGGCCAAGTACAACCAGCTGCTCAGGATCGAGGAACAGCTCGGCGCGCGCGCGCGCTATCCGGGGCGCGAAGCCTTTCCCGTCAAACCGCCCTGATCCGTGCTAACCTTTTGAACCCATGAAGATGCTTCTGGCCGGTCTTGTCGCGGTGCTGGTCCTGCTGCAGTACCGTCTCTGGCTGTCGGACGAAGGAATGCGCGAGGTCTGGCATCTCGCTGGGGCCGTTGCATCCCAGCGCGCCGACAATGCCTTGCAGGCCGAACGAAATGCCCAGATGAAAGCCGAGGTCGCGGATCTCAAGCAGGGCCTGACGGCGCTCGAGGAACGGGCGCGCCATGATCTCGGCATGATCACGCAGTCCGAGACTTTCTATCAGGTCGTGGACGCGCCAGGTCCGGTACCGGATGACCGGCAGCCAGAGCCGCGCCCGATCAAGGCCTCTGCGACGCCCTGAATTTCCGGTGTCCGAACGCATCTGGTTCGTGATACCTGCCGCCGGCGCCTCGTCGCGATTCGGCGGATCCGTACCGAAACCTTATCTGCGCATTGCGGGACGCAGCCTGCTTGAGCATGCGATGCGGGCGTTGCTGCGCTGCCCCGGTCTTGCCGGCGGCGTCGTGGTCACGGCAGTTGCCGACCGGCGCTGGCCGCGCTTGCCGGCCTCGATCCGGCGCCGCGTCGTGACCACCAGCGGTGGCGCCACGCGTGCGCGCTCCGTCATGCAGGGACTGGAAGCGTTGACCGCCGCGGCTGCGGAAGACTGGGTCCTGGTGCATGATGCGGCGCGGCCCTGCCTGCCGCCCCGCGACCTGGCCGCACTGGTTGCGGCCTGCCGCCGCGACGAGGTCGGCGGTCTGCTCGCCTTGCCGATTGGCGAGACGGTCAAGCTGGCAGACGCGGATGGGCGCAGCGGCCGAAGCGTCCCGCGCGACGGCCTGTGGCGCGCGCAGACTCCGCAGATGTTCCGGCACGGCTTGCTGCGACGGGCGCTGGCCGGGGCGCTGGAAGAAGGGATCGAACCCACCGATGAGGCGCTTGCGATCGAAAGACTGGGGCTGCGACCGCGGCTGATCGAGGGCTCACCACTGAACATCAAGGTGACCAGGCCTGCGGATCTCGCGCTTGCGCGCGCGGCGCTGCGCCTGCTGAAGGAGAAATCGTGAGAATCGGCAGTGGACATGACCTGCACCGCTTCGGGCCCGGCGATCACGTGACGCTCGGTGGCGTGCGGATCGCACATGACCGTGGACTCGTGGCGCACTCGGACGGCGACGTCGTGCTTCACGCGCTGATGGACGCGCTGCTGGGTGCAGCCGGCGCAGGCGACATTGGCCAGCACTTCCCGGATGACGATGCGCGCTGGAAAGGCGCTGACAGCCGCGTGATGCTGCGCGAAGTTGTCAGGCTCATCACCTCGCGCGGCTACGAAATTGCCAATTGTGACGTCACGCTGATCGCCGAGCGGCCACGCATCGCCTCGCACCGCGAGGCGATGTGCACCAACATCGCGGCTGACCTGTCCCTCGAGCGCGGCCGCGTCAATCTCAAGGCCACGACCGCCGAGGGCCTCGGCGCAATCGGCCGCGCCGAGGGCATTGCGGCTCACGCCGTTGTCCTGCTGCTGGCCGGTGACAGTGCCTGACGAAGCCGGCCTGCAAACCTGGCGCCGGCTCGCGCTCGATCCACCCACTGCGCACGGCGGCCCGCCGGCCGCCGGCCTGATCCGGAGCGCTGCGGAGGACTTTCTCGTCGAGGAGCGGCTCTCTTTCCAGCCGGACGGCGGCGGCGGCCATTTCCTCCTGCTGGTCGAGAAACGCAATGCCAACACGCTGCATGTCGTGCGATGCCTGGCCCGGCTGGCGGGAATTTCGCCCGGCGACATCGGTTATGCGGGACTCAAGGACCGGCACGCTGTCGCGCGGCAGTGGTTTTCCATGCCTGCTCGGAAAGTCCGGCCGTCGGCCGCGGGGCTGGAAGGTGACGGGTTCCGGATCCTCGAAGTGCACCCGCATTCACGCAAGCTGCGGCGTGGCGCGCTGGCAGCCAATCGCTTCCGGTTGCGGGTGCGCGGACTTACCGGCGATCTTGCGGCGCTGACGGCGCGGCTGCAGACGATCGCCGGCCGCGGCGCACCAAACTATTTCGGTCCTCAGCGATTCGGACGCGACGCGGCGAACCTGCTGCAGGTCAGCGACTGGATTGAATCGCAGCGCCTGCCTCGCAACCGCACGGCCAGGAGTTTCCTGCTGTCGGCCGCCCGCTCCCTGGTGTTCAACGCCGTGCTCGGCCGCCGTGTCGCCGATCGAAGCTGGGATCTGCTGTTGCCGGGCGAAATCGCGAATCTCTCCGGAAGTGCCTCGGTGTTTCGCGTTTCACAAGTCGATGAAGATCTCGGGCGCCGCTGCAGTGAGGGCGACATCCATCCGACCGGCCCGATGTGCGGAGCCGGGGGCCTGATGCCCGAGGGCGAGGCCGCTGATATCGAACGGCAGGTGCTCGATAGGCTGGCGCCACTGCCGGAGCGCCTGGCCGGTGCCGTCGCGGGCGAACGGCGCGCAACCGTCTTGCGGCCGGCGGGTCTGGTGTGGAACGCGGCGGGACCGGAACTCGAGCTCGGTTTTGAATTGCCGCGCGGTGGATTCGCAACCAGTCTGCTGCGTGAGGCCCTCACGGCAACCATGCCGGAAGCCGAAGCTGACTGACGCGCTCAGGTATCGAGCAGCACGTACAGGGCACCGGTGCCGCCGTCCGGCCGTCGTGCCGAGCAGAAGGCGCGAACCGCTTCGTGCCGGCGCAGCCAGCGATTGACGGCGGCCTTCAGCACCGGTCCACGATGACCCGAACCGCGCCCCTTGCCGTGCACGATCCGCACACAGCGCAGACCGCGATGGCGGGCATCGGCCAGGAAATCGAGAATCGCCAGGCGCGCTTCCGAGCGGGTCATGCCGTGCAGATCGAGCCCTTCGCGGCATGCGTACAGACCGCGCCGCAGGCGGCGCATGGTCGCCTCAGGGACGCCATGGCGCCGGAACAGCAGCTCGTCACCGGTCTCGACCTCGAGTTCGGTTGCATCGACATCGAGAGACTCCGCGAGCACTCGCGCTTCGTCGGCGCGGCGCAGAACCGCGCGTGGCGGCGCCTTTGGCCGATGCGGCGGCGGCCGGGACTGCCGGAGTGGCCGCACGTCGCGCACTGCTTCGCGAAAGAGCTTGCGTTCGTCTTCTTCGTTCATGCCTTCACTCACGGGGCGCTGACGAGGCCGTCGCCGCTTTCCAGTATAGTGCGGCCGGGTCGCCGGGCACGCGATGGGGATGGACAGGCGAGACCGTGAAGATCCTTCTTTCGAACGACGATGGCTATCGGGCCGAAGGCCTGCGCTGCCTGAAAGAGGCGCTCGCAGGCGTGGCGCCGCTGACGCTGGTCGCGCCCGATCGCAATCGCAGCGGTGCCAGCCATTCGCTGACACTCGACGTGCCATTGCGCGTCCAGCAGGCCGAACCGGACACCTGGTACGTCATCAACGGCACACCGACCGATTGCGTACACCTGGCGATCACCGGCCTGTTCGAACATGATTTCGACATGGTCGTGTCCGGCGTCAATGACGGCGCCAATCTGGGCGACGATGTGCTGTATTCGGGCACCGTGGCGGCCGCCATCGAAGGTCGCTTTCTCGGGCTGCCCACCATCGCCATGTCGCTGGTGCCGGAGACCGGCAATTGCACGAATTTCCGCGCTGCCGCGCGCATTGCGCGCGAGCTCGTCCTGCGCCTGCTTGCCAAGCCCCTGCATCGTTCCATGATCCTCAATGTCAACGTGCCCGACCGCCCTTATGAAGAATTGCGCGGTTTCGAGGTCACGCGCCTGGGGAACCGCCATCGCGCCGAGGCTGCGGTCTGCAGCAGGGATCCGCGTGGCCGCGAGATTTACTGGGTCGGCGCTGCCGGTTCCGGCCAGGACGCCGGTCCCGGGACGGATTTCCATGCCGTGGCCAACGGCTTCGTTTCGGTCACGCCGCTCCAGGTCGATCTGACGCGCCACGCGGCGCTCGACGTCATGCGCGACTGGTTGCGCGAGCCGGTCCCATGAGCGGCGAGCGCGAAGAACCGACGCGCAGCGGAATCGGCATGACTTCGGCACGCACCCGCGAGCGTCTGATCCAGCGCCTCGTCGAGCAGGGGATCCGCGATCCGCGCGTGCTCGACCGCATCCGCAACGTGCCGCGGCACCTGTTTGTGGACGAAGCGCTCGCAAGCCGCGCCTACGAAGACACCGCGCTGCCGATCGGTCACGGCCAGACCATTTCCCAGCCTTATGTCGTCGCACGCATGACCGAGGCCGTGACCCTCGGCGGCGTGCCGGACAAGGTGCTTGAGATTGGAACTGGTTGCGGCTATCAGACCGCAGTGCTGGCGCCACTGGTCGGGCGGATATACAGCATCGAGCGTATCGAAGGCCTGCTCGACCGCGCGAAGCAGAACCTGAAGGAACTCGGGATCCGCAACGTGCGCTTCAAGCATGGTGACGGCAATGATGGCTGGCCATCGCAGGCACCATTCGACGCGATCCTCGTCGCCGCGGCGCCACACGCCGTGCCGGACAAGCTGCTGCAGCAGCTCGCAGAAGGCGGTCGGCTGGTCGTGCCGGTCGGTCCTGAGGGCCGGCAGGAGCTGCTGCGCTTCACGCGGCGCGCCGACCAGTTCCTGCGCGAAAGGCTGGGCTTCGTCAGTTTCGTGCCGTTGCTGGGCGGCCTTACCTGAAGTGGCGGGAGGAGTCAGGCTGGCAGCCGTCTCTTCCGGCCGATCCCTCGTTCTGGTGGCAGCCCTCGCGCTCGCGGCCTGCGCCGGTGCGGGCAGAAAGCCGGCAATTCCGGACCAGCACGTCGTGCGCGCCGGCGAGACCCTGTATTCGATCTCCTTGCGTTACGGGCTCGACTATCACGATGTCGCACGCTGGAACCGCATCGGAGCGGACTATCGCATCGTCGCGGGGCAGCGAATCAGGCTGAATCCGCCGCCCGGAACGCGCACGCGGCGGCCCCCATCCGTCGTCGCGCCGCGTACGGCGCCGCCGCGGGCCTCGCCGGACGATCCGGCGCATCGGCCGCCACCCTGGCATTGGCCGGTGCAGGACGGGCGCGTGATCGGAACAGTTTCCCAGCCTTCCGGCGGGCTCGGGCTGCGCATCGACGGCGAATTGAATCAGCCGATCCTGGCAGCGGCCGACGGAAAGGTGGTCTACACGGGCAGCGGCCTGCGGGGTTACGGTCAACTGATCATCATCACGCACGATCGCGGATGGCTTTCGGCCTATGGCCACAACGCGCTGGTCCAGGTCCGTGAGGGCGACACGGTTCGTGCCGGACAGCCGATTGCCGCGATGGGCTACGCACCCGGCCAGATCGCGATGCTCTACTTCGAGATCCGCCTCGACGGGCGGCCGGTCGATCCGCTCCGTCAACTGCCGCCGCGCTAGTCGCAAGCCGGCGCCGCTAAACGATCAATGCGACCGCGACAGCGCGAAATTCCGATAGCAGCAGGTTATACGTCCGGCAGGCGGCGCCCGTGTCCATGACCTCGAGGCCGATGCCGCGCGAGGCGAATGCGACGAACAATTCCATCGGCGGCATGCGCTGCCTGGTCCCGGTGCCGAGGATCACGACTTCCGGGGAGAGTTCGAGCAGATCCGCGAAATCGCCAATCGACAGTTGCTCGACCAGCGGGTGTCTCCAGTTCTCGATCAGCGCATCACGCGTTGCGATCAGGCTCGAGCGAAACGCGCGATCCTGCATGCGGATCTCGCCGGCCGCATAGGCGGTGATCGAATTCGGGGTGCTGCCTTGTTCGCGGGTGATCTGCATGTGGAGGCCTGAGCAAAATATAGCCAATCGCGGCCAATTGCGCCGCTATCATGGCCGCCGATGAAGCTTCAGTCCGGAGAGCGTGGCTCGCCGCCCGTGATCAGACGACGGGCATCCGGGGCCGTTGACGCACTGCCAAAGTCGCTGAATCCCGTGCTGCGACGCGTCTATGCGGCGCGCGGCGTCAGTCATGCAGATGAACTGGTGCTGGAACTCAGGCAGCTGTTGCCGGTGTCAACGCTCGACGGGATCGGGCCGGCGACGGAATTGCTGGTCGATCACCTGCAGCGCGGATCGCGCATCCTTGTGGTTGGCGACTTCGATGCGGACGGGGCCACGAGCACCGCGCTGGTGCTGCGCCAGTTGTGGCGGCTCGGCCATTCCAATGTGGATTTCCGCGTGCCGGATCGCATGCGTCACGGTTATGGACTGACGCCGGTACTGGTTGCCGACCTGGCCGGGGAGCGCGCCGATCTGCTGATCACCGTGGACAACGGCGTCGCGGCATTCGACGGCATCGAGGCCGCCCGGGCGCTCGGCATGCAGGTGCTGGTCACGGATCACCACCTGCCAGGGCCGACGCTGCCGGCCTGCGCGGCAATGGTCAACCCGAATCTGGCGGGCGCGCAGTTCGGCAGCAGAGCGCTGGCCGGGGTGGGGGTCGCTTTCTACCTGATGGCGTCGGTGACGCGGGAACTTGAATTGCGCCGCGGCTCTAAGCTGCCGGCCGTGGCCGATTACCTTGACCTTGTGGCGCTTGGCACGGTGGCGGACCTCGTGGCGCTCGACCGCAATAACCGCATTCTCGTACAGGAAGGTCTGAAGCGCCTGCGCGCCAGGTCGGCCGTGCCCGGCCTGATGGCGCTGGCACGGGTCGCAGGCTGCCGCCTGGAGGAGCTGTCTGCCCGTCATCTGGGTCACCAGATCGCGCCGCGATTGAATGCCGCCGGCCGCATCGATGACATGTCGGTTGGAATCCGCTGCCTGCTGACCGACGACTGGGCCGATGCACTCACCCGGGCCCAGGAACTCGACAGCCTGAATCGCGAGCGCCGCGAATTGGAATTGCGCATGCGGGATGAAGCCGTGAGCGCGGTGCGGCGGCTGCACCTGGAGGAAGGCAGTCTCCCGGTCGGCGTAGCGCTCTACGACCCGGGCTGGCATGCGGGCATCATCGGCCTGGTGGCGTCGCGAATGAAGGACCACGTGCATCGCCCGGTCGTCGCATTTGCCCCGGCGGGCGGCGGCGAGTTGCGCGGTTCGGCCCGTTCGGTCGCGGGCGTGCATGTGCGTGACGTCCTCGAGGCAATCGACGTGCGGCATCCCGGCCTGATCGAACGCTTCGGCGGGCATGCGATGGCCGCAGGTCTGACATTGCGCGAAGAGCGCCTTGCGCAATTCACCGTGGCCTTTGGCGAGGAAGTCGGCCGGCACCTGACACGCGACCAGATGCTGGGCGTGGTCGAAACAGATGGCGAACTCGCGGCCGCTGAATTGTCCCTCGAGACGGCGCTCGCACTCGAGGCCGGCGGACCCTGGGGCCAGTCCTTTGCGGAACCGCTGTTTGACGGCGAATTCATCGTGACCGAATCCCGCGTGGTGGCCGATCGCCACCTGAAGCTCTGGCTGCGGCCGGAACCGGCGTCACGGCCCGTCGAAGCAATTGCATTTGGTCATTTCGATGCGGACCGCGCGCTGCGGCCGCCCGCCGGTTCGCGGATCCGGCTTGTCTATCGGCTGCAGTCAACGAGCTACGGAGGCACGACTCGTGCGGAGCTGCAGTCGGAATACCTGCAAACCTGCGAATGAGCGTCTGATAAGATTCCGTCCGCATGGAAACCGCTGGAACGCGCCGCGCGATCGAAGACCTTCACAAGCGACTGGGCGCGCTGAGGGGGTACCTTTGAGTACGACCGCAAGCGCGAACGACTCGAAGAGCTCGACCGCGAACTCGGTGACGCAGCAATCTGGAACAAGCCGGAACGGGCGCAGGAATTTGGACGCGAGCGCGCCAGACTGGCTGCCACGATCGGCGAACTCGACCAGATCGGGCGCGGCCTGACCGAAACCGCCGAGTTGCTCGAGCTCGTCGAGACCGAGCGCGACGAATCCGGCTTTACGGAAGTCGATCGCGATACGCGCGAACTCGAGCAGCGCGTGCGGCAACTCGAGTTGATGCGCATGTTTCCCGGCGAGATGGATCCACATGGCGCATTTCTGGACATCCAGGCGGGAGCGGGCGGCACCGAAGCGCAGGACTGGGCGCAGATGCTGTTGCGCATGTATCTGCGCTGGGCGGACTCACGCGGATTCCATGCCGAAGTCATCGAACAGAGCCCGGGCGAAGTCGCCGGCATCAAGAGTGCATCGATCCAGGTTGACGGACCCTTTGCCTATGGCTGGCTGCGGACCGAAACCGGCGTGCACCGGCTGGTGCGGAAATCGCCATTCGACTCGGGCAACAGGCGCCACACATCCTTCGCGTCAGTATTCGTATCGCCGGTCATCGACGAGGAGATCAGCATCCAGATCAATCCGGCGGACATCGAGATGGATACCTACCGTGCAAGCGGGGCAGGCGGCCAGCACGTCAACAAGACCGATTCCGCGGTACGCCTGCGGCATCTGCCGAGCGGTATCGTGGTGGCCTGCCAGATGGAGCGCAGCCAGCACAAGAACCGCTCGACCGCGATGAAGATGCTGAAAGCCAAGTTGTATGAACTGGAAGTCAACAAGCGCAATGCCGCGGCCCGTGTGCTGGAGGACCAGAAAACCGACGTCGGCTGGGGTCACCAGATACGGTCCTATGTGCTCGATCAGTCACGGATCAAGGATCTGCGCACCGGATACGAGACGGGAAACACGACGGCCGTGCTCGATGGCGACCTCGATCCGTTCATGGAAGCGAGTCTGAAGCAGGGGCTGTAGGAAACTCGGAGCGGCGATGGAAGAAAAAACCGCAGCGGAGGAAAACGCACTGATCGCGGAGCGGCGCGCAAAACTGGCGCGGCTGCGCGAGCTGGGCGTGGCGTTTCCGAATGACTTCCGGCGCGACGCGCTGGCCCAGGACCTGCATGCGACCTACGGTGACCGCAGCGATGAGCGCCTGGCTGCGAGCGCCGTGCGCGTGCATGTCGCAGGCCGCATGATGTTCAAGCGCGTCATGGGCAAGGCATCATTCGCGAAACTGCAGGACGTCAGCGGGCAGATCCAGCTCTATCTCCAGGCCGAGGCGCTTGGTGCATGGTACGAGGAGTTCAAGAGCTGGGATGTCGGTGACATCATCGGTGCCCGGGGCGTGCTGATGCGGACCCGCGCGGGCGAGCTCTCGGTACGCGTCGAATCGGTCCGCCTGCTGGTGAAATCGCTGCGTCCCCTGCCGGACAAGTGGCACGGCCTCGCGGACACGGAGACGCGCTACCGGCAGCGCTATGTCGACCTGATCGTCAACGAAACTGCGCGCGCGACATTCAGGACGCGCACCTACATCGTGCGATTTCTGCGCGATTTCCTGAACGCGCTCGATTTCCTGGAAGTCGAGACCCCGATGATGCAGCCAATCCCGGGTGGCGCGGTCGCGCGGCCATTCGTGACGCATCACAATGCCCTCGGCCAGGACATGTACCTGCGTATCGCGCCGGAGCTGTACCTGAAGCGGCTGGTGGTCGGCGGCTTCGAGCGCGTGTACGAAATCAACCGCAACTTCCGCAATGAAGGCCTTTCGACCCAGCACAATCCCGAATTCACGATGCTGGAGCTGTATCAGGCCTATGCGGACTGCGAGGATTTCATGGGCCTCGTCGAGCGGATGATGCAGGGCCTGGCCGACGCGGTGGCGGGCTCGCGAGAAGTTCTTTATCAGGGCCGGCGGCTGAATTTCGGCGCGCCATTCGCCAGGATTTCGGTCGAGGAGGCGATCCTGGCGGCGAACCCCGGGCTCGAGCGCGCCAGACTTCGTGACCTCTCCTATCTCCGCGAGGCCTGTGCGCGGCACGACATTGCAGCCGGCAAGGAAGATGGAGCGGGCAAATTGCAGATCGAGCTGTTCGAGCGCAGCTGCGAACGGCTGCTCGAGCAGCCGACATTCGTGCACTCGTATCCGGCCGAGGTTTCACCGCTCTCGCGCAAGCGCGATGCCGATCCGTTCGTTACCGACCGCTTCGAGTTCTTCGTGGATGGGCGTGAACTCGCCAATGGTTTTTCCGAATTGAATGATCCGGAAGACCAGGCCGAGCGTTTCCGCGCCCAAGTCGCCCGCAAGAATGCCGGCGACGAAGAGGCGATGTTCTACGATGCCGACTATATCCGCGCGCTCGAATACGGAATGCCGCCGGCCGCAGGACTCGGGGTCGGCATCGACCGGCTGGTCATGCTGTTGACGGATTCGCCGAGTATCCGCGACGTGTTGTTGTTCCCGCAGCTTCGGCAGCAGGCTGAGACCGACTAGCCGTGGCGTCGCAGAGCAGCGAACACGTCCGCCGATGGCGCCGGTTTCATCGGTCTGATGCATCCACGGGCGCCGGGACCGGGTAGGGCAGGTCGGCTGGCACCAGCTCCGAGCCATCGGGCCTCGCTCCGAGCAGGTCGCTGCAATGGCGCAGCTCAGTCACCGCCAGCAATTCAATGCCGCGTGGCCCATCGCAGGCTGAGACCACCTGGGCCGCCTGTGATGCGCCGCTGTAGAGCACCTGTCCAGGGTGAAAGGACGCGTCTGCGGGCCCGGTGAAACGCAGCATCCGGCGCTTGACGCGGCCCAGATTCTGGGTACGCGCAACGACTTCCTGGCCGACATAACAACCCTTCGTGAAGCTGATGGCCGACAGCAGATCGAGATTGAGCATCTGCGGGATCCAGTTGCCGGTAGTCTCCGGGTGGATGGTCGGCTCGCCATCCTCGATGCAAGCGCGCTCCCAGGCGCTGGCTGATGCCCGATCCGGATCGTCCAGCACGGGCTCCAAGGATTCCGGCGAACCCACCAGCAGGAGTCTGCGCGGGCCGGCGACCATCAATGTCGCTCCTCTGGCCCCGGCCGCCGCCTGTGACAATGATCCGTCCGGTTGTTCGCTCAGCATTCCGGCGACGGCCAGGGCGCGGCTGCTGTCGTCAACCGAAACTTCGGCGCGCAAGATGTGTTTCTTCAGGCGGGCGATCATCGGCTGCACCAGCGAATGCCGAACGACCATCAGCACGGCGTCGCCATAGGCTGCGAGCCGCATGATCTCGAGCACCCTGCCTTCGCGATTACAGGCGGCGGCCAGCAGCCCGGGGTGTCGCTCGAGCCCTAGCAGGTCATTTGTCAGCTGTCCTTGCAGGAATGATTGCGCGGCGCGCCCCGAGACGGCAACCACCGAGAACGCCGGCAGCAATGTGCAAGTGGTTTTCGGCATCGCTGACATCGTAACGCAGTACAACTCGCCAAAGATGCGGCAAATGGCCTTGGGCAGCGCATTCACGATCTGGCAGAATGGATGCCGATGCAAGCCCCTGTGCCCATGCCGCCGGCAGCCACCCCGATCAGCAATCCAGAAGCCCCGCCCGAGGCCACCGGCGTTGCGCCGCGCGAAATTGGAGGACCGCCGGGTCCCGAGCCGACCCGCTACGGCGACTGGGAAAGAGCTGGCCGCTGCATCGACTTCTGAGGACGTATGACTTGTTGAGCCACAACCGGCCGTTGTCCCCGCATCTGCAGGTGTACCGTCTCGCGCTGACGACGGTTCTGTCTGGCCTGCATCGCATCACGGGTCTCGCGCTTTCCGCCGGCAGCCTGCTGCTGGTCGCATGGCTCGTGGCGGCTGCACGCGGCCCGGAAGCCTATGCAACGACGCTCCGGTACTACTCGAGCATACCGGTGCAACTCGTGCTGGCTGGAGCGCTCATCGCCTTTTGGTATCACCTGTTCAACGGGCTGCGGCACATGGCCTGGGACGCTGGTTTCGGTTTCGACAGGGCTGCGGCCCGCAGGAGCGGTATGGCGGTTGCGGTGCTCGCAGCCGTGGCATCGATATTCACGCTGGCGCTGGCCTGGCGCTTCTTTGCGGCTGCGCCATGAACAGCCGCAATGCAACGGGCGCCGCGATCGACCCGCCGCACCCGGATGCGACGGGCCACTGGCGTAACCAGCGTCTGACGGCAATCGCCCTGGTGCCGCTCGGTCTGTGGTTCCTGATGGCGCTGCTGTCCCTGCCGGATCTTGGCTACGCGACCGTCAGTTCGTGGATCGCACGGCCAAGCCAGGCGGTGCTGCTGCTGCTTTTCGCCTGGTGCGCGCTGCTGCATTCCGCGCAGGGCGTGCAGGTGGTGGTCGAGGATTACGTTGGTGGCCGCCTGCACATTCCAACGGCGCGAATCTTGAAGGTCGCGCACCTGGCCGCTGCACTTGCGGTCGCCTATGCCATCTGGATACTCGCCAGCGGTCGCGCCGGATGAGTGCCTACGAACTGATCGACCATGCTGTTGATGTCGTCGTCGTAGGCGCGGGCGGCGCGGGCTTGCGCGCGACCGTGGGTCTCGCGCAGGCAGGGCTCGCAACGGCCTGCGTGACCAAGGTATTCCCGACGCGCAGTCACACGGTGGCAGCACAAGGCGGCATCAGCGCCGCGCTTGGCAATATGGGGGAAGACGACTGGCGATTCCATTTCTTCGACACGATCAAGGGCTCGGACTGGCTCGGGGACCAGGACGCGATCGAGTTCATGTGCAAGGAAGCGCCGGCCGCCGTTCTCGAGCTCGAGCACTTCGGCCTGCCATTCTCGCGGACCGAGGATGGGCGTATTTACCAGCGGCCGTTCGGCGGCATGACCACGAATTACGGCAAAGGCATCGCGCAGCGCACCTGCGCGGCTGCGGATCGCACCGGTCACGCGATGCTGCACACGCTTTATCAGCAGAGTCTCCGCCACGATGCAAAATTCTTCATCGAATATTTTGCGATTGACCTCATCATGGAGGATGGCGAATGCCGGGGCGTGCTGGCGCTCGACATGGCGACCGGGGTCCTGCACCGTTTCCTTGCGCAGACCACGATCCTCGCCACCGGCGGGTACGGACGCGCTTACTTTTCCTGCACATCGGCGCACACCTGCACCGGGGACGGGGGCGGCATGGTATTGCGTGCCGGTCTGCCGTTGCAGGATATGGAGTTCGTGCAGTTTCACCCGACCGGCATTTACGGGGCGGGTTGCCTGATCACCGAGGGGGTGCGCGGCGAGGGTGGCATCCTGCGGAATTCCGAGGGCGAACGATTCATGGAGCGTTACGCGCCAAACGCCAAGGATCTGGCCTCGCGTGATGTGGTCAGTCGCGCCATGACCATCGAGATACGCGAGGGCCGCGGTGTCGGTCCCGAGCACGATCATCTTTTCCTGCACCTTGAGCATCTCGGCGCCGACGTCATCCACAAGCGGCTTCCCGGCATTGCCGAGACCGCAATGATCTTCGCGGGCGTGGATGTGACGCGGACACCGATCCCGGTGCAGCCCACCGTTCACTACAACATGGGCGGCGTGCCATGCAATATTCATGGCGAAGTGCTGACTTCCAGGAATGGCGACGCGGAAACCGTCGTGCCGGGGCTGATGGCGATCGGGGAAGCCGCCTGCGTCTCGGTGCACGGCGCAAACCGCCTGGGCTCCAACTCACTGCTGGATCTGGTCGTGTTCGGACGCGCGGCAGCTGCGCGCTGTGCCGCACTGCTGCGGCCGGGAGCCATTCGTGGCAAACCCGGGGCACAGGCCACGGATCCGGCCATTGCGCGTTTCGATCAGCTCCGCAATGCCAGCGGCAGCCGTTCCACGGCGTCATTGCGGGAGGAGATGCAGCGTGGGATGCAGCGCGACGCGGCCGTCTTCCGGACTGGCGCCACCCTCGCGGAGGGTTGCGACCGTATCGGCGAAACATTCCGGGCATTCGCCGACCTGCGCGTTTCGGACCATTCGATGGTGTTCAACACCGATCTGATCGAAGCGCTGGAGCTCGACAACCTGTTGCGGCAGGCGCTGGCGACGATCCATTCCGCCGCCAACCGTACCGAGAGCCGCGGTGCGCACTCGCGCGAGGATCATCCTGCGCGCGATGATGTCAACTGGCTGAAGCACACGCTGGCATGGGTTGCCGACGACGGTGCGGTGCGATTCGCCTATCGCCCGGTGCACCTGAACACGCTGACACGCGACGTTGACGCGATACCGCCGCGCGCGAGAACCTACTAGGACGCACTGGAGCACGCCGGATGGTTCAGTTCCGACTTCCCCCGACTTCCCGTTATGCCGACCGGCCCGGCCGCCATTTTCCGGCGCCGCCGTCAGCGAAGCGTATCCGCCGGTTCAGCGTCTATCGCTTCGATCCTGACTCTGGCCAGCCGCCTCGCGTCGACACATTCGATGTCGATCTCGACCGTTGCGGGCCCATGGTTCTCGACGCACTCATCAAGATCAAGAACGAGATGGATTCGACGCTCACATTCCGGCGCTCCTGCCGCGAGGGAATCTGCGGTTCCTGTGCCATGAATGTCGACGGCCTCAACAGGCTCGCCTGCACCAGCCCGATCGAGTCGAAAGGCCGCGAGTCCCGGGTCTTTCCGCTGCCCCACATGTCGGTCATCAAGGATCTGGTGCCGGACATGACGCACTTCTATGAGCAATACGCATCGGTGCGGCCCTGGTTGCAGACCCGGGAGCCGGCACCGGCCGGTCGCGAGCGGACCCAGTCTGCGGCCGATCAGGAACTGGTCGACCGGCCATCCGCCTGCATCCTGTGCGCCTGCTGCTCGACCAGTTGCCCGAGCTACTGGTGGAACAGCGAGCGTTACCTCGGCCCCGCGGCGCTGCTCGCCGCCTATCGCTGGATCGTGGATACGCGCGATCAGGCGGAACGCGAGCGCCTCGACCAGCTCGAAGATTCCTTCCGGCTCTATCGTTGTCACACAATCATGAATTGCGTCGAAGCCTGCCCGAAGGATCTCAATCCTGCGCGGGCGATTGCCGATATCAAGCGGCGGCTCCTCAGCCGGCGCGACTGAGGCCGGCGTGCCCGACGCGATGCAGGGTCTGCTCCGCTGGCGCTGCCGCCGTGGCATGCGCGAACTCGACCTGCTGCTCGGCGGCTGGCTTGAGCGCAGCTGGGCAGCGGCCGACGCCGGCATGCGGGCCGCGTTTCTCAGGCTGCTTGAAGCGCCAGATCCGCAGCTCGCCGACTGGTTGCTGCATGGTCAGCGCCCCGATGATCAACCAATGGCCACGCTTCTCGATGACATCGTTTCCCGTCGAAATCGCGCCGCGTCCTGAGCCGCGTCTCGCGGCAGCGGCCCTGCTGCTGCATCTGGTGGCTGCCGCGTTGCCCTGGGCCACGCGTTGCATGCCCTGGCTTGCGGCCTGCCTGTCGGTGCTCGCCTTGGCGAGCTTCGCGGCGACGCTTGCGCGCCTGCCGGGCCGCCGCTGCCGCGTCCAGGCTCTCGTGTTCAGGCATGGCGCCTGGCAGGCGAGGCTTGCCCGCGACGCCTGCGACCGGCCTGTCCAGGTCGCTCGTGGTACACGCGTCTATGCCGGGCTGATTGCGCTGGACCTGGCGACCCATCGCGGACGCCTGGGCTGGCTCCTGACGCGTGAAACCATGGACAGGAACCAGTTCCGGCGTTTGAAGGCCCGTCTTCGCCTTAGTTGCTAGAATCCTCAGGCTGGATCACACAAGGAGGCGGAAGGCGCGATCCTGGCCCTGGGCGTGTCGAACTAATGGCGGGCCTGCCGGTCATATCCGGCGTGACGGCGGTAGGGATAGCGCTGATCGTCGAGCCAATGCGGGCTGAAGCAGGCGATATTGCGCTGGTTCGTCGCGTGCAGAAAGGCGACAAGTCGGCTTTCGATGCGCTCGTATTAAAGTACCAGCACAAGGTACTGAAGCTGGTGCAACGTTACGTGCGCAACCCGGCGGATGCCGAGGACATCGCGCAGGAGGCCTTCATCAAGGCCTATCGTGCGTTGCCGGCATTCCGCGGAGACAGCGCGTTCTACACCTGGCTGTACCGGATCGCCATCAATACGGCGAAGAATGCGCTGGTCGCGAACCGGCGCAGGCCGATCTCCTACGATCTCGATCCGCAGGACGGATCGCAGGTCCAGGCGCACGCAAGGCTTTCGGATACAGAGACACCCGAGGCGCTTGCGTTGACCGAGGAGATCCGGCGGACGGTCAATGAAGCCATCGAGGCCCTGCCGGACGATCTGCGACTCGCGATCGTGCTGCGTGAACTCGAGGGCCTCAGTTACGAGGACATTGCGAAGACTATGGAATGCCCGGTTGGAACCGTACGGTCGAGGATCTTCCGGGCGCGCGAGGCGATCGACCGCGGCCTGCGAGAGGTGTTCGACGGCGGTCTCGGCCGGACGGAGATTCCTGAATGACTGAACGGATCAAGGAGCAACTCTCGGCGTTCCTGGACGGTGAACTGCCGGAGCCGGAGTCGGCGCTGCTGCTGAAGAGGCTGGAGCGTGACGACGATTTGCGCGCCGCCCTGTCGCGTTACTCGCTGATCGGCGCGGTGCTGCGTAATGACGGCGACATACCTGCCGCGCGACAGGTTGCCGCACGGGTCAGTGCGGCGATTGCGCGTGAGCCGGCCGGTCGCATGGCAGTGTCGACATTCCGGCCCGCGGCGGTGCTGCGGCCGATTGCCGGTGTGGCGGTGGCTGCGGGTGTCGCAGCGCTCGCGCTGCTGCTCATGCATCAGTTCGACGCAAGAGATCCAGGCCAGCCGGTGCCGGTTCTGGCGCAGGAAGCGAGTGGTCCGGTCGAGCCGGTTCTGGCCACCGCGGATCCGGTTGAAGCACCTTCCCGTTCATACACGACGCCCGCTGCAGCCGATGGACCCGGCGGCCTGCCGGCGGCCCAGTTCGCCAACTACCTCGTGGCGCACAGCAATTACGCGTCTCCGCTGGTCCGGCGCAGCGTCGTGACCGGTCTAATTGCCGCACCGCAGGAACGCGCTGTCAGCGACGTGCCGGCGGGCGAGAGCGCCCGGACCGGTCAGTGAATATCCGGCGTGCATTGGCATCAGCTGCGCTGCTGATCGCATTGCCGGCAGCGGCAGACGAGGGTCAGGAATGGCTCGATCGAATGGCCGTCGCACTGGCCAGCTCGAGTTATTCCGGCGAGTTCGTCTGCGAATCAGCCGGGCGCGCCGAACGCCTGCGCATCGTGCACCGGGTCAAGGATGGGGCAGTTGCGGAACGCCTGGTATCGTTGTCCGGCAATGGGCGTGAACAAGTCCGTGACGGAGACGAGGTGGTCGTCTACCTGCCGGACCAGAAGCTCGCAATCATCGAGCGGCGGCCCCAGGGCAGTGACCTGATGGGCGCACTGCCGCAGTTTGGCGGTGAATTCCGGCCCTGGTATGAAATCAGTTATGTGGGACGTGAAGTGGCGCTGCTGGGTCCTGCGGCAGTCGTCGTGGTGCGGCCGCGTGACGGCTACCGATTTGGCTATCGCCTGTGGATCGATGAAGCCACCCACATGCCGGTGCGGAGCGAGTTGTCGGACGCCGCAAACCGTGTGATCGAGCGCGTGCGCTTTACGCGCCTTGAGCTCGACGATGCCATTGCAGATGAAGCATTCGAGCCCGATCTCGACCGCGCGAAACTGCGCTGGGTTCGTCAGGCGCAGCAGGCGGCGGATGCCGTGCCTGCCTGGCGCGCGGCGCGGATGCCGCCGGGCTTCAGACTCTCGGTCAGCGGACTGCAGGCCATGGCCGGCAGCAGCTCGCCCGTCAGTCATCTGGTCTTTTCGGACGGGCTGGCATCGGTGTCGGTGTTCATCGAAATGCCGGCGCCTGGCAAGGCGCCGTTCACCGGGTCAGGGCGTTCCGGCGTCGCTTCCGCGTTTTCGACGGTCGTACAGGGTCATCAGGTCACGGTAATCGGCGAAGTGCCGCCGGCTACGTTGCAGTACATCGCCACCGGACTCACGCCCGCAGCGCCGGAATCAGATCGCTGAAGCGGCAGTCAGGCGCGATGACCGAGCGGCAGTTTGTGGTCTACAGCCGCGAGAATTGCCCGTTGTGTGATGAATTCATCGCCGAACTGGTGCGCCTTCTTGCGCCCTTCAATGAAACTATCGACGTGCGCGATGTCGACGCCGATCCGTTGGCGCAAAGGCGCTATGGCCTCAAGATTCCGGTGCTCACCGTGGATGGCAGCCTGGTCTGCCATGGATGCCTGGATGCCGCCGCGGTCACGCGGTTGCTGGCGCACTGAACGGACCCTGCGCCGGCCGCTGCTATAATGAAAGATTCCCCGGACGCCTGTCCGGTCACTGAGCGTCCGATCTCCCCTTGATGCAGAACATCCGCAATTTTTCCATCATCGCGCATGTCGATCATGGCAAGTCCACTCTGGCCGATCGGCTGATCCAGGTCTGCGGCGGCCTGGAAGCGCGCGAGATGCAGGAACAGGTGCTCGATTCGATGGATCTCGAGCGCGAGCGTGGCATCACGATCAAGGCCCAGTCCGTCATGCTGCATTACCGCGCCGCCGACGGCGTGGAGTACCAGCTGAATTTCATTGATACGCCGGGTCATGTGGATTTCTCCTATGAAGTGTCGCGTTCCCTCGCTGCCTGCGAGGGCGCGCTGCTGGTGGTCGATGCCGCGCAGGGGGTCGAGGCGCAGAGCGTCGCGAATTGCTACACGGCGCTCGAGCAGGGCCTCGAGGTGGTCCCGGTCATCAACAAGATCGACCTGCCCTCGGCGGATCCGGAACGCGTGATCAGGGAGATCGAGGAGATCATCGGCATCGAGGCGAAGAATGCGATCCGCGTCAGCGCCAAGACCGGGGAGAATGTCGACCTGCTGCTGGAGGAGCTGGTGCGACGCATTCCGCAGCCGCGCGGTGACGCCGGTGCGCCGCTGCAGGCGCTGATCGTCGATTCCTGGTTCGACAACTACGTCGGAGTCGTGTCGCTCGTGCGGGTTGTCAATGGCGCACTGAAGCGCAATGACCGGATCCGGATCATGTCGACCGGCCGAAGCTGGCAAGTCGACCAGGTCGGCCGCTTCACGCCGAAGCGAATCGAAGCGCAGGTACTGGAGACCGGCGAAGTCGGCTGGGTGGTCGCGGGCATCAAGGAGATCGACGGCGCTCCCGTCGGGGACACGATCACGCATGAATCGCGGCCCTGCGACAAGCCGTTGCCGGGCTTCAAGACGGTGCAGCCGCGCGTGTTCGCGGGCATGTTCCCGGTGCAGAGCGAGCAGTACGAGGCGTTTCGCGACGCCCTGCAAAAACTGAAGCTCAACGATTCCTCACTGCATTTCGAGCCCGAGGTGTCCACGGCACTCGGGTTCGGCTTCCGCTGCGGCTTTCTCGGCCTTCTGCACATGGACATCGTGCAGGAGCGACTCGAGCGGGAATACGGCCTCCACCTGGTCACCAGCGCGCCGACCGTCATTTATGAAGTCGTCGAGCCTGGCGGGAGGATTTCCCTGGTGGACAATCCGTCGAAGCTGCCCGCCGCGATCGAGGAACTGCGCGAGCCGATCATCCTGGCAAATATCCTGGTGCCGCCGGAGCACGTGGGTCCGGTGATCAAGCTGTGCCAGGAGAAACGCGGTACCCAGAAGAAGATGCTGCAACTAGGCACCCAGATGTCGCTGCAGTACGAATTGCCGCTGGCCGAAGTGGTGCTCGATTTCTTCGACCGGCTGAAGTCTGCCAGTCGCGGCTATGCGTCGTTCGACTACGAGTTCAGCCATTTCCAGCGGGCGCCGCTCGCCAGGCTGGACTTGCTGATAAACGGAGACCGCGTGGATGCGCTGTCGATGATCGTGCATCGTGAGACCGCTTATCACCGCGGCCGCGAGCTCGTGGACAAGATGCAGGAACTGATTCCGCGCCAGATGTTCGAAGTCGCGATCCAGGCGGCGATCGGCGGTCAGATCATTGCCCGGGCATCAGTGAAGGCGTTGCGCAAGAATGTACTGGCAAAATGCTACGGTGGCGACGTGACCCGAAAGCGCAAGCTGCTCGAGAAGCAGAAGGCGGGCAAGAAACGCATGAAGCAGTTCGGCACGGTTGAAATACCGCAGGAGGCATTCCTGGCGGTGCTGCAGGTCGGCAAGAAGTGAAATCCGGGAGCTCCTAATGGTGTTCGATTTTTCGTTTGTGCTGGTGGCGTTGGCGCTGGTGACGGGCCTGATCTGGGGCGTCGACCACTGGCTATTCGCACCGCGCCGCGCTGCCCGTGGCAAGGCCAAGGAGCCGCTGCTGGTCGATTACTCACGCTCGTTCTTCCCGGTGATCGTGATCGTGCTGCTGCTGCGCTCCTTTCTGTACGAGCCATTCCGGATCCCGTCGGATTCGATGATGCCGACGCTGGTCCAGGGCGATTTCATCTTCGTGAACAAGTGGCGCTATGGGCTGCGCCTGCCGGTTGCGAACTGGAAAGTGCTCGCGATCGGCAAACCTGTGCGCGGCGACGTCATGGTGTTTCGCAAGCCCACGGATCCGTCGGTGGTACTGATCAAGAGGCTCGTCGGTCTTCCCGGTGACACGATTCGCGTGGTCGGCTCGCAGATCTACGTGAATGGCACGGCAAACGAGATTGTGCCCGGCGAGCTATACTCCGGGCCCAAGAGCGAACTGTATTCGTTCTCGCGGGTCGGCGAGGAGCGGTTTGACGGCGTACGGCACGCCATCATGCTGGATCCGGTGCGCCCCGGCATGGATGGCGAGTGGCGCGTGCCGGAGGGCCGTTTCTTCATGATGGGTGACAACCGCAACAACAGCCGTGACAGCCGCTTTGCCGATGTCGGCTATGTGCCGGAAGAGAATGTCATCGGCAAGGCGGAGGCGATCTGGCTGTCGTTCAATCCGGAGCCGGGCTCGATCCTGCTCTGGGAACGCATCGGCACAGGGATTCGGTAAGGAGGCAGCGTATGCAAGACAGACAGCGTGGCATGACATTCATCGGGATCCTGATTCTGGTCGTCGTGGTCGGAGCCTGGGTCTACGCCGGCATACGTCTGGTGCCAAAATACCTCGAATACGTACGCGTCGCGTCGACACTCGAGAAGGTGCGCGATGAGTTCGAATCGAACCCGGGTTCGACCGAGTCCATGCTGCGCACGGCCATCGAGCGCCATTTTGATATCGAGATGGTCGAGGTCATCGACGCGAGGGACGTCGAGATCAAGAAGGAAGACGGGGTCTACTCCTTGCGCGCCAACTATGAAGACACCGTGCCGCTCGTTTACAACGTGTCATTCCTGTTGACGTTCGACAAGACCGTCGAGGTCGCTGCGCGCTGAGCCGCGCTGCGGGCGAGGCGTGGATCCCGCCGGCTGGCTGCAAGAGCGACTGGGCTGCCGATTTGCGGACAGCGGGCTTCTGGTTCAGGCGCTGACCCACCGCAGCGCCGGGCCGAACAACAACGAGCGACTTGAGTACCTTGGCGATGCGGTGCTGTCATTTGTCGTCGCCGAAATGCTTTTCGAAGCCTTCCCTGAAGCCAGTGAAGGCGAACTCTCGCGCTACCGGGCCAGCCTCGTCAGTGGTGATGTACTGGCCGCTCTGGCGCTGGAGCTGGGCCTCGGTGCGCAACTGCGCCTCGGCGAAGGGGAACTCAAGTCTGGTGGCCAGCGGCGCGCCTCGATCCTCTCCGACGCGCTTGAGGCACTGATCGGGGCCATCTACCTGGACCAGGGGTTCGCTGCGGCGCGCGCGGTTTCGTCGCGCCTGCTCAGTCGGCGCCTGGCAGAACTGCCCGGCGCCTCTGAACTGAAGGACGCCAAGACGCGCCTGCAGGAATGGCTGCAGGCGCGCGGTCTTGCGCTTCCCGAATACAGGGTACTCGAGATTTCCGGGCAGCCTCACGAGCAGCTTTTCCGGGTGCGCTGCGATGTCGGCGAGCTCGCGATCGCGGCAGAGGCTGAGGGCAGCACGCGGCGGCGCGCGGAGCAGGAGGCCGCATCGCTGGTGCTCGGAAATCCGGCCCTGCAGGCGCAGCGGTGAACGCGGAGATTGCGCACCGGTGCGGCACGGTCGTGCTGGCGGGCCGGCCAAATGTCGGCAAGTCCACGCTGCTGAACGCGCTTGTCGGCCAGAAACTCAGCATCGTCACGCCCAAGTCGCAGACCACCCGTCAGCGCATCGCGGGCGTGCTGACACGGCGGGGAGCGCAGCTGGTCCTGCATGACACGCCGGGTTTTGGCGCAGCCTCCGGAAGGCGCCTGAATCAGGCGATGCATCGCGAGGCGGTCGCCGCCATTGCGGCAGCGGATGCAGCGGTGCTGGTCACGGAGGCAACGCGCTGGACGGCGGAAGACGAAGCTGTGCTCGCGCAGCTCGCCGCGGGCGGCGCACCAATCGTCGTTGCAGTCAACAAGATCGACCGGGTGCGACCAAAGGAACGCCTGCTGCCCTTTCTCGAGACGCTTTCCGGTCGCCATCCATTTGCGGCCATCGTGCCTGTTTCGGCACTGCGCGGCGAGAATCTCGAGCGGCTCGTCGATGCACTGATCGCACTGCTGCCGGCTGCGGCGCCTTTGTACCCGGCTGACCAGGTGACTGATCGCAGTGAACGGTTCATGGCTGCGGAGATCCTGCGTGAGAAACTGATGCTCGCACTGCACGATGAATTGCCCTACGGCATCGCGGTGGAAATTGAGCGGTTCGAGGACACGCCGGACGGAAGGGTGGAGATCGATGCCGTTATCTGGGTCGAACGCGAGGGACAGAGGAAGATCGTCATCGGTTCCAAAGGTGAGGGCCTGAAAGCCATCGGGCACGCTGCACGAATGGATCTGAATGAGCTGCTCGGACGGCGCGTGCACCTGTCGACCTGGGTCAAGCTTCGTGAAGGCTGGACCGACGATGCCGGCATGCTTCGCCAGCTCGGGCATGAGCCGCCATGAGCGCGCCGCGACGCGTGCTGCTGGAGCCGGCCTACCTGCTGCACCACCGGCCCTGGAGCGACACCAGCCGGATTCTCGAGTTGATGACGCGCAGTCATGGTCGCGTGACCCTGTTCGCTCGCGGCGCGCGCCGCCCGGGGTCGCCGCTGCGTGGTTTGCTGCAGCCATTCGTGCCGCTGCTCGTTTCATGGTCGGGTCGGGCGGACGGCGGTACGCTGATCGGCGCCGAGATTGGCGGTGCACTCCGCCCGCTTCCGCCCCCCCAGTTGATGAGCGGCTTCTACCTCAACGAGCTGCTGTTGCGCCTGTTGCCGAGGGAAGACCGGCATGATCGCCTGTTCGACGCCTATGCAAGCGCCATCGGTCAGCTGGCGGCCGCCACTGACCACCGGCCACTGCGGATCTTCGAATTGATACTGCTGGAAGAACTGGGCTACGGCCTCGAACTATCGCGCGATGCAGCGACGGGCGAGCCATTGGAGCCGGATCGGTACTATCATTTCCATCCGGGCCGCGGCGCGCTGGCAGTGCGCGACGCGACCGGTGATGCGTATGCGATCCGGGGCCGCGACATGCTGGCGGTGTCCAGCCGGAAATTCGATCAGCCTGCCGCGCTTGCCGTCGCGAGGCAGATCCTGCGCAGCGCAATCGGTCACTGCCTGGACGGCCGCGGCCTGCAAAGCCGCGAAGTCATGCTGGCATTGCGCCAGCTGGAGCAGGGTGCGTGAGCCGGACATCCATCGACCTCGGCGTCAATATCGATCACGTGGCCACGCTGCGGCAGGCCCGCGGCGGGCGTTCGCCTGATCCGTTGCACGCAGCTTTGACGGCCGAACAATGGGGCGCCGACAGCATCACGCTGCACCTGCGGGAGGACCGCCGTCACATCCAGGACCGTGATGTGCAGGCAATGCGCGCCGCGCTGCAGACGCGCATGAATCTCGAAATCGCGGCGACCGCGGAAATGCTCGAGATCGCGGTTCGCGTGCTGCCGGCGGATGTCTGCCTGGTGCCCGAGAAGCGCGGCGAACTGACCACAGAGGGCGGTCTCGATGTCGTGAGCCAGCAAGCCGTGATTGCAGCGGCATGCGCGCGCCTCGGCAGCGCGGGAATCCGCGTTGCGTTGTTCGTCGACCCGGATCTTGCACAGGTGGATGCGGCGGCGCGGAGCGGCGCGCCGGTCATCGAACTGCACACCGGCAGCTATTCGGGGGCGGCCGGTTCGGAGCAGGCGCGCGAGCTTGAGCGTCTGCGCGTGGCGGCGCGACACGCGACCGTTTGCGGCCTCACGGCCCACGCCGGACATGGCCTCGACTACCACAACGTGCAGCCGGTCGCTGCCATTCCGGAGCTGGCGGAACTGAATATCGGCCACGCCATCGTTGCACGGGCGCTGATATCGGGCCTCGGCCCGGCGGTCGCGGAGATGAAGCGTCTGATGCGGGAAGCACGCCGCGCATGATTTTCGGGATCGGCACGGACGTCGTGCGCATCGAGCGCATCGCCGCCGCATATGATCGTTTCGGTGCGCATTTCGTCGAGCGGCTGCTGCTGCCGCAGGAGCGCGCCGTGTTCGACGCCGGGCGCCGGGCGGTGCGCTTCCTGGCGATGCGCTTTGCCGCCAAGGAGGCGATCGTCAAGGCGCTCGGCACCGGATTTGGCCACGGCGTCTGGATCAGGGACGTCGGGTTTCTCGCCAATGCCTGGGGCCGCCCCGAGGTGCTGTTTTCCGCGCGCGGCCGCGCCGTGGCAGACAGACTCGGCGCCGGCGATGGTCATGTGAGCCTGACGGATGAAGCGGGCCTGGTGATTGCAGTCGCCGTGATGATGAGGAAATCGTGAGCGGGTCGCTCAATTGCCTGGTATTCGACATCGAGACGATTCCGGATGTCGAGCTGGGCCGTCGCCTTCCGGGACTTGCAGATGCTGATGATGCGGCGGTCGGCGAGGCGATGTTCGCGCGGCGGACCGAAGAAACCGGCTCTTCGTTCCTGCCCTTCGAGCAGCACCGTGTCGTGGCGATTTCGGCGGCGCTGCGCACCGGCGATGAACTGCGGATATGGAGTGTCGGCAGCCCGGAAAGCACCGAGGACGACCTGCTGCGCCGCTTCTTCGGCGGGCTGGAGAAACTGCGGCCCACGCTGGTTTCCTGGAATGGATCCGGTTTCGACCTGCCGGTCCTGCATTACCGGATGCTCAAATACGGCGTCGTTGCGCCGACTTACTGGGATACCGGGGATCTCGACCGCGATTTCCGCTGGAACAACTACCTGAACCGCTATCACTCGAGGCACACCGACCTGATGGATGTGCTGTCGGGCTATCAGGCGCGCGGTCGGGCAAGTCTTCAGAATGTTGCGCAACTCCTGGGATTGCCCGGCAAGCTCGGCATGGAGGGCGACATGGTCTGGGATGCATGGCGCGCCGGGCGCCTCGCAGAGATCCGAGATTATTGCGAAACGGACGTCCTGAACACCTATCTCGTCTACCTGCGATTCGAGCTGATCCGCGGGCGGCTGACGCCCGCCGTTCATGCCAGCGAACTTGCGAAGGTTCGTTCCTGGCTCGGCGAGCGCAAGGAACCGCATTGGCGCGCCTTCGAGGCAGCCTGGACGGCCAATTGAGACCGGCGCAGGAGCCGGAAACGGCTGAGATCATCTCGCTCGATCATGACGGGCGGGGCGTGGCCCGCATCGGCGGCAAGACCGTGTTCGTCGAGGGGGCATTGCCTGGCGAACAGGTGCGACTGCGGCGAATTCGCAGGCGCCGGCGCCATGACGAAGCCGTCATCGTGGAACTCCTGCGGGCCTCGCCGAATCGTGTCACACCGCGCTGCAGCCATTTCGGTGTCTGTGGCGGCTGCTCACTGCAGCATCTGTCGCACCCGGCCCAGCTCGAAGCCAAGGGCAGGCAGGTGGCGGAGGAACTTGAACGGATCGGCGGGGTGCGTCCTGAAAGCTGGTTGCCGCCCCTGACGGGCCCCATCTGGTCCTACCGGCGACGCGCACGCCTCGGCTGCAGGTACGTCACGGCGAAGGGCAGGGTGCTGGTCGGGTTTCGCGAACGAAGCAGCCCCTACCTTGCAGACCTGCAGCGCTGTGAAGTCCTGGCTGAGCCGGTCGGCAGTCTGATCGCGCAGATCGCGAGCCTGATCGGCGAACTCAGCATCCGCGACCGTATCGCACAGATTGAAGTCGCAGCTGCAGACGATGCGACCGTGCTGGTATTGCGCGTGCTGGCTGCGCCGAGCGAGGCCGATCTCGCGAGACTTCTGGATTTCCAGGCGCGGCATCCGATCGAGCTGCAGCTGCAGCCCGGCGGACTGGACAGCGTGGTGCCACTTTCGCCGCCGGCGACATCGCTCCGTTACGCATTGCCCGGCCTGAAGGCCGGCATCGGTTTCCTGCCAACCGACTTCATCCAGGTCAACGCAGATCTCAACCGGCAGATGATCGCGCAGGCCCTCGAACTCCTGTCGCCGACGGCGGATGACAGGGCGCTTGACCTGTTTTGCGGGTTGGGGAATTTCAGCCTGCCCCTGGCCCGCCAGGTGGCCGGCGTGACCGGCGTCGAAGGCGATGCCGGGCTGGTTGAGCGTGCGCGCGCGAATGCATTGCGGAATGGCATTCAGAATGCGGTGTTCCACAGTGCCAGCCTGAGCGCCGCAGTGTCGGACTCGCAATGGGCACGTGACAAGTACGATCTGGTGCTGCTTGACCCCCCGCGCGCGGGTGCCCGCGAGGTGTTGCCGGTGGTTGCGGCGATCAGGCCGCGACGCATCGTGTACATTTCATGCCACGCAGGGACGCTCGCCCGCGACGCAGGAATGCTCGTGCAGCAGCATGGCTACAAGCTTGTCTCGGCCGGCATCATGGACATGTTTCCGCACACCTCGCACGTCGAATCGATCGCGTTGTTCCAGCCCATCGAAGCCGGGCGCGTGGCGGGAGGAAGGCCGTGACGCTGGGGCCGGTCATGGTGGACTTGAACGGGATTGCTCTCGAGCCGGACGAGCGTGAACTGCTCGCGCATCCGTTGGTCGGCAGCGTCATCCTGTTCAGCCGCAACTACGAAAACCCCGGCCAGCTGGCGCGCCTGGTCGCGGAAATCCATGCGATCCGCTCACCGGCGCTGCTGGTCGCGGTCGATCAGGAAGGTGGTCGGGTGCAGCGATTCGAGGAAGGGTTCACGCGCTTGCCCTCGATGCGTGCGATCGGGCGGCGCTACAGCGGTGATCGGGGCGAGGGAATTGCGCTCGCGCGCCGGCTCGGATGGCTGATGGCCGCAGAGTTGCGGGCGTTCGGCATCGACCTGTCGTTTGCGCCCTGCGTGGACCTCGATTACGGCGTCAGCCAGGCGATCGGCGATCGCGCACTGCATGTGGAGGCAGCGGCTGTCGCCGGTCTTGCCGTCTCCTACATGCTGGGCATGCGGGACGCCGGAATGGCGGCGACCGCCAAGCATTTTCCCGGGCACGGCGCGGTGGCCGCCGACTCGCATGTGTCGCTGCCCGTGGACCGGCGCGAATGGACCGACATCGAAACCGACCTGCTGCCGTATCACCGGCTGATCGCCAATGGCCTGTCATCGGTCATGGCGGCGCATGTCGTGTTTCCCCAGGTAGACGCCATGCCCGCGAGTTTGTCGCCGCGCTGGATCCGCGAGATCCTGCGCGGTGAACTGGGCTTTCAGGGTGCGGTCTTTGCGGACGATCTCTCGATGCGGGGCGCGGCAGCCTTTGGAAATATCGTCGAGCGCGCCGAACTTGCACTCGCGGCCGGTTGTGACGTGTTGCCAGTCTGCAATGACCGCGCCGCCGTGTTGCAGCTCCTGGGAGCGCTACGGCGAAGCGTCGATGCAGTCGGGGGCCTGCGTCTCGCGCGCCTGCATGGTCGCGACGCACTGGAACCGCAAACGCTGGCATCCGATCCGCGCTGGCTGGAGGGCGTCTCGGCGGCGCGGCTCTGCCTGGAACGGCCCGAGCTGCATCTCGAAGGCGGGCGCGACGTCTGACCCGAATGGACCGCCCGTTGCTCCGGCTCAAGCCCCGAGGGTCGCGAGCAATTCGTCTGCGAGTTGCAGGCGGGCCGGGCCATCGGCATCCGTCAGCCTGATCCGCAGGCGGTGCGAACCATCGAGTCGGAAGCGCCCGGCACCTTGCTGGACCATCCGGATGACGCGTGCGGGATCGACGCGATGCTCGCCGGCGAATTCCACAAGGCCCGCAGTCGCACCCACCTCGAGCCGCCGGATGCCGAGTTGCGCCGCTCGCAGCTTGAGGCGCTGCACGCGGAACATCGTCTGCGCCGGCGGGGGCAGGGGGCCGAAGCGGTCGATCATTTCCGCCTGCAGGTCATCGAGTTGCCCGGCATCCGCAGCGCTTGCCATGCGCTTGTAGAGTTGCAGCCGAAGGTGCACGTCCGGCATGTAGTCTTCCGGCAGCAGCGCAGGCAGCTGCAGATCGACTTCGGGTCCCGCATGCAGCGGGCGTTCCAGCTCGGGCTCGCGCCCCTCGCGCAGCGCCTGCACCGCCCGATCGAGGAGTTCGAGATAAAGCCCGATGCCGATCTCCTGGATCTGCCCGCTCTGTTCTTCGCCGAGCAGTTCACCGGCACCACGGATCTCGAGATCCTGTGTCGCGAGCGTGAATCCCGCGCCCAGGTCCTCCAGCGCCTCAATCGCTTCGAGGCGCTTGGCAGCGTCCGCCGGCAGGGACGCCTTCGGCGGTGCGATCAGGTAGGCCCACGCGCGATGGTGTGAACGCCCGACGCGCCCGCGAAGCTGGTGCAGTTGTGCGAGTCCGAAGCGATCCGCGCGATCGATCAGGATCGTATTGGCGGTCGGCACGTCGATCCCGGATTCGATGATCGTGGTGCAGACCAGGACCTCGAACCGGCGATGATAGAAATCGAGCATCAGCCGTTCGAGGTCGCGCTCACGCATTTGGCCATGACCGACGCGCACCGTGGCTTCGGGCACCAGGCGGCGCAGACGCGCGGCAAATGCCTCGATATCCTCGATCGAGTTGTGCACGACATAGACCTGACCGCCGCGGCGGATCTCGCGCAGGCAGGCTTCACGCACGAGTCCATCGCTCCATTCGCAGACAAATGTCTCGATCGCCATCCGCTCCGCAGGCGGCGTGGTCATCAGCGACAGTTCGCGCAGCCCACCGAGCGCCATGTTCAGCGTACGGGGTATCGGAGTTGCCGTCAGCGTCAGCATGTCCACATCGGCGCGCATCTGCTTCAGGCGTTCCTTGTGTGCGACGCCAAAACGGTGCTCCTCGTCCACGATGACGAGTCCCAGGTCCTTGAACTCGACATCGCGCTGCAGCAGCCGATGCGTGCCGATGACGATATCCACGGCTCCGGATGCCAGCCCCGCGACGACCTCGCGCTGTTCCGTCGGGGTGCGGAATCGGGACAGGCTTTCGACCTTTATTGGCCAGTCCGCGAATCGGTCGGCGAATGTCTGTGTGTGCTGCTGGGCGAGCAGGGTGGTCGGAACCAGCACGGCGACCTGCCTGCCACCCTGCACGGCGGCAAAGCTCGCACGCAATGCCACTTCGGTCTTGCCGAATCCGACGTCGCCGCAGATGACCCGGTCCATGGGCTTGCCTGTTTGCATGTCTGCAAGCACTGCGTCGATCGCGTCCTGCTGGTCGGCGGTCTCCTCGAACGGGAAACCCGCCTCGAACGCATGGTAGCTGGCTGCGTCGTATGCGATCGCGCGTCCCTGGCGGGCGGCGCGCCGCGAATACAGATCCAGCAGTTCGGCAGCGACATCGCGCAGACGTTCGGCCGCACGGCGGCGTGCCCTGGCCCATTGCTCAGTGCCGAGCTTGTGCCATGGTGCCGTGTCGGGCGAGCCGCCGGTGTAGCGTGTCACCCGGTCAAGCGCGTGGACCGGCACGTACAACAGGTCCCCGCCCGCATACTCGAGCACCAGGAATTCAGCCGGGTTGGCGTTTACCTGCATGACACGAAGACCGCGATAGCGGCCGACACCGTATTCCTCATGGACCACCGGTGCGCCCGGCGAGAGCGCGGCGAGTTCGCGGAGGATGGCCTCGGGATCACGATCCGCGCGCCTGCGTCTTCGCTCCTGGCGCGCGCGCTCGCCGAACAGCTGGTCTTCAGCGACCAGGGCGACATGCCGGTCCGGCATGACCAGTCCGCGCACGTCCGGTGCGACGGCGACGGCCAGTGACGGCTCACGCAGATTGAAGCCGATCCAGTCGACAACCTCGACGGCGTGCAGGCCCTGGCGCCGCAGCAGTTCGAGCAGCAGCTCGCGACGGCCTGCCGAATCGGCCGTCAGCAATATGCGGCCGCCGAAACGCGCGCTGAACGCCGCGAGCGCCGCAGCGGGCTGCGCGGCACGCGGATCGGCGCGCAGTTCGGGTGGCGGTTCCGTCCCGAAGTTGCGGATCGGCAGCGTGGCGGCGAGGGGCTCGGCCTTGACCGCTGTCACGAGCACTTGCGCATGCGTGGAGAGTGCCGCCGAGATCTCTTCGGCCGTTGTGAAGGCCTCGGCAGGCGGCAGAATCGGTCGCTCGCGATCGTGTCGCCTCTGCTCGAAACGATCTTCCACTTCGGCCCAGGCCAGTGGCAAGGCGTGTTCGAGGTCTGCCGTATCAACGACGACAGCCGCCGCGGGCAGGTACTCGGCCAGATTCGCCGTGTGGTCGAAAAAGAACGGCAGCCAGGCCTCGATACCGGCGGGGATGAGGCCCCCCGTCACGGCCCGATACACGGGGCTCGCCTGCGGGTCGCCCTCGAAGCGCTCGCGCCAGCGGCTGCGAAAACCTGCGACAGACTCAGGCGAGCTCGGAAACTCGCGCGCCGGCAGCAGGCGAACGACCTCGAGTCGCTCGGCGGAACGCTGATCGGATGGATCGAAGTTGCGGATGCTTTCAATCCGGTCATCGAACAAGTCGAGGCGGAATGGCTGGGCCGAACCCGCTGCAAATATGTCGAGAACCGATCCGCGCGGGGCGAATTCGCCGGGACTGAGGACCTGGGTGACATGCGCATAACCAGCACTGGTCAGGCGGGCGCGCATCTGCGCGAGATCGAGGCGTTCTCCGATCCTCAGATCGAAGGCCTGCGCATCGATGAATTGTCGCGGCGGCAGCCGGTCGAGCAGTGCCGCCTTTGTGGTCACGATCAGGCCGTGTTCGAGTGCGGGCAGCGCGGCCAGTGTCCGCAGGCGCTGCGAAACATTGTCGGGGTGGGGCGAAAAAGGATCGTAGGGCAGGGTCTCGCGGTCCGGAAAGGACAGGAGCGTCTGGCCCGGTCCGGCGAAAAATGCCAGTTCGGCCAGCAACTGGTCCGCCTCGCGACCCGTCGGCGCAATCACCAGCACGGGAGGCGAATACGGCGCAGCCTCGGCAAGCGCCCAGGCCAGGCTGCTGCCATAAAGCTCGCCCCACCGGACGGCGCCAGCGGCTGTCGGCAGCACGATCCGCTTATCGATTTGGCTCACCAGGCTCCCGCAAGGCATGACACCCCGTTCCGGGCGTGCCCGGCGGGGTCAGGGAGCGCAGGATACGCGTGCCGGAGCCGGCCGCAAGTCAGGCCGGTCTGGCCGCCGCTATCTCAGGATGACGGCGTGCAGTACGCGGTCGTTCTCGAAATACACGGAAAACTGGGCATAGTCCCAGCGTGTGATCGGGGGCTGGCCGACGGCGGCGTGGCGCGTGACAGGCTCGCCGAAGTGGCTCTGCACTGCCGACATCGTGCTGCCCCGCCTGGGGCTTTCGACGGCGGATGCCGAACCCGCCGCCGGCGCCTTGAGCGTCTCGGCCAGGGCAGGGCCCGCTGCGAGCAGCGCGAGCAGCAGCAATGTGCGTACGATAGTCATGGCAATTCCTCCGCGCGGCAGTGTAGCACCGGGTGGAAAACTGGCGAGATTGCTGCGATAAATCCTTGATAGGCATCCCGAATTTGATCAATAGACACCGATGCTGACTCCTCTGCCGCTAGGGCTTGGCCTGCGCTATGTGCGCGCCCACCAGCACCAGTATTTCGTTTCTTTCATCAGCTGGGTCTCGCTTGCAGGTGTCTGCCTGGGCGTCGCCGCCCTGATCACGATCCTGTCTGTCATGAATGGCTTTGAAGGCGAGTTGCGCAGCCGCCTGCTTGCGCTTTCCGCCCATGCCAGCCTGCCGGCACCGGCCAGTGTCCCGGCACTGGAAGAACTGGCAGCACGCGCCCGGCGGCAACCGGGCGTCACGGATGCCCTGCCATTCATCGAAGTGCAGGGGCTCGCATCCAACGGTCCGCAGCTTGCGGGCATCGTGTTGCGCGGCATCGCTGCGCCTGACTACGGGCCGGAGGCTGCGCTGCGCCTGGCAATGAAGGAGGGGGCACTCGACGCGCTGGTCCCGGGCAGCAATCGTATTGCACTCGGACGCGCGCTCGCGATGCAACTGCAGGCCGGCATCGGGGACACGGTGACAATCCTGTTGCCGCGAATGGACGCTGCAGGCGGGCTTACGCCGCGCATCGGCGCATTTGAAGTCGCCGGCCTGTTTGAGATTGGCCTGGCCGATCACGACGCCGTGATGGGATTCGCAGCGCTTGAAGACGTCGCAGCGCTTGCAGGACCGAAAACTGCCGCCGGAGTTCACCTGTTTTTCGCCGATCCCTTTGATGCCCCTCGACTCGCGCCGGCTGTCGCCACGGCGCTCGGATCCGCTCCTGCGCGTGACTGGACCGTTGATCATGCAGCCTACTTCCGCGCGATCCGTCTCGAAAAGACGATGATGACGGTCATTCTGCTGCTGATCGTTTCGGTCGCCGCATTCAACATCGTGGCGAGTCTCGTCATGGTGGTGGCGGAGAAACGCAGTGACATTGCCATCCTGCGCACGATGGGCCTGTCACGCGCGGGTGTCATCGGCGCGTTCATCGTGCAGGGCACGGTCATCGGCTGGATCGGCACGCTGGCCGGTGTCGGCCTCGGAATCGTGCTCGCGTTGTATGCGGGGGACATCACGCCCGTGCTGGAGCAACTGTTCGGTTTCCAGGTATTCGATGCCGATGTCTACTACATCACGCGCATTCCGTCGGAGCTGCGTGGAACCGATGTGGCGCTGGTCGCCGGCGCGGCGCTTGCGCTGACGCTGCTGTCGACGATCTACCCGGCCCGCAGGGCCGCCGCCACCGAACCTGCCGAGGCGCTTCGTTATGAGTGAGCGGGCGCGCGGCCCCGCCGCCTACGCGTGGTGGATCGGTGCCCGCTACCTGCGGGCGCGACGCGACAACCGTTTCGTCGGGTTCATCTCGGGGATTTCCATGGCCGGAATCGCACTCGGAGTCGCGGTGCTGATTGCCGTGTTGTCGGTCATGAACGGATTCGAACAGGACCTGCAGGCAAGGATCCTGGGAGTGGTATCGCACGCAACGCTGGAAGGTACCGAAGGCCACCTCGACGACTGGCGCGAACTGCGCCGCCGCACGGCTGGCCGACCCGGCGTCGTGGCGATTGCGCCGTACATCGAAGGGCGCGGCATGCTGGTTGCCGGCGATCACTCCGCCGGCGTTGAACTGCGTGCCGTGGAACCCTTGGACGAACCTGCGGTTTCAACCCTGAACCGGCACCTGAGCGGGGGCGGGCTGGACCGGCTGAAAGCCGGTGCATATCGCATTCTGCTGGGGCACACGCTTGCCTCGGATCTGGGTGTGGCCATCGGCGATACGGTGCTGGTCGTCATCGCGCAGGGCAACGTGACACCCGCAGGCGTCGTGCCGCGCATGCGCCGATTTACGGTGGCGGGGCTCATCGACGTCGGCATGTACGAATACGACCGCGGCCTGGCGGTTTTGCACCTCGCGGATGCGCGGCGACTATTTCGAATGGGCGATTCGGTCACCGGATTGCGCTTTGCGTTTGCCGACGGAGCAACGGCCGGCCGGCAGATCCGCCAAATCGCCGAGGGCCTGGGCGGCAGCTACCTGATCAGCGACTGGAGCCGGCGCCACGGGAATTTCTTCCGCTCGATCCAGGTGACGAAGTCGATCATGTTCGTCGTCCTGCTGTTGGTCGTCGCCGTCGCCGCGTTCAATATCATCTCGACGCTGGTGATGGTCGTGAAGGAAAAGCGTTCCGATATCGCAATCCTGCGCACCCTGGGCGGCTCGCCGCGCGAAATCCTGACCATATTCGTCGTACAGGGTGCGGCGATCGGCATCGCCGGCACCGCGGCAGGCGTCGGGCTGGGTCTGCTGATTGCGCGCAACATCACGGCCATCGTTGGGGGTCTCGAGCGGCTCCTCGGCATCACACTGGTCGACCCGCAGGTCTATTTCATCTCGGAATTGCCCGCTGACGTGCAGTCCGGGGACGTACTGGCAATCGTGGTGACCGCGTTTGTGCTCGGCATAGCGGCGACAATCTATCCAGCGTGGCGTGCCGCCGCCACGCAACCGGCAGAGGCACTCCGTCATGAAGTCTGAGGCGGCAACATGAGTGACTCGGTGGTGCTCGCCTGCGAGGACCTGGTCAAGGAATTCCGGCAGGGGCCGGCGACCGTGCACGTGTTGCGAGGCGTCAATGTGTCGATCCGGCGCGGTGAACGCCTCGCGGTGGTCGGCGCATCGGGATCCGGCAAGACCACGATGCTGCAGCTGCTGGGCGGTCTTGATCTGCCGACTTCCGGGCGCGTGCTGATCGATGGCCAGGAAATGTCCGCGTTGCCGGATGTCGAGCGGGGCAGGCTGCGCAATGTCGCCATGGGGTTCGTGTACCAGTTCCACCACCTGTTGCCCGAGTTCAGCGCGCTCGAAAACGTGGCGATGCCGCTGCTGATACGGCGGCTGCCGCGCGCGCAGGCCAATGAAAGGGCGCGGGCACTGCTGGCACGCGTCGGGCTAGCCGACCGTCTCACACATCGCCCTTCGGAATTGTCGGGCGGCGAGCGGCAGCGTGCGGCGGTCGCGCGCGCGCTGGTAACTCAGCCGCGCATCGTGCTCGCCGACGAACCAACGGGCAATCTGGACGGCGCCCATGCGCGCCAGATCTTTGCGCTGATGATGGAACTGAACCGCGAACTCGGCACCAGTCTCGTGATCGTCACGCACGACACGCAGCTTGCCGCCCGCATGGATCGTGTGCTGACGCTGGAAGACGGATTACTGCTCGAACGCACCGCCTGACGCCGCAACGCCCTTCACGCGGGCGATCCATGATCGGCGCTGGCCCCTGACGGACACGCTGCGATGCTTTGGCTCGTGCTGGCGTTCGGCGCCGGCGCTGCCGCCGTTCATTCCCTGCCGGCGCTGCCAGCACACGGCGGCCTGCTGGCAATTGCCGTGGCAGGAGTGGCGGTTTGGCGCCGTTGGCCGGCAATCGGGGCGCTCATGCTGGGGTTCTGCTGGACGGCATTCGGTGCGCGCCAGATGGCTGCCGACGATTGGCCCTGTATGCGTGATGGCGAGGTCGTCGATCTGCGCGGAGTCGTGACCGCGCCAGCGACAAGGCGCGAAGGGCGCGTCGAATTCGACATGGAAGCGGTCGAAGCGGAGCGATCGGCTGCGCCGCTGCAATTGCGGCTCAGTTGGTACGATGCGACCGCGGTTCCGCTGCCTGGCCAGCATTGGCGCATGACCGCACGTCTGCGTTGTCGCAGCGGTTTCTTGAACCCGGGCTCGCCCGACCGGGAACTCGAGTTGCTTCAGCAGCGTATTGCCGCCACGGGCTACATCGTCGACGGGTCCGCACCGGAGTTGCTGATGGACCGGCGTTGGCAGTACCCGGTGCAGCGGTTACGCGCGCGTATTGCAAACACGATCGATCATGCGCTGCCGTCCAGTGCCTCGGCAGGCGTATTGCAGGGCCTGTCCGTCGGCGTGCGCGGCAACGTGCCCGACAAGCTGTGGGAGGCATTTGCTGCGACCGGTGTCGCGCACCTGATGGCGATTTCCGGCCTGCACGTCACCGGTTGCGCCCTGTTCGCGGTGCTGCTGCTGCGTCTGGTTGGCAGGCTGCGGCGCCAAATCAGGAACCGCATCAGGATCGGCACCGAAATGGCCGTTGTGGTCGTGATAACGGCCGGCTATGCGGCGCTCGCGGGCGCCTCGCTGCCCACGCTGCGGACCCTCGTCATGGTCGGCATCGTCGCATGGCTGCGCGTGCTGCGGCGCGCCCAACCTGTCCACCTGTCATTGGCACTCGCGGCCCTGCTGCTGATTGCGGCCGATCCGCTTGCCTTGACCGCGAGTGGATTCTGGCTTTCATTCGTCGCAACAGCCGTCTTGCTGACGCTGATCGACACCGGACCGTCTTGGCGGGACCGCCTGGCGACATTCCTGCACGCACAGGCGGCAATCCTCCTGTTGCTGACACCGGTCCTGGCCGTAGCATTTGGCCGCCTTTCGTTGATTGCGCCGCTCGCGAATGCGATCGCGATACCTGCGTTCAGCTTTGTCCTGCTGCCCGTGATCCTGCTGGGCACGATGCTCAGCGCCGTCGCGCCCGCAAGCGCCGACCACATCTGGCAAGGGCTGGCCGCCGGTCTCGACTCCATCTGGCCGTGGCTCATCGCCGCAGGCCGGCTGGAAATCGCAAGCTGGTGGCCTGCTGCGCAGCCGTTCGCCCTCGTCCTCATTGCCGGCGCGACGGCGTTTGTCGCGTTGCTGATTCCACAGCGCGGCTTGCGCACAGCTGCAGCCGTGATGCTCCTGGCCATCGTCCTGGGGCGCGGCGAGCGACCGGTCGCGGGTGCTTGGGTGCTCACGGTGCTGGACGTCGGCCAGGGCCTCGCCTGCGTCGTGCAGACCCACGATCACGTGCTCGTCTTCGACACCGGGCCGCGCTGGCGCAGCGGCACGGCAGCTGCACGCGTTTCCCTGCTGCCGTGGCTGCGGGCGCGCGGCATCCGTCGCATCGACAGGCTGGTGCTGAGCCATGACGACAGCGACCACATCGGTGGCACGAGCGTGCTGCAGGATGCGTTTCCGGTCGGGGACGTCCTTGCCGGACCGCGGGTCACGGCATCCGTACATTCGGCCAGTTGCCGGCGCGGCGATCGCTGGCGCTGGGACGAAATCGAATTCCGCGTGCTGCATCCCGAGAAAGAGACGCCCGGCAGCGACAATGACAACTCCTGCGTGCTGCACGTCGCCGGAGCTGGCGGCAGTGCGCTAGTGCTCGCGGATCCCGAAGCCGATGCCGAGCAGGAGCTCCTGTCGCAGCCGCTTGCCGCGGATGTCGTGCTCGTGCCGCATCATGGCAGCCGCACATCGTCCGGGTCGCAGTTCGTCGCCGCAACCGGAGCGCGCTTCGGCATCGTTTCGGCAGGCTTTGGCAATCGCTGGAATCTGCCCGATGCCGCTGTGCTTGCACGCTGGCAGGCCGCAGGCACGGCGGTCTTGTCCACGGCGCGGGCCGGTGCGGTCACAGTGAATTTCGCGCCGGTTCCCGGTGGCATCGAAGTTCACGAGCAGCGCCGGGAATCCCGGCGCTGGTGGCGCAGGGACGCGTCACGGTGAACGGGTAGGGCATCGCCGCGGCGGTCACGGTATCATGCCGCCGCATGTGGGAAATCATCGTTGCCGGCGGCCCGGTCATGGCGCCGATCATCCTGTGCTCGGTGGTCGCCGTCGCCATCGTGGTCGAGCGCCTCTGGACCTTGCAGCGCAAGCGCGTCATCCCGCGCGAGCTGACGGAACGCGTATGGAAACTGGTTGAAACGCGAACTCTGACGGACAAGCACATCGAGGCGCTGGCGCGCAATTCCCCGCTAGGCCAGCTGCTCGCCGCGGGGCTCGCGAATCGCAATCACGGCCGCGAGATCATGAAGGAACAGATCGAGGACACCGGGCGGCACGTGGTTCATGAACTCGAGCGCTACCTGAACACCCTGGGCTCGATCGCCGCGGTCTCGCCGTTCCTCGGGTTGCTCGGCACCGTCATCGGAATGATCCAGGCCTTCAATGAAATCACGACTGCGGGGGTCGGCGATCCGCGCGCGCTCGCCGGCGGCATCGGCATGGCGCTCATCACGACCGCGGCGGGATTGATGGTCGCAATACCGTCTTTGTTCGCGCACCGGTACCTTCGCGGGCTGGTCGACGGCCTGGTCGTCGATATGGAAAAGGAGGCGATCCGGCTGGTGCAGGCCTTTGACCGCAGCGGAGCGCACGCGCGGGCTCCTGAGCGGCGGCGCGAAGCGGCTTCATGAGACTAGGCTCCAAGCGCCGCGACGATCCGGAATTGAACCTGACGTCACTGATCGACGTCGTGCTGCTGCTGGTCATCTTCTTCATGCTGGCAACCACATTCGTGACGGAGGGCCGGCTGCGCGTCGTGCTGCCGGAGGCGGGTGCGGTGCCCGCGGAGACAGCCAGGAAACCGGTCGTCATCACGATTACGGCACAGGGCAGCTACCGCATCAACGAGCGCGCGCTGCTGAACAATTCGCGCGAAACACTCCGCGCCGCGTTGCGGAAGATCGCCGACGGTGCGCCAGGCCAGCCGGTGACGATCCGCGCCGATGCCCGAACAACGCACCAGTCCGTGGTGACCGCGATGGACGTGGCGGCGCGCCTCGGCTTCACGCAGGTCAACATTGCAACGATCAACCAGCAAACGGAAGAATGACCGCGACCTGCCGCCGCTGAACAGCAGCGGTCTCAGGATCTACGCGCGCCTGTTCGCCTACGCCAGGCCCCACTGGCCAATGTTCCTGCTGGGCGTCGTCGGCATGGTGATGTTTGCGGCGGTCGACACGGGCCTGGCCTGGCTCGTCAAGAAATTCCTGGACGGCGCCTTCGTGGAACGCGACCGCGAGGTGCTGCTGCTGGTCCCGGCCGGCATCATCGTGCTGTTCACGGTCCGCGGCATCGGCGACTTCCTGGCCGTCTATGCTCCTGGCTGGGTGGGGCGCCATGTCATCAAGGCCATGCGGCGCGATGTCTTCGAACGTTACCTGCAGCTGCCGACGGCGTTCTTTGACCGCAATGGCGTCGCGCAGCTCCTGTCACGGCTGACGTACAACATCGAGCTGGTCGCCGAAGCCGCGACCACCGCAATCACCTCTCTGATCCGCGACACGCTGACCATCATCGGCCTGTTTGGCTGGCTGTTCTTCCTGAATTGGCGACTGACTGCCTTTGCGCTGGCGGTTGCGCCACTGATCGTCGGCTTGATGCGCGTGACCAGCCGCCTGTTCCGGCGCTACAGCATGCGCATCCAGGCTTCGATGGGAGACGTCACGCGCGTTGCAAAGGAGGCGCTCGAGAGTCACCGGATGATCCGGGTCTTCAATGCTCAACCCCAGCAGCAAGGCACGTTCGAAAAGGTCAACGAACGCAATCGTGCGAGTTTCATGAAGCTCGTAGCCGTCAAGGCGGTGTCAAACCCGGTCGTGCAGCTGATCGCGGCATTCGGCCTGGCGGCCGTCATGTATGTCGCCATCCGCGACGTGCTGGAAAAGGGCCTGACGGTCGGCGAATTCACGTCGTTCCTGACGGCATTGCTGCTGATCACGGCGCCGTTGCGGCGACTCGTCAGCGTAGTGGGGCCGCTGCAGCAGGGCATCGCAGCTGGCCAGAGCGTGTTCGAGATTCTGGACAACGATATCGAGGACCAGGGCGGTTCCCGTCGCATCGAACACGCGCGAGGCGAGATCGAGTTCCGCGACGTGAATTTCATGTATGACGCCGAGAAGGGCAGCGTACTGCGCAACATCACTTTCAAGGCAGCGCCGGGCGAAAAGGTCGCGATCGTCGGGCGTTCGGGTAGCGGCAAGTCGACGCTGGTCAGTCTGCTGCCGAGATTCTACGATCCCGATTCGGGAATGGTACTGCTGGACGGCGCCGGATTGCGCGAATACCGGCTGCGGGACTTGCGCGACCAGCTGTCGTTTGTCGGCCAGGACGTGATGTTGCTGGACGACACGATTCGCAACAACATTGCTTTCAGCGCGCCCGGTGCCGGCTCTGCTGCGGTCGAGCAGGCCGCCCGCGCCGCGCACGTGCTGGACTTCGCCGACGAATTTCCGCAGGGCCTGGACACGGAAATTGGCGAGCGCGGTGCGCTTCTATCGGGCGGCCAGCGCCAGCGCGTCGCAATTGCAAGGGCGCTGCTCAAGAATGCCCCGGTGCTGATCCTTGACGAGGCGACGTCGGCGCTTGATTCGGAGTCGGAGCGGACGGTACAGGATGCACTCGCGGAGTTGCTGCGCGATCGCACGACCATCGTCATCGCCCACCGCCTGTCCACCATCGAGAAGGCCGACCGGATCATCGTCCTGGACGGCGGTCGTATCGTCGAGTCGGGTACCCACACCGAGTTGCTGGCAGCCGGCAGCGTCTATGCGGCGCTGCACCGGATGCAGTTCAACGTCTAGGCATCTTCGCGATGCAGGAGTGGCTGTTCAGGATCTGGTACGGCGGCGGCCGGAGCGGCTGGTGGCTGCAACCGCTGTCGTGGCTGTTCGGCGCCATGGTCGATTTGAGGCGATTCGCCTACCGGCACGGCGTGTTGCGCAGAAGCAGCTCACGGCGCCCCGTGGTCGTCGTCGGCAACCTGACCGTCGGCGGTACGGGCAAGACGCCACTCGTCATGTGGCTCGCCCGCGAGCTCACGGCGCGGGGCCTGCGCGTCGGTATTGTGAGCCGCGGTTATCGCGGTGCCGGTGGAGAGGCCAGGATGCTGACCGATGGCGATGACGCGGCAACGGCCGGAGACGAGGCATTGCTGCTGTACCGTCGCCTGCGGCTGCCGGTGGCAATCGCGTCACGCCGGAAGGAGGCGGTGCGGTTGCTTGAGCCGGATTGCGACGTCATCGTCAGCGATGATGGCCTGCAGCATTATGCGCTGGAACGGGACCTCGAAATCGCGGTCATCGACGGATCCCGCGGGCTCGGAAACGGGCGCCTGCTGCCGGCCGGCCCGCTGCGCGAGCGGCGCACGAGGCTGAATGAAGTCGACGCGGTGGTCGTGAACGGCAAGGGCTTCGAGTGGCCGGGTGCGATTTCGATGCATCTCGTGCCGGTCGCCGCCGTGGCGCTGGATGGCGGGGAACGGCGGCCAATCGCCGCATTTGCGGGCCAGAGAGTGCATGCGATCGCCGGGATCGGCAATCCACAGCGCTTCTTTTCGATGCTGCGCGAACATGGCTTGAGCCTTGACGAGCATCCCTTGCCGGATCATGCAGCGATTCCGCGTTCGGTGCCGGGCGGCAGCGTCGCACAAGCCGTGCTGATGACCGAGAAGGATGCCGTAAAATGCCCGGACGGCCGGTCGCGGCATGCCTGGTATGTCGAGGTCGATGCGCATGTCGAGGGTCCGGCAGCGACTGCACTGGTCGGACGGATCATGATGCTGGCGCGCAATCGCAACCAGGGAGCGTCAACCGATGGATGAAAAACTTGTCGATATCCTGGCTTGCCCGATATGCAAGGGTCCGCTGCAATGGCTTCGTGAGTCACGCGAGTTCCTTTGCCGTGCCGATCGCCTGGCCTATCCGTTGCGCGACGACATTCCGGTCATGCTTCCGGATGAAGCGCGGCGCCTGTCGTTTGACGATCCTGCGCTTGCCGGGCGCTGAATGTTCCGCGTCGTAATCCCTGCGCGACTCGCCTCGACCCGCCTGCCGGACAAGGTGCTCGCGATGATCGCCGGACGGCCCATGATCGAGCATGTGCACCGTCTGGCAGTGCGATCGGGCGCCTCGGAGGTGGTCATCGCAACCGATGATGAGCGTGTGCGGGCTGCCTGTGCCGCGTTTGGCGCGGACGTCGCCTTGACGGCGAATGATCATCAGTCCGGCACCGACCGCATTGCCGAGATCACGCGCAATCGCGGCTGGGCGGACGAAGCGATCGTGGTCAACGTGCAGGCCGACGAGCCACTGCTGCCGCCGGCGCTGATCGACCAGGCCGCGGCACTTCTCGACAGCGATACGGGCGCGGACATCGCGACGCTGTGCACGCCGCTTGCAACCGTCGAAGACTATCTCGACCCGAATGTCGTGAAGGTCGTCATGCGCGAGGACGGGCGCGCTCTGTACTTCAGCCGGGCGCCAATTCCGTGGAATCGCGATACGGCGCCGGCAGGACTATCCAGCCAGCGGGGCTTTCGGGGTTCCTGGCGACACATCGGCATCTACGCCTACCGGATCGGCGTCCTGCAGCGCCTTGCCGAAACGCCCCCGTCGGCGCTCGAGTGCCTGGAACGGCTCGAACAGCTGCGCGCGCTGGAGACGGGATTTGCAATCGCGATCGCCGAGGCCTGTGCACTGCCGGGCCCGGGCGTCGACACCGCTGCCGACCTGGGGCGGGTCGAGCGACTGATGGCCGCAGCGCGGGCGCCATGAACAGCAACGGCGCGCGCGTGGAGCCCTTCTACGCCGTCGAGATCAACCGGTCGGCCAACGAACGTGCACGCCACGGGCTGCCGGTGATCCACATGGAGGTGGGGCAGCCCTCGGCCGGTGCGCCGCGCGCAGCGATTGCCGCGGGGCAGCGCGCATTGGCCGGCGCGGAACAGGGCTACTGGGAAAGCGGTGCGCTGAAAGAGCGGATCGCGGCACTGTATGGCGAACGCTATCGCCTCCGGCCGCAGCCCTCGCAGGTCATTCTCACGATGGGCGCGTCAGGTGCACTGGTCCTGGCGCTCGCCGCGCTGTTTGAGCAGGGATCGCGTGTCGCACTCTCGCGGCCGGGTTACCCCGCGCATCGAAATGTGCTGCGTTCTCTCGGACTCGAGCCCCAGGAGCTCGACTGCGGCCCGGATACGAGATTTCAACCGACCGCGGCGATGATAGCGGCGCTTGAACCGGCGCCTGCCGGGCTGATCGTGACCAGTCCATCGAATCCGACCGGCACGATGCTCGAGCGCGCCGAACTCCAGGCGCTTGCGGCTGTCTGCCATGCGCGGGGAATCCGCATCATCTCCGACGAGACTTACCACGGCATCACATTCGGCCGGCGGGCGCATTCGATGCTCGAATTCGTAAGTGATTGCGTCGTGGTCAACAGCTTCTCAAAATACTGGTGCATGACCGGCTGGCGGCTCGGCTGGGCGATGGTGCCGGCGGACATCGTGGATGTGATGAACCGATACTCGGCCAACATGTTTCTGGCGCCGCCGACGCTCGCGCAACATGTCGCGCTCGTGGCCATGGATGAGCAGGCCGAGCTCGACGAACACGTATCGACCTATGCGAGGAACCGGCAATTGCTCGTCGACGCGTTGCCGCGTCTCGGCATCACGCGCATCGCGCCGCCGGACGGCGCGTTCTACATTTATGCCGACGTGGCGCACCTGACGGACAATTCGCTGGCGTGGTGCCGGACGCTTCTCGACGCAACCGGGGTGGCGCTCAATACCGGCCGTGACTTCGATTCCATCCATGGCGGAAAATTCGTCCGCATCTCATTTGCGGTGTCCACACCGCAAGTCCTGCAGGCGGTCGAGCTGCTGGGCGGATGGCTGCGCCGCGGGGATGGCGGATGACGCGGCGCGTGCTGTTCGTTTGCCTCGGCAATATCTGCCGTTCACCGACGGCGGAGGCGGTGTTCCGCGACCTGGTTCAGCGAGAGGCCGCTGAATTCGCCGTAGAAGCTGACTCCGCGGGTACGCACGCCTATCACGCTGGTTCCGCGCCGGACGAGCGGGCCATCGCTGCGGCGCTGCGGCGTGGCATCGACCTGAGCGGGCTGCGGTCGCGGCCCGTCGACATGGCCGATTTTGATCGCTATGACCTCTTGCTTGCGATGGATGAGCAGAATTACCGGCACCTGCTCGAGATGGCGCCCCCGCAGCGCCGCGACCGCATCCGGCTGTTCCTGGAATTCGCGCCGGACCTGAATCGGCGCGAAGTTCCGGATCCCTATTACGGCGGTGCCACCGGCTTCGAAGACGTGCTCGACCTGATCGAAGAGGCTTCGCGCGGTCTGCTGGCTGCGCTGACAGGCGCGCGCTGAGTTACTCCTTGGGCCCGAAATGGTGGCCCTCACCGGGCGTCGATGACCACACGGTATAGCTCTGTGATGAGCGCGCATCGGGGCCGGCTGGTGCTGCCGGCTGCGTCGGCGGCTGGCTTGCCTGGGTCTCTGCGGGTATGACGGGAGGCGGCACCGGTCTGGGCGTGTCCTGCCAGACCCGCTGGTCCGTCGGCGGCGCAGCCGGTTCCTGCTGGACTCCGGCCCCCTGCAGGTCCGCGCCGGCTTGGGTTGGCGGCGCCAAATCCGTGGACCCGAATTGATCCTGGCGCGTGTCGCGATTGCCGCCGCGTCCGCGCCGCCTGCGCCGCCTGCGGCGCGGCTCGCCCTCCGTCACTGCCTGATCCGAAGGACCTGCGGGTGGTTCGGGCGGCCGTGACGCCCGGACTTCCGCCGGTTTCTCGTGGCCGCGCGCGACCTCGCCGTGTCCGCGGTGGCGATCCTGATTGCGGTTTCGATCGCGATCCTTGTTGTGGTCTCGGTCTCGGTCACGGTTGCGATCACGATCCCTGTGATTGCGATGGTCAGCGCGCTGGTGATGGTCACCGCGATCGCGCCGGTGACCACCGCGTCCTTCACCATGCTCACGCGCAGGACGGCTGCCGCGGGGTTCGTGGCGACGCTGGCCGTCGCCATCGGCCGGAGCCGGGGCCGCATCGTGCTCGCCGCTGCCCCTGAACACATCGATCAGGCGCGACCAGAAGCCGGGGCGTCCGGCCGCCTTGCGCGGCGCCGCGATCGGCGTCGGTGCGGGAGCAGCTGGAGCGATGGTCTGCACCGCGGGCGCTGCCGGCGCAGGACGCTTTTCTGCCTCCGTCCTGAAATCGAGTTCGGCCGCAGGCCGCGCCGCCATCTGATAGCTGGTCACGGCGTTCTCTGGCAGCGTCAGTTCGTCTTCGCGCACGCGCCGGATCAGGTAATTCGGCGTCTGCATGTTCGGATCCGGCACCAGCACGATGTCGGTTGTCGTGCGGTTCTCCAGCTGATTGAGCCATTCCCGCTTCTCATTGATCAGGAAGGTGGCGACGTCCACGGGCAACTGGGCCACGACACGGGTCGTGCGGTCCTTTCGCACTTCTTCGCCAATCAGACGGAGCAGGGCGAGTGCCATCGATTCGACGCTGCGAATCCTTCCCATCCCGCTGCAGCGCGGGCAGGCGAGATGCGTGGATTCGCCAAGCGAAGGCCGCAGGCGCTGACGGGACATTTCCAACAGCCCGAAGCGTGAGATCCTGCCGAGCTGGATCCGCGCCCGGTCCGACTGTACGGATTCGCGCAGGCGGTCTTCGACGGCCTGCTGGTTCTTCTTCGATTCCATGTCGATGAAGTCGATGACGATCAAACCGCCGAGGTCGCGGATGCGCAGCTGGCGTGCGATTTCCTCCGCGGCTTCCAGATTCGTGTTGCAGGCCGTCGTCTCGATATCGGCGCCGCGGGTCGCGCGTGCAGAATTGATGTCGATCGAAACCAGGGCCTCGGTGTAATCGAATACGACGCTGCCGCCCGATGGCAGCGTTACCGTGTGCGAATACGCCGACTCGATCTGGCTCTCGATCTGATAGCGCGTGAATAGCGGCACATCGTCGGTGTACAGTTTCAGCTGACGCTGCGCATCGGCGGTCTGGAAACGCTGGATGTAATCGAGCGCGCGCTGATGCGCGCCCGGTTCATCGATCAGCACTTCACCGATATCATCGGAAAGATAATCACGCAGCGCACGCGTGACGGCATCGCTCTCCTGGTACACGAGGAAGGGCGCCGGGCGGCCGGCGGCTGCGGTGACAATTGCATCCCAGTTTGTCCGCAACGTGTCCAGATCCCATTGCAGTTCCTCGGGAGCACGTCCGACACCCGCGGTCCGCACGATGGTGCCCATGCCGTCCGGAAGGTGCAGCTGCTCCAGTGAATCGCGCGTGACGTCGCGCTCCTCTCCCTCGATGCGCCGCGATACTCCGCCAGCCCGCGGATTGTTCGGCATCAAGACAAGAAAGCGCCCCGCCAGGCTGATATAGGTGGTGAGTGCGGCGCCTTTGTTGCCGCGCTCGTCCTTCTCGACCTGGACCAGCAGTTCCTGTCCTTCCTGCAGGACATCGCGGATGTTGAATCGTGCACCAGGCGCAGGCTGGAAACGGAAATACTCGCGTGCGACTTCTTTCAGCGGCAGGAAACCCTGGCGCTGTGCGCCGTACTCGACAAAGGCGGCCTCGAGACTCGGCTCGACGCGGGTAACGCGCCCTTTGTAGATGTTGCCCTTCTTCTGCTCGCGTGACGGTATTTCGATCGACAGGTCGTACAGCTTCTGGCCGTCAACCAGAGCGACGCGCAACTCCTCTTGCTGGGTTGCGTTGACTAGCATTCTCTTCATGGGCCCCTTCCGAGGTACTGGGGGCCGCGCGGCTCGGGATGTCACGTATGGGTACGAGGGGGAACTTATCGATCCGCAGGCGTGGACTGCAGGCGCACGCAAGCGGGCTGCGGCGCAAGGCCGCCTGCCCGAATTCGATTTCATGCTGCACTGAAGTCAACACGCGCGGGGACGTCACATCCAAGCGAACGGCCGGCGATGGTCTGGTCAAGCCAGACCAACTAACATGCGGCGCCAGCCCGGCGCGACACCAACGGAATACCGGGAGTCGAGGGGGAGGGTCCGCGTACCGGTCAGCGGCCACGCCCTGGATCATGGGGTATGCGCCGTAAGACCTGAAACTCAGTTCAACGATATCAGCAATGCTCCCGGAAAATCAATACTTTAGGAAACCTCTGTGAGTGATGACGGAGGATCTCTGGGCCGCGCGCGGAAGATCCTCGCGGGGCCGGCCGGCGCTGGGCAGCGGCTGGACAACTTCCTGCTTCGCGAGCTCAAGGGCGTACCACGCAGCCGGGTTTACCGCCTGTTGAGGCGCGGCGAAGTCCGCGTGAATGGAGGCCGCGCAAAGCCTGACTACCGGCTCGCGGCCGATGACCTCGTGCGCCTGCCGCCGCTGCGGGAGGCCCCGGCCGGGGTCGTCACGCCCGGCCGCGTTCCGGATTCCCTCCAGACAGTGGTGCGCGACGCGCTGATCCACGAGGACGAGCGCATCCTCGTATTCGACAAGCCGCCGGGACTTGCCGTTCACGGCGGCTCCGGCCTTTCGTTCGGTCTGATCGAGGCACTCCGGGCACTGCGGCCCGGCGAACCTCTCGAGCTAGCCCATCGCCTCGATCGCGACACCAGCGGTTGCCTGATCGTCGCTCGGACTCGCGAATCGTTACGCGAATTGCACAGGCTGTTGCGCGAGGGACAGCTCGAAAAGCACTACACCGCGCTGGTCGCGGGCCGCTGGCGTCTCGGCCGCAAGCGAATCGATGCGCCGGTGCTGACCCATGTCCGGCAGGGAGGCGAGCGGATGGTTCGCGTCCATGCCGAAGGCAAGTCTGCGATTTCGATCTTCGACCCGCGCGAGCTTTATCGCGATCTTGCTTCATTGATGGATGTCGAGATCCACACCGGCCGTACGCACCAGATCCGCGTACACGCGGCATTCGCGGGTCATCCGGTCGCGGGCGACGAGAAGTACGGTTTGCGCGAGTTCAACACCCGAATGCGCGAATTCGGCCTGCGGCGCATGTTCCTGCACGCGAGCGCAGTCGCGTTCAGTTGGCCGGGGTCGAAGAAGCGGCTCGAGATCGCTGTCAGGCTACCCGCGGATCTGGCGGCCGTGCTGTCAGGGCTTTCGCAGCGCACCAGGAATCAAGACTGAGCCGCTGCCAACGGATCAAGCCCCGCCTGGCGCAGCGCCCGCGCGACCCAGATCAGTGGCAGCCCGATCAACGCAGTCGGATCGTTGCTGTCGATGCCATCGAACAATGCGATGCCGAGTCCCTCGCATCGAAAGCCGCCCGCGCAGTCGAACGGGCGGTCGATCTCCACGTAGCGGGCGATCTCATCACGTGCGAGCGACCGGAATCGCACGACGGTTCGATCGACATGCCGGTTCACGATGCCGCGCTGGCCGCGTGCCAGGACCACGGCCGTGAAGAACGTGACTGACCGGCCACTGCAGGCCATGAGCTGCTCGCAGCAGCGGTCGGCATGGCCGGGTTTCTCCAGAATATGGCCGTCGCAGTCCGCGACCTGGTCGGATCCCAGCACCCAGGCATCGGTGCGGGTTGCCGCGATCGCGAGCGCCTTCGCCTGCGCGAGCCGTGACGCTCGCGCTGCAGGTGTCTCGCCAGCGAGCAGGCCTTCGTCGACGCCCGGCGCCGCTGCCTCGAAAGGCAGACCGAGCCGCACGAGCAGCCTCGCACGATAGGGTGAGGTCGAAGCGAGGATCAGTGGCACTTGCATGAAATCAGAGCTTTAAAAACAAGTATTTGCGCGGGGAAGTTTTTGACACCCCCAGTCACCCTCACTATGATACCGCCCCCATGTCCAGGGCCCGGAAGGAGCCGATTGACGCTTTGAATCTGGCCGCCGCGGCGACAGTCGTGGAGCGGGAGTTTCGCCTGTCTGATTTCTCCCGACTCACGGGCCGGCTGGCCGCAACGGATGGCGTCGCCAGGGCCCGCATGGCCTTTCGCAGCGAGGGTGGCGTACCGACGGGGGAACTCGAGGTCAGTGCCGACACGCTGCTGACCTGCCAGCGTTGCCTCGGATCGATGCGCCAACGGCTGGAATCGCGTTCGAAGCTGGCATTCGTGGAGCGCGAGGACGCGTCGGTGCCGGCCGAATGCGAAGTGATCGCCGGCGATGCACGGCGGGTGGACCTGGCCGGGCTGGTCGAGGACGAGCTGTTGTTATCGCTGCCGCTGGTTCCGATGCACGGTGCCGGCGAACAATGTCAGGCACTGCCGCGCCAGGCGAGGCACGACACGGACTCAAGGCCGCCTGCGCGGGACATGCGCCGGCCCTTTGCAGGTTTGAAGGATTTGCTGAAACACTGAACCGAACCGGAGATGATTTTCCATGCCCGTACAAAAAAGCCGCAAGAGCCCCTCCAAACGCGGCATGCACCGCTCGCATGACCGCCTCACGAAGCCGGCGTTGTCCAAGGATCCGACCACTGGTGAGACGCACCTGCGTCATCGCATCAGTCGCGACGGCTTCTACCGCGGCCGCAAAGTCCTCGAAACGCCTGCAAAGGAAACCGGCCAGGAGTGAGCCGGATCCCCGCGGGGGCAGCTCGATGCCGATTTCGAACCGATATTCGCGCGTGGCCGGCACCGGCAGCTACTTGCCAGAGAGAGTGCTGACGAACGCGGATCTCGAGAAGCTCGTCGATACGACGGACGAGTGGATCCGCACACGCACAGGTATCGAGCGGCGCCACATCGCGGCAGCCGACGAGACCAGTTCTTCGATGGCCGAGCATGCCGCGCGGCGCGCGCTGAAAGCGGCGGGGCAGACGCCGGCCGACGTCGACTTCATCGTGGTCGGCACGACGACTCCGGACCTGGTCTTCCCGAATACCGGGACACTGCTGCAGCAACGCCTGGGCATCCACGGTTGTCCCGCGTTCTCGCTGGAGACGGCCTGCAGCGGCTTCATCTACGCGCTGTCGATCGCCGACAAGTACGTGCGCATCGGGGAGTCAAAGTGCGCGCTCGTGGTCGGCGTGGAATGCCTGTCGCGTATCACTGACTGGAACGATCGTGCGACGGCCGTGCTGTTCGGCGATGGCGCGGGCGCCGTCGTGCTGACGCCGGCTGATGAGCCCGGGATTGTCGGCACACACCTGCATTCCGACGGGCGCTACAAGGACCTGCTGTATTTTCCGTACGGAGTTTCAAGCGGATTCGACAAGCTGCGCAGCGGCGCCACCGCGGGTATCAGCATGCTCGGCAACGAGGTCTTCAAGGTCGCCGTTCGTACGCTGTCGCGCCTGGTCGATGAGACCCTCGCGAAGAATGGCGTCGAACGAAGCCAGATTGACTGGCTGATCCCGCATCAGGCCAACCTGCGGATCATCCAGTCCGCCGCCGACAAGCTCGGATTGCCGATGGAGAAAGTCGTGGTGACTGTGCAGGATCACGGCAATACATCGGCCGCATCGATTCCACTCGCCTTTGACACCGCAGTCAGGGACGGCCGGATTCATCGCGGCCAGACGCTGCTGCTCGAGACATTTGGCGGTGGTTTCACCTGGGGCTCGGCGCTGGTCCGCTATTGAGGCGAAACCTCGGCAAATCCGTGTGGTCCATTCTTTCGTGACCCGGCCGCAAAGCAATCTGCCGCAGATCCTGTTGCTGATCGGAGCAGGGGGGCTCGCCATGCTCGGCACATGCGCTGGCGCCGAAAGTTTCCCGTTGCCGGCGGCCGGCAATGACCTGATTGGCGAGTCGCGCACCACCGAAACGGACCACAGCGACACCCTGCTCGACGTGGCGCGCGTGAATGGCCTCGGTTACGAGGAAATCACCAATGCGAATCCGGGCGTAGACGCCTGGCTGCCGGGCGCCGGAACAAGGATCGTGCTGCCGAAGCGGCGGCTGCTGCCGCAGGCTCCACGCAAAGGCATCGTGATCAATCTGCCGGAACACCGGCTCTATTGGTTTCCACCCGCGCCCGCCGGTGAACAGCCGGTCGTCTGGACATTCCCGGTCAGCATCGGAAAGATGGACTGGCATACGCCACTCGGCATCACGCGCATCGTCAGCAAGATCAAGGACCCGACCTGGACGCCGCCGCCTTCGGTCCGTGAAGAGCACGCGCGCCGCGGTGACCTGCTGCCCGTCATCGTACCGGCCGGGCCCGACAATCCGCTCGGCCGGTTTGCGATGCGGCTTGGCATTCCGGGCGGCGCCTATCTGATCCACGGCACGAATCGCCCGGCGGGCGTCGGCATGCAGGTCACTCACGGCTGCATGCGGCTCTATCCGGAAGACATCGAGCGCCTGTTTGCCATGGTGCCCGTCAACACGCAGGTGCTGATCATCAATCAGCCCTACAAGTGGGGCTGGCACGACGGTGAACTGCTGATCGAGGTCCATCCGCCGCTCCAAGAGGATGCCGTCGAGCCACCGACTCTCACCGACCTGACGCGGCTGATTGTGGAAGCCACGCGTGCGGAGCCGCTGGCAATCGACTGGGAAACGGCGGAACAGACCTGGCGCGAGGCACGCGGTGTGCCGGCCGTGATTTCAGCTCGCAGCACTGCCGGCATTTCCGCCGCGGCCCCCTGAAACGAAAAAACCCCGCGGCGTCACCGCCGCGGGGCCCGTTTTCAAATTGCCGAGCCGATTACTTTTGCATCGACTTTTCGAACATGCGATCCATCTTCGCACTGTTCGCATCACAGCACTGCTGGGACGCCTGCGCCGCAGAGAGGGCCTGATTGGCCGTGTTCTGCGCCGAGGTGGCAGCGGTCTGTGCGGCGGCTGCGGCACGGCTTGCGCCATCCGCGGATGACTTCACGCCGTCCATGTCACCGGACAGTTTTGAGACCTGTGACTTCAGCGAATCGATGTCCGCCTGCATGGGCTTCAGGTCTTGGCAGCCAGCGCCGAGCGCGAGGACAGCGGCCGCGAGGCCCACCTTCAGGATCTTGGTCATGAGCTTTTTCTCCAAAGAAGTGTTGCTTGGAACGTAACAATCCGCTCTTGCGGTAGCACGGTGGCCGGCGTTCCTTCCCGACCGCGCGGTTGACGGGTGGGATCGTAACGCATCGCGGCATTCCGTTAAAGCACATATGTCGTGTCGCGAGACGGCGACAGTGGCAATTCCGGGGATTCGAATGGTGCGCGCATGGCATGAGGCTGCGCGCTCGTGTGAGTCGCGATGCGTTGCATCGGATGTACCTGCGAGCACGCGAATGTCGTCGCGCTGTTTGCTGCGGATGCCGTTCGATCTTGGATGCATCGGGTGCTGGGGCTGGTGGCGGTCGCGCGTCCGCGTCGGCAGCGGCGGTTGCGCATGGCGAGGCTTGACCACGCGGGTGCCGGCTGAGCCAGGTGAACCGGCGCTTGCCCGCCGCTGGTGACTGTATATAATCACAGTTACTGGTCATTCATACAGGTGCGCCATGTCGGACCTCACGCCCCGCCAACGCCAGATACTCGAATTCATTCAGGATTCCATTGCCAGCCACGGATTGCCGCCAACCCGTGCAGAGATCGCCCAGGCACTGGGTTTCCGTTCTCCCAACGCCGCCGAAGAGCACCTGCGCGCATTGCAGCGCAAGGGCGCCATTTCCCTAATCGCCGGCACGTCGCGGGGCATCGTGCTGAAGGATGCATTGCGCGAACAGCTGGGCCTGCCGCTGATCGGCCGGGTAGCCGCCGGCCGGCCGATCCTGGCTGAGGAACACATCGAAGGCCGATATCAACTGGATCCGCGGCTGTTCAATCCACGGCCGCATTACCTGCTGCGGGTCAGTGGCATGAGCATGCGCGATGTCGGCATCCTCGATGGCGACCTGGTCGCGGTGCATCGCTCGCCCGATGTCCGCAACCGCCAGATCATCGTGGCGCGGCTCGAGAACGAGGTGACGGTCAAACGTTATCGCCAGGAAGGTTCGGTGGTCTGGCTGATGCCGGAAAATCCGGAGTTCGAGCCGATCCGCGTGGATCTGCGCAAGCAATCCCTGACCATCGAGGGAGTGGTGGTCGGCGTCCTGCGGCGCGGCCGTCCGGATGCGATGCAGTGAACGGCGCGCTCGAGGAATTGCTGCGCCATCCGGCGCTGTGGCGCGTCGGCGGTTTCAAGGACGCGCCCGCAACCGTTTCGACGGGCTTTCGCCGCCTCGATGAGCAGCTGCCCGGTGGTGGCTGGCCGCTGTCAAAATTAGTCGAGATCCTGGTGCCAGCCGCAGGTGTCGGCGAAATCCGCCTGCTGCTCCCTGCGCTTTGCGCCCTGTCCGCCGCGCGACCGGATGAACCGCGCTGGATCGCCTGGCTGGGGCCACCACACCTGCCTTATGCACCGGCGCTCGCCGATGCCGGACTCGATCCCTCCCGCGCGCTGGTCATCAGGCCACGGGTCGGGCTCGACCTGTTGTGGGCGATGGAACAGACACTGCGTTCCGGTGCCTGCGCTGCCGTGCTCGGCTGGGTGGGTGCGGCTGGTGATCAGGCGCTGCGCCGCCTCTCGCTCGCGGCCGAGGAAGGGCAAAGCATCGGTTTCCTGTTCCGGCCGCCCTGTTATCGCAACGAGGCCTCGCCCGCGGCACTCAGGCTCCTGCTCACGGCACGTGACAGCGGTCTCGATGTCGAGATCCTGAAGAGCCGCGGTGGCGCGCCTTCGCGCATCGACAGCCTGCTGATGCACTGAGACGTCATGTCCGAAGGAAGTCCGGCAACGGCAACGGCAACGGCGACGCCGGCACCGGCGGAACTGCGGCGGGTGCCGGGCCCGATAGCCTGTGGACGTGCGTCCGCTGTCGATGCCGCCGCACGCGAACTATGGCTGGCCGCGCATTTCCCCCGCCTGCCGCTGGAAGCCTTGCTACCGGTGACGGGAGATGCCCGTGCAGCGGGCGTCATCGAGACGAATGATTCACGCCGCTGTCTGGTCGCGTGCAATGACCGGGCCGCGCGCCAGGGCATTGCCGTCGGCATGGGGCTCAATGCGGCCCTTGCTCTCGCGCCTGGACTCGAGCTGCACGAACGTCGGCCGACCGCTGAAGCGGCATTGCTGGACCGCCTGGCACGCTGGGCCCTGCAGTTCACGCCCGTCGTCAGCATCGAGCTGCCTTCGGCGCTCCTCGCAGAAGTGCGGGGCAGTCTGGATCTGTTTGGCGGCGCCGCGGCGCTTTGCCGCCGCGCACGGGACAGCCTGCGGGCGGGTGGCCTGCAGGCAGCGGTGGCACTCGCGCCCACGCCGCGCGGAGCCCTGTGGCTTGCGCGAGCCGGAGTCGGGATCGCGGCGGTCCGCGGCGACGCGATGCCGGGACTCGCGGACCGGCTGCCGCTTACCTGCCTGCAGTGGCCGGCGGATGTCATCGAAACACTGGTCGGGCTCGGCATCCGGAATGTGGCGGACCTGGTGCGACTGCCGCGCGATGGATTCGCGCGACGCTTCGGGCCGGCTTTGCTCGATGAACTGGACGAGGGGCTCGGACGGCGGTGTCAGCCCCGCCGCCGGCACGTGGTGCCGGAGCGCTTCGACGAGCGCCTCGAGTTGCCGGTCGAAGCCGGATCCACGGCCTGCCTTGCGCCGGCCGCAGGGCAGTTGCTCGCAAGACTCGGCGCATTCCTGCGCGTCCGCGCATCAGGTCTCTCTGAGCTGCGCATCGATCTGCTGCACCGCGCGCATCCGCCCACCCGGATCCGGCTCGGCCTGACCCGGCCAAATGGTCATGAAGGGCATCTGCGTGAGTTGCTGCGCGAGCGGCTCGCGCAATGCCGGTTGCCGGCAGCGGTGGTGGCGCTGCGCTTCCGCTCCAGTGTCCTGCTGCCGCTCGCGTTGCGCGACACGGGGCTCTTTGAGCAGGGCAGGACCGCCGATCCGGAGGCGACTGCGCGCCTTCTGGAGCGCTTACGCGCGCGACTCGGGGAGGATGCGGTGTTTGGCGTCTGTCCCGTACCGGAGCATCGCCCGGAGCGTGCCTGGCGCATCGCCGAGCCAGGCGGTGCCATGCCATTGCCGGGACATTGGCCTGCGGCGCGTCCGGCACGACCGTTGTGGATGCTCGCCGAACCGCAACCGCTCGCGAGCTGGGACGGCGTACTCGTCACTGGTCCCGAGCGCATCGAATCCGGCTGGTGGGATGGTCATGATGTGCGCCGTGATTACTACGTCGCATTGACGCAGGGCGGGGTGCGGCTGTGGATCTTCCGTGAGCGGCCACCGGGCCAGGGCTGGTTCCTGCACGGCGTGTTCGGATGATCTGTCTCGCGGCGCTGCGCCGAGCCACCACGCGCGGGATCCGGCGGGGCTTCTCGCTCGCGAACTCCGCCGGAACTCACGAGTTCGCTCGCGAGAACCCCGCCACCTCGCGCGTGGCGGCTCGGCACCTCCGCGGCGCGCGGCGCGGGCGGCCGGGACCCGCGAGTGAGCGCGTAAGTTCCGGCGGCGCGAACGAGCGGAGTCCCGGCCGCGCACCGCCCGCGCGCCGCAGGTGACTCCGAATGTCGTATGCCGAGTTGCATTGCCTCAGCAATTTCACATTCCTGCGCGGTGCCTCGCATCCGGCCGAACTGGTCGGACGCGCACGGGACCTCGGCTATGCCGCACTCGCACTGACGGATGAATGTTCGCTGGCAGGCATCGTGCGCGCCCATGCGGCGGCGCGCGACTGTGGCCTTGCACTGATCATCGGCAGCGAATTCACACTCGCAGACGGTCTGCGGCTGGTCTCTCTTGCGACCAGCAGGCGGGGTTATGGGGCGCTTGCCCGGCTGATCACGTGCGCCCGTCGGGCAGCGCCGAAAGGGCGTTACGTGCTCGATCGCAGGGATCTCGAGGATGGACTCGATGAATGCCTCGTGCTCTGGCTGCCGGGGCCATTGCCTGCTGTGGAAGACGGCACCTGGCTGCGTGAGCGCTTCACTGGACGGCTGTGGATCGCCGTCGAACTGCCGATGGCGGGTGCCGATCGCGAACGGCTCGCCCGGCTCGAGGCGCTGGCGAGCGAACTCGGAATACCGGCCGTTGCGAGCGGTGACGTGCACATGCACCAGCGCAGGCGGCGGGCCCTGCAGGACACGCTGACCGCGATCCGGCTGAAGACCACGGTGGCACGCGCGGGTGTTGCGCTCCATCCGAATGGTGAACGCTTGCTGCGCCCGCTCGCGCGGCTGCGGGAACTGTATCCGCAGTCACTTCTTGACGCGACACTCGAGATCGCCGGGCGCTGCCATTTTTCGCTCGACGAAATCCGCTACGAGTATCCGGAGGAAGTCGTGCCACAGGGTCAGCTGCCGGCTGTTTACCTGCGCGAGCTGGTCGGGCAGGGCGCCACACGGCGCTGGCCGGGCGGTGTGCCACAGCCGGTGCAGGAACTTCTCGACCGCGAACTCGAACTGATCTCGGAACTGGGTTATGAACGCTACTTCCTGACAGTGCACGACCTCGTTGCGTTCGCGCGCGCGCGCGGCATCCTGTGCCAGGGCCGCGGCTCGGCGGCCAACTCGGCGGTCTGCTATGCGCTCGGCATCACCGAGGTGGATCCCGCGCGCATGATCATGCTGTTTGAGCGCTTCATCTCGCGCGAGCGCAACGAGCCACCCGATATCGACGTCGATTTCGAGCACGAACGGCGCGAGGAAGTCATCCAGTACCTGTATCGCAAGTATGGCCGCGATCGCGCCGCGCTCACCGCGACGGTGATCTGCTATCACCCGAAGAGCGCCGTACGCGACGTCGGCAAGTCACTCGGGCTCGATGCGCCGCAGATCGACCGTCTTGCGCGCGCGATGCAGTGGTGGGACGGTGATGAAGCCGCCGACCGGTGGATCCGCGACGCGGGCCTCAATCCGGCGAACCCGCTGCTCGCACGCGTTCTGGCATTGACCCGCGAGCTGATCGGCTTCCCGCGGCACCTGTCACAGCACACCGGCGGCTTCGTGATTTCGCGCGGGCCGCTCGAGGAACTGGTGCCGATCGAAAATGCGGCGATGCCGGAGCGCACGGTCATCCAGTGGGACAAGGACGACCTCGACGAACTGGGGCTCCTGAAGGTGGATGTGCTGGGGCTCGGCATGCTGTCGGCGATCCAGAGGGCGCTCGCGCTCGTCAGCGCGCGCCGCAGCGGCGACTTCCGCATGTCCGACATACCGGCCGAGGATCCCGCCGTGTACGGGATGATCTGCCGGGCCGATACCATCGGCGTGTTCCAGATCGAATCGCGGGCGCAGATGGCGATGCTGCCGCGGCTGCAGCCGCGCTGTTATTACGACCTCGTCATCGAGGTCGCGATCGTGCGGCCCGGCCCGATCCAGGGCCAGATGGTGCACCCCTACCTGCGCCGGCGCAGCGGGCAGGAACCGGTCGAATACCCGGGCCCGGAAGTGCGTGAGGTGCTGTCGCGCACGCTTGGCGTGCCGATCTTCCAGGAACAGGTCATGCAGCTCGCGATTGTCGCGGCGGGTTTCACTCCGGGCGAAGCCGACCGGCTGCGCCGTGCGATGGCGGCCTGGAAGCGCAAGGGCTCACTCGGGCCGTTCGAGCAGCGTCTCGTCGAAGGCATGCGGGCGCGCGGCTATGACGAAAGTTTCGCACGCCAGGTGTTTCAGCAGATCCTCGGCTTCGGCGAGTACGGCTTCCCGGAATCGCATGCGGCGAGCTTTGCATTGCTGGTCTATGTCTCGGCCTGGCTCAAGTGCCACGAACCGGCGGCATTCTGCTGCGCGCTGCTGAACAGCCAGCCGATGGGCTTCTATGCGCCGGCGCAGCTGGTTCGCGATGCACGCGCACACGGCGTGCCCGTGCGTGCTGTCGATGTGAATGCCAGCGATTTCGATTCGACACTGGAACCGGTGGCGGGCAGTGGTCTGGCGCTTCGCCTGGGTTTGGGCCGCGTGCGCGGACTGTCACGAGATGGTGCGGAACGCCTGGTCGCGGCGCGCGCAGACGGGGCCTTTCGGGATGTCGGTGAACTGGCCCGCCGTGCGCGGCTGCCGAGGCGCGATCTGGAGGCGCTCGCCGCGGCCGGGGCACTTGCCGGTCTCGCGGGCCATCGCCACCTTGCCGGTTGGCAGGTGCTCGGAATCGAGCCGTCGATGCCGCTCGTGCCCGCTGCGGAGCGCGCGGCAGGAATCCCGCTGCTGCGCGCGCCATCGGAAGGCGAAGACATCGTGGCTGATTACCGGGCGGTTGGCCTGACGCTCGCCCGGCATCCGCTGGCCCTGCTGCGGCCGCGGCTGGCCGCCCGCGGCTGGCTGCCCGCGGCGGAGGTCCTGCAGCTGACGGACGGCACAAGGGTCGCGACCGGCGGCATCGTACTGACACGGCAGCGGCCGGGCAGTGCGAGTGGAGTGATCTTCGTGACACTCGAGGACGAAACCGGCTATGTGAATCTGGTGGTCTGGAGCCGCATCGCGGATCGCCATCGCAAGACATTGCTCGGGGCGCGGCTGCTGGGCGTCAAGGGGCGGCTGCAGCGCGAGGGCGACGTGCTGCATGTCGTCGTCGAGCGCCTGGAGGATCATTCGGAACTATTGGGTTCGCTGGCCGCGCCAGCGCGCAATTTCCGCTAAAAGGGGACGCGCCCCTTTTCTGCGGAACAAAAGGGGTGCGTCCCCTTTTAGCGAGCGAACCGGACCGGCCTAGCGTCGGCGCGACGCGGCGCGGCGCAGCTTCTTTGCCGCGGAATCGTCGCCGGCATCCGGCTCATCCACCGGATAATCCTCAAAATCCGACAGCAGACCCCTGGTGCGCCGCTCCTCGAGCTTGCGTTCGAGCTTGCGCCAGGCGGGCTCCCCCGCAACACGCGCGCCGCGACGCTTGCGCGTGTCAAAGTCCCGCATCAACTTGTCGACGTCGAGCACCTCCTCGACGTCTTCAGTTTCGTCGGGCTCTTCGTCTTCGAACTCTTCTTCCGGCCTTTCGTTCATGCACCCAATCCGGGTTGCCGCGGGCCGACTTATAAGGCCCCGCGGCGGCGGCTGCAAGGGGTCTCAGCTGACCAGTTGATTCAACTGGAATATCGGCAGCAAAAGTGCGATGACGATCATAAAAACGAAGATGCCCATCACCAGAATCATGACCGGCCCCAGGATTCCAACGGCCGTGTTCACGGTGCCATCCAGTTCCCGCTCCTGGTTGTCAGCCGCACGCTCCAGCATCGATTCGAGTTCGCCGCTCGTCTCACCGCTGGCAATCAGGTGGATGAGCATCGGCGGGAACAACTTGCTGGCGGCCAGTGAGCGGGCGATCGGCGCGCCCTCCCGGACCCGGACCGCGGCATCCTGGACCGCCTGGCGCATCGGCGAGTTGGTGACGACTTCGCCGGCAATCCGGAGCGCCTCCAGCACCGGCACGGCGCTCGCCGTCAAGATCGAGAATGTCCGCGCGAAACGCGCCGCGTTATTGCCTCTGGTGATTCGCCCGACGATCGGCATGCGCAGTTTCAGCAGGTCGAATGTGCGTCGTGACGCCGGTTTGCGCAGCCAGCGGCGAAACCCCCAGACTGCCGCGGCGACCAGTGCCAGCAGCAGCCACCACCAGGCGCGCAGGAAATCGGAAGCGCCGATCAGCAGGCGCGTCAGGATCGGCAGTTCGCGCTCGCCCGCTTCAAACACGCGCACCACTTCCGGCACCACGTAGCCGAGCAGCACCGAGACGATCCCGAGGCAGATCACGGTCAGCAGCACCGGATAAAGCATGGCATTGCGGATCTTCTGCTGGAGTACCTGACGGTTCTCGGTGTAATCGGCCATGCGCTCCAGCACGGCATCCAGATGCCCCGACTGCTCCCCGGCGGAAACCGTGGCGCGATAGATCTCCGGAAACACCTTCGGGAATGCGCCCAGTCCTTCGGCCAGCGTGCGGCCCTCGAGAACCCGAGCGCGCACGCCGGCGACGACACCTTGCACGCGCGCATGCTCGCTCTGCTGGGAAACCGCGAGCAGCGCCTCTTCCAGCGGTATGCCGGAACGCACCAGTGTCGACAGCTGGCGCGTGAGCAGGGCGAGGTCGGTCGTGCTGACCCGGGTTCCAAATGAAAACCGCAGCATCCGCGCCGGTTCAGTATCGGTCACTTCGCTGACGGTTACCGGCAGCAGCGCCTGGTCGCGCAGCAGCTGGCGGACCTGCCGCGCGCTGTCGCCGTCGAGCACGCCGCGATGCTCGCGGCCTGTCGTATCGAGTGCCGTGTACTCGTAAGCGGCCATCACTCCTCGCGGGTGACGCGCAACAGCTCTTCGAGCGAGGTGATGCCTGCCTGGACCTTGGCGCGGCCGTCGTCGCGGATGCCAGACGTCAGCTGACGGGCATGACGCTCCAGGTCATGTTCACCTGCGCCGTCGTGAATCATGGCACGCATCTGTTCGTCAACGATTGCGAGTTCGTAAATACCGGTGCGGCCGCGGTAGCCGCCGCCGGCATCGGCGCCTGGCCGGTAGATTTTCGCACTGGCGGCCTCGCCCGGCGCAAGGCCCAGCAGCCGCGCCTCGTACTCGCCGACCGGATAGCCGATCCGCGTGTCCGGGTTCAGCACGCGCACCAGCCGTTGCGCGACGACACCCAGCAGCGTGGAGGACAGCAGGAAGGGTTCGACGCCCATGTCCCTGAGCCGGGTGATGGCACCGACCGCGGTATTGGTATGCAGCGTCGATAGCACCAAGTGTCCGGTCAGAGAGGCCTGTACGGCGATCTGCGCGGTTTCGGTGTCGCGGATTTCGCCAACCATCACGACGTCCGGGTCCTGACGCAGGATGGCACGCAGGCCGCGCGCAAAGGTCATCTCGACCTTGGTATTGACCTGGGTCTGGCCAATGCCATCGATGTAGTACTCAATCGGATCCTCGACAGTCATGATGTTGCGCGTGTGGTCGTTGATGCGCTCGAGTGCTGCGTACAGTGTTGTGGTCTTGCCGGAACCCGTTGGTCCGGTCACCAGGATGATGCCGTACGGCTTGTGTATCAGCTCGTCCAGCATTGCCTGAACCCGTGGCTCCATGCCAAGCGATGCGAGATCAAGGCGGCCGGCCTGCTTGTCGAGCAGGCGAAGCACGACGCGTTCGCCGTGGCCCGACGGTATCGTTGAGACGCGCACGTCCACCGCACGACCCGCGATGCGCAGGCTGATGCGCCCGTCCTGCGGGAGGCGCTTTTCGGCAATGTCGAGACGCGACATCACCTTGATTCTCGAGATCAAGAGCGGCGCAACCGCGCGCTTGGTCTGCAGCACCTCGCGCAGCACGCCATCCACGCGAAAGCGGATCACGAGGCGATTCTCGAATGGCTCGACATGGATGTCCGAGGCGTTTTCTTTGATCGCCTGGGTGAGCACTGCGTTGATCAGGCGGATGACCGGCGCATCGTCTTCGCTCTCCATCAGGTCCGAGGGTTCGGGCAGGCCTTCCGCCAGTCCCGCGAGGTCGGTCTCGTCTTCGATTCCCTCGACGATCTGGCCCGCCTCGCCGCTGCCGCCTTCGTAGGCCTTGCGCAACAGCTCATCGAATGCGGCCACAGCCACGCGCTCGATCACGAGTGGCATGCCGAGGAAGCGGCGCAATTCCGCCAAGGCTGCGGGTTGCGCGCCCTCCCGGTAGACGACCTGGGCCTTGCCATCCACGACCGCGCGCACCAGCACGCCATGCCGCTTCGCGAATGTGAATGGCAGTCGACCGACGGGTGCGATCGGCTTTGGCGCCGTGCCTGCGCTCACCTGCGGCCTCCGGTCACTCGCCGGGATCCTTGGCCTCGGTCGCAATTTCCTGCGACGGAGGTGCCGGAGCGGTGGCTGGTGCGGTGGGCCCGATCAGCGAAGGCAGCGTCGGCCGGGTCTCGCCCGGCATCAGCTTGACCTTGCCGTTGTTCTGGTCGAGCTGCAGGTTTCGCAAATAGTTGTACTTCGAATTGGTCTCAATGGCCGCCTGTTCCGCCGTGCGCAGCACACGCGGCCGGATGAAGACCATCAGGTTCGACTTGGTCTTCTTGGTGTTGCGTACCCGGAACAGGTTGCCCAGCAACGGGATGCGGCCAAGGCCTGGGACGCGCTGTTCGCTCTCGGTCAGGCGGTCCTCGATCAGGCCACCAAGCACCAGCATGCCGCCGTCGTCGACCAGGACGCGCGTGCTGATGGTCCGTTTGTTGGTGATCAAGTCGACGGCCCCCTGGGAACTGGCCGCGAGATTCGATGATTCCTGCTCGATCTTCAGCAGGATCGTGTTCTCGTCCGTGATCTGGGGCGTGATCTTCAGGATATTGCCGACCTCTTCGCGCGTGATGGTCTGGAACGGATTGACCGTGCCGCCACCACCGGCGCCCGTGTTGGTAAATGAGCCGGTCACAAATGGCACTTCCTGGGCGACCTTGATCTGTGCCTCCTCGTTGTCGAGCGTGATGACCGAAGGCATCGAGACGATGTTGGTGTCGCCGTCGCCGGACAGGGCGCGCAGGATCGCCGCGAAATTCGTGCCGCTATCCTGGTTGCGGCCCCCGCCGATCGTCAGCCCGCCGGGTGCGGCGTCGACTTTTGAGGGATCGTCAATGCCTTTCGCGATGTCCCCCAGGCTGACACCACCGATCGGCTGATTGAAGAGTCCGACCAGGAAGTTGTCGCCGGAACCGTCGACGATCCAGTTCACGCCGAGATCCCTGGTCGCATCCCGCGACACCTCGACCAGCATTGCTTCGATGATGACCTGTGCGCGGCGGATATCGAGCCGGTCGACGACCTGCATCAGCGAACGCATGGTCTTGGGCGGCGCCGTGACAACCAGTGCGTTGGTCTCCGGCTCGGCCCAGATGGTCACCGAACGGTCGGCGCCGCCGGTCGCGGCCTGGCCGGCTGGCGCGGGCCCGGATGCGACAGCCTGTTCCTTCAGCTTGGCCGCAATCTTTTCCGCGTCGGCGTAACGCAGGTAGCGCACCTGGGTGTCACCGCCGTCTTCCAGCGGCGTATCGAGATGGGTGATCAGTGTGCGCAGGCGCAGCCGCTGCGAGGCCTCACCGCCAATCAGCACGCTATTGGTGCGCTCATCGGCGACCATGTGGGCACCGGACGAGGCGTCCGCGCCCTGACTCGCGCTCAGCGAATTCACGACCCGAACGATATCGCTGGCTGACGCGTGCTCCAGGCGAATCACTTCGACGTCGCCATCACCGGAGCGATCGATCCGGGCGATGATCCGGGTCATGCGATTCACGTTCGAGGCGCGGTCCGAGATGATCAGCATGTTGGCGCTCGGGTAGGCCGCCAGGTGACCATACTGCGGGATCAAGGGACGCAGGATCGGGACCAGCTGGGCCGCCGAGACATTGCGGACCTGGATGACCTGCGTGACGATCTCATCCGAGGTCGAACTGACGCGGTCCGGGAGATCGTTGGCCGGCAGCTGCCGTGCTGTGGCGTCCGGCAGGATCTTGATGACCGATCCTGAAGGCACGGCGACGAATCCGTGAACCTGCAGGATCGCGAGGAAAGCCTCGTAGAAGGCATCCGGGCTCATCGGTGTGTTGGACAGCATCGTCACCTGCGCGCGAACCCGCGGATCGACGATGAAATTCTTGCCGGTCACCTGGCTGACGGCCTCGATGACCTGGCCCAGGTCGGCATCCTTGTAGTTGGGCGTGATTTGCTGGCCCTGCTGGGCCGCGGCGGCCAGCGGTAGCGCCAGGACGAGCAGCAGGGCAAGGCGGGTGGATCTCGTCATTGAGCGTTCCTTTGCATGTGACGCATCACTCGCTCGGTTCATCTTCCTGGACCGGCTCCGGAGCGGGCTGGAGTTCCTGCACGACGTCAGCCGAATCGACCGTCAACTGCTGTTGTTGGCCATTGCGTTCGATCGTCAGGGCGACGGGCGCCCCCAGGCCGATGCCCCGCAGGGTCTCGAGCCCGCGGGTCGGATCATCAAGCGGGGCGCCATTGACCGCGGTTACCAGGTCGCCAGGCTGCAGGCCGAGCTTGGCGAACTGGCCGCGATTGCGGCCCGGATAAACGCGATAGCCATGCAACTGCCCGCCGGCGAAAACCGGTTGCGGCCGCAGCAGGTCATTGACTGCGGTCTGATCCTGGGACATCAATTCGCGCACGCTGTCGACGAGCGAACCGGCTGGTGCACTAGCAGGCTGGTAGGCGACCGGCGCCGCGCCTGCGAGTCCACTGAGACGCGGCAGCGCCAGCGATTCACGCGTGCCGTTCCGGTCGAGGATCACGCGATCCTGGTACACGGCGACCAGTTTCGTTCCGCCCGGAAGCGCTGCGCCTGTAGCGTAAACCCGCGCCGCCTGGCCACTCGCGCCAATGATTGCCCAACCTTGTTCGGGATTGACGCCGGCCAGCGTGCCGGCCAGTGCAAGATTTGCGGAAGTGGCCGGCGCCGCATTCGGGTCGCCGGACATGCCGGCGACGCCAAACAAATGCGCGTTGACGATGCTTTCGAGGTCAACCGGCGGCGCTGCCGCGCCATCAACGGCAGCTGGCGGCACCGCCTCGCCGTTAGTCGAGCCAAGCGCCCGCCACAGAAGGCTGGCGAGCTGCGCTGCCAGCACAATGACCATGGCAACCGTCAGGATCGCCGGCGCGGCCGCCATGACGCTCCGCGGCAGTGCACGTTCGGCACCGCGAAAGGGAGCGACGATCCGATCGACTAACTGCATGTTGGCCCGTCCAGAAGTGTCCGGCCTGGGGGCATCCATGGCCTCCGGGGAAACCGCGCCATGATACGGGTAGCCGCGGGAGACCCACAAGGCGAGAAATGAGCAGAAATCGAAGTAGCTGCGGGCACTTGTGCGACACTTCTCAAAGCGGGCTCGTGCCAAGCATGCTGATACTAGGGGGCGACGCCGCGCCCTTGTGCAGCGGCCTCGCGACCCCTATAAGTGGACGGGTGGCGTGGAGTGGGTTTGGCAGGTGACTGGCGACGAGGAAGGCGAGATCGGGCAGGGCGGCCATAGCCTCGTCGTCGAGGAGGCGCAACCGCAGGTCAAGAAGCCACCGCTCTATCAGGTGGTGCTGCTGAACGACGATTACACGCCGATGGAGTTCGTCGTGGATGTGCTGGAGCGGATCTTTGCACTGGACCGCATGCGTGCGACGCGGATCATGCTGGAGGTCCATACCCGTGGCAAAGGCGTCTGTGGGGTATTTACTTACGAGATTGCAGAGACCAAGGTCGCGCAGGTAATGACGTATTCCCGGCAGCATCAGCACCCGCTGCTGTGCACTATGGAGGAGACCTGAGTGCTTTCGAGTGAACTCGAATACTGCCTGAATGAGGCATTCCAGAAGGCGCGCGATGCCCGCCACGAATACATGACCGTGGAGCATCTGCTGCTGTCGATCCTGGACACGCCGCGTGTGCGCGAGATCCTGAAGGCCTGTGGCGCGGACCTGGCCCGCCTGCAGAAGGATCTGCAGAAATTCATCGACGAGACCACGCCGACTCTGGCGGGCGACGACGAACGCGAAGTGCAACCGACTCTCGGCTTCCAGCGCGTGCTTCAGCGCGCCGTCTTCCATGTTCAGTCGAGCGGCAAGAAGGAAGTCACGGTTGCAAACGTGTTGGTCGCAATCTTCAGCGAAAAGCAGTCCCATGCGGCTTATCTGCTGTCACTGCAGGACGTCAGCCGACTCGACGTCGTCAACTACATTTCCCACGGACTGCCAGCAAGCGGCGAGAGCCGTGACGCAACGCGTGACGAAGGCGCGGCGGCCGAGCGCGAGGGCGCAGAAGACAGCGGTGCGGCGGCACTTGAGAAGTACACGACAAATCTCAACGAGCTGGCAAAGGCGGGCCGCGTCGATCCGCTGATCGGACGCCAGCTCGAAGTGCAGCGGACCATCGAGATCCTTTGCCGGCGGCGCAAGAACAATCCGCTCTACGTCGGCGAGGCCGGCGTGGGCAAGACCGCGATCGCCGAGGGACTTGCGCGCCTGATCGTCGAAGGCAAGGTTCCGGAAGTGCTTGCCGATTGCACGATCTATGCGCTCGACATGGGCGCCCTGATCGCCGGCACGAAGTACCGGGGCGATTTCGAAAAGCGGTTGAAAGGCGTCGTCAGCGAACTCAAGAAGCGTCCCGGAGCGATCCTGTTCATCGACGAGATCCACACGGTGATCGGCGCCGGCGCCGCCTCCGGCGGCGTCATGGACGCCTCCAATCTGATCAAGCCCGTGCTCGCAAGCGGCGAGATGCGTTGCATCGGCTCGACGACCTACCAGGAATACCGCGGCATTTTCGAGAAGGATCACGCGCTCGCACGGCGCTTCCAGAAGATCGATGTTATTGAACCGACCGTTGCCGAGACCATCGAGATCCTGCGCGGCCTGAAGTCACGATTCGAGGAGCACCATGGCGTCAGCTATTCCGACGAGGCGCTGACAGCCGCGGCCGAGCTGTCGCAGCGCCACATCAATGACCGGCACCTGCCAGACAAGGCGATTGACGTGGTGGACGAGGCGGGCGCATCGCTCAGGCTGAAACCGGCTGCCGAGCGCGAATCCACGGTCACGGTGGCCCACATCGAGGGGGTGGTCGCACGCATCGCACGGATTCCGCCCAAGCATGTCTCGACGTCCGATCGCGAGGTACTGCAAAACCTGCAGCGCAACCTGAAGCTGGTGATTTATGGCCAGGATGCGGCCGTCGACGCTTTGGCCGCTGCCATCAAGATGGCCCGCGCGGGGCTCGGCAGCGAACGGCGGCCGGTGGGCAGTTTCCTGCTGGCGGGACCGACCGGGGTCGGCAAGACCGAAGTCACCCGGCAACTCGCCATCGCACTCGGCGTCGAATTTGTGCGCTTCGACATGTCCGAGTACATGGAGCGTCACACTGTGTCACGCCTGATCGGCGCACCTCCGGGCTATGTCGGTTTCGATCAGGGCGGACTGCTGACCGAAGCAATCGCCAAGCACCCGCACAGCGTGCTGCTGCTCGATGAGATCGAGAAAGCGCACCCGGATGTCTTCAATCTGCTGCTGCAGGTCATGGATCATGGAACGCTGACCGACAACAACGGTCGCAAAGCGGATTTCCGCAACGTCATCATCATCATGACGACGAATGCCGGTGCCGCCGACATGAACCGTGCCAGCATTGGCTTCACGCAGCAGGACCACAGGCCGGACGGAATGGAAGCGGTCCGGCGCATGTTCTCGCCCGAGTTCCGCAATCGCCTTGATGCGATCATCCAGTTCAACTCACTCGATCAGGCGACTATTGGGCGCGTGGTGGACAAGCTGTTGCTTGAGGTCGAGGCGCAGCTGGAGCAGAAAGGAGTCAGCCTCACTGTCGACGACGACGCGCGGCGCTGGATCGCCACCACCGGTTACGACCCGAAGATGGGCGCGCGACCGATGGCACGGGTGCTGCAGGAGCACGTCAAGCGCCCGCTGGCCGAGGAACTGCTGTTCGGCCGTCTTGCCGGAGGCGGAACCGTCAGGGTTTCACTGGCGAAGGACGGCGCCGGGCTCGCCTTAGAATGCCGACCGGCACACGAACCGGAATTGCTCGGCCAGGACTGAGCCGCTAGCGGGCGCGATAGATGATGCGGCCCTTCGTGAGGTCGTAAGGCGTCAACTCGACCGTGACGTTGTCGCCCGTCAGAATGCGTATGTAGTGCTTGCGCATCTTGCCCGAGATGTGGGCGGTGACGATGTGGTCATTCTGCAGCTTCACGCGGAATGTCGTGTTGGGCAGGGTCTCGACGACCTCTCCCTCCATCTGAATTGCCTCTTCCTTTGCCATTCCAACCCGGTGCGGTAGCGGAAACCGCGCGGATTGTGACCTAGCGCGTCACGGCATGCAATTCCATGTCTCCGTGCGGCCACCGGCGGGGCCCGGCATCCACCAGTTCGGTGAGACGCGCCTCAAAGTCGGCCCGTGTCAGCGACCGGCTGCCGAGACTCGCGAGATGCGGGCTCGGCAGCTGGCAATCGATCAACGCCACGTCGAGCCGCAGGCATTCGCGCACGAGTCGCGCAAAGGCGACCTTGGACGCGTCGCGCTCCCGCGTGAACATCGATTCTCCGAAAAATACGCAACCCATGGCGACGCCATAGAGTCCTCCGACCAAGCGATCTTCGTGCCAGGTCTCGACGGAATGCGCGAGGCCGCGACGGTGAAGGGCGAGATAGGCCTCATGCATTGCCCCGGTAATCCAGGTGCCGGCACCGCCGCGTCGAGGCCCGGCACAGGCTTCGACAACGGCGTCGAACGCCGTGTCCATGCGCGTCACGTAGCCGCGATTGCGCATCGAGCGGGCCAGACTGCGCGAGATTCTGAACTCCGGCGGCAGCAGGATGGCTCGCGGATCTGGTGCCCACCAGAGAATCGGTTGGTCGGCGGAGTACCAGGGAAACACGCCGCGCCGATAGGCGTGTGTCAGCCATTCCGGTGTCAGCGCGCCGCCAACCGCCAGCAGCCCATTGGGTTCGCGCAAGGCGCGCGAGGTCGGAGGCAGCGCCTCGGGCGGGTCAGTCTTCTGCAGCCAGGTAATCCCGGACATCAGCCGGCAGCCTAGCCGGGATGTCGGCGCGCCGGAAGGGCAGGTGGCCGGCCGCTGCGCGCAGATAGGCGCGACGCCGCGATTCCTCACGATACAGCCAATCTCGGATCGCTACGGCAAAACGCGGGTCGGCGATCTCGTGAAGAGACCAGACCATTGCCGGGGCGAAGCCGCGCAGCAGCTTGTGTTCTCCCTGTGTGCCGGGCTGGAAGCGTGCCAGGCGCTCGCGGATGCAGTATTCGATACCGCGGTAGAAACAGGTCTCGAAATGCAGACTGTGATAGTCGCCGCTCGCGCCCCAGTAACGCCCATAGAGAGTGTCTTCATTGCGCAGGGACACCGAGCAGGCTATGGCTTCGTCGCGGCGCATTGCGAGTTCGACGACGAGCGCATTTGGCATCGTGCGCGCAAGGCGGCGGAAGAAGTCGAGGTTCAGATAGGGCGGATTGCCGAAGCGTGCGAAGGTCTGCGCATGCAGCGCATAAACGGTGGTAATCAGGCCGTCATCGAGGTCGGCGCCATGCAGCGTCCGGTGCGTGATGCCGCCCTCGGCGACCCGGCGCCGTTCGCGCCGGACCTTCTTGCGCTTCTCGGCGGTGAATCCCTCGAGGAAGTCATCGAAGCTTTCATAGCCCTCATTCTGCCAGTGAAACTGGCAATCAAGGCGGCGCATCAATCCGGCGGTCTCGAATGCCGACTGGTCTTCCGGATCCGGAAACAGGACATGCAGTGAGGACACGTCGAGCGTCCGCCGGAGGTCGCGCGCCGCCTCGATCAGGGACCGCCGAATCGATGCGGCGTCCGTTTCCAGCGTCAGGAGCCGTGGGCCGGTCGCCGGCGTGAACGGGACAGCGCAACAAAGCCGCGGGTAATAGTTCAGCCCGGCGCGCTGGTAGGCCTCGGCCCAGGCGAAATCAAAGACAAATTCACCCCAGGAATGTGCCTTCAGGTACAGGGGCATCGCGCCGGTGAGATTGCCGTGCGCATCTGCGAGCAGCAGATGGTGCGCATCCCAGCCGGTCGCTGCCGTGGCACACCCCGATTGTTCGAGCGCAAGCAGGAATTCGTGGCGCAGGAATGGTGCGCCGCAGCCGACCAGCGCATTCCATTGCGGCGCATCGACGTCAGCGAGTGAACGGGCGATCCGGACGGTCATGCGGCATCAGCCGCCGGCCTGCCGCTCCAGGAAGCGATCCGCGTCAAGCGCGGCCATGCAGCCTGTGCCAGCCGAAGTCACGGCCTGCCGGTATACATGGTCGGCGACATCACCCGCGGCAAATACGCCGGGCACGCTGGTCGCCGTGGCATCCCCAGAGATACCTGCCTTGACGATGATGTAGCCATTCTTCATCTCGAGTTGCCCCTCGAAAAGCGCAGTGTTTGGCGTGTGGCCGACCGCAATGAAGAGTCCGGTCACATCCAGGTCGCTGCCGCCATTGCCACTGACGGGCTTCACGCGTACCCCGGTCACACCCTGGTCGCCGCCCAGGACTTCATCGACAACATGATTCCACATATAGGTGACCTTGCCTTTCTCTGCCAGCGCCGCAAGGCGATCCTGCAGGATTGCTTCTGCGCGCAGCCGGTCGCGCCGGTGGATCAGTGTCACGTGCGAGGCGATATTGGCGAGATAGATCGCTTCCTCGACTGCCGTATTGCCGCCGCCGACCACGGCCACGCGCTGATCGCGATAGAAGAACCCGTCGCAGGTTGCGCAGGCGGAAACTCCGCGGCCGCGGAAGCGCGTTTCCGAGTCCAGCCCGAGATAACGCGCACTGGCACCAGTCGCGATGATCAGCGAGTCGCAATTGTATTCGCCCGTCTCGCCAACCAGTCGGAACGGGCGCTTGCCAAGCTCCGCCCGAATGATCTGGTCATGTGCCATCTCGACACCAAATCGCTCCGCGTGGCGGCGCATGCGATCCATCAGGTCCGGGCCGAGCAGGCCTTCGACGTCACCGGGCCAGTTGTCCACCTCGGTCGTCGTCATCAACTGCCCGCCCTGCTCGAGTCCGGTGACGAGCAATGGCTTGCGGTTCGCGCGCGCCGCGTAAACAGCGGCCGAATAGCCGGCGGGACCGGAACCCAGGATGATCAACCGCGAGTGTCTGGGAGTCGTCATGTATAGTGCTCACCGCTCGTTTTCGCGCGCCACGTTTTCCCGGCGGACCGGCTAGCCGCGCATCCTAGCAGGCCGCCGTCATCGCATATGGGCGCTTGCGGTGCCAATTGCAATGTTCTTATAATCAACTGCTTATAGCCAATTCTTTATCAGGATTCTTAGTCTGTGGCCAAAACCGCCGTCGACGCTTCCACAGCGGAAGCCAAGCTCGATCCGGTCTTCGCTAGGGCATTGCGAGAGGCCGCATTCTGGCTGCTCGCCGCGTTCGCGCTGGTACTGATGATCGCGCTCTCGAGCTACGACGCTTACGACCGCAGCTTCAGCTATACAGGCGAACCGGGCCAGGTCGGCAACCTCATCGGACCATTGGGTGCCTGGGTTTCCGGCATCCTGCTGATGCTTTTCGGCTGGCCGGCATTCCTTTTCCCGCTGTCGATTGCATTCAGCGCCTGGGTCGCGCTGAAGCGCCGGCCCGATGATCCGGGGCAGGGGCGCTCGACGATCGCACTGCGCACGATTGGGCTCGCGGCCGCGCTCGCGACGAGCTGTGGACTTGCAAGTCTGCACTTTGCTGCTGGCGCGCTGCCGGCAGGGGCTGGCGGCATTCTCGGCAGCCTGATCGGCGAGAGCCTTGAAGCCGCGGCCTCGTTGCTTGGCGCGACGCTGCTGATGCTGGCGCTGTGGTTTGCGGGAGTGCAGCTTTACACGGGCGTCTCCTGGCTGCGTGTGATGGACTTCATCGGGCACTGGGTACTCGCCGGCGCAGCCTGGATCCGCAACCGGATGGCGACGTCGAGGGACCAGGCTGCGGGCCGGGAATCGCGCGAGGCCCGTGAGGCGCTGGTTCGCGAAGTGCAGAAGAAGGCGGGGACACGCACACCACCGCACATCGGAACGGCGGCACCAGCGGTACCGGAGCCGAGCCAGCGCGTCGAAAAGGAGAAACAGGTCCAGCTGTTCTCCAAGCCCGCCGCGACGGATCTTCCCGCACTCAAGCTGCTGGACGATCCGCCGGTGCGCGAAAAGACTTATTCGCCCGAAGCGCTCGATGCGATTTCCCGGCTCGTCGAGATCAAGCTCAAGGACTTCGGTGTGGACGTCGAAGTCGTCGCCGTGCTGCCAGGCCCGGTGGTCACGCGCTTCGAATTGAAGCCCGCACCCGGCGTGAAGGTCAGCCAGATCAGCGCACTCGCCAAGGACCTGGCGCGCGCCCTGTCGGCGATCAGCGTGCGGGTCGTAGAGGTCATACCGGGCAAGTCGGTTGTGGGCCTGGAAATTCCCAATGAAACCCGCGAACTGGTCACGCTCGGCGAAATCATCCGTTCGCGCGCCTATGACGAGCTCGCTTCGCCGATCGCGCTCGCGCTCGGCAAGGATATCGGGGGCGCGCCGGTGGTCGCCGATCTTGCGCGGATGCCGCACCTCCTGATCGCGGGCACCACCGGCTCCGGCAAGTCGGTCGCGATCAACGCCATGGTGCTGTCGCTGCTTTACAAGAGCACCGTTGAGCAGGTGCGCCTGATCCTGATCGATCCGAAGATGCTCGAGCTGTCGGTCTACGAGGGCATCCCGCACCTGCTGGCGCCGGTCGTGACTGACATGAAGCAGGCCACCAATGCGCTGCGCTGGTGCGTTGCGGAAATGGAGCGGCGCTACCAGTTGATGAAGGAGCTGGGCGTCAGAAATCTCGGCGGCTTCAACCGCAAGGTGCGTGATGCCCAGCAGGCCGGCAAGCCGATTCCCGATCCGCTGATCGCCGGTTTGCTCGCCACCGGCAAGTATGAGGGCGAAGTACCGCCGCTCGAGCCCCTGCCGTACATCGTCGTGGTGATCGACGAGCTCGCCGACTTGATGATGATCGTCGGCAAGAAGGTCGAAGAGCTGATCGCGAGACTCGCGCAGAAGGCGCGCGCTTCGGGCATCCATCTGATACTCGCGACGCAGCGCCCGTCCGTGGACGTGATCACCGGTCTCATCAAGGCGAATATCCCGGCCCGCATCGCCTTCCAGGTGTCTGCCAAGGTTGATTCGCGGACGATCCTTGACCAGAACGGCGCGGAATCGCTGCTGAGCCATGGCGACATGCTTTACCTGCCACCCGGCACATCGACGCCCGAGCGCGTTCACGGCGCATTTGTCGCGGACCAGGAAGTGCATCGGGTCGTCGCGTCGTTGCGAGGCAGCGCCGCGCCGGAATACATCGATGAAGTCCTGTCCGGCCCGAAGGGCCCCGTGCCCGGGCTTTCCGATGAGACCGGGGACGGCGAGGGCGGCGAACATGCAGATGACGCCGAGCAGGATCCGCTGTACGACGAGGCCGTTCGCATCGTCACCGAATCACGGCGCGCTTCGGTATCCGGCGTCCAGCGCCGCCTGAAGATCGGCTACAACCGCGCTGCGCGGCTGGTTGAATCGATGGAGGCAGTAGGCCTGGTCGGGCCGCTGCAATCCAATGGCAGCCGCGAAGTGCTGGCGCCGCCGCCGCCGGAATCGTGATGGGAAACCGCCTCGCTGCACTTCTGATCGGTACCCTGGCGATCGCCCCGGCTGTTGCGGCACCCACGTCCGATGTCGCCGCCACACGGCGTGTCGAGAATTTCCTCGGCGAGCTCAAGAGCCTGCGCGCCGAATTTCGCCAGACCGTGACCGATGCGCATGGCCGGGTACTGGAAAGAGCGGAGGGCACCGTGGCGCTTGCACGGCCGGGAAGATTTCGCTGGGACTACCGCGTACCGGAGCAGGTCATCGTCTCCGATGGGGTGACCATCTGGCTTTATGACGTTTTGCTGGAACAGGCGACGGTACGACCCGCGGATGAAGCGCTGGCCGGCACACCCGCGATGCTGCTTGCCGGCGGCAGCGACCTGAGCGAGGAGTTCGAGATCACGGATGCCGGTGTGCAGGATGGACTGAACTGGAGTCGCCTCACGCCGCGGCGCTCGGATGGCGATTTTCGTGAGGTGCGGCTCGGATTCGCCGGTTCCGATTTGCGGCACATGACATTTCTTGACCGGCTCGGGCAGACGACCGAGCTGGATCTGCTGCAGGTCGAACGCAATCCGCGTTTCGATTCCTCCCTGTTCAAGTTCGAGCCGCCACCGGGTGTGGACGTCGTCGGCCGCGCACCGGTCGGCTGACAGTGCTGTCGCTCCGGTATCGGCGCGTCTGGATCGGATCAGTCGGTCTGCTGGTCCTGCTGATCGTTATCCTGAGCCTCATTCCAGGCGAGACAGTGGCGACCGCGGGTCACCTCGACAAGGCCGGGCATTTCACCGCGTACTTCACGCTTACGCTGCTGGGCCTTGGCCTGGTAGCCGAGGAGGCTGTCCCGACGGTGATGGTGCGGGCACTATTGCTGGGACTGGCGATGGAGGCGGCGCAGGCGCTTTTTACGGATTCGCGCACCGCCGACTGGGCGGACTTCCTCGCCAATGCGGTCGGCGTGCTGAGCGCCTGGTGGCTGCTCCGCCGGCGGGCCGGCTGGGCCCTGGCAGTGGAAGCCTGGCTAGCGGTGCGGCGACGCCACTGAGCTCGGGCGCGAACAGCTAGAATCTCCGCAGCATGCAGCGCCAAGCCAGCCTCGCGATCGACCACGCCGCCAGTGCCAGCTACCGACCGCTGGCCGATCGCATGCGCCCGGGCAAGTTGTCCGAGTTTGCCGGTCAGGGCCACCTGCTGGGTCCGGGCAGGCCACTGCATCAGCTTCTCACGGCAGGCATCCCGCATTCGATGGTGCTCTGGGGCCCGCCGGGCAGTGGCAAGACAACGCTGGCCCGGCTCGCGGCCGAGTCCTGCAAGGCCGACTTCATCGCGCTGTCGGCGGTCATGGCAGGCGTCAAGGACATCCGCGAAGCCGTGGATCAGGCGCGCGCTGCGCGGGCTTCCGGTGGCCGCGCGACCGTACTGTTCCTCGATGAGGTGCATCGCTTCAACAAGGGGCAGCAGGACACATTCCTGCCATTCGTTGAGGACGGCACCCTGGTATTCATCGGCGCAACCACCGAGAACCCTTCCTTTGAACTCAATTCGGCGTTGTTGTCACGGGCAAGAGTCTATCTGCTGAAACCGCTGGAAGCTGCCGACCTGGTGGCGCTGCTCGAGCGGGCGCTCACGGATGCTGAACGCGGAGTCGGCGCGAGCGGAGTCACCGCGACGGTCGAAATCCTGCGACTGATAGCCGACGCGGCGGATGGCGACGCACGACGGGCGCTCAATCTGCTCGAGCTGGCCGTCGATCTGGCGACCACGGATGCGGCGGGTCCGGTCATCACGCTCGACATCGTTCGTGCAGTGACGGCCGGTGGTCATCGGCGCTTCGACAAGCGCGGTGAGTTGTTCTACGACCAGATTTCGGCGCTGCACAAATCGGTGCGCGATAGCGATCCGGACGCCGCGCTGTACTGGCTGTGTCGAATGCTCGACGGCGGCTGCGATCCGGGCTTCATCGCCCGGCGGATGGTGCGCATGGCCTGCGAAGACATCGGCAATGCGGATCCGCGGGCGCTGACGCTTTCACTTGCCGCATGGGACGGATTCGAGCGCCTGGGGAGCCCGGAAGGGGAACTGGCCCTGGCCCAGGCCTGCGTGTTCCTGGCCTGCGCGCCGAAGAGCAACGCCGTCTATAAGGCCTATGGCTCGGCGATGGACGATGCACGCGCGCTCGGAACGCTGGAGGTTCCGCTTCATCTTCGCAATGCGCCCACGAAACTGATGAAAGATCTTGGTTACGGCAAGGGTTACCGCTATGCCCACGACGAGCCCGATGCGCAGGCCAGGGGGCAGAAACATTTCCCCGACGGTGTCGAGCCGCGCGTCTACTATCATCCTGCGCCGCGCGGGCTGGAATTGCGCCTGCTCGAAGCGCTGAAGCGGAAGGACGATCATGCTTGACGCCCGGCAATTGCGCAGCGACCCGGATGCCGTCGCAAAGAACCTGGCACGCCGTGGCTACCGGCTCGACATCGCTCGATTTGCGGAACTTGAGAAGCGCCGCAAGGATGCGCAGGTCGCGGTCGATGCCCTGCGCAATGAACGCAACAGCCGTTCGCGAACCATCGGACAGGCCAAGTCCCAGGGACAGGACATCGCGCCGCTGCTGGCCGAAGTCGAGACGCTAGGCACGCGGCTTGTGGCCGCGGAGCGCGCAATGACTTCGCTGCAGGCGGAAGTCGACGCATTGCTGCTCGATCTGCCGAACCTGCTGCACGAGAGCGTGCCGGATGGTCGCGATGAATCGGCCAATACCGAAATTCGGCGCCATGGCGAGCCGCGGCGCCTCGACTTTGAGCCGGTTGACCATGTCGCGATTGGCGAAAGCCTGGGCGGGCTCGATCTGGCAGCCGCCGGCCGCCTCTCCGGCGCGCGCTTTGCGGTGCTTACAGGACCGCTCGCGTCCCTGCATCGCGCGCTCGCCCAGTTCATGCTGGACTTGCATCAGCGCGAACACGGGTATCGCGAGGCGTATGTGCCTTATCTGGTGTCCAGGTCGACGTTGACCGGCACGGGCCAGTTGCCGAAATTCGAGCAGGACCTTTTCAAGCTGGCACGCGGCGAGGAGGATCCGGAACTGTTCCTGATACCGACCGCCGAAGTGCCGCTGACTAATCTGGCTGGCGACAGGATATTTGAGGCTGCGCAACTGCCGCTGAAGCTCGTTGCCCACACGCCGTGTTTCCGTTCGGAAGCAGGCTCCTATGGCAAGGACACGCGCGGCCTGATCCGCCAGCACCAGTTCGACAAGGTCGAACTGGTGCAGATCGTCCGGCCGTCGGAGTCCTACAAGGCGCTCGAGGAACTGACCGGTCATGCGGCGCGCGTGCTCGAACTGCTCGAGTTGCCATATCGGGTAGTTGCGCTGTGTGCCGGGGATATTGGCTTCGGCAGTTCGAAGACCTATGACCTTGAAGTCTGGCTGCCAGGGCAGGGCAAGTACCGCGAGATTTCATCGTGCAGCAACTGCGAGGCCTTCCAGGCGCGGCGCATGCAGGCGCGCTGGCGAAACCCTGAAACCGGGAAGCCCGAGCCCGTGCATACACTGAATGGGTCAGGCGTGGCTGTGGGCCGAGCCCTGGTCGCGGTGCTAGAGAATTACCAGCAGGCCGACGGCTCGGTGCTGGTGCCATCTGTCCTGCGAACCTACCTCGGAGGTCTCACGCGGATCACGGCCGCATGATGCGCCGCTTCCTGCTTTTCGATCAGTCGTCGCTCGCCGCACCGAGCAGATGCAGCAGGCTCGTAAATAGATTGAAAATCGTGACGTACAGCGTCACGGTGGCGAGGATGTAATTCGTCTCGCCCCCATTCATGATCTCGCCGGTCTGGTAAAGGATCAGCCCCGCCATCAGCAGCACGAACATGCCGGAAACTGCCAGTGACAGTGCGGGCATGTTGAAGAAGATCGCTCCAAGGCCCAGCAGGAATGCGGTCAGGATACCGACCCACAGGAAGCCACCCATGAACGTGAAGCGCCGGCCTGTCCTGACGACGTAGGCCGACAGACCCACGAATGTCACGGCGGTGATGCCGAAGGAATTCATTACGACCGTATGACCGTTCGGTATGGCCTTCAGGTACAGGCTGATGATCGGACCCAGTGTGTAACCCAGGAAACCGGTCAGCGCGAACACGAATACGAGACCCAGGGCGCTGTTGGCTGTCTTGTGGACGCCGAACAGCAGTCCGAAGTAGACGAGCAGCGTCAGCATTACGCCCGGATACGGGAGGTTGAATGCCATTGCGGCACCCGCGATCAACGCGCTGAAAGCGAGGGTGGCCGATAACAGCAGGTAAGTGTTGCGGAGGACCTTGTTCGTGGCCAGCGCGGACTCACGGATCGCTGACTGCTGCAGGACCATTGGTTCGCGTTGCATCGCTCAAACCTCCATGAAGGAATCCAGTTACTGAGACATAGTATATCGGACCGGGTTCCGTGGCACCTCCGCCTGACTTGCAGGCGCTGGCGCCGCAGCCGACAATCCCCGCCGCACCGGAATCCACCGGAGAGGTGGCAGAGCGGTTGAATGCACCGGTCTTGAAAACCGGCAAAGTCGCGAGACTTTCGTGAGTTCGAATCTCACCCTCTCCGCCAACTTATGAACAAGAAGAGCAACGCTGATTCATCGGGCCTCAGCATGTCAGCCGAGGACATGCAGCAACTTGCGCGACGCGCGACGGACCTCATCGTCGCCCGCCTTGAAGAATTGCGCGACGATCGGCCCTGGCGCGGCGCAACACGGGCGGAACTGGAACCATTGCTGCGCGAGCCGCCGCCCGAGGAAGGAAGGGATGCGATGGCGGTGCTTGATCGCGCGGTGCGCGACGTTCTGCCGATTGCTGCGCGCGTGGATCATCCTCGTTTCTTCGCGTTCGTTCCTTCGGCGCCGACCTGGCCCGGCGTGGTCGCCGACTATCTTGCGACCGGGTTCAACATCTTTCAGGGCACGTGGCTTGGATCCGGTGGCCCGAGCCAGCTTGAACTGGTCGTGATTGACTGGTTCAGGCAGTGGATCGGCTATCCGCAGTCGGGCGGCGGCCTGTTTACGTCTGGCGGATCGGCAGCGATCCTCGATGCGCTGGTTGCCGCACGTGAACATCACGGCGCGCCCGCGCGCCCCGCAGTGTTCATGAGCGATCAGAGCCACAGTGCACTGGAGCGGGCCGCCCGCATCATCGGCGTGCGGCCGGAGGGTATCTTCAAGATCGCTTCAGACGATCGATTCAGGGTGAGGACTAACGAACTCAAACGTGCTGTCTCCGAGGCGCGCAAGAACGGTTACGCGCCAATCGCGGTCTGCGCCAACGCCGGCACGACCAACACCGGCGCCATTGATCCATTGCGGGACATGGCGGCATTCTGTGCCCACGAGAACATTTGGCTGCACGTGGATGCCGCGTATGGCGGTTTCGCGATGCTCTGCGATCGTGGGAGTGCACTGCTCGATGGCATGCAGCTGGCGGACTCGATCAGTCTCGATGCCCACAAATGGCTGTTCCAGCCGTTCGAAGCGGGCTGCGTGATGGTTCGGGATGTCACAAAGCTGGAACAGGCTTTCAGCGTCCACCCGGAATATCTGCAGGACACGCGTCTTGGCATGGAGCAGGTCAATTTTGCCGACCGCGGATTACAGTTGACGCGTTCATTCCGTGCCTTGAAAGTGTGGATGTCCATCCAGACCTTTGGTGTGGCAGCGTTCCGGGAAGCGATCGCGCGTGGCATCGAGCTCGCGGATCGCGCCGGCGAATACGTGTCGAAGTCGGAAGTGCTCGAACTGCTCAGCGCGCCATCGCTCGGCATCCTCTGCTTTCGCTTCCGGCCGCGGGGTTCGCAGATCGCAGCGAGCAAGCTCGATCAGATCAACGAGCGGGTCCAGTCGGGTGTCATAGCAGCGGGCATCGCCATGCTCTCATCCACGCGACTGCGCGGTGTTTACTCGCTTCGGCTTTGCATCATGTCCCACCAGACGACCTGGGATGACGTGCGGACAACGCTCGAAGCGATCGAGCAGCAGGGCCGCAAGCTCATTTAGGCCGGAGTATCATCGGCGCCATGCGGAAGGAATATGCGAGCCTGCGGCGTCGTCCCTTGCTGGCCCCGGTATGGCTGGCCGCCCTCGCCGCGGCGTTTGTCGTTGCGGTCGCAATCTGGCTGCTCGCGTCCGCCTCGACCACCACGATCATCGTGATGCGTCATGCCGAAAAAGCGGCCCTGCCGGCTGAGGACCCGCCGCTCTCGATCGCCGGCGAGGGTCGGGCACAGGAGCTGGCGCATGTCCTGGGAGAGGCGGCCGCGGAATTCCGCATCCAGAGCATCTTTGTCAGCGAATTTCGTCGCACGCAGGACACGGTGCGGCCGCTGGCGAACCGGCTGGGCGTCCCTGTCATCGTCGTCCCTGCCGCCGATATCTCCCTGGTTGCGGATCGCGCGCTGGACGAATATCGCGGCGGCCGCGTGCTGATCGTCGGGCACTCCAATACGGTGCCGGAAATCGTCGAGAAACTGTCAGGCCAGAAAGTGCCGGAAATGGCTGAAAGCGAGTACGGTATCGTCTACGTGGTTTCGCTGCCGCGATTCAGCCGCGCGTCGGTCATGCGCTTCGACTTTCCCTAGCGGCGATCGCGCGCTGCACGAATTCCTGGTGACGGCTGATGCGCAGGTCTGCCAGTACGGCATCGATTATCCGGCGCCCGGGGTCCAGCAGGAACGTGGCACGGCGCACGCCGATACCGAGCGGTCCGTCGACGTCGAATGTCTTGATGACGGCCTTGTCCACGTCTGACAGCAGCGTGAATGGCAGGCCGTGCAGTTCCCTGAAGCGGCGGTGGCTCTCCGGCGGTTGCGGGCTGACGCCGATCACCCGCAGGCCGGCGGTGAGTATCTGGGTGTGCAGGTCGCGAAGATCACAGGCCTCTTTGGTGCAGCCCGGCGTGAAATCGGAAGGGTAGAAATACAGGATCAGCGGCTGGCCATTCAGCAGTTGCGACAGGCGCTGCGGCCGTCCGTCCTGATCGGGCAACGTGAAGTCGGGGGCGCGTTCACCGATGGCCAGCATGTCGGTACCTCTCAACCACGCGATTCGGGACCGCGAAACACCGATTCCATGACCTTGTAATTTGAGCGATGCAAGCCGAGGCGCGTGTAGATTTCCTGGGCTTGTGTGTTGTCCCGGTCCACGTACAGGCGAATCCCGCAGATGCGGGGGTCGGCCTGCGCAAGCGTCTCCAGGTGACGGAACAATGACTTGAGTGCGCCCGTTCCGCGGTGCGCCGGCAGCACATACACGGACTGGATCCACAGGAACACGCCGTTGCGCCAGTCGCTCCACTCGTAGGTGGTCAACAGCTGGCCGACGGGCTTGCCCGCCGCCTCAGCGAGGTAGTAGCGCCCGAGCGAAGGGTCCTCGAGGACGGCGCGGATACCTGGAAGCAGCAACGCCGGATCCAGCACCACATCCTCCGTTTCATGCGCCATGGCCAGGTTGGCGCCGGCAATGAAATCCAGGTCGGCAAGCGTTGCGTCGCGAATCCTCATGATCGCGGCAACGTTACACGATGTGCCCAAAGGAGTCTCCGGCGCCGGCCAGCTTGCTTGCTGCTGGGGCACCGGGTCTTTACAATCCCGGCCCTCGTCGTGGGGCGGTAGCTCAGCTGGGAGAGCGCTGCGTTCGCAATGCAGAGGTCGAGGGTTCGATCCCCTTCCGCTCCACCAAATTTCTCCGATTGACAGTCGCGTGCACGCGTCCTAGCTTTGGGTCGGACGTCGCGTGTGCGCGACGTTGAATTGGCATCGGAAATACCGGGAGATGGCAGATGGCAGCAAGAAAGAAGGCGAAAAAGGCCGTTCGGCGCCGCGCAACAAGAGCGAAGCGCCGTCCGGCGGCACGCAGGAAGACCGCGCGCAAGAGCGCGTCTGCGCGCAAAACGGTACGCAAGGTTGCGCGGAAGGCCGCGAGCACGGCGCGCAAGACTGTTCGCAAGGCGACGGCGGTGACCCGCAAGACCGTGAAGAGCGCGAAGCGGCAGGCGCAGTCGGCGATCAAGAGCACTGCGAAGACGGTACGCGCCGCGACCAACAAGGTCGAAAAGGTGGCGACCAGGGCAGTGGGCAGCGCTGCCGATACGGTCGAGCGGGCAACCACCGTGGTCGATGCCACGGTATCCGCACCCAGGGCGGCTGAACCGGCACCAGCCATGGCAGCGGCCCCTGCCGTCTAGTCGCCCGGCGGCGCCTAGTTGAAGCACCCCCCGGGGACCGGCCTTTCAAGGCCGGCCCTCGGGTAACATTGTGCCCGCTTCGCCCCGGTAGCTCAGTGGATAGAGCGGCCGCCTCCTAAGCGGCAGGTCGTCGGTTCAACTCCGGCCCGGGGCGCCATACTGGCTTCCGCCCTATGCCGCCAGCACTCTGAATGGCTCGGAGGCCGTGCTCGCGAGCAGGGCCGCCATCGCGATCATGGTCAAGAAAGAGGCGAGGGTCCTGATTTGCTGAAACTTGTTGGCCTTCATGATCATGCCCCCCAACTTGTGTTTCGATCCGGGATTGATGATGAGCGGCGAGGCGCAACGTGTCTGTCATCGAGCTGACACAGGCGCGAAGGCGCCAGCGTCAGCCTGGGTCAATGCTCCTGGGCCGCCTTCCTGATCGCCGCCTCATCGCGCACGGTGACGGTCCCTCTCCCGAGTTTCACCCAGCCGCGGCCCTTCCAGCCCTGAAGATACTGGTTGACGACCTGTCGCGACACGCCGAGAAAGCTCGCGAGGTCTTCCTGTGAAATGCGCAAAGTGGTGCCGTCCCTCGCTGCCTCACCGTGTAGTCGACTGAGGCTCAGCAGCCGTTTCGCGAGCCGCGCGGGCGCGTCGAGCAGCGCAGCGTCCTCCGCAAGTCCGCTGGTCCAGCGCAGGCGCTCGCCGCAGAGACGCAGCAGTTCCAGTGCCACACGCGGCTCGCGTTCAAGCAAAGCGAGAAAATGCTCGCGCCGGATCGAGACCAGTTCCGAGGGAATGGTGGCGGTAGCCGATGCGGTTCGCGTGCCGCCGTCCAGCAGCGCGATCTCGCCGAACGTATCCCCTGGCTCCATGATATTCAGGAAAATTTCCCGGCCGTCTGCAGCGCCGGCGCTGATGCGGATTTTCCCGGTGACAACGGCATACAAGGCGTCTCCCGGATCCCCCTGACTGAACACGATTTCGCCGGCGCGGTAGCTGCGTTGTCCGGCCAGCTCGGCGATGTGCTCCAGCGTTGGGGGCGTCAGACCGCGAAACAGCGGACTGCGCTGGAGCATTATTTTCCCTGCGAGCGTCGTCATGCGGGACTCTCAGTGGTGCACCGAACAGGAATGGAGAATGATACGCCTCATGCGATGGCTTGAATCGGCACTTCATCGGGGCCGTGTTGCGAGCGTTGCACGGCAGGGCCTATCGGTCGCCTGTGCCTTGCTGCTGGCCGTTCCCGCGGTCGCGGCAGACTCGCAGTATCGATTCAACGATGTGCACCGCGTCGTCGTGTTCCCGGACGTGCATGGGGCCTATCAGGAACTGCTCTCCGTGCTACGTGAAACCGCGGTCATCGACGAGTCGCTGCATTGGCGGGGCGGCGACACGCACCTTGTCAGCCTGGGAGACTTGTCCGACCGCGGACCGGATTCGCGAAAGGTCCTCGATCTGCTCATGCGTCTCGAGCGCGAAGCCAGGGAGGCGGGTGGCGCCGTACACCTGGTCCTCGGCAATCACGAGGTCATGAACATCGCTGGCGACCTGCGCTATGTGAGCGAGGCTGAATACGCGGCATTTGCGGGGCCTGAAGACGCCAGGCTGCGCGATGCGACATGGCAGCTGGTTCAGGCACAGGAGCCGGAAGCGGTGCGTGCGGACTTCGACGCGACGTTCCCGGCCGGCTATTTCGCGCATCGGCAGGCGTTCTCAGCAACCGGCCAGTACGGCGCGTGGCTGCTGGGCAAGCAGCTC
>DAITAA010000010.1:0-108454 GCA_036824505.1 Steroidobacteraceae bacterium
TCTTCCAGATCGGTCGCCATCGTGTCGTTCCAGCGGTTCAGATAGCCGAAGAGCGCGATGGTGGCGACGATTTCGACTTGCTCGCCGTCGTCGAAGTACTTGGCCAACTCCACGAAGTCCTGCGGACCGGCTTCATTCGGAACGGTCGCACCTTTCAGTGCCAGGCGCAGCGCTGCGCGCTCGGCTTCATTGAAGAGCTCGCTGGTCTCGAACTCCCAGACCGCGGCGATCTTCGCGTCGGAGGCGCGGTAGATGCTGGACAGGTTCGACATGTGCGCCTGGCAGTAGCGGCAGCCAGCAGCCTGGCTGGCAATGAGGCTGACGAGCATCTTGAGCTCTTCGGGTACCGTGCCTTCGTACAGCACCGCCCGGTTCAGGTCCATGAAGGCCTTGGCGATGGCGGGCCGGCGCGACATCGTCAGGATGCTGTTGGGAACGAAGCCGCGAGTGCTCGCGTAGTGGTCGAACAGCTCCCGAAACTCCGGAACGGCTTCCCTGGGAAGCGGAGCGACGTGTGCCATGGACTCGATCCCCCCACTGACAGGCTACGATGGAACCACTTATCGGCGAGCCAAACAACCCAAGGCGACGATGACCAAACACGCCAACCTTGGCTGCGCGCATCCGAGCTCGGAAAATTTCGCCTGATCACCCAGAAAAGGAAAGGCCCCTCGCGGGGCCTTTCTCGTTCAGTCTTCCATCAGGAAACTGCGCAACTGCTCGCTGCGGCTGGGATGCCGGAGCTTGCGCAGCGCCTTCGCCTCGATCTGGCGGATGCGCTCGCGGGTGACGTCGAACTGCTTGCCCACTTCCTCGAGCGTGTGATCGGTCGAAAGGTCGATACCAAAGCGCATGCGCAGCACCTTGGCTTCGCGCGGCGTCAGCTGCGACAGCACGCCGTGCACGGTCTCGCGCAGCGACTCGACGGTCGCGGAGTCCAGCGGGCTCTCGGCCGCCCCGTCCTCGATGAAGTCGCCCAGATGCGAATCCTCATCATCCCCGATCGGCGTCTCCATCGAGATCGGTTCCTTCGCGATTTTCAGCACCTTGCGAACCTTGTCCTCGGGCATCTCCATGCGACCCGCCAGTTCATCGGGCGTCGGTTCGCGACCCATCTCCTGCAGCATCTGGCGCGAGATGCGATTCAGCTTGTTGATGGTCTCGATCATGTGCACCGGGATGCGGATGGTGCGTGCCTGGTCGGCGATCGAACGGGTGATGGCCTGGCGGATCCACCAGGTCGCATAGGTCGAGAACTTGTAGCCGCGGCGGTATTCGAACTTGTCCACCGCCTTCATCAGGCCGATGTTGCCTTCCTGGATCAGGTCGAGAAACTGCAGCCCGCGGTTCGTGTACTTCTTCGCGATGGAGATCACGAGGCGCAGGTTGGCCTCGACCATCTCCTTCTTCGCGCGTCGCGCCATCGCCTCGCCGGTCGCGATGTCGCGATTCACGGCCTTCAATTCCTGGATCGAGCGCGTCAGGCGCTTCTCCAGCGCCTTGAGGTCATGCTGGCGGCGCGTGACTTCTTCCTTCAGGCGGCCGAGCGACGCGGAATGCTTGCGCTTGGCGCGGATGTGCTTGTCGATCCAGCGCGTGTTGGTCTCGTTCTTCGGAAAGGTCGCAATGAAATCCTTGCGCGGCATGCCGGCCTGGCGCACGCAGATCGTCATGATCTCGCGCTCGAGGCGGCGCACCTCATCCACGTGGCTGCGCAGATTCCCGACCAGCGCATCGAACATGCGCGGGGCGAGCTTCAATTCCATGAACTGGCCCGAGAGTTTCTTGCGGGCGCGGACGACCTTTGGTTCCTTCGCTCCTCGTGCCGTCGCCATGCCCTTGGAGATCTGGTGGTGCAGGCGTTGGATCGCGGCAAAGCGTCGCGCGGTCTCTTCCGGATCCGGTCCCGTGTCGATCGCTTCTTCGTCCTCCTCGGACTCCTCGCTCTCTTCGTCGTCATCAAGCTTGGGCTCTTCCTTCTTGATGATGGCCTTCGGGTTATGCGGCTGGGCGATTTCATCCGGCGCGTTCGGATCGAGAAAGCCGACGATGATGTCGGTCAGCCGGCCCTGGCCGCCCTTTACCGGCTCGTAGGCGCCAAGCAGGAAGTCATAGGTCGGCGGGTAGTAGGCGAGTGCGGAGCGCACCTGGTCGAGGCCTTCCTCAATGCGCTTGGCGATGCGGATTTCGCCCTCGCGCGTCAGGAGCTCCACGGTGCCCATTTCGCGCATGTACATGCGCACCGGGTCGGTCGTGCGGCCGAACTCGGAATCGGCGATCGCAAGGGCGGCGGCGGCTTCTTCGACGGCCTCCTCATCGGGGGCCGAGGCGTCGGTCAGCAACAGGGCTTCGGCATCCGGTGCCTTCTCATACACCGTGATGCCCATATCGTTGATCGTGTTGACGATGTCTTCGATCTGCTCCGGATCGACGATCTCGGGCGGCAGGTGGTCGTTGACTTCGGCATAGGTCAGGTAGCCCTGTTCCTTGCCGCGCGCGATCAGCAGCTTCAGTTGCGACTGACGGTCTTCAGGAATGATCGGGAGCTTTTTCTCGGTCAATGGCAGAAACCACCGTGGTTCAGGGCTGGCAAAACAGCCGGTCATTATACAGTCAGGGCGGGTCGCCGTCTTTCCAGGCGTCGCCCCCTCAACCCCCGGCCGTGCCGCCGCGATCGCCCAGAAGTTGTTGAAATTCCAGCTGTTCTTCCTGCGTGAGTTTCCGCTCTCGGGACATGGCGATCAGTTCGTTCAGGCGCTTGTCGGGGCCGAACTCCGCCGCCAGGCGCTTGAGCGCCATGACCAGATCGCGACCCGCAGCCCGCCCATCACGCACCAGCGACTCCTCGGCAGCGAGCTCTGCAAGCCGCGCGCCTTCGGGGCGTTCTCTCCAGCGTTCGATCAGTTGCGCAGTGCTGAGTTCCGGCTCGGCCTTCGCCATCTCCAAAAGCTCGATCAGCACGGCGAAACCCTTGTGGTCACCCTTCAGGAAATCCGGCGGCTCCGCGACCGCCCGTGCCGCCGATGGATGGTGCAACAGCAGCATGATGGCCTGGGTCAGCAGCGGATGGCGCCCTGCAGACATCGGCGTCCTGCGTCCCGGCGCGGGTCTGACACTGCGCGCTTTCTCGGGCCGCGCCTTCAGCAGTTCGGCGAGACGGCTTGCCGGCATGCGGACCTCCTGGGCAAGACGCTCGAGCAGCAACTCGTGGTAGACGCCCGCTGGCACCCGCGCGAGGAGGGGGCGCACGGCTTCCGCAAGCCTCGCCCGGCCGTCGACGCTCGAGAGATCGGTCTGCGCCGCGAGCTGTGTCACGAGGAATTCCGACAGCGGCTGCGCGGCGGCGAGGCGCGCCTCGAAGGCCTCGGCGCCTTCGAATCCCACCAGCGTGTCCGGATCATGGCCTTCAGGCAGGAACAGGAAACGAAGTTGCCGGCCGTCGCGTGCGTGCTCAAGCGCGTTTTCAAGCGCCCGCCACGCGGCGGCGCGGCCCGCGCGATCGCCGTCAAAGCAAAACACGACTTCGTTCGTCACGCGGAACAGGCGGTTCAGATGCTCGGTCGTCGTGGCCGTGCCAAGTGTCGCAACCGAATAAGCGATGCCAGCCTGCGCCAGGCGCGCGACATCGACATAACCCTCGACCACCAGCAGCCGCTCGATCTTGCGCAGCGCCTGGCGTGCCTCATAGAGGCCATAGAGTTCGCGCCCCTTGTGAAAGAGCGGCGTTTCGGGTGAGTTCAGATACTTCGGCTCTCCTTCGTCAATGATCCGGCCGCCGAAGGCGATGACCCGCCCGCGCGCATCGCGGATCGGAAACATGATGCGATCGCGGAACCGGTCGTAGAAACCCGATTCTCCCTTGCCGCTGCGCTCGATGACCAGGCCGGCGTCGGCCAGCACGCGATCGCGGTCCGCGCTGCCACCGAAACGCTTCAGCACTGCATCCCAGGAATTCGGTGCATATCCGATTGCGAACTTGACGCAGGTCTCGGGCGTGATGCCGCGGCCTGCGAGATAGTTCTTGGCGCGCGGGGATTCACGCAAGGAATCACGATAGAACTGCGAGACCTGCGCCATCAGTTCATAGAGTTCGTCGCCGGGCCGCGTGCGCGCGGCGCGACCGTCGTCCTCGCGCGGCACCTCGAGCCCGAGCCGCGAGGCGAGTTCGTCCACCGCGTCCGGGAATGGCAGCTTGTCGTGTTCCATCAGGAAGCCGAGCGCCGTGCCATGCGCGCCACAGCCGAAGCAGTGATAGAACTGTTTGTCGGGACTCACCCAGAATGACGGCGTTTTCTCGGCATGGAACGGGCAGCAGGCCTTCCATTCGCGTCCCGCGCGCTTCAATTGCACGCGGCTGCCGATCAGTTCGACGATGTCGATGCGGGCGATCAGCTCGTCGATGAAAGACTGTGGAATACGGCCGGCCATGCGACAAGATACCGCAGTTCACGCTGCCCGCTGGCAGCTCAGGCAGGCAACGGCTGGCCGGCTTGCCATCCGCTCCGCTGCATCCGCTCGAACAGCGCCAGCAATTCGGTCCGCGCCTTGCGCGAGTGCATCAGCAGTGCCAGCACGTCGCCGGGGCGCGACCAGGCAATTCCCCGACGCGCTGCGTCGCTATCGCTGGCGCCAAAGGCGATGGCCGATTCTGGCAGCCCGGCCTCCAGCAGCGCCGCCTTCAGGATGGCGGGAACTTCGCCCGGGGCGCGACCCCGCAGATAGTCGAGTTCCTCCTTGATCACGACCAGGTCAGGGCTGAAAAAAGCCACGGTGGCCGCAAGCTCGCGCAGATCGGCGTCCTCGCGATTGCCGGCCTGGCCCAGCAGCACGGCCACCCGGCCGTCGTCGCACAGGTGGCCGGCCACGCTGAGAAGACCACGTATCCCGGCCGGATTGTGCGCATAGTCGACCAGCATCCGCACGCCGCCGATGTCATAGCGCATCAAGCGGCCCAAATTGTCTTCGGGTCGCGAGCCGAAATCCGCGAACACCGCCGCGATGGTCACAGGCGCCATGCCCAGCGCGGCCGCGCCGAGTGCGGCGGCCGCGAGGTTGGCGATGTTATAGGCGGCGACGCCGTCGACGGTGAGCGGCATGCTGACGACAGCGCCGAGGTCGTATTCGGCGCCCCGGTGACTCAGCAGCAATCGGCCGTTGCGTACACCGCAGGTGGCGCCGCCACCGGCACGATGCAGCAGCAGCACCTCATGTTCGTAGTTCAATGCGAACCAGCCGAGCGGCGAATTGACTTGTGTGCTCTTGGCCCGCAGCACTTCGTCGTCGGCGTTGAGCACCAGGAGCCCGTCGCGCCCGATCAGATGCGCGACGGCGAGTTTCACATCAGCCAACGTGCTCAGATCCTGGATGCCGTACTCGCCGAAGTGGTCGGCGCTGATGTTGGTGACTACCGCTGCGTCGGCACGGCCGAGCGCCAGCCCACGCCGCAAAATGCCGCCGCGCGCGGTTTCGAGGATTGCCGCCTCGACGCGCGCATCGCGCAGCAGCACGCGCGCGCCGTCCGGTCCGGAATAGTCGCCAGTCTTGATGGGGACGCCATCGACGTAGAGCCCGTCGGTGCAGCTGTGACCGGTCGTCCATCCCGAGGCCTGCGCGCAGGCGGTGATCAGGCGCACGACCGTGGTCTTGCCATTGGTGCCGGTCACTAGCGCGACGGGTATCGCGCGCAACTCGGTCCAGGGAACCTCCGTAACGGCCGGCAACCCGGTCAACGACCAACTGTGGCCGCCGGCGCCCGCGCCGATCGTCAGGAACTCGTCGTCCAGCAGGCAAGGGAGCTTGCGCTCCTGCGCGGCGGTGAGCAGCACCCGCAGTCGCGGATTCGCCTCAGCGGCGGCACGTGCCGCGAGTCTCTCCAGCGCCGCTGTCTCTTCGATGCCCGGTGGCACCGGAGCGTCAGGTTGCTCGAATGCGAGTGCCGCGAGCAATTCCGCCTCGCGTAAGGGATTGCGCTCGAACAGCGAAGCCACGAGCGCCCATTCATTGAGTTCGGTTGCCGTGATCAGCTGGTCGGCCGGCGCCGCAATCGCGAGCGAAGCGCCCGCGGCGTGCGGTATCGCGACGACCGCCGCCTCGGCCCAGCCGAGCTTCTTCTTCGCGCGCAGGACGCGTGCTTTCCAGGCTTCAAGGAGTGCGGCATCGGTATCCGCCGCCGCGGATTCGAGCACGGCTCCGGGACCGTCGAAGAACCGGTTGTGGCCGGTCAATCGCCGCGAATCGGTGAAGGGCAGTGCCGCTGCCTCGATCAGTCGGACGCCTCCGGCGCGTAACGGATGCCGCGCTCGTCGCGGATCAGTCCGTCGAGCGACAGCGGCGCCGGAATTTCCGCTGGCGTTTCGGTGACCGGTGCCACGACAACATGATCCTGCATGCGCGGCGCGGCAGTCGGCGGCGCGCCCTCCGGCCGGAAGCGAATGATCTGTTTCCAGGAACGCACCAGCGCATCCGCGAATATCAGCAACAGGTCCCCGGGCCGGCCCATGCGCAGCGCCGCATCGATCGCTTCCTGCTCATCCGGAATCACGGAGATCGCTGACTTCTTGACGCCCGCGGCGATCAACGCTTCGGCCTGAATGCGCGGTACCTCATCGCTCGCGCGATCACGCAGATTGTCGTCGCGCCGGCAGATGTAATGATCGAAGCGGCCGGCGGCAGCGTTGGCGATTGCGCGCAAGTCCTCGTCGCGCCGGTCCCCCGGTCCCGCGAGCACCACGATGCGCCGGCCGGTGACATCGAGGCGGCTGGCAAGATCGGCGAGCATGGCCACCGCGCTCGCATTGTGACCGTAATCGAACAGCACCTTGAATGGGTGCTCATCGAAGATGTTCATGCGTCCGGGCGCCTGGAAGAAAGTCGTGTCAAAGGTGCGCAGTCCCTGGCGGATCGCATCGAGCTTGACGCCGAGCGAGAAGGCCATCGACGCGGCAAACATCGCATTCTGCACGTTGTGGGTCGCGCGCCCCTCGAGTGTCGCCGGGATCAGGTGGGTCCAGACCAGCGGAATATGGCTGCCGCGATCGTAGAGCGTGATCATCTGCCCGTTGACGCCTGCTTCGAGCGCGCAGGCCCGGCCGCCCGCGCGAATATGCTCGCGCACCAGCGTGTGCTGCGGATTAAGCGTCACGTAGCAGATGTATTCCGCATCGGTGTGCGCCGACATCCTGAGCACCAGCGGATCGTCGGCATTCAGCACCGCGCAACCGGTCGCGACTTCGATGACCACGCGCTTGATCTCGGCGAGCTGCTCCAGCGTGTCGATGCCCTTCAGGCCGAGGTGGTCCGCCTGTACGTTCAGCACGGCGCCGACGTCGACGCTCGCCACGCCCATCCCTGCACGCAGCAGTCCCCCGCGCGCGGTCTCGAGGACCGCTGCGTCGATCTGCGGGTCGGCCAGCACCATGCGCGCCGACACCGGGCCCGTCATGTCGCCGGTCACGGTGCGCTGCCCGTCGATATAGACGCCGTCGGTCGTCGTGAGGCCCGGCGTGTAGCCGGCCATCTTCAGAATGTGCGCCAGCATGCGCGCGGTCGTCGTCTTGCCGTTGGTACCGGTGATGGCCGCAATCGGCACGCGTGATGGCGCACCCTGCGGAAACAACAGGTCGATGACGGGCGTCGCGACATCGCGCGGCGTGCCTTCCGAGGGTGCGACATGCATCCGGAATCCGGGTGCGGCATTGACTTCGCAGATGCCGCCGCCGATCTCGCGATAGGAAAGCGTGATGTCCTTCGTCAGGAAGTCGACGCCACCGACGTCGAGCCCGATGGCGCGGATCGCGCGCACCGCCATGTCGCGGTTGTCGGGATGGATCACGTCGGTCACGTCGGTCGCCGTTCCGCCGGTCGAGAGATTCGCGGTCGAGCGCAGGTAGATCTTCTGTCCGGCCGCGGGAACCGAGTCCGCCGTGAGCCCGGCACGCGCAAGCATCGCCTGCGCCTGCGTATCGAGTTCGAGGCGGGTCAGGACCTTTTCATGGCCGACACCGCGCCGCGGGTCCTGGTTGACGATTTCGATCAGCTCGGTGACCTTGCGCCTGCCGTCACCGACCACGTGCCCGGGCGTGCGCCGCGTCGCCGCGACCAGTTCGCCGTTGATGACCAGTAGCCGATGGTCATCCCCCTCGAGGTAAGTCTCAACGATCACCGAGCGCGAATGCTCGCGTGCCACCGCGAAGCCGCGCGCAACTTCTTCGTCACTCATCAGCCTGATCGATATGCCGCGGCCGTGATTGCCGTTGTACGGCTTCGTGACGACCGGGAAGCCGAGCCGGTTCGCCGCGCGCACCGCCTCGCGGTCGGACTGCACGAGTTCCTGGCGCGGCACCGGCAATCCCAGCGAGCCGAGGATCCGGTTGGTTTCCTCCTTGTCGCTCGCGAGCTCGACCGCGATATGCGGCGTGCGGCCCGTGACCGTCGCCTGCAGGCGCTGCTGGTAGCGGCCATGGCCAAGCTGGATCAGCGATTGGTCGTTGAGCCTGAGCCACGGGATGCCGCGCTTCTCGGCGGCTTGCACCAGCGATGCAGTCGAGGGACCGAGAGCGCGCCGCTGCGCGAAACGGATGTATTCGTCACGCGCAGTCGGCCAGCTCCAGCCTGCCGGCACCGTGTGCGCCGGGCGGATTGCCTCGGGCAGCAGCGAGCACAGCAGTCGCAGCGCCAGCTCGCCGGCAGCGATGCCTTCTTCGCGTTCCGCATATTCATAGACGACGGAGTAGAGGCCGGGCTTGTCGAGACTGCGCGTCTTGCCGAAGCTGACGTCCTCACCCGCGACATTCTGCAGCTCGAGCGCGACGTGCTCGAGTACGTGGCCGAGCCAGGTACCTTCCGCCTCGTTCATCCGGCGGATGAAGCCACCGGGCTCCTGGTAGGAACAGCCGTGCTCGGCAAGGCCCGGTAGTGCCTCGACGAGTGCATTCACAAAGGAATTGCCGAGCTTGGCGGTAGGCCAGGCCTCGAGCGGCCCAAGATCGAGTTCGAGCCGGATGACCGGGAAGCGCGCGAAATGCGACGGCCCGACATAGACGGAACGGTCGAGGATGCGCATGGCTCAACTCAGCCGGTTGAGGCGACCCGCGTGTGCAGGTTGAATGTTGCGCCCGCGACCAGCAGGTGTACGACCAGACCCAGTATGCAGATCGGCTGGCCCTCGGCAGCGCTGTCCACCGACGAGAACGTGACCTTCGAAGCATCGACGACCGTGACGCCGCCGCTGCCTTCGACATAGAGTGTCTCGTCGGGGCCGATGAATGCGGCCGTGTCCTCATCGAGGCCGATGCCGACCGCGAACGGATTGTAGGCGAGTGCCGTGATCAGGCGGCCCAGGCGATCGCGTTGACGGAAGTGCTGGTCGATGATGAAGCGGTTGGTGAGGCCGAGCCCGGGTGCGAGTCGCACGCTGCCGGCGATCGCTGACGAGCCATCGTCGCCGAACGCGATCATGTGCTCAGACAGGATGCTGGCGCCGGCACTGGTGCCGCCGACGGTCACACCGCGGGCATTCTGCGAGCGGATCAGCTTGGCAACCGGCGTGCCACCCAGCAGCGTCGTCAGACGCAGCTGATTGCCGCCGGTGAAGAAGATGCCGGAGGCCTGGCCCAGACGATCGAGCCGGCCCTGCTCCTGGCAATCGCGCCGTGTGTCGAAATCCATCACGGAAACGTGACGGGTGCCGAGGTCGCGGAACAACTGCTCGTAGCGCGCACCGGTCTCGTGGGCACGGCTCGCAGTCGGAATCACCACGATGTCGGCATCCACACCACCGGAAACACGCACGAAGCGCTCGAGGATGCGCGGATCGTTTTCCTTGTTCTCGGCGCCGCCGATCGGCACGATGAAGCCGCGCGTCTCGCCGTCCGGAACCCTGCTGGGGCACATGCGGTCAGCCGCCGAGCGCAGTCTTGATGCGCGCCGACAGTGCGCCGATGTCGGTGCGGCCCTGGACCTTCGGCTTCAGGACGCCCATGACCTTGCCCATCTCCTTCATGGAGGCAGCGCCGGTCGTGGTAATCGCGTCGCGGATCAACGCCTCGAGTTCGGCATCGCCGAGCTGGGCGGGGAGATATTGCGTCAGCCAGGCGATCTCGGCCGATTCCTTGGCGACCAGGTCGGCGCGCTTGCCGGCCTCGAACTGGGTGACCGATTCGCGGCGCTGCTTGATCATCTTGTCGATGACGGCCAGCACCTGCGCATCATCGAGCGTGATCCGCTCGTCCACTTCACGTTGCTGGATGCCAGCGTTCAGCATGCGGATGCACGACAGGCGATCCTTCTCGCCCGAGCGCATCGCAGTCTTCATGTCTTCGGTGATGCGGGCCTTGAGGGTCATCCCGGGATCAGCGCGGCGCGGTCCGGACACCGCCGTCGCGCGTGGAGCGCTTCAGGTGCCGCTTGATCGCCGCAGCCTTCTTGCGTTTCCGTTCCTGGGTGGGCTTCTCGTAGAATTCCCGGCGACGCAGTTCAGTCAGCACGCCGGCCTTTTCGCAGGCGCGCTTGAAACGGCGCAACGCGGCGTCGAAATACTCGTTCTCGCGGATACGGACACTCGGCATTCAAACCTCGTCTGACAGGCGACCCCCCGGAGCTGCCCCGGGGAAAGGGCCCGGAATTGTAGTGATCTGCCCCCGGAAAATCAAAAGCATAGCTTCATGAGAGTGCTCGGAATCGAAACCTCCTGCGATGAGACCGCGGTCGCCGTGTACGACGGCGAACGGGGCCTTATGGCCAATCGCGTGTGGAGCCAGATCGAACTGCACCGGCCCCACGGCGGCGTGGTGCCCGAGCTTGCCTCGCGCGAACACGTGGAACGGCTGCTGCCGATGATCGAGGACAGCCTTGAGGATGCCGGAATTACCCCGCAAGCCATTGATGGCATTGCCTATACAGCGGGCCCCGGCCTGATCGGCGCGCTCCTTGTCGGGGCCACGGTCGCCCGCAGCCTGGGTTATGCCTGGGCCGTGCCGGTCGTCGGCGTCCATCATCTGGAAGGTCACTTGCTGGCTCCGCAGCTCGAGCCCGGGGCACCGGAATTCCCGTTCATTGCGCTGCTGGTCTCCGGCGGCCACACGATGCTGGTCGAAGTGACCGGGCTCGGCCAATACCGGATCCTTGGCGAAACCCTCGACGACGCAGCGGGCGAGGCCTTCGACAAGACCGCAAAACTGCTCGGACTCGAGTACCCGGGCGGGCCGGCACTTGCTGCGCTCGCGGAATCGGGCCGCGACGGCGTGTTCGAGTTTCCGCGACCGATGCTCGACCGGCCCGGGCTCGACTTCAGTTTCAGCGGGCTGAAGACCGCGGTCGTCGTGGCGCTTCGCGGCCGCAGGCTCGATGCGCAGGACCGGGCCGATGCCGCGCGCGGATTCGAGTCGGCGATGGTCGAAACGCTCGTTGCGAAGGCGCTGCGGGCCCTGCGGCAGACCGGCATCCGGGCGCTGGTCGTTGCGGGCGGCGTCGGAGCGAACCGGCGACTGCGCGAGGAACTGGCTGCCGCCGCCGCGGCGGCGGGCAGTCGCGTGCACTACCCCAGACCCGAGTTCTGCACCGACAATGCCGCGATGATTGCGCTCGCCGGACACGCTCGACTCATGGCCGGCGAGCGTGAAGCGCTGCCCGTGCGTGCCCGGGCGCGCTGGCCTCTGGATGAACTGGCCGCACCGCGGCACTGAGGAGCTTCATGGACAAGATCTTCTTGACGGCGCTTTCGACGGAGACCGTGATCGGGATCTTCGACTGGGAGCGCCAGGTCCGGCAGCGAGTCGAGATCGACCTCGTGATGTCGTTCGACATTGCCGCTGCGGCGAAGAGCGACTCCATCGACGACACGCTGAATTACAAGGCGGTCGCAAAGCGCGTGCTCGCCTTTGTCGAGGCGAGCCAGTTCCAGCTCGTGGAAACGCTGGCCGAGCGCGTCGCGGGCCTGGTGCTGGCGGAGTTTCCGGTGACGCACGTGCGCGTCACCGTGCACAAGCCGGGCGCGATACGTCATTCCAGGGACGTCGGCGTGATCATCGAGCGCGGCCGGGATGCCTGAAGTCTTTGTCGGAGCCGGCAGCAATATCCGGCCGCGCGCCCATCTGCGGCAGGCAATCGCAGCGCTCGCCGCCGCCTGGCCGGGATTGCGGGTATCGCGCGCCTTTGCAAATTCCGCCGTCGGTTTCGTGGGCGACGATTTCATCAATCTGGTCGTCGCTTTCCACACCGATGATTCGCCGGCGCAGGTACTGGAGCGCCTGAAGGCCGTGGAATCGGCGAGCGGGCGCGAACGCGGCGCGAAGAAATGGGCGCCGCGCACGCTGGATCTCGACCTGCTGCTGTACGGTGATCTCGTCGGGCGCTTGCCCGGCGCGGAACTGCCGCATGCGGACCTGTGCGAGCGCGCCTACGTGCTCGGACCTCTCGCGGAACTGGCGCCGGACCGGAAACACCCGGTGCTCAGGGAGACCTATGGTGCCTTGTGGAAGAAGTTCGACCGCGGTGCCCACGAGCTGCGCGCGGTCTCGCTAGATGAGGAGGACTGATGCGCGGGTCAGCGGCCGCCGCCGCCGAGGATGCGCCCGCCGTCAATGGTGAGGAGTTCGCCGGTCACGAACGGCGCCTGGGTTGCAAAGAAGATCGCAGCGCGCGCGACATCTTCCGGCGAGCCCGTGCGCTTCAGCGCCGTGCGCTCGATGATGCGCCGCTTGAGCTTCGCGTCGACGCCGCCTGCCGGCCAGAGTATGGGCCCCGGTGCAATCGCATTGACGCGCACCTGCGGGCCGAGCTCGCGGGCGAGAGCGCGCGTCAGCATGACGAGTGCCGATTTCGCGGCGCAATACACCGTGTGGTGCCTGAGCGGGCGCAAGCCATGGATGTCCGCCATGTTGATGATGAGTCCCTTGCGCCGGCGCAACTCGGATGCTGCGGCCTGGGCGAGGAAAAGCGGTGCGCGCAGATTCGTGCCGATCAGGTCATCGAACTGGGCCATCGTGATTTCTCCCATCGGCGTCGGGTAGAAGGTCGAGGCATTGTTGACCAGTACGTCGAGCCGTCCGAAGGACTGCACGACGGCCCCCGGCAGCGCGGCGACCGCTGCCAGGTCCAGCAGGTCGGCGCCGATCGTGAGAGCGGATCCCCGGCGGCGCCTGTTCATGCGCGCGGCGAGTTTGCTGGCCTCCGCTTCCGAGCGGTGATAATGGATTGCGATCCGCGCACCCTGGTCGTGAAAGGCCAGCGCGAGTACCGCGCCGATTCGTCGCGCCGCGCCGGTGATCAGCACGACCTTGTTCCTGAGCGGCGGGGCGGCGGTGATGCGCATCGGTGGCGAAGATATCACGGGCCGCGATCTGCGCGATGCTGATACCGGACTCACCGCCGCCGCTTTCGCCCGCCGAGGCTGCGCACAGCGAACGCGTGGCAGAGCACCTGCGTACGTTGATCAAGGCAGCTGGCGGCTGGCTGCCATTTTCCCGTTTCATGGACGCGGCGCTGTACGCGCCGGGCCTTGGCTATTACATGGCCGGCCAGGCCCGATTCGGGGCCAGCGGTGATTTCGTCACGGCCCCGGAAATGTCGCCGCTCTTCGCGCGCTGCATCGCGACCCAGGTCGCCGAGTTGCTGGAACGCGCAGGGGGAGGGGACGTGGTGGAGTACGGCGCAGGCAGTGGCGCCCTGGCCATCGGACTGTTGCAGGCGCTGGCCAGGACCGATGCGTTGCCGCGCCGCTATCGCATCGTCGAAATCAGCGCGCCGCTTCGTGCCGCGCAGCGCGAGCGGATTGCGCGACATCCGGAGTTGATGAACCGGGTTGAATGGCTGGACGGGCCGCCGGCCGAGGCCTGGCAGGGCGTGGCGCTGGCGAACGAGGTCCTCGATGCATTGCCCGTGGATCGTTTCCGCGCAGGCCGTGACGGCTGCGAAGCCATCGGTGTCGTCGCCGCGGGCCGGGAATTCGACTGGCAGACGCGGCCGGCGGACGCGACGCTCACCAACGCCATCGCGAGTCTTCGCGTCTCCCTGCCCGACGGCTATGTATCGGAACTGCGGCCGATGTTGCCGGCCTGGATTGCGGCCGCGACATCGACTATCGCGAAAGGAGCCTTGTTGCTTTCGGACTACGGTTTGCCGCGGACTCACTACTATCACGCGACCCGCGATGGCGGCAGCCTGTGCGGCTTCTACCGTCACCGGCGCGTGGACGACGTATTCGCGCGCCCTGGCCTGCAGGACCTGACTGCCTGGGTCGATTTTTCCGCGGTCGCCAATGCGGCCACCGCCTGCGGCCTGGAAGTTGCCGGCTTTGCGACCCAGGCACATTTCCTCGCCTCACTCGGCATCGATCGCGAGATAGCAGCCGCGCTCGATGGCGCTGACACGCGCGAAAGCATGTCCCTGAGACAAGGTGCCTCGATGCTGATGCTGCCCGGGGAGATGGGCGAACGGTTCAAGGTGATGGCCCTCACGCGCGGGATCGAGCGCACACTTAGCGGCTTTAGTTTTCGCGACCTGTCCATGAGTCTGTAAAGTGCGGCCATGAATCCGATTCATGCCATCGTGCTGGCGATCGTCCAGGGGCTTTCCGAATTCCTGCCGATCTCGAGTTCCGGCCACCTGATTCTCGTGCCGAGCCTGCTCGGCTGGCCGGACCAGGGGCTCGCCTTCGATGTCTCGCTTCATTTGGGTACCCTGGTCGCGGTGGTCGGATATTTTCGTGTGCAGCTTCTGCAGATGGCGCGCGCCTGGTTCAGTTCACTCACCGGCCGTGGACTGACGCCCGACGGTCGCCTGGCCTGGTGCGTCATCCTCGGCACGATTCCGGTTGGACTGGTGGGACTCGCCTTTGGCGATTACATCGAGCGCGTGTTGCGTGATCCGCGATTTGTCGCGGCCACGCTCGCCGGCTTTGGCATTCTGATGTGGCTTGCCGACCGGCTGGGAGCACAGCGTCGCGATGAATACTCTGTCGGCTGGCGGGATGCGTTCCTGATCGGCTGGGCCCAGGCGCTTGCACTGATGCCGGGCACATCGCGTTCTGGTGTCACGATGACCGTGGCCAGGGCGCTCGGGCTGACACGTGTGGGCGCCGCGCGCTTCTCATTCCTGCTGGCGGTGCCCGGCATTGCGATGGCTGGCGGCTGGGAGTTCCTGAAGCTGGTGACCGGGCCGGGCAACGGTGCGGAATGGCCCATGATGGGTCTCGGCTTCGTCGTGTCGGCGGTGGCCGGCTACTTGTGCATCGACGTGCTGCTCAAGTTCCTCGGCCGCTTTGGCCTGCTGTCGTTCGCGATTTATCGGGTGGCTCTCGCCATCGTCATCGTATTGATTCTCGGCTGAGCCGACCGGATCAATTCATCTGGCGCAGCGCCGCCAGGCGCCTGCGGCGCAGCAGCACGCCGATCTGCTCGCCCGGCAGCCCGGCACGATCCTCATCATCCAGTGTCGTCGCGAGCGCGATGTCGAGTGCGCGCCTGAGGCGCCCGGCCTGCGGATAAGGCCGCTGCCGCCAGCCGCCGCGGCCGCGATAGTCGGCCTCGAAAGCCAGCAGCAGCTCGTGAAAGCGATCAGGCCGGCGCATTGCGTCGCAGGCCTCGAGCAACTCGAGCAGCGTCCGTGGCCTCAATTCCATCGCACGGTTGGCAAGCCCATGCCAGCGTGCCGCGAGTTCCGCGAGTTCGCGGTAGTCACCTGGAACGCGAAGACGTGCCGCGAGCTCGCGCAACAGCGCGATGCCTCGCTCCTCGTGGCCGCGATGGGTCGGCCATTGGGAGCGGGGCGTGCGGCCCTTGCCGAGGTCGTGCATCAAGGCCGCAAAACGGATGCGCGGCTCCGGTGTCAGATCCGCTGCCGCCCGCAGCACGAGTTCCATGTGCAGGCCAGTGTCGATTTCTGGATGCCATTTTTCCGGTTGCGGCACACCGTAGAGTGCGTCCAGTTCCGGGTAGATGCGTGCGAGCGCGCCACAGTCGTGCAGAAGTTTCAGCCAGGCATCCGGAGCGGGCTCGGCCAGCGCACGTTCGGTTTCCTGCCAGACGCGCTCGGCGACGAGCGCGTCGACCTCGCCCGATGCGACCATTGCACGCATGCGCACCAGCGTCTCCGCCGCGACGCTGAAACCGAGCGGCTGGAATCGTGCGAGGAAGCGCGCGACGCGCAGGACGCGCACCGGATCCTCGTTGAAGGCTTCGGATACGTGACGCAGCACGCGGGCTTCGAGGTCGCGCTGGCCTCCCCAGGGATCGATCAGCGTGCCATCAGGCGCGCGCGCGATCGCATTGATCGTCAGGTCACGCCGGCGCAGGTCGTCCTCGAGCGTGACGTCCGGCGAGCATTGCATTTCGAATCCACGATAGCCTCGGCCCGTCTTGCGCTCGGTGCGCGCAAGCGCATATTCCTCGGCGGTCTCAGGGTGCAGGAATACCGGGAAGTCGCGTCCGACCTGCCGATAGCCGGCATCCAGCATGGCCTGCGGTGTGGCACCCACGACGACCCAGTCACGCTCGCGCACCGGCCGGCCGAGCAGCTCGTCACGGACCGCGCCGCCGACCAGATAGACTTCCATTTCGTCATGTTACCCGATGCACAAATGCGCCTGATTACGCGCCTCGCACTGATCGCGGGGGCCCTGGCACTTTCGGGCTGTTATTACCTGCACCTGGCCGCAGGGCAGCTCGAGATGAACCGGCGCCGCGAACCGATCGCGGCTCTGGTCGCTCGCGATGACACGGATGCGGCGCTGCGGCAGCGACTCGACTATGCGAGCCACGCGCGGGAGTTCGCGATCTCTGAACTGGGGTTGCCGGACAATGGCAGCTACCGGAGTTACGCGGACCTGGGCCGGCCCTACGCAACATGGAATCTGTTTGCGGCACCCGAGTTCTCGGTCAAACCCAGGCATTGGTGCTTTCCGGTCGCAGGCTGCGTCGCCTACCGTGGCTATTTCGATGAGCAGCGCGCCGCGCGTGCGGCGAAGCACATGGCGGACCGGGGCGACGATGTCTATATTGGCCCCTCGCTTGCCTACTCCACGCTGGGTCATCTGCGCGACCCGTTGCTGAATACGATGTTGGGATATGGCGATGCCGAACTCGCCGCGCTCATGTTCCACGAGCTTGCCCATCAGACCGTCTATGTGCCAGGCGACAGTGATTTCAACGAGGCATTCGCGACCGTCGTTGAAGACGAAGGCGCGCGCCGCTGGCTCACCCACCTGGGCCGCGGCGAGGAACTGGCCGCATTCCTCGAGTCCAGCCGGCGCGAAGAGCGGCTCGCGGAATTGATGATCGCGACACGCAACCGACTGGCAGCCATTTACGCAAGCGGCGAGCCCGCCGGGCAGATGCGCTCGTCCAAAGCCGCTGAATTGGCCCATCTGCGCGAATCATTGACAGCGCTTGGCCTGAAATCCGCCGGCGAACTCAATAATGCCGGTCTGGCGGCCGTCGCGACCTACCACCGCTGCGTTCCTGCACTGACCGCCTTGCTCGCTGAACATGGCGGTAATCTTCCCGCCTACTACTCCGCAATCCGCGCGCTGGCCCGCGATTCAACAGCCCGCTCGGCGCTTTGCCCCAGCGATAGGCGCTGATCTCCACCCGCTGCCGTGCCGCGGCGCCGGTTTGTGCCTTGCCGGGCAGCATCATTTGCTGCGATCAACGGCTGGCGCTTTCCCGGTAGCGTGAGTAACGCCCGGCGATGCCCCGATTACCAAGATAGCGCGGCAGAATTGCCGACAGAGACTGAGGGCGGATGCCGAGTCGCGCAAATCCGTTAACGCTGCAGACGCTATCGACCGTGAGCGAGCGGTAGTTGTCGGTGGAGAAGGGCTTGCCCGGGACGAAGTCGCAGATGGCCGCCTGGAGACGAGAAGCCCAGTCCGGAAGACCGATGACGGCGCGCGAGAGCCCAAGTTCGTCCCGCACCAGACAGACGATTTCGCGCAGCGTGTACCGGTCGGGTCCGCAGAGCTGGTAGGTCTCGCCGGCCGTGGCACTGTCAGTGAGCCCGCGCAACAATGCGGCGACGACATCTTCAACCCAGACCGGCGCGAATCGCGCGCCAGGCCGCGCGAGCGGAATGCCCGCCGGGATCAGACGCAACAAGGCCGCGAAACGGTTCAAGAAGTCATCCCCGCGACCGAAGATCACCGAGGGCTGAAAGATCGTCCAGCGGAGGTCTGGTCCCGATTCCTCGCGGATGATGCGTTCCGCGATTCCCTTGCTCTTCAGGTAATGACTTGCGCCATGATCCGCATCGGCGTTCAGCGCGCTCATCTGCAGCAGGCGATCCACGCACGCCTGCCGGCAGGCGCCGACCAGCTTGCGTGCAAGATCAGCGTGCGCACGCCGGAAGCCACTGCCGTCGCGGCCACTCTCATTGAGGATTCCGACCAGATTGATGACCGCCTGCTGGCGGTCACAGAGCATGGCGAGCTGCGCGGGATCGTGCACATCGGCGCCGATCAGGCGCAATGTCGGCAGCATTCCGAGGTGTCGTCCCAAGTCAGGGTTTCGGGTCGGCACGGTGATCTGCCAACCATCCCGCGCAAGCGCCGCGCACAGCTGCTTGCCGACAAATCCAGAACCGCCAAGTACGCAAACTGATCGCGCCGCCATGACGCGATTATACGGCTTGTCGCAGCGTCCCTCGCCTAGCGCAGCGGCAGGATCAGTATCTGGTTGCCGCGCTGCAACTGGAGCAGCATTGAAGTCTGGTCCTTCGCTGCCTCACGTAGCTGCGCCAGGTTCGCGATGCGGCTGCGATTCACGGCCACGATCCGGTCATCGGCCCGGAGACCGGACTGTTCCGCGGCGCTTCCCGGCTGGACACTGCGGACTACGACGCCGCTGCCGGACCCTTCAGGCGCATCGGCCAGGTCGGCGCCAGACAGCGCCGAATGGATGCTCTCGGCGTCGGCGAGTTGCGCGATCTCGCGAAGCACGGCTGTGAGGTGCTTTGGCTTGTTGTCCCGGAGCAATGTGATCTCGACGGATTCGCCAACCTTCAGCATGCCGATCGTATTGCGCAGTTCCGCAGCACCCTTGATTGGCTGATTGCGAACGGTCGTGATGACATCGCCGGTCTGGATTCCGGCGCGTGCGGCAGCTGAGCCTTCGGCAACCTGCGACACGAGCGCACCCTGGACATCCTCGCCAAGACCCAGGCTCTTGCGGTAATCGGGCGTCAGACTCAGCACCGAGACGCCGAGCTGGCCGCGATTGACTTCGCCGTGCTGAATGAGCTGGTCCATGATGGAGCGGACCATGTTCGAAGGTATCGCAAAGCCGATCCCGATATTGCCGCCCGAGCCGGACAGAATCACCGAATTGATGCCGACCAGCTCGCCATCCAGGCTGACCAGCGCACCCCCGGAATTACCCGGATTGATCGCGGCATCGGTCTGGATGAAATCCTCATAACTGTCACGGGTTATGCCGGAGCGGCCGAGGGCACTGACAATCCCGGAGGTTACGCTGTGCTGTAATCCGAAGGGGTTGCCGATCGCGATCACGAAATCGCCCACCTCGAGTTTGGCGGAATCCGCAAGATGGATTTCAGCGGGGAGACGCCCTTCCTTGACTCGCAGGACCGCGATGTCGGAGCGCTCGTCGACGCCGACGACATCGGCCTTCAATTCACGATCGTCGATCAGGGCGATCGTGATTTCCTTGGCATTCTTGACCATGTGGGCATTCGTGACGATATAGCCGGCCTTGGCATCGACGATGACGCCGGAGCCCGCGCTTCTGAACTCCCGTTCCTGTGGCGCGGCGTCAGGCGGCATGCCAAAAAAACGGCGGAAGTTTGGATCGTCGAAGAACGGATTGCGCGAGGCGGCCACGGTGCCGCGCACGGAAATGTTGACGACGGCCGGTGCGACGCGCTTGATGATCGGCGCGAAACTCGGATTCGGAGTTGCCTGCGGCTGCGCTATCGCGGCGACCGGCGCCAGTAATGTCACGGCGGTAGTGAAAGCGGCGAGAAGCTGTCTCATGGGGCGGGACCTCGGTGATGCGGTGTGTCTGACCGGAGCCGATTGCCACAAGTTCCGATTCGCGGCGTGGCTATTTTTCCGCTGTGCGAGCGTTTGTGCACGCGAACTCCGCAGGTTTTGCAGCAAATTTGCATCTACCAGATCTTGTGTTGCGCGGAAAATTGCCGTGGACCGGTGCCGGGCCGCCAACCTGCCCGAAATTGCCTGAAGTGAGGTTTGTAACATATTGAAATATCAGAATGTTTTTATGGCGATTTTTTGAGCAAGGAAATCCTTGACACCGGCCCGCCTGCGAAAATAGTTTAACAACCCTGACACAACATCTTGTGTTCGCCGGTGCGAACGCGGTGGGCGTCAGCAAAAGAGTCAGGGAGCTTAGCGAATTCGATACCCGGCGACGGCGCAGAGCGCTGGTCCGGTTTCGATTTCTCCGGCGTTCGCGCAAAACCGCTGTATTGACGGGAGCCTGCCAGAAAAAATGAGTACTGCGGTCAAGATCGAGCCGAGGGACGTGGACCAGATACCGTTTCAGGAAGCTTCCCTCGACATCTGGGACCGGAAGTACCGGCTGATTGCCAAGGACGGCTCCGCGATCGACATCACCATGGACGATACCTGGCGCCGCGTCGCGACGGCGCTCGCCGGCGTCGAAAACGAGTCCGTGCGCGAGCAATGGAACGAGCGCTTCCTGTGGGCGCTGCGCAAGGGCGCCATCCCCGCCGGCCGAATCATGTCGAATGCCGGCGCGCTCGAGCACAAGCCCGCGACCTCGACCATCAATTGCACGGTATCCGGCACAGTCCGGGACTCGATGGACGATATCCTGAACAAGGTCCACGAGGCGGGCCTGACGCTGAAGGCCGGTTGCGGCATCGGTTACGAATTCTCCACATTGCGGCCGCGCGGAGCCTATGTATCCGGTGCCGGTGCGCATACCTCGGGTCCGATGTCATTCATGGATATTTATGACCGCATGTGCTTCACCGTGTCCTCGGCCGGCGGCCGGCGCGGCGCGCAGATGGGCACCTTCGACGTTGGTCATCCGGATGCGATCGACTTCATCCGCGCCAAGCGCGAGAGCGGCCGGCTGCGGCAATTCAATCTGTCGCTGCTCGTGACTGACGAATTCATCGAGGCGGTGCGCGCCGATCAGGATTGGCGGCTCGCGTTCCCGCTGCCGGCTCGCGAATATGATCCCGAGCAGCACGATCTCGAGGATCGGCACAGCTTTATCTGGCGCGAGTGGCCCGAAACCGAAGGCTATGTGAGCAATGAGGAAGGTCTGGTCGCCTGCCGGGTCTACAAGACATTGCCGGCGCGGCGATTGTGGGACGTCATCATGACATCCACCTACGATTTCGCGGAACCGGGTTTTGTGCTGATCGACCGCGTCAACGAGCTGAACAACAACTGGTGGTGCGAGAACATCCGCGCGACCAATCCCTGTGGCGAACAACCGCTGCCTCCCTACGGCTCATGCCTGCTGGGTTCGGTGAATCTGACGCGATTCGTGCGCCAGCCATTCACGGACGAGGCAAAATTCGACTGGGACGAATACCGCGAGGTCGTGCGCGTGTTCACGCGCATGCTCGACAATGTCGTCGAGATCAATGGCCTGCCGCTCGGGCGGCAGCGCGAGGAAATTGCCCGCAAGCGCCGCCACGGTATGGGTTTTCTCGGCCTGGGCTCGGCGATCACGATGCTCGGCATGAAATACGGCGCGCCGGAATCCATCTCGTTCACCGAGAATGTGGCGCGCGAGATGGCGATCGCCGGCTGGGAGGCGGGCGTCGCACTGGCCCGTGAAAAAGGCCCTGCGCCAATCATGAATGAGGAATTCCCGGTCACCCGCGCGATGCTGCGCCGGCGCCCAGAGATGGCGCGCGACGGCTGGAAGGTCGGCGATCGCGTGCCGGGTCGCGTATTGCACGCCCGTTACAGCCGCTACATGCGCCGCCTGGCGGAGGTCGCGCCGGATCTCGTCAAGGAAATAGAGACGGTGGGCGCGCGCTTCACGCACCATTCTTCGATTGCGCCGACCGGCACGATCTCCCTGTCACTCGCGAACAACGCGTCAAATGGCATCGAGCCCTCGTTCGCGCACCACTACTTCCGCAATGTGATCCGCGAAGGCAAGAAGTCGAAGGAACGCGTTGACGTTTATTCCTTCGAACTGCTGGCTTACCGGGAACTCGTCAATCCGCGCGCAATGCCCGGTTCGACGGCGACCGGTGAATGCCTGCCGGAGTATTTCATTACGGCTGAGGATATCGGGCCGCGCGAGCACGTGGACATCCAGGCCGCAGCCCAGAAGTGGGTCGATTCGTCGATCTCCAAGACCGCGAATGTGCCGACCGATTTCCGCTACGAGGATTTCAAGGACATCTATCTGTACGCCCACGAGAAGGGCTTGAAGGGTTGCACGACATTCCGCTTCAATCCGGAGGCGCACCAGGGCGTGCTGGTCAAAGAAGACGACCTCAAGAATACGACATACGTGTTCACCCTCGAGGACGGCAGCGAGGTCGAGGTCAAGGGCGACCAGGAAATCGAATACGACGGCGAAGTGCACACCGCCGCAAATCTGTTCGACGCGCTGAAAGAAGGTTATTACGGCCGGTTCTGAGGACAGGGCGAGGATCATGGACAAGGGCAGACTCAAGTTCGACAAGAAGATCGTCAAGTACCGCGTGCAGAAGATCGAGCCGGAGCGGACCGCGGGCCAGACACGCGAGGGCAAGACCCGTAAGGACGGCGGTGGCAAGGTCGTGTGGATGCACGAGCGACTCGAGCGCCCCGAGGTGTTGATCGGCTCGACCTACAAGATCAAGACGCCGGTCTCCGACCACGCGATGTACCTGACGATCAACGACATCATGCTGAATGAGGGCACTGAGCACGAGCATCGCCGGCCATTCGAGATCTTCATCAACTCGAAGAATCTCGACCATTTCCAGTGGATCGTCGCGCTGACGCGCATCATCTCGGCCGTGTTCCGCAAGGGCGGCGACGTCGCGTTCCTGACCGAGGAACTCAAGGCGGTCTTCGATCCACGCGGCGGCTACTGGCAGCCGGGCGGCAAGTTCATGCCGTCGCTCGTGGCCGAGATCGGCTACGTCGTGGAGCGGCACCTGCAGTCCATCGGTCTCATGAAGGTGCCCGAAATGGACGCGTCGCGCCAGCAGTTAATCGACTCCAAGCGCAATGAATGGGAGCAGCGTAATCGCCAGACGGATGCATTTGCCAAGACCAGCTACCCGGAAGGCGCGCAACTCTGCGTCAGATGCAATACCGCGGCCGCCGTGATGATGGATGGCTGCATGACATGTCTCGCCTGCGGCGAGTCAAAGTGCGGCTAGGGGGAATCATTTTGACCCACGCGCATGCCGGGTCCCCGCCCGGCGGCACCTGACAACAGGAGCTGCGCGTGTACTCCCAGGCGGCCTTCGGGCCGCCTTTTTTCCGGCCACCCGGGCGCGCAAAGATGCGGATGCTCGTGTTGCTTGCGGTGACGGCAGTCGCTGCCTGTACAACTCAGCGTGTGCATCCGGGCCCTGCGCTGCCGGCGGACCAGCGCGCGATCGTGCGAGCTGATCCCGCATTCTCCGCCGGTCTGCCGGTGCAACTGCGACTGCGGAAGGCCGGGGACAGCAAGATCGCGCTGCATGCGAGTGCGGTCGAGCTGCCACCGGGCCGGCATTCATTGCTGGTGGATTGCCGCGTTCTGGAAAGCGGCGTTACACGCCGGTTCGTGGTGGAGGCCGATCTCGGGGCCGGCCGCGAGTACCGCCTGGTGGCACGCGCATCGGCGCAAAATTGTGATGCGGTCGAACTGATCGAGCAGTGAGGCGCGACTGCCAGCAGGCGGCGCTATACTCTCGCGCCGAATGGTCCAGGTGTTCTTCAAATCAGTGTTTCTCGCGGCGCTGCTGGCGTCGCCCGCATTCGCCGACTCGATCGCCGAGCGGGCCGCGCCGGGTGGCGTCCTGCTGCCGGCTGACCGCGTCATCGTGCACAAGTCGGAACGCCGGATGGAACTGTTGCGGGATGGCCGTGCCATTGCGAATTACCGCATATCCCTGGGCCTCAATCCCAACGGTCACAAACAGCGCGAGGGCGACTTTCGCACTCCGGAAGGCAGGTATCGGCTGACGCGGCGCAATGCGCGCAGTGAATTCTTCCTGTCGGTGCAGGTTTCCTATCCGGAGCCGGGCGACCTGGTGATGGCGCGCCGCAACGGCTGGTCGCCCGGCGGATCGATCATGGTGCACGGGCTTCCAAACGTGCCGAAGTATGCGCGCGATCGCTACCTGAACACGGACTGGACCGACGGCTGTATTGCGCTGTCTAATGAGGACATGCTCGATTTCTGGCTGCTAACCGGATCCGATACGCCGATCGAGATCCAACCGTGATTCCTGCACAGGAAGGTGATCTGGCAGCCGTCGTGCATGCGCGGGTGTCGCCAAAGGGCGTGCTCGAGAATCTTTCACAGCAGGAAGTCGACAAGCTGCTGGACCGGGGACAGGGTGGTCTCTACCCGCTGTTCCGGCGCTGTGCGCTGGCGGTGCTGAATTCCGGCACGATGATCGACGACGCGCGCCTGATCTTCGACGCCTATCGTGACTTCGAGCTGCGGATCATGCGCGAGCCGTGGGGTATCAAGCTCGAGATGCAACACGCACCAGGCAGCGCCTTTGTCGACGGCGAGATGATCCGCGGCGTCAAGGAACACCTGTTCGCCGTGCTGCGCGACATCGTCTACACGCACAACGAGATCGTCGCGCGTTTCGATCTGAGCGATCCCGCGGGCGTCACAAATGCGATCTTCTGCATTCTGCGGAATGCACGCGTGCTGGAGCACAAGGGCCGGCCTGATCTGGTCGTTTGCTGGGGCGGGCACTCGATCCCGCGCGAGGAATACGACTACACGAAGAAGGTCGGCTATGAACTCGGCCTGCGCGGCCTGTCGGTTTGCACCGGGTGCGGTCCGGGCGCGATGAAAGGCCCGATGAAAGGCGCGGCGATCGGCCACTCGAAACAGCGTATCCGGGAAGGACGCTATGTCGGTGTCACGGAGCCCGGCATCATCGCAGCCGAACCGCCGAATCCGATCGTCAATCAGCTCGTGATCCTTCCGGACATCGAGAAGCGCCTCGAGGCGTTCGTCCGCCTCGGCCACGGCATCATCGTGTTCCCGGGCGGCGCTGGCACGGCCGAGGAAGTCCTCTACCTGCTTGGCATCCTGGTGGAGCCGGCCAATGCCGAGCAGAAATTGCCGCTCGTCTTCACCGGCCCGCACGAGAGCGCCTCCTATTTCGAGCAACTGGACCGGTTCATCGGGGTGGTGCTCGGCCCGGAAGCGCAGAAGCGTTACCGCATCATCATCGGCGACCCGCCGGAAGTTGCGCGCGAAATGCTGCGTGGTTTCGACGCCGTACGCCGTTCGCGACGCCGCGCGGGCGATGCATACAATTTCAACTGGCTGCTGCAGATCCCGCCGGCATACCAGCGACCGTTCGTGGTCAGTCACGCGGCGATGGCGGGGCTGTCGTTGTCGATGCAACAGCCGGTTCATGAGCGCGCCGTGAATCTGCGCCGCGCCTTTTCGGGCATTGTGTCCGGCAACGTGAAGGAGCAGGGCATCCAGCTCATCGAGGAGCAGGGGCCATTCGTGATCCATGCCGACAAGCAGATCGCGAAGCCGCTTGACGAATTGCTGCGGGCATTTGTGGCGCAACGCCGCATGAAACTGGTCGGCGAATACCGGCCGAGTTACCGTATTGCCTGAATGCACCACGCTGCGGGGCCAAGCCTCCTGCGACCTGTGACCTAGTTCCTGTTTCGATCGCTGTGCGCCGCGTAACTTGCGTGGCATGGCGTGTCATCAGGTTTCGCGACTGTGACGGATATCAAGCTGTCGGCCGGTGCCGGAGACGGCAGGACAGGGCGCGGCGGAGTGGATGTTCCGCCCCGCGTGCCGCGCCGCGGCGCTGCCGTCAGCCGCCACGGCACCATTTCGCGGGAACTCACCAAGTACGCGAACTACAAGACCTGGGCCGACAAGGTCCGGACCACCTGGCGCAACGAGAGCGGTGAAGAACCGGTCGAGCCCGCGCCCGGCAGCGGCCGGCGCTGAGCACCCGGCAGCCAGCGCCGATGGAAAGAATTGCGCAGCTGTTCGACGAGTTGGATGACCTGCTCTGTGCGCTGCGGCATCGGCTCGGCCTCTGGCCGGCCGCCGGAAACGACCGCCGTCGCTGAACCGGGCTCGCGGGACCCGCTCCCGCACCCTTGAATTCCGCCAATCGTGCCACCATTGGCGCACTCCGACCGCCAGGAGGGCGCGATGAGCGAGCACGCAATCGAAACCCGCGGATTCCAGGCCGAAGTCAGCCGCTTGCTGCGGTTGATGATTCATTCGATGTACAGCCACCGCGAGATCTTCCTGCGGGAGCTGATATCCAACGCCTCGGACGCCTGTGACCGCCTGCGATTTGCCGCGCTCGCCGATCCGGCGCTGGCGGCGGGCGACAAGTCTTGCGAGATCCGCGTCGATTTCGACTCCAAGGCCCGCACGCTGACCGTTTCCGATACCGGTATCGGCATGACGCGCGAGGAAGCGGGAGAGCACCTGGGCACGATCGCAAAGTCCGGCACTGCCGAATTCTTTGCGCGCCTGACCGGGGACGAGCAGAAGGACAGCAAGCTGATCGGCCAGTTCGGCGTAGGCTTCTACTCGGCGTTCATCGTTGCGGACCGCGTGGAGGTCCGCTCGCGCCGCGCCGGCGCCGAGCCTGCGGCTGCGGTCTGCTGGAGCTCGAGTGGCGACGGCGAGTTCACGCTCGAGACCATCACGCGCGAGCAATACGGCACGACCGTCACATTGCATCTGAAAGAGGATGCAACGGAGTTCGCCGAGGCATTTCGCCTGCGCGCGCTGATCCGCCGCTATTCCGATCACATTGCATTCCCGGTCTTGCTGCGCCCGGACGGCGGCAAGGGCGAGTATGACCGTGTCAACCAGGCACAGGCCCTGTGGACCCGCCCGCGTCAGGAGTTGAGCGACGATGACTACCGGGAATTCTACCGCCATGTTTCGCACGATGCGGCCGAACCGCTTGCCTGGAGCCACAACCAGGTCGAGGGCCGGCGCGAGTACACGACGCTGCTGTACGTGCCGGCCACTGCGCCATTCGATCTCTACAACCGCGATTCACCGCACGGTCTGCGGCTCTATGTCAGGCGCGTCTTCATCCTGGATGACGCCGAGCAATTTCTGCCCTTGTACCTGCGCTTCATCAAGGGCGTCGTCGATTCGGCCGACCTGCCTCTGAATGTTTCGCGCGAGTTGTTGCAGCAGGACGCCGAGGTACTGGCAATCAAGGGTGCGATCACGCGTCGCGTGCTGGAAATGCTGATGCGAATCGCCACGGATGAGCCGGACAAGTACCGGACATTCTGGAAGGAATTCGGCACCGTCCTGAAGGAGGGCGTGATCGAGGATCCGGGCAATCGCGAGCGCATCCTGCCGTTGCTGCGATTCGCGTCGACCAGGGGCGACGGCGAGCAACAGCCGCTGGCCGATTACGTCGCGCGCATGCCTGCGGGGCAGAAGCACATCTACTACCTGCTGTCAGACAACGCTGCGGCGGCGCGCCAGAGCCCGCAACTCGAGGGCCTGCGCCTGCGCGGCGTCGAAGTCCTGCTGCTTTCGGATCGCATCGATCCCTGGCTTGTGGCCCATCTCGACGAATTCGACGGCCGCGCGCTCAGGGACGTGGCGAGCGGCGAACTCGAGCTCGCGGACCTGCCGTCGCCAGGCGCAGTCGCAGCGCCGGACGAAAAGATGCCGGCGCTCTGTGCTCGTGTCGCCGCGCGGCTGGCGGACCGGGTGGCCGGGGTGCGCGCCAGCGCGCGTCTCGCCGAGTCGGCCGCCTGCCTGGTGCGCGATGCAGCAGATCCCGCGCCCCAGTTGCGCCGGCTGCTCGAGGCGGCCGGTCAGAAACTGCCCGAGTCCCGGCCGTGGCTGGAATTGAACCCGGCGCATCCGCTGGTCGCGCGTCTGCAATTGCTGCCGGACGGTCCAGCCTTCGATTCGCTCGCGGCGTTGCTCGCCGATCAGGCGCAGATCGCAGAGGGCGGCACGCCGCCTGATCCGGCCGGGTTCGTCCGCCGACTCAACGACTGGCTGCTCGGCAAGCATTAGCCGGCCGCGTTCGCGACTGGCAGCAAAGCTGCTATCTTTGCGCCATGAAGGGCCAGAAGCCGACCGGTCAACGATATTGCATCAATTCGGCCGCCCTCGATCTAAAGCACGAGCCTCCAAAGTGAGTGTCTGGCCGCGGGCTGCGCTGGTGGCCGGTGCATTGTCGCTGGGTGCCGTGCAGGCGGGCGCTCAGGAAACACCGGCACTCGAATTCCCGGCGCAACAACCGCTGCTAATCACGGACCTCGTGCCCGGAATCGGCGACGAAGCCTTGCCGGGCGTGGTCTGCGTCGTGCATTACACCGGCTGGCTTTACGACGGGCAGGCCGGTGATCACCGTGGCCGCAAGTTCGACAGTTCGCGCGAGCGCGGGCAGCCGTTCTCATTCCCGCTGGGCGCCGGGCACGTGATCACGGGATGGGACAGCGGCATCGTCGGCATGAGGGTCGGCGGTACAAGGCGCCTGGTCATTCCGCCCGAGCTTGCGTACGGCAGCCGCAATATTGGCAATGGCACGATCCCGCCCGGTTCGACACTGCTGTTCGAGATCGAACTGCTCGCCGTCGAGACCGTGACAAGCGCGCCGAAGGCGCAATGAAAAGCCCGCGCTGTCGACAAGCGCTGAAACACAGCGCTTTCCTCAATCTCCTGCATCACGCGAAACGCAGTCAGAGCCATGCGTGACCTGCGAGATCTGATTGCGCAATTCCAGCTCGTCCGCGCCCGCGGCGACGTCGCTGCGCTCGCAACCGTCATGCGCGTGGTTGGTTCTGCGTACCGCCGGTCGGGCGCGCGAATGCTTCTGGCGTCGGACGGGACACGGGTCGGCCTGGTCTCCGGTGGTTGCCTCGAGGCTGATCTCATGGAACGTGCGCAACCCGTGCTCGCGACGGGCCATCCGCTCACCGTCACCTACGACGCCACCAGCGACGAGGATCTGATCTTCGGGCTGGGCCTCGGCTGCAATGGCCTGGTTGAGGTGCTGATCGAGCGCGTGCCGGAGTGGCCTGACGGAGGCCACCTCGCCCTCATCGATCGCTGCCTGCGCGAGCGCAGAAAACTGGCGGTCGCCACCATCTTCCGGCCGGCCGGCCGCCTGCCGCTCGCCGCGCGTTGCTGGCTGCTGGACGGCGAGCCGCTTGCGGGAGGGCTCGCAAGCGATTCTGTCGCCGCGCAGATTTTTCCGCACGCCGAAGCCGCGCTGCAGAGCGGCCGGAACCGGAATGTGGCGATCGAGTCGCCAGACGGCCCGCTCGATATTCTCGTGGAGTCCATTCGTCCCCTGCCCGAACTCTGGATCCTGGGTGCGGGACCCGATGCCCAGCCTGTGGCGCGCCTCGCGGTCGAGATCGGCTTTGACGTGCATGTGGCTGACCACCGGGTTGCCTTCGCCCGCCGCGAGAATTTCCCCGGCGCCACGCGCGTGGTGGTTTGCAATCCCGAACACCTGGCGGAGACTGTTGACCCTGACGACGGCAGCATCGTGCTCGTCATGTCCCACTCCTATGGCTGCGACCGCGCCTACCTGCGCACGCTGCTCAGGCGCCGCTTTCTCTATCTCGGTCTGCTGGGCCCGCGACAGCGCTCGGAGCGCATCCTCGCCGAGCTCGCGAAAGAGGGCATCGTGCCTTCGCGCGAGCTGCGCGAGAGATTGCATGCACCAGTCGGCCTGGACATCGGTGCCGAGACGCCCGAGGAGATTGCACTCTCCATCCTGTCGGAGATCAGGGCTGAGCTGGCCGGGCGCAGCGGCGGACGATTGCGGGATTGCAACACGCCGATCCACGGTGGTTAGCCAGGTGAATGTCGATCGAAGGCGGGACCTTGGCGTGGCGGCCATCGTGCTGGCGGCGGGCGCTTCCTCGCGCCTGGGCCGCGCGAAGCAACTCCTCCTTTTCGGCGGCAAGCCTCTCGTGCGTCATGTTGTCGATGCGGCTGCCGCCGCCGCCTGCTCACCGGTTGTCGTGGTCGTAGGCGCCCAGGCCGGGAGCGTGCTCGAGGCTCTTGCGGGCTCGCAGGCGCAGGCCGTCGAAAATCCCGAATGGCGCGAAGGAATCGCGAGTTCGCTGCGCCGCGGAATCCTTGCCCTGCCGGGGCAGGTCGAGGCGGCGATCGTGCTGCTCTGCGACCAGCCCGCCGTGTCAGCCGCGCTCCTGCAATCGCTGGTCGCGACGCAGCGAAACACGGGACAGGCGATCGTCGCCTGCCGGTGGGATCACGCCATCGGTCCGCCTGCGCTCTTCCTGCGCGAGCGCTTTCCCGCGCTGCTCGCGCTCTCGGGTGACGTGGGCGCGCGGTCCATCCTGCGCGGCGCAGGCGATGACGTGACGCTCGTCGATTTTCCGGACGGGGATTTCGATGTGGATACGCCAGCGGACTGGGAGCGCTGGCAGGGCCGGATCGAGGCGTAGCAGGCGGCAAATGAAACACCAGGCACCGTCAGTGCAGCGGGTCATGATCGACGGTCCGGCCGGCCATCTCGAGGCGCTGGTCGAGCGACCGCAGGCCGCGGTCGCCGGGACCGTGGCCGTCTGCTGTCACCCGCACCCGCTTTACGGCGGCACGATGCAGAACAAGGTCGTGCACACGCTGGCGCGCGCCGCGCAGGATCAGGGCGTCACCAGCCTGCGTTTCAACTTCCGGGGCGTCGGCGGCAGCGGCGGCAGCCATGACAAGGGCGTCGGTGAAACCGACGATGCGGTGGCGGTCGCCGACTGGTGCCGGCGCGAACTGGGCGCCGCGCAGCTGTGGGCGCTCGGGTTCTCATTCGGAAGCTACGTTGCGTTTCGCCTCGCTGCCGCGCGTGCCGCGGCGCTGCTCGTGACGGTCGCCCCGCCGGTGCAACGCTTCGATTTTGCGCGCCTCGAAGTCCCGCGCTGTCCCTGGCTTGTGGTGCAGGGAGATGCCGACGAACTGGTCAATTACGAGGCTGTGCTGGACTGGACCCGGACCCTGGATCCCGCCCCGGAAGTCGAGACCGTGCCAGGGGCCGAGCATTTTTTTCACGGGCGCCTGACGGTGCTGCGCGCGCTGGTCGGGGCATGGCTCGACGGCCACCTGAAAATGGCCCGCTGAAAAATGAACGGGGCGGCCAGGGCCGCCCCGTCAGTACCTTCAGTGCAACTCGACGGCTGGCTTCAGCCGACCATCTCGTTGAGGTTCTTGAGGGCGCGGATACGCACCTTCTTCGAGGCCGGCTTGGCCTTGATCATCATCTTCTCGCCCGTGAAGGGGTTGACGCCCTCGCGCGCCTTGGTGGCGGGCTTCCTCACGACGCGCATCTTGCACACGCCGGGAAGCGTGAATACGCCGGCGCCCTTCAGCGCCTTTTTCATCTGGCCGGAAAGGGCGTCGAGTACCGCGCCGACCTGCTTCTTGCTGAGATCGGTCTGGCCCGCGACCGCCGATACAACTTGCGACTTCGTCGGAGCCGCGTTCTTCTTCGCCATTGAAATGTCTCCTGTGGTTTTTGCAGCAGCGGGAGCGTCCCGCTTGGATCATATGTCGGCGCGCAAGATACCATGGAAAAACTCGCGGCATAAGAGGGTCGAGAGCTATTTCGAGCGGTTTTTTACGGCTCGGCGCGAAGCAGTGAAATTCACTCCGGATAGAACTCCCGGGTCCAGCGGGCGGTGATCTCGGGTCCGCCAGGGACAGTGCGCGCCCGGATCTCGATCGTGATCGGCTCGCGATTTCGCACCTTGACGGTCGCCAGGTAAGTCGGACCGCCAGACTCGTTGACACGACGCAACGACAATGCTTGTCGCTCGCCCAGAAGGGTGACAGCCCGTGCTTCAAGCTCCAGTGCGGCGATTCTCTCCGTACCGTCGCCGGCAGCAGGCGCAAGCGTGATCGTCAGCAGAGCTAGATTGGGCCTCTGCACAATGGCGTAACTGCCTGCAATCGCTGGAGGCAGATCATCGGTCAGTGTCAGAGCGTAATTCAGCCGGACGTCACCGGCGACGACGAATCCCGGCTCCGAGAATTCGCGCGCTGGTCTCGGCCCGCCAGTATCGCTGCCACAGGCGCCGAGAGAAAAGCAGGTAAAAGCCAGGATTTGCGCGCGCAGCAACAATTCAGCCGACTCTCAAGCCCTTGATTCCGCCAGGCCCGCCAGGGCCGCGGGCAGCTGCTTGACGCCGGCAACGGCGAGCAGCTTGTCGCGCGATCTGCCGCCCTGGAGCAAGCTGACGGAAGCCTGTGGCACGTCAAAAAGCCCGGCGAAAAACCGCCGCAATCGCTCGTTGGCTGCCTCGTCCACGGGTGCGGCGGCGATCCGGACCTTCAGGCGCCCGCCCTGGACTCCGCAGATCCGGTCGGCGCCGGCACGCGGCTGCACGCGCACGGCGATGCGAAGACCCGTCCCCTCGTAGCGGCACCAGGATTCTTCCATGGCTCAGGCGATCAGGATCAGAAGGGCCTGCAGGCCGATGAGCGCGATCAGCGGCGAGAAATCGATGCCGCCGATGACGGGCAACAGCTTGCGCAGCGGCCGCAGCAGCGGTTCGCAGAGCGACGAAACGACTCCCACGACCGGGCTATAGGATCCCGGCGCGATGAAAGACAACAGGGCATAGATGAATATCGCCACCTGGAACAGCCGGATCGCGGATGTCGCGAGCGAGCGCAGGCCCGCGATGACGAGCGGGACGATTGGAATCATGGCGCCGGTCAGCAAGCGGAACATGATCAGGGTCATTGCAAATTGGACGGCAATCAGCGCGACCAGCGAAGCGGTGTCGACTCGACCCATGGGCGGCAGGATGCGGCGCAGCGGCAGTACCAGCCAGTTGGTCAGCGACAGCACTGCCTGCGAAAGGGGGTTGCGGAAATCCGTACGCATGATCGCCAGCAGGAAGCGGAGCAGGAAGGCGTAGACCGCGAGCGTCAGTACCGATTGGACGATGTAGATCAGGGCATCCATGAGCTGCACATCCCGGGTCAAGGCCGTGCCACGTGGGGGCGCCGCGATTGTAGTGCGCTTCGAGCCGCGCAGCGCAATAAGGCAATCCGGCCGACAGCGGAGGGGTCCTACCCGATGAATCTCAAGGTCGTGCGGCGCGTGACCGGTGCATGTGGACGGCCTGGCGACGCGCTCCTGTTGCCGATCGGCAAAGCCCTGAAGGTCTGGCAACTGGCAGGTCAGGCACGCTCGCCGAAGAGCGCAGTGCCGATGCGCACATGCGTCGCACCTTCGGCGATGGCTGCTTCGTAATCGCCGCTCATTCCCATCGACAGCACATCGAGACGGAGGCCGGTGCCGTTCAGGTGCAGCAACAGCTGCCGCAGTTCACCGAACCAGTGCCGTTGCCGTTCGGGATCGGTTTCTTCGGGTGGCAGGGTCATCAGGCCCCGCAACGACAGCCGTGGAAGCGATGCGATTCGTGCGGCGAGCGCCGGAAGTTCGCCGGGATCGACACCGGCCTTGCTCGCCTCGCCGCCGAGCCGCACCTGGATGCAGATGGCCAGCGGCGGGAGCGCCCGCGGGCGTTGCTCGGCGAGGCGCTCGGCGATTTTCAGGCGATCGACGGTATGCACCCAGTCGAACAATTCGGCGACCGGCCGCGTCTTGTTGCTTTGCAACGCGCCGATGAAATGCCATGTGAGCGCCCGGCCCTGCAGTGCGGCGATGTGCTCCCGCGCCTCCTGCAGGTAGTTTTCGGCGATGTCCGTCAGGCCGCATTCGACGGCCGCCACGAGGCGCGCCAGCGGTTGTGACTTGGCGACGCCGATCAGCCTGATGGTGGCTGCATCCCTGCTTGCGGCTCGGGCCGCTTCAGTGATCTTTTCGCGCAAATAACCGAGTCTTTGAGCCTGATTCTGAGGAGCAGTTAACATATTGGAGTGCTCGTGTCGGGGCTATACTGCGTCTGGTCCCGAGCTGCCGACGAGTGGACCGGGGGGTCCTCGCGGTGCGCGCCGAGACAGGGAGTACTGATGGCCGTTGATATCGCCCAACTGTTGGCCTTTGCAGTCAAGAACAATGCGTCGGACCTGCACCTGTCCGCCGGTGTGCCGCCCATGATCCGCGTGGACGGCGACATGAAACGCGTCAACATGCCATCGCTGACGCACAAGGAAGTGCACAGCATGGTGTACGACATCATGAACGACAAGCAGCGGAAGGTTTTCGAGGAATTCTTCGAAACCGACTTCTCGTTCGAGATCCCGAATCTCGCGCGGTTTCGCGTCAATGCATTCAACCAGAATCGCGGCGCCGGCGCAGTGTTCCGCAACATTCCGTCGTTGATCAAGACCCTCGACGACCTGAATGCGCCAAAGGTCTTCAAGGATCTCTGCATGCTGCCGCGCGGCCTGGTTCTGGTGACGGGCCCGACCGGGTCCGGCAAATCGACGACGCTCGCGGGCATGATCGATTACGTCAATGTCAATCGCCCGGACCATATCATCACGATCGAGGATCCGATCGAATTCGTGCACGAATCGAAGCGCAGCCTGATCAACCAGCGCGAGGTACATCGCGACACGCTAGGCTTCAGCGAGGCGCTGCGCTCAGCGCTCCGTGAAGACCCGGACGTCGTGCTGGTCGGCGAAATGCGCGACCTGGAGACGATCCGCCTGGCGCTCACCGCGGCCGAGACGGGGCATCTTGTGTTTGGCACGCTGCATACGAGTTCCGCGGCCAAGACCGTGGACCGGATTGTCGACGTTTTCCCCGCGGCCGAAAAGGAGATGGTCCGCTCCATGCTTTCGGAATCGCTGCGTGCGGTGGTTTCGCAGACGCTGCTGAAACGCCTCGGTGGCGGCCGGATCGCCGCGCATGAAATCATGATCGCGACGCCGGCAATCCGGAATCTGATCCGCGAGAACAAGATCGCGCAGATGTACTCGTCGATTCAGACCGGCAACGCGCAGGGCATGCAGACGCTCGATCAGTGCTTGACCGAAATGCTGGCGAAGGGCCTGATCGCGAAGGAAGAAGCGCGGTACAAGGCGGCGAACAAGGACACAGTGTAGGCGGCACGCCGTACACGGGAGAACGGAATGGATCGCGAACAGGCAATCAGACTGATGCAGGACCTGCTGCGGCGGATGGTCGACCGCAAGGGCTCGGACCTCTTTATCACTGCGAGTTTCCCGCCGGCGATCAAGGTTGACGGCGAGGTTCGGCCGCAGACTGAACAGGCGCTGTCGCCGGAACAGAGCGCCGTGCTGGTGCGCTCGATCATGAATGACCGGCAGACGCGCGAATTCGACGCGACCAAGGAGGCGAATTTCGCGATCGCACCGCCTGGGATTGGCCGGTTTCGCGTCAGCGCATTCCAGCAGCAGGGCCATACCGGATGCGTGATCCGGCAGATCAACTCCAAGATCCCCACGATCGAGGAACTCGAGTTGCCGCCGATACTGAAGGACATCGTGATGTCCAAGCGCGGCCTCGTGATCGTGGTTGGCGCAACCGGCTCCGGCAAGTCGACGACGCTCGCCTCGATGGTCGGCTACCGGAACGAGAAGACCCGTGGCCATATCGTCACGATCGAGGACCCGGTTGAATACGTGCATCAGCACCGCGGCTGCGTCGTCACGCATCGCGAGGTCGGCGTGGACACCGAGAGCTGGCACACGGCGCTGAAGAACACGCTGCGCCAGGCGCCGGACGTCATCATGATCGGCGAAATCCGCGACCGCGAGACGATGGAATACGGCATCCAGTTCGCCGAGACCGGCCATCTGGTGCTCGCGACCCTGCATGCGAACAGCTCGAACCAGGCGCTCGACCGCATCATCAACTTCTTCCCCGAGGAGAAGCGCGAGCAATTGCTGATGGACCTGTCGCTGAATATTCGCGCGATGGTGTCGCAGCGCCTCGTGCCGCGCGAGAAGGCCGAGGGCCGCATCGCCGCGATGGAAATCATGATCGGCACACCGCTGATCTCCGACCTGATATTCCGCGGCGAAGTGGCGAAGATCAAGGAAGTCATGTCGCGGTCGAACCGGCTCGGCATGAAGACATTCGACCAGGCGTTGTTCGAGCTCTTTGAGGCCGGACAGATCTCCTATGAGGAAGGCCTGCGCAACGCCGATTCCAAGAACGAATTGCGGCTGCGCATCAAGCTCGAGAGCAAGCGCGAAGACCGCTTGCAGGCGGAAGCATCCAGTACATTGAGGATCGTTGATGAGTCCAACGAGGGCAAGCTCTACTGAACCGGCAACCGACTCGGCGATCGCTCCGGTGGCCGAGTCGGGACAGTTCAACATCAAGCCGATGCTGAAGCTGATGGCCGAGAAGAAGGCATCGGATCTCTTCTTCACGTCCAATGCCCCGGTCAAGATAAAAATCGAGGGGCTCATTTACCCGATCAACAAGCAGGTGTTGAGCGCCGAGACGGTGCGCAACATCGCCCATGGCCTGATGAGCGCCGAGCAGCTTGAGCATTTCCAGAACGAACTCGAAATCGACTTCGCGATTTCGGAGCCCGGTGTCGGCCGGTTCCGTGCGGCCGTGTTTCATCAGCGCGGTTACCCGGCGCTGGTGCTGCGATACATCAGTGTGGATACGCCCAGGCTTGATCTGCTGGGGCTGCCGGACACGGTGCGCGAGCTTGCGATGCTGAAGCGCGGCCTGGTGCTGATGGTCGGCGCAACCGGCGCCGGCAAGTCCACGACGATCGCCGCGATGATCAATCACCGCAATGAAAACTGCGCAGACCACATCCTGACGATCGAGGACCCGATCGAGTTCCTGCACCAGAACCGCAAGTCGATCGTCAATCAGCGCGAGGTCGGGCTCGACACCCGTACATTCCCGAGGGCGCTGCGCGCCGCGATGCGCGCCGCTCCTGACGTGATCCTGATCGGCGAGATCCGTGACCGCGAGACGATGGAGGCTGCGATCACGCTGTCCGGCACCGGGCACCTGTGCATCGCGTCGCTGCATGCGAATAACTGCGCCGAGACCCTGGATCGCATCATCAACATGTTCCCGCGTGACCAGCACGCGCAGATCTTCCTCGACCTGTCGCAGTACCTGCGGGCCATTGTGTCGCAGCGTCTGGTTCGCGGCCGCAACAACAAACGTTGCGCGGCCGTTGAAGTGATGCTGAACACGCCGCACATCCAGGACCTGATCAAGAAAGGCGATGTCATCGGCGTCAAGGAGGCGATGTTCGCTTCCAATGAGCGCGGCATCCAGAACTACGACATGGCGCTGCTGCATCTTTACAAGGACGGGCGCATCGATATCGAGGAAGCGCTGAACAACGCGGACTCGCGCTCCAACCTCGAGACCCGCATCAACTTCGGGTAGTCGCTGCGCGCCGCCGCGCGCCGGGTTCGTTCCGGCTTTCGGTCCTTGTTAAATCGTGAAAACGGTCGCCGCGTCGAAGACCGGGCCGTCGACACAGACGCGTTTCATCGCCGGGCCGTCGGGCGCCTGCACGAGCACGGTGCAGCCCGCGCAGCCGCCCACCGCGCAGGCCATGTTTTCCTCGAGCGACACCTGGCAGGGCAGATTGTGGCTTCGCGCGAGTGCTGCCGCAGCCTGCAGCATCGGTTTCGGCCCGCAGGCAAACAACTCGACCTCGGTGCGCTGCGCGGGGGCGAGGCTCGCCAGCCAGATCTGCGCCAGGTCAGTTACATAGCCCGCGTGGCAGCCGGAGAATCCGGAGAGACTCGCAAGGCGATTGGGCACGCCACGATCCTCGAGCTCGGGGATGCAGGCGGTTGCTTCGCGCGACATGCCGGCGACGCTGATGGTCGCGGTGCCGGTACGAAACGGAAATGGCAGCTCCGAGCCCATCAGCAGCAGTGGCTGCCAGCCGCCGCGCGGCTGCGCGGCGAGCGTCTCGGCGAGGAAGACCAGCGGCGGGATGCCGACGCCGCCACCGATCATGAGCGTGCGAGGTCTGCTGCGATGTGCGGCGAATCCGCTGCCGATCGGACCGAGGCAGGAAAGCGCCTCGCCCGGCTTGCGCAGCGCCAGCTCGCGGAGTCCGCGGCCGACGATCTTGTAGAGCACCTCGATCCATCCCTCAGCCGCCGAGACGCGCATGATGGACAGCGGCCGGCGCATCGGGAGGCCGGGGCCGCAGGTCAGGTGGATGAAGCTGCCGGGCGTCGCGGCGGCGGCGCACTTCGGTGCGTGGAGCCGCAAGACATACTGCGCGCCTTCAAACGCTTCATGAGTGACGACAGCCGCCTGTTCGAGGAAGATCGTGCCGCGGTGAGTCGTGGCTGCGCCGCTCACGATGCGCGCCTGCGGCGGGCTTCCGCGATGTGCGCGAGCACGGCCATCCTCATCGCAACACCATTTGCGACCTGACGGCGGATCACCGATTGCGGCCCATCGGCGACTTCGGAGGTGATCTCGACGCCGCGATTCATCGGTCCTGGATGCATCACGATGGCATCCCGTTTCGCTCTCGCCAGCCTTGCAGCCGTCAGGCCATAGTGTTCGGAATAGCGGCCGATGTCGGTCGGCACCGATCCGGCAATCCGCTCCTTCTGGATGCGCAGCATCATCACCACGTCGGCGCCCGCCAATCCCTCATCGAATGAAGAAAAGCGTCTCGCACCCTGGAATTCGTGTGACTCCGGCATCATCTCCTCGGGCGCGACCAGGCGCAGCTCGGCGATGCCGAGCGCGGTCAATGCGCGATGGGCAGAACGCGCGACGCGCGAGTGGCGGATGTCGCCGACCACCGTGACCGTCAGGTTGTCGAAGCCACCCTTGAGCTGCTGGATAGTCAGCGCATCGAGCAGACCCTGGGTCGGGTGGGATATATGCGCCTCGCCGCCCGAAATTACGCTGACATGCTCGCCGACCTGCTGCGCGACGGACTCGACGATGCCCGGCTGCGCGTCGCGGATCACGAACACGTTTACCTGCATGGCCTCGAGCGTGTAGATCGTGTCGATGATCGACTCACCCTTGACGCGGGAAGACAGCATGACGTCGAGGTTGACGACGTCGGCGCCGAGTCGCAGTGCGGCAAGCTCGAACGACGCGCGGGTGCGCGTCGAAGGTTCGGAAAAGAGGTTTGCGACTGTCCAGCCGCGGAGGTCGTCGCCATGTACCGCCAATTGGCCGGGCTGGCACAGATAAGCCCTGGCCCGCGCCATCAATTCGCGCATCAGGCCGGCATCGAGACCATCGAGCGTGACCAGGTGGCGCAGCCGGCCGCTGGCGTCGACTTGTTGCAGCGGCTGTGTCATCGGGCCGGTTCGCCTGGCTGCGCCCTCAGCCATTGCAGCAGCAGGATGCGCGCGGCCTCGCGATCCACGTCGCCGCGCCGCACGCGGCGTGTCTTGCTGCCACTGCGACGTCGCTCGCGCAGATCATCTTCCGCCTCACGCGACGAAAGTCTTTCATCCACCCGGTGAACCTCGATCTGATACTGCTCGCCGAGTTGGTCGGCGAATCTGAGCGCAGCTGTCGTGAGCCTGGCGTCCTGGCCAGCCATATTATAGGGAACGCCGACCACGATCGCCGCGGGACGCCAGTCGGCGACACAGCGGCTGATCGCGCGCCAGTCGGGCTCGCCATCAAAGGCATCGATGGTCGCGAGTGCCTCGGCGGTTCCGGTCAGCGTGTTGCCGACCGCGACGCCGATGCGCCGTAGTCCGTAGTCGAAAGAGAGCACCGTGCGCGTGGCCGGCGCGGGCATCCGTCAGGCGCGCCCCGCCTGGAGGCTTATGCGGGACAAATCGATGCCCAGCAACCGTGCGGCCGCGTGCCAGCGCTGCTCGAATGGCAGGTCGAAAATCAGCGATTCGTCGCAGGGCACCGTCAGCCAGGCGTTTTGCAGCACCTCATCCTCGAGCTGGCCCGCGTCCCAACCCGCGTAACCAAGCGCGACCACGGCCTGAGCCGGACCCTCGCCACGCGCCATGGCGGCCAGCACGTCACGTGAGGTCGTCACATGCAGCGTATCGGAAATTGTCAGCGTCGAATCCCAGCTGTGCGGGCCGGGGCGATGCAGCACGAAGCCGCGGTCATTCTGGACCGGCCCGCCACGCAGCACCGGCATGTCACGCAGGCGCGCATCATCGCTTGTCAGCGAGAGTTGCTCCAGGACTTCGGACATCTTCATCTCGAGCGGTCGATTGATCATGATGCCGAGCGCACCCTGATCGGTGTGCTCGCAGACCAGCGTGACGCTCTGTGAGAAATTGGGGTCCGCGAGCGAGGGCATCGCGACCAGCAGCTGATTGTTCAGGTAGGCGCCACTTGCCATGGCTTGTAGTATCGGTCGCTGCTTGGCGGCGGTCAAAGACTGCGTGCGGGCTGACTTAATGCGGATCAGCGTGCCGGCACCTCGACCGCTGAGCCAGCCAGGCGGCCGCCGACGAATTGCCATTCGTACGCGAAGCGCAGCATGTCATGGCGGGCGGCCAATTCAGCCGGAAACGCCTCAAATGGCGTCGCAAGCTTCAGAATCGCGATCGCGGCATTGTCGAGTTCGGGATGACCGCTGGTGCGCCGTACCCGCGCGCTGACGAGACCGCCATTCGCGGCCAGCACCACCTCGATCACCGGATTGCCGCTCATGGAGCGGCGGCGCGCCTCGTTCGGGAAGTTCACGGTGCCCACCTGCTCGATGCGGCGCTTCCAGGAATCGAGATATACGGCGACATCCGAGGCCCGTGTGCTCGGGGTGACCAGCAGTTCGCGCCGCCGGTCACCCTTGAGTTCGAGTTCGGAGTCATCGTCGACGCCGGCCAGGGGCGACTGGCTGCCGGCCAGCACCATCCGTGGCAATGAGGGCAATGACACCGCCGCAACTCTGGCATCCCCAATGAGTCGCGACCCGCGGTCTGCGCCGGTCAGGATGCTGGCCTCGCCTCCCGCAGGACCGGCGGGTGCCTGCAGGTCGGCGCGGCCTTCGACGTCGCCCGGCGACGCTTCGTCCGCGCCCGCGGTGCCTGGTTGGCGCGTCGTGTCTGCCTCATTGCCACTGCCTTGCTGGGTGCGTTGCGACAGGTAGGTGGCCCGCTCGTTGACCGGCGCCTCTGGCAGCGTTTCCGCGACCAGCATCACGTCGAGGGTCGGAACCAGCGAGTCATCGCGCTTTGGCTGCGTGAAGGTGATGCCGAGGATCACGATCAGGTGAAAGAGCCCGACCAGGAACAGCGTGACGAGCAGCCGGTCGTCCGGTGTCGCGCGTGCCGCTTGTGCATCGGCGAAATCGCTCAAGCGCGAGCAATCCTGGCAAGCAAGGCGTCAATCAGGCTGCCCGCGATGTCATGGCCATGCTGGGCCTCCAGTTCGCGGATACCGGTCGGGCTTGTGACATTGATCTCGGTCACGAAGCCGCCAATGACGTCGAGACCCACGAACAGCATGCCGCGGTCGCGCAGGACCGGACCGATGCGCGAACACAGCCAGCGGTCGCGGTCGTTCAACGGCCGGCCGATGCCCTTGGCGCCGGCCGCGAGGTTGCCGCGATGATCGGACGGGCCGGGCATGCGCGCGAGGGCGTGCGGCACCGGCTCGCCGTCGACCAGCAGGATGCGCGCATCGCCGGTCTCGGCGATCTCCGGCAGGTAGCGCTGGACCATTGCGTAGTGCGTGCCGTATTCCGTCAGCGTTTCGAACACGACTCTTGCGTTCTTGTCGCCGGCAGCCAGCGTAAAGATCGAACGGCCCCCCATGCTGTGCAGCGGCTTGCAGACAATACGGCCGTGCTCGGCAAGGAAAGCCTGCATGCCGTCCATGTCGCGGGTGATCAGCGTCGGTGCGCAGCAGTCTGGAAACCAGGCCGTATAGACCTTCTCATTCATGTCGCGCAGGCCCTGCGGGCGGTTCACCACCAGCACACCCTCGACCTCGGCGCGCTCCAGCAGGTAGGTCGTGTAGATGTATTCCAGATCGAATGGCGGATCTTTGCGCATCAGCACGGCATCGATTCCGGACAATGGTCGAACCACCGGCTCTCCCGTGCGGTACCATTCCTTGCCATCCCCGACGACTTCCAGTGGCCGCAGCCGGGCGATAGCGTGCCCGTCGCGTACCCAGAGATCTGCTTGTCCGAAGCACCAGGTTGCGCAGCCGCGGCGGGCGGCAGCAGTGAGCATGGCGATCGTCGAATCCTTCGCCGGGTTGATGGTTTCGAGCGGGTCCATCAGCACGGCAAGGCTCTGGCGGTCTCGCATCAGGACGGCTCCGGCCGATTGACGGGAATGTGACGCGGATACTGCACGTTAGGGGGCGTTGTCATAGTACACCTGTCCATCGTCCCGACTGCCTGACCGGACCGGGTTCCGCCGTGGCAGGGGGTGGACCGATATGTTAAAAGGAGGCCGCTCCGGCGTCGAAACCGTGGGCGACTCCAGGCGAGCATAACTAGCGCCCGGCCGGAGCAGCGCCGGGGCCGGAGGTACCCGATGGAAAGTGCAGCGGCCGTCAGTGACGGGCATCGCCTTAGCGGGCTGAAGGTGCTGGTCATCGACGACAGCAAGACAATACGCCGGACGGCGGAAACGCTGCTGGCCAAGGAGGGCTGCGAGGTGTTCACGGCGGTGGACGGCTTCGACGCGCTGTCGAAGATTGCCGACCACCAGCCCGACATCGTGTTCGTGGACATCATGATGCCGCGCCTGGACGGCTACCAGACCTGCTCGCTGATCAAGCACAACAAGGTGTTCCGCGCGATCCCGGTCATCATGCTGTCCAGCAAGGACGGGCTGTTCGACCGTGCGCGTGGCAGGATTGTCGGTTCGGAACATTACCTGACGAAGCCTTTTACCCGTGACGAGCTTCTGTCCGCAATCGAACGGCATGTCAACCGTGGCGATGGCGGAGAGACGGAATAGAAATCATGGCGCTGATCCTCATCATCGATGACTCGCCGACCGAGGTGTTCCAGATGCGGCGCATGCTCGAGAGTCATGGCTTCGAGACCGAATCGGCCGCAGACGGCGCGGAGGGGATCCGCAAGGCGCGCGAGATGCGCCCCGACCTGATACTCATGGACATCGTCATGCCGGGCGTCGACGGATTCAGGGCGACCCGCACATTGGCGAACGACCCCGCAACCCGCGCTATTCCGGTCATCATGGTGTCGAGCAAGAGTCAGGAATCCGACCGCTATTGGGGCATGCGCCAGGGCGCAGTGGATTTCCTCGTCAAGCCGGTGACACCAGCGCAGCTGGTGGAGAAAGCGCAGGCTGCGCTCTTGACAGGCTGAGCGGATGCAGCATGAGCCGACCCTGAGGGCACTGCGCGATCAGCCATTCGAGCTGCTGCTGGCGTTGGAGCAACGGGCGCGCGAGGTGGCAGCCGGCGCGCGCGATGGTGCGGCAGGCCAGGAATGGATCGGTGTGGCATTTCGGATGGGCGGGGAGACATTTCTCGTGGCACGCGATGAGGCACGCGAAGTCATGGGTGTGCCGGCGCCGGTCACGCGGGTCCCCGGGGCGCGGCCATGGATACGGGGTCTTGCGAATGTGCGTGGCCAGTTGCTGCCCTTGATCGACCTGAAACAGTATTTTGGCAGTGGAGAATCGGTGAGCGGACGCAATACCCGCGTGATCGTCGTGAACCACCGCGAAGTGCCGGCCGGCCTCATCGTCGACGAGGTGCTCGGATTCCGGCGCTTCGCCGATCGCGAGTTCAATCCCGAAGCGCCGCCGACGCTCATTCGCTGCGAACATTATCTGGCCGGTTCGTTCCGCCGTGGAAGCGAAGCCTGGCCCGTTCTGAGCCTGCGGACGCTGGTCGAAAGCCCGGCATTCCTGCACGGCTCTTCGTGAGCAGTGACATGGTGAAGGACAGGATGCATGGCCAACATGCCTGACAGGCAACAGGCGTCGAAATGGATGCCGGTGATGCTGTGGGGTGGCCTGCTGCTGTCGTTGATGGCGGCGGCGTTCCTGCTGCTGTCGGGCCGCGCTCACGAGCAGGACCGGAACTACCGCTCCCATCTGGCGGAACTCACAGTGCTGGCGGGGGCCTTGCAGACGCAGGCGGCGGCGGCCGGCCGCGGCGACGATGCGGCATTCGAGAAACTGGCGCAGTCGCGCGCGCGGCTTGAGAAGCTGCTCGCCGACATCGAGCAGGGCCGCGCGGCATTCGCGGCACTTTCGAGCCCGAGTGCGAAGCGGCTCGGCGGAGAACAGGGCTGGAATGCCGTGCTGGAGGACTCGAAACAGGTTCTGGCCGGCCGCGACGCGGCCCGTGAACTGAAGACCTGGTCCGAGGAATCGCGCACTGCCCTTGGGCGCGTGCTGGCAGCCACCGGCAATGCCGTTTCCGCGCCGGGTGGCGCGGTCGCATTGCGTGCATTGCCGCGCTTTGAATCGGTCGCCCAGCGTGCCGGTGACGACCTGCAGCAGCTCGCTGATGTCTCGGGAGACTCGGTCGCGATCGCGCGGCGCATCACCGAGAATACGGCCCTGCTCAGCCAGTTCCTCGCGGGACTGGCCGGTCTTGACCAGACCGCCGGCGTGCCCGCGCTTTCGGGCGAAGCTGCGACCCGCCTGGCGGATGCGCGCGATGCCTTTGCGGCCTATGAGAAACAGCTGCAGGGCGCGCTCGAACGCGCCGGAACGCTGGCGGCGGCACAGCGCGCGAGCGGAGCGCTTTCGACCGCCTCCGACAAGCTGTCGAAGTCGCTGGAGCAGCAGTCGATGGCCGACGCTGACACCGGTCCCTTCGCCGGGCCCTATCCGGCGCTGGTCGCAGTGTTGCTCGCGGCGCTGATGCTGGCCGGAGCGCTGGTCGCCTGGGTCTCGGCGGCAGGCGTGCGCCGCGTGGCAGACCAGGAGGCGGAGCGCAACCGGCGCAATCAGGACGCCATTCTTCGCCTGCTCGATGAAATGTCGAGCCTTGCGGATGGCGACCTGACGGTGCAGGCAACAGTGACCGACGACATCACGGGCGCGATTGCGGACTCGATCAACTACGCGATCGAGGCGCTGCGCGAGCTGGTGGCGACTATCAACGACACGGCAATGCAGCTCGACTCGGCGGCGCGCCAGACACAGGCGGCGGCCGGGCATCTCGCCAAGGCAAGCGTTGCGCAGTCGCGCCAGGTGGCCGCGGCGACCGACGCGGTGAGCGCCATGGCGACGTCAATCGAAGAAGTATCCGGTAACGCGGAACGCTCCGCCGATGTGGCGCGTCATGCGGTGGATGTCGCGCACAAGGGCGGCGATGCGGTGCGGCGCACGATCGACGGCATGAATACGATCCGCGAGAACATCCAGGACACCTCCAAGCGCATCAAGCGCCTCGGCGAGAGCTCGCAGGAGATCGGCAACATCGTCGAGTTGATCAACGACATCGCGGAGCAGACCAATATCCTGGCGCTGAACGCGTCCATTCAGGCATCGATGGCCGGTGAATCGGGTCGTGGCTTCGCGGTGGTCGCCGACGAGGTTCAGCGGCTCGCCGAGCGCGCCGGGCACGCGACCCGCCAGATCGAAGTGCTGGTTCGCACGATCCAGACCGATACCAATGAAGCCGTGGTATCGATGGAGCGCACGACCACCGACGTCGTTGGCGGCGCGTTGCTCGCGGAAAATGCGGGCGCAGCCCTCGGCGAGATCGAGGATGTCTCCAAGCAGATTGCCCAGCTGGTGCAAAACATATCCGCCAGCGCGCGTCAGCAGGCCGCAACCTCGTCGCACATCTCGCGCACCATGCAGGTGCTGCGCGAGATCAGCCAGCAGACCGCGGACAATACGAGTGCGACGTCGAATGCCATCGGGCGGCTTGCCGAGCTGTCGGCGCAACTTCGCAAGTCGGCGGCGGGCTTCCGTTTGCCGCAGGAACTTCCCGCGGCAGCACGACGTGCTGCCGCGCCGGCGCCGGTCAATCCGGACGACGCGCAATCGAGGCGCATCGCCAGCGCGGGAGGCTGAGCAGGCGTGGCGGACTTTCCTTCGGTCAACGAGCAGGCGCTGCATCTGGTCGCGCGCGAACTCGCGACGACCCTGAACGAGGTCCGCATCGCGCTGGAGGCCTCCGCCGAAACGCCAGCCGACAAGGCACCGGTCGCGCAGGCGGCTACGTTGCTGCACGCCGCACGCGGCGTGCTGCGCGTGGTCGAAGTCTACGGCGCGGCGCTGCTCGCGGAAGAGATGGAGCAGACGGCGCGCTGGATCGCAGAAAACAACACCGATGCGCGACAACTGGTCGACGGGCTCGATGCCCTGATGCGCTCCAGTGTCCAGCTACCCGCCTATCTCGAGCGGGTGCTTGGCGGTGGCCGCGACCTGGCACTCGTGCTGCTGCCGCTGCTCAATGACCTGCGCGCCGTGCGCGGAGCGCCGCTCCTTTCGGAAGGGACCCTGCTCTCGCTGAACCTGAGTTCGGAGAAGGCGCCGACGGGCCGCGAGCAGGGTGCTGGCGAGCCGAAGCTGACCGTGCCGCAATGGGCACGCCGGGCGCGTCCGAAGTTCCAGGCCGGACTGCTCGCGTTTATCCGCGGCGAGAAACCGGAGTCCGGCCTCGCCTCCATGTCCGAAGCCGCCGCGCGGCTCGAGGGGGTGGCGACCACCGCGGCGGTCTACCAGCTCTGGTGGGTGGTGGGCGCCTTGCTCGACGCGCTGCGCGCCGGGGGCTTGCCGCCGAGCGTGACCGTCAAGCGGCTGCTCGGCCACGCGGACCGCGAGCTGCGGCGCCTCTATGAACTCGGCGAAACGGCCTACGCCGAGCGTCCGCCGATCGAGCTGCTGAACAATCTGCTGTTCTATGTCGCGCGCGTCGAGACCAGCGGTGAACGCATAGACGCGGTACGCGCTTCGTTCCGTCTCAATGAGCTGCTGCCGGTTGACGAATCCGTCGAACAGGAGCGGGAGTCGCTTTCGGCGCCCTCGGTGCGACTGATGCGCACGGTTGCCGCAGCGATCAAGGAAGATCTGGGCCGCATCAAGGACGCGCTCGACCTCTATACGCGCAAGGGCGGCCCGCCCGAGGAGCTCGCACCGCAGGTCGAGCTGCTGAAGAAGATTGGCGACACGCTCGCGGTGCTCGGCCTCGGCTCGATGCGCGAGCTGGTGCAGGGCGAGCTTTCGCGCCTGGCCGACATCATCGGCCGTCGTGCTGCCGCCGGTCAGGACAAGCTGATAGACATCGCGGCCACATTGATCGGCATCGAAGATGGCCTGGACGACGCGCTCGTGCGCCTGATCATGCCGCCCGGCGCTCCGGCTGCCGGCGCGGAAACGGATCCGGAATTCCGCCAGGTCACCGACGCCGTATTGCGCGAGTGCATCGTGAATCTCGCGCGCATCAAGGAGTTGCTGAGCCAGTCGCTGGATCCGGTCGCCGACCCGGTCCGGGCGGACGCGGCGCCTGTGCTCGCCCGGGGTATCACGGCGGGGCTGCTGCTGCTCGGCCGTAATCGCGCGATGGAAGTCATGCGTCGAATCGGCGAGCATGTCGCAGCCGTCGTCGGGCCCGGCGCGAAGCCGCGCAGCGAAGATTTCATCGACCGGCTGGCCGATGCGATCGTTGGCATCGAGTACTACATGGAGACGCTGCAGGCGGGACGCGGCGATCCCTGGTACATGCTGGACAATGCCGAACGGTGCCTGCAGGCACTCGACCATATCGTCGCCGGAGGCGCGCCGTTGCTGCCGGTGATGGAAGTGAAGACCCCGCCGGTGACCGCGCCACCTGCTGCGATGGCGCTGCGCCAGACCGCCGATCCGGAACTGGTTGCGCTCTTCATCGAGGAAGCGCGGGAGGAGATTGCGACAATCGGGCGCCTGTTCCCCTTGTGGGAGGAGAATGCGTCGGATCGAGAATCGCTGACCCGCGTACGCCGCGCATTTCACACGCTGAAAGGCAGCGGACGAGTGGTCGGTGCCGCTCGCATCGGCGATTTCTCCTGGTCGATCGAAAACCTGTTGAACCGCATCATCGACGGCACGCGGGAACGTTCCGCCCTGATACTCACGATTCTCCGGGATGCCGTCGACATGCTGCCAAAGCTGGTTGCCGAGTTCGAGGGACGGTCTGCGAGGGTGGTGGGCGTCGACGCGATCATGATGCGCGCGGATGAACATGCCGGCCGCCAGAGGGCACCCGGTCGGGTCGCGCGTGAAGAAGAAGCGCGGGCGATTGCGGCCTACGAACCGACGCAGGTCATCGAGAGGCTCCCGCAGGGCACAATGACGCAGCAGCTTGCCGCGCTGCCCGAATCCGTTGCGGCGCCAGAGCCAGCGGTTGCAGTGGCGCAGCCGCCCGCTGTCGAGGAAGCGCCCGAACCGCCGCCGGCACCGGCGGCGCCGGATGAAGATGCCTGGCTGGGAAGACCTGCTGCCTATGCCGAGGGTGGCGATACTTCGCTGCAGGAGATCTACCAGAAGGAAGTGCAGAGTCATCTGGAAGTGATCCGCGCCTATCTTCGCCATGCCTGGCTTGCTCCCGGCACGCACGTCGTGACCGAAGATCTCTACCGCGCCTGCCATACATTGCGTGGTGCTTCACGCACTGCGGAAATCCGCCACAGCATCCGGCTGGCAGAGCCCCTGCATCGCTGGTTGCGGCGCATGTTTGATCACGACAGCTGTTTCGACGAGGCCGGCCTCGCGGTCCTCGCCGACTGCGTCGTGGGTTTCGAGGACATCCTGACGGCAGTGCACGAGTCCACTGGCCGTTTCACCAATCTGGATCGTCTGGTGAGCCGCATCGAGGAGCAGGATGCGGCACTCGAGCGCCGTCTCGCCGAGGCGCCGCCAGAGATGGCAGCGACGATCGAGGCCCCGCCCGAGGTGCCCGACGTGTCGCCGCCGGCGGTAGTCCAGCCGCCGCCGCCACCGCCGCCACTGTCGATCGAATCGCTGGTACCCGGCGCGCTGGCCCACGCCGTGGTGCCGGAGCGTGATGTGCACGGGCTGTTGCCAAAGCGGACGGGCGACACAGGCATCGTCGGCGCGCCGCCCTACCTGCAAGCCGGAGAACCTGCCCCGGAGACACCGAAGCCGGCGCGCACCGAGGATTACGACCCCGACATCGCCGCAATCTTTGGCGAAGAAGCGACCGAGCTCCTCGAATCTGCCGACGCCGCACTCGACGCCCTGCGGGCCGAACGAGGCAGCCGCGAGCGGATGGTCGAATTGCAGCGTGCATTGCATACGCTGAAGGGCGGTGCGCGCATGGCCGGCATCAGCGCCATGGGTGATTTGAGCCATGAGGTCGAGTGGCTGCTGATGCATGTCGGTGATGACACGGCGCATCTCGATGACCGCAGCCTCGAAGTGCTGCAGTCGAGTCTCGACGAGCTGAATCGCATGCGCGACTACGTCGGCGCGGGTCGACCGGTCGAACCGGCGCGCGATCTCATCACGCGCATTCGCATGATCGGTCGCGCACGGCCGGCGGAGCCCGCAAAGACTGCGGAAACGCCGCGGCCTGCGCCGGCACCCGTCGTTGCGCCGCCACCCGTGGAGGCGCCGGTGCCCGTGGCCTCGCCGGTCGCGTTCCAGCCTGAGCCCGAACCGGAGGCCGCGGCGGAAACCGCATCGGAAGCCGTGGCAATGGCAGCGGATATGGGTCCCATGGCCGCAGCGCCACCGGCAATCTCGGGCCTGCCGATCCGCGACACGGGCGTGGATCGTGGTGAGGTCGCACGCGTCGATGCCGAACTTCTCGACAGCATGTTGAATGCCGCGGGCGAAGTCAGCATCTTCCGCGCGCGACTCGAGCAACAGCTTGCATCCGTGGATTTCAACCTGGCGGAACTCGGCCGCGTCGTGCAGCGGCTGAAAGACCAGCTGCGCAAGCTCGAAATCGAAACCGAGGCCCAGATCCTCCACCGCCATGTCGATCAGGGAACCCGGCGCGACGATTTCGATCCCCTCGAACTCGACCGCTACTCGTCGATCCAGCAGTACTCGCGCGCGCTGACCGAGACCAGTTCCGACGTCGCGAGCGTCCAGAGCCTGCTGGTGACCCAGACACGCGAGGCGCAGAACCTGCTGATCCAGCAGGGGCGCATCGTCTCCGAACTGCAGGGTGGCCTGATGCGCACGCGCATGGTGCCGTTCCAGCGCCATGTGCAGCGCCTTACCCGCATCGTGCGCCAGGCTGCAGCCGAAATGGGCAAGAAGGCCGAGCTGCACGTCACCGGCGCAGCCGGCGAACTCGACCGGCAGGTGCTTGAGCATATGCTGGCGCCGTTCGAACACATGTTGCGCAACGCCATCGTGCACGGCATCGAATTGCCGGCGGAGCGCGTGGCTGCAGGCAAGTCGGAGACCGGTCTCATCGAGCTCACCTTGCGGCGGGAAGGCTCCGAGGTCGTCATCACGGTGGCCGATGACGGCGGCGGCGTGAATCTCAAGGCGGTTCGCGACCGCGCGGTTTCTCTAGGCCTGATGACGCCGAAGCAGGAATTGTCCGACGAACAGGCGCTGCAACTGATTCTCGAGCCGGGCTTCTCCACGGCCGGCAAGGTCACGCAATCCGCGGGCCGCGGCGTCGGCATGGATGTCGTCGCGACCGAGATCAAGAAACTCGGCGGTTCGCTCTACACGGAGACCGAAGCTGGCAAGGGCACGCGCTTCACGGTGCGCCTGCCATTCACGCTTGCGATCAGCCAGGCATTAATCGTGCGCGTCGGCGAAGAGCTCTATGCGCTGCCGCTGCCAACCGTCGAAGGCGTGGTGCGCGTGCCGCGCTCGGAAGTCCTGCGTCATCTGGCAGATGACGCCGCGGGCTTCGATTACGGCGGCCAGAAATACCGCTTCCAGCACTTGGCTGTCATCGTCGGCGGCACGCCGTCGGTGATGCCCGATCTGGACATCGCCGTGCCGGTGATCCTGGTGCGTGCCGGCGAGCACTCGACAGCCATCGTGACCGATGAACTGATCGGCAGCAGAGAGATCGTCGTGAAATCGGTGGGACCGCAGATTTCCGGCATCCGCGGCATTTCGGGCGCGACGATCCTCGGCGACGGCAGGATCTGTGTGATTCTCGATGTCGGCGCGCTGGTGCGTTCCGAATGGCGTCAGCGGGGTGCCCAGGAACCGCGACTGGCAGCGCAGACGGATCGGCGCGTGTTTGCGCTGGTCGTGGACGATTCAATCACGGTGCGCCGCGTGACACAGCGGCTGCTGGAGCGCAATGGCATGCGGGTCGTCACGGCGAAGGACGGTCTCGAAGCCGTGTCGGTGCTGCAGGACGAGATTCCGGACGTGATCCTGCTCGACATCGAGATGCCGCGCATGGATGGTTACGAAGTGGCCTCGCACGTGCGCAATGATCCGCGCCTGAAGGACATACCGATCGTCATGATCACCTCGCGCGTCGGCGAAAAGCACCGCGCACGCGCGATCGAACTCGGTGTCAATGAATACCTCGGCAAGCCCTATCAGGAAGGGCAGTTGCTGCAGGCGATCGAGCCGCTGGTGCGGCGGACGACACATTGAACGCCGAACAGGAACTCTACGGGCTGCTGGTGCCGCTGCTCGACGAGCGCCTGCTGGTGCCGCGCGCCTGCGTCGCCGAAGTCACCGGTTTCCAGCCCTTGCAGGAAATGCCGGGTGCGCCACCCTGGTATCTCGGCATCGCAGCCTGGAATGGCCGCGGGATTCCGGTGGTGTCTTTCGAGGGGGCATGCGGCAAGCGCATTCCGGTGATCGGCGGCCGCACGCGAATCGTGATCTTCAGCTGTCTTGGCCAGAAGCTTCCGGCCGGGCACTTCGGCATCGCGACGCAGGGCTTCCCGCAGCTGGTGCGCGTGAGTCCCGCCGTTGTCACACCGGATTCCTCGCGAACTTTTCCCGAACGCAGCCCCGTGCTTTGCCAGGTGCGGATGGTCAATGAGCTGCCGCTGATTCCGGACCTCGAGCGGCTCGAGGAGATGATCGCGGACGAAACGACGGTCACCGCCGCCTGACGGGGTTCGTCCCTAGGCGAGTACGAGCTCCGGGGCGAGGCGGCGCAGCGCATCCGGCTCGAGGCGAAGTGCGAGCGCCGGCGTCGAGGCGATGATTCCCCGTTCGACGAGCGCCGACAGCGCGAGCGGCCGCGCCAGCGGGCCGAGCCAATGCAGGTCCATCACCGATACGGCTCCCGAATCCAGCAGTTCACGCTGGCAGGTCATCGATGCGCCGTCGCGTCCCGCGGTCAGAACCAGCAATCCCGCGAGATCCCGTGCCTGTTGCGTGCGCATGACCCTCGCCGCTGCCGTGATCGAGGCCGGACGGCTGGTGCCGGGCGCTTGCTGGTGAAAGAGCAGCAGATCGCCGCCGGAGGGTTCCTGCGCTGAGCGGGTGCACAGGAGTTGCCGGCGGATCATGCCGCCGGTGCTCGTGGCATCGTGCGGCAGCAACCAGGCCTGCTGCCCCGCTGCGGGGCGCACCGCCGCATCGTCAAGCGCGTGGCTCAGGATCTCGCGACCTTGCCGGTCGCGGCCCCGGCGCTCGAATCCAAGCTCGTCCAGCAGCAACAAGCCGTGATCCTCGCGCGCCGTCAGGAGCGCCGTCAGGCCTGCCCGCTGCCGCCTGGCCGTCGCGAGTGCCGCGGCAACGACTGGTTCCAGGGCGCGATGACCACCCGCCAAGTCCGTGCTTGCCAGTGCGGCGAGCACGAGGTCGCCGGCTTCCTCGACCAGCAGGCCGATCGCAACCGTGGCGCCGCCCTCACTCGCAAGCAACAGGCGGGTGCCGGGGGCGCCGAGTCGCGATGCAAAATAGGGATCGAAGGGCTCGCAATCCTCCGCGAGCATGCGTGCCAGCGCCGGATCGGCAAGCGCTGCGGGCAAATCGGCCTCGGCGACGGACAGCTCCCGTGGCCGGCCCGCGAGTGAATCGAGCCAGGCGAGTGTGTCCCAGGGCGTGATGACACTCTCGCCGAGGCCGGCGCGCCGTGCCAGCCGGTGCAAGCGCCCGTCTTCCGCGACCAGAAACTCTGCGCGGCGTGCAAGCAGTGCGCCCAGCAGGCGCAGGTCGGTCTGGTCGAGCTCGCTGCGCGCCGGCATGAAGCGCTCCTTGAGGTCGCGCGGACTCGGCAGCGGCAGTTCGTCGATGCGTGTGAGTGGCTCAAAGCGCGCGAGATCAACGCCGCGTCGCAGGACGTCCGGATCGCTGCCAGCCTCGGTCCAGCTTCGTTCCTCGACACAGAGCGCGAGCCCGAGCGCAGCTGCGCGCGCCGCAATCGCAGAGATCGTCGGCCAGATCGATTCCGAGCCCGGGCCGAAGCAAAGATACGGATCCAGCAGCAAGCGCAGTCCGCGGTCCGCCGGCGCGGTGTGATCATGCATCGGGTTCAGCACAGGTCACCCGCGTTTGCCTGCAGCACCGCGAGCGCAGCGAGCGCTGCCGTCTCGGTGCGCAGCACGCGTGGGCCGATGGAGCAGCGTCGATAACCCGCGCCCGCGGCCGATATCCGCTCGTTCTCATCGAGACCGCCCTCAGGACCAATCAGCAATTCGATGGCGGCCGCGCCGGCCGCTGTTGATGCGAGTGATTCGGGCGCATCGACAGCGAGCTGCAGCCGGCGGACGGATTCCGGTGCCGGACTCGCGAGCCAATCTGACAGCGGCAGCGGCAGGGCGATGGCCGGCAGGCGCGCGCGACCGCATTGCTCGCAGGCGGCGATGACGATGCCGCGCCAATGCGCAAGCTTTCGTTGCGCGGAATTCGCATCGAGCCGCACGACGCTGCGCAACGTCGCGACCGGCTGGATGGCGGCCACGCCCAGTTCAGTCGCCTTCTGTACGATCAGGTCCATGCGCTCGGTGCGCGCGATGCCCTGCACGAGTGCGATCTTCAGCGGCGACTCCGGCCGCGCCGGCAGGCGCTGCAGCACCTCGATTTCGACGCGCGAACCGCGGACCGCCGTGAGCCTGGCGGGGTAGTCGCTGCCGTCGCCATTGAAGACAGTCAGCGGATCACCGGCGACCAGGCGCAGCACCCGCGTGACATGCACGGCGGCTGTGCCGGCGGTCTCGATGCGCGCACCGGGTGCAAGCAAGGATTCGACGAACACGCGGATCAGGCGCATGCCGCATCCACCGCGCCCCGCGCAATGCCGGCCAGCCAATCAATCTGGCCCGGTTCGATGACATAGGGCGGCATCAGGTAAATCACGTTGCCGATCGGGCGCAGCAACGCGCCCTGCGACAATGCGTACTCATAGGCCCTGAGACCGCGGCGCTCGCGCCAGTCATAGAACGCGCCGCTCGCCTTGTCCTTGACGGTTTCGATCGCAAGGATCATGCCGGTCTGGCGGACTTCCGCGACATGCGGGTGATCGGCAAGGGCCGCCGTCGCCACCGCCATGCGGCCTGCGAGCACGCGATTGCGCTCGATCACGTCGTCCTCGGCGAATATCGCAAGAGTTGCCAGCGCCGCGGCACAAGCGAGCGGGTTGCCCGTGTAGCTGTGGGAATGGAGGAAGGCATTCAGGCGCAGGTAGTCATCATAGAAGGCCTGATAGACGTCCTCGGTGGTCACGACCACCGACAGCGGCAGATAGCCGCCGGTCAGCCCCTTGGACAGGCAGATAAAATCGGGCCGGATACCCGCCTGTTCGCAGGCGAACATCGTTCCGCTCCGTCCAAAGCCGACGGCAATCTCGTCCGCGATCAGGAGGACTCCGTGGCGATCGCAGGCCTCGCGAAGCAACGAGAGATAGACCGGGTGATACATGCGCATCGAGCCGGCGCACTGCACCAGTGGCTCGACGATGACGGCTGCGACTTCATCGGCATGCTCCGCGAGCGCCTGCTCCATCGCGGCGAACATCCGCCGGCTATGCGACTCCCAGTCCGTGCCGGGTTCGCGCAGATGGCAGTCCGGCGAGGGCACGGTGATGACGTCCATCAAGAGCGGCTGGTACACCTTCTTGTAGAGTTCGACGTCGCCGACGGCGAGCGCGCCCAATGTCTCACCGTGGTAGCTGTTCGAGAGCGTGATGAAGCGGCACTTGCGCCCCCGGCCGCGGTTCTGCCAGTAGTGGAAGCTCATCTTGACCGCGATTTCGACGGCCGCCGAGCCGTTGTCCGCGAAAAAGCAGCGAGTCAGGCCCGGGGGCAGGAGCCGCACCAGGCATTCAGAGAGTTCCAGCACCGGTTCGTGGGTGAAGCCGGCGAGCATCACATGCTCGAGCCGGTCGAGCTGCTCGCGCACTGCGGCATTGATCCGCGGATTTGCGTGACCGAACAGGTTGACCCACCAGGAACTGATGCCGTCGAGATACCGGTGCCCGTCGAAGTCGTAGAGCCACACTCCCGAGCCACGCGCGATCGGGATCATCGGCAGGCGCTCGTGGTCCTTCATCTGCGTGCAGGGATGCCAGACGACCGCGAGATCGCGGGCGGCAATCGCTGCGTTGGGCGAGGGGGTTCTCATCGGGCGCACCCGCAAATGGTATCAGCGCCATGCGCGGGAATATCGGATGGCTGTAAGCTGTGAGCATGCGCACCCCGGAATCGGCATCCGCCGATTCATTGATTATCAACTCCCCGGTCGGGTGGCTGTCCGGTGCCCGGCGGCTGCCATCGCCCAATTGCGATCCTCGACCACCGGGCGCCGAGCCCGAGTTGATCGTCATCCACGGCATCAGCCTGCCGCCGGGCCGCTACGGCGGGCCCTGGATCGACCGGTTCTTCACGAATTCCCTGCCGGCCGAAGCAGACCCGTACTTTGCAACCATCCAGCACCTTCGCGTTTCGTCGCATGTGCTGATCGCGCGCGATGGCACACTGACCCAGTACGTTCCGTTCAGCATGCGCGCCTGGCATGCAGGTGCCTCGAACTGGTGCGGGCGCGAGGCCTGCAACGACTTCTCGATCGGCATTGAGCTGGAAGGCGCGGATGACGAACCCTATGACGATCGGCAGTATCCCGTGCTGGCAGCGTTGATCGCCGCCTTGCAACTGGCCTATCCGGCACTGGCAGCCGGCGCCATCGCGGGACACAGCGACATTTCACCGGGGCGCAAGACCGATCCCGGCCCTGCCTTCGACTGGCAGCGCCTGGAACGCCGGGTCGCGGCCGTTGGGGGGCGGATGACGCGGGAAGTCTTCGCATGACCCTGATCGCGGTCGTGCTGGCGCTGCTCTGCGAGCGCGTGCTCGCGCAGGTGCTGCATCTGCGGGAACCCGGATGGATCGGTGGCTACTACCGCTGGCTGCGCAGTTGCGTCGCGGGATCGGGCGCCACGATCCAGGCCATCGGTTCAGTCGCGGGCCTGTTGCTGCTCGTGCTGCCGGTGGCGCTCGTGGCGATCTCGCTGGATGAATGGCTGCCGTCGCTGACCTGGGTGATATTCGCCGCGCTCGTGCTGGTCTTTTCGCTGGGCCCGCGTGACCTCGACAAGGAGCTCGATGAGTACATCACGGCCGAGACGGCCGGCGATACCGACCGGGCGAGAGCGACCGCTGCCATCATCATTGAGCACGACGCGGCGCAGCGCCGTGAAGCGCGCGCGGAGAGTGTCGAGGAAGCCGCTTTCGTCCAGGCCAACAATCGCGTGTTCGGCGTCCTGTTCTGGTTCGTTTTGCTGGGGCCTACGGGGCTCGGTCCCGTCGCGGCCTGGCTGTTCCGCGCCAGCGACCTGTTGCGGCGCGCCTCCATCGCGGACCCAACGGCATTGACGGCGGTCGCGGGCACCTTCGAACGCATTCATTTCGGGCTCGCCTGGCTGCCGGCCCGGCTCGTATCGCTCAGCTACGCGCTCGCCGGCAGCTTCGAGGAAGCGCGTCGCGAGATGGGCCGCGGTGTCGAAGCGGTCGGCCGCATCATGGAGCGAAATGACTTGCTGCTGGTGCTGGCGGGCCGCGGGGCGCTCGCAGGAATCGAAGCCGAGGATGCTGCGTCCGCAGCTCCGGCGCGGGCGGCGCTCCGCCTGATCCGGCGAACCATGCTGATCTGGCTGACCGTCATCGCGCTGCTTTCTCTCGGCGCATGGGTCGCCTGACACTGCTGCCGGTCCTGCTGGCCGCCTGCCTCGCGGCCTGCACGACGGAGGCGCCACCGCAAAAGGGCGAACGCATCATCAGCGTCGCGCCCAATCTGACGGAACTCCTGTTCGCTGCGGGCGCCGCGAATGAACTGGTGGCGGTCAGTGAATACAGCGACTTCCCGGAGGCCGCCAGGGCGCTGCCGCGGATCGGCGATGCCTTCCGGCTCGACTATGAGAGGATCGTGGCCCTCTCGCCGACCGTCGCCGTGATCTGGGAGTCCGGCACGCCGCCTGAAGTGCGGACGCGGCTCGAAGCACTCGGAATCCGTGTGGTCGGAATTCCGACGCTGCGGCTTGATGACATCGCCGTCGGACTCGAAACACTGGGCGCCCTGGCTGGCACGGAGAACATCGCGGCGCCGGCAGCGGCCAGGTTTCGAGCCGAAATTGCGGGTCTTCGCGCCGAATACCGTGCGCGTCCGAAATTGCGGGTCTTCGTGCAGGTCGACGACGCGCCGCTCTTCACAGTCGGCGGCAGCCACCTGATCAGCGAGATCGTTGAATTGTGCGGTGGCATCAACGTGTTCGCCGATGCGACGGCGCTCGCTTTGCCGGTGGACCTTGAATCGGTGCTGGTGCGTGCGCCTCAGGCGATCCTGTCCACCGACGACGGTGATCCGCTTGAATACTGGGCGCGCTTCGACGGGCTCGCGGCGGTTGCGAGCGGCAGCGTCTATCGCGCACCGGCCGATCTGCTCGCACGCCCGAGTCCGCGCATCAGCCAGGGCGCAGCAAAGGTCTGCTCGGAGCTCGACGATGCGCGCAAACGCACCGGGCTGGCGCCGGCCTCGTAGCGGCGGGAGCAGGAATCAGCGCTGCTCGCGCTTCCAGAGCACTTCACTGCCGGATTCCTGGCGCGCCAGCACGCGCGCGATCACGAACAGCAGATCCGACAGGCGGTTCAGGTATTGCAGCGGTTCCGTAGCAACGGCCTGCGTCCGCGCCAGCGTCCAGCAGCGGCGCTCGGCGCGCCGGCAGATGGTGCGCGCCAGGTGACAGGCCGCGGTCGCCGTGCCGCCGCCCGGCAGGATGAATTCCTTGAGCGGTGGCAGATGCTCGTTGAAGGCATCCAATGTCTGCTCGAGGCGCGATACCTGGCCCGCCTGGATCGCGCGATGACCGGGGATGCAGAGTTCACCGCCGAGGTCAAAGAGTTCGTGCTGCACGGTCATCAACACGTCGCGGATATCCGCCGGCAGGCCGGCGACCGCGAGCACGACACCGATCGCGCTGTTGCATTCATCCACGCTGCCGTAAGCCTCGACCCGGGGGTCGTCCTTCGGCACGCGGCTGCCATCGCCGAGACCGGTCGTTCCGTCGTCCCCCGTGCGCGTATAGATCTTTGACAGCCGGTTGCCCATCGGGTCTCCTCACCGGAATTCGTGCCGGACGGCGACGAACAGGCTGCGGCCCATCGTGTTGAAGCCCCGCGCGAGCTCGTAGTCCTCGTCCAGCAGGTTCTCCATTCGCGCGAGCAATGTCCAGCCCTCATTGACCGCAACGCTCGCGGAGAGGTTTGCGAGCAGGTAGGCGGGCATCGTGACCTGCCCGAAATCCTTGCGCTCGCCGGCATAGAGCAGGTCCACGGCGACCTCGTGAGCGCCCATCCGGCGTGCAACGCCCAGCGTGAAATTCTCTTCGGCGCGGCGCAACAGGCTCTGGTCCGTGACCAGGTCGCGTGGATCCTGCAAGGTGGCCGTGGCACCCGCTCCCCAGCGCTCGCCCTGGTAACGCCAGCTGGCCTCCAGTCCCTCGATGCGCGCCCGCGCGACATTGCGATTCTCGCCCTCGAATGTATCGGGATTGGTGACGACGTACTCGATCAAGTCGTCGATTTCGTTGCGGAACAAGGTCACCGAGAAGCGGTGCCCGCCGGCCGTGTCGTGGCGCAGGCTGGCTTCGTAGCTCTGTGATTGCTCCGGGTCGAGGTTTACGTTGCCGCCGTAGCCATGGAGATCCGTGGCATCCGGTGCGCGGAAGGCGCGCCCCGCAGATACCGTCAGCATCGTCGCATCGCCGAGCGCAAGGCCGAATTCGGCATTCCAGGTCTCGTGGCTGCCGAAGGTTTCGTGATCGACAAAGCCCGCCGCCAGCAGGACCTGCGCCCTCCCGAAGGACATCTGGTCCTGCAGGTAGAACTGGCTCGTCGCGATATCCGTCGCATACCGCAGGCCGAAGGACTCCGCTTCGGCTTCTTCGTCCTGCCAGACGACGCCCGCGGTCAATGCGTGATGCTCCGATGCGGTGATGTCATTCTGCCAGTCGAGTTGCCAGCGCCGGGTGCGCAGGAAATCGGTCGATTGCTTCTGCTCGAGCCGGTCCAGCATGTGCGAGGCCGTGATCGTCGAATGCCAGCTGTCCGACGGCGCGAATGCGGCGGAGGCTGCGAATGCCGAGTCCTCGAAGTCCTGGTCCACGGGCGTGACGAAGTAATCCGAATATTCCGAGGTGCCTTCGGCGTGCCAGGCGCGAAGGCCGAACTCGACGCCGGAAAGTTCCGTGCGCGCCGCAGCCATCAGCGAAAGATTCCGGTAGCCGCGATCGATCGAGTCGCCGCGGCGGGTCGGAAAGCCGTTGCTGTCGATCCAGGAGACGCCAAGCGACGCGTCGCCATGCTCCCCGCCTATGCCGCCCTCGACACTGGCGCTCCTGCTGTCGAAGCTCCCGGTGCCTGCCTGGATGCTGCCGCCACTCTGGGTGCGGCGGCGCGTGATGACATTGATCACGCCGCCTATTGCGTCCGAGCCGTAGAGCGTCGAGCGCGGGCCCTTGACGATCTCGACGCGCTCGATGAGTTCGGGTGCGATGTTCTGGATCGCGGCGCTGCCGATGGTGCCTGGATTGATGCGCACGCCGTCCACCAGCACCAGCACGTGATTGGAGTCGGTGCCACGCAGGAACAGCGACGTCTGCTGCCCGGGCCCGCCGAGTCGCGCTACCTCGACACCGGCGCGCATGCGCAGAAGGTCGCCGAGATCTGCGGCGGGCTGGCGGCGGATTTCCGCGCTACCGATGATGTCGACGCTTGCGAGCACCTCTTCCAGGGCACTCTCGGTGCGGGTGGCCGTGACGACGATCGGTTCAATCGCATATGAGTTCATTCATGCTCCTCCCGAGCGGGGCGATGGGAGGAGGAGGAGCGGACAGCCCGCAACCCTTGTCGCCCACCGCGACTGGCGCCAGCGACAGGCCGGTTTCCGGACTTGCGGCGGGGCCCTGGGGGCCGTTCGCATCGCCTTCCCACCGGAGGATCCGGCAGTGGCTGCAGGGAAACCTGCGTGATGCGGCTTGCGCCGATTACCGTTGCGGGGGCAGTGCCGGCATTGCGAGCGACTCGCGCACCGGCTTCCCGATTAGCCCGGGATCAGACCCGGGACACCTGTCATCGGGGCCAATGTAGGCAGCGCCGCGCCCGCGGTCAAGCGGCCGTTGACGGCATGGAATCCAGAACGCAGTGTTGCGGCATGGCCAATTCGGCTCGTCTGGATGCAGCGCTCGCCGCCGCCGCGGCGGCGGCGGAAATCATCCGGAATTCTTATCGCCGCAATGTCCAGGTGCGCATTAAGGCCGATCGCTCGCCGGTGACCGAGGCCGACGTAGCCTCCGAAGCTGCGATCAAGGCCGTGCTGCAGGGCCGCTTCCCCGCGGACGGCTTCTACGGCGAGGAGTCCGCCGCGGAACGCATGGACGCGGAATGCCTGTGGCTCGTCGATCCGATCGACGGCACCAAGTCCTTCGTGCGCGGTTACCCGATGTTTTCGACGCAGATCGCGCTGCGGCAACGCGGGCGGCTGGAACTCGGAGTGTCCGCAGCGCCGGTCTATGGCGAAACCGCCTGGGCCGAGCGGGGGCAAGGTGCCTGGCTCGATGGTGCGCGGCTCGCGGTCAGCCAGATCGGCCGCTTCGAGGATGCGACCATCTCGACCGGCAATCTCAGGACGCTTGCCGGCGGGCCGCGCTGGGCCGCACTCGGGCGAATGATCACGCGGCTCGACCGGATCCGCGGCTTCGGCGATTTCCTTCACTACCACCTGCTGGCGGCCGGCAAGATCGAGGCCGTGATCGAGTCGAATATCCACATACTCGACGTCGCAGCACTCGCGGTCATCGTCGAGGAGGCGGGCGGCCGCGTCACTGACCTGGACGGCGCGCCGCTTTCGCTTGCGTCGACCAGCATCCTGGCGAGCAACGGTCATTTGCACGAGCCCATCCTCGAGGAATTCAGACGCTGACGAATACGCGCCTGCCGCGCGAAGTCAATTCCTCGATGGGCACCCGATAGAGTTCGGACAGACTCTGCGCATTCAGCGTCGAGTCCGCGTCGCCATACTGCCAGCGCCCGTCGCCGAACAGCAGCAGCACGCGATCGGCATGACGTGCCGCGAGCGTCGCATCGTGCAGTGCCGCGATGACGAGCCCGCCCGTATCGGCGCGCCCCCGGAAAAGTTCGAGCACTTCGTTTCGGTGCTGCGGATCCAGATGATTGGTCGGTTCGTCGAGAAGGCAAACGGGCGCGTCCTGCGCCAGCAGCGTCGCGATCTCCAGCCGCCGGCGCTCGCCGCCGGACAGGGACGTGACGTCACGCGCTGCAAGACCCGCGAGTCCAACCGTGGCAAGCGCGGCGCGCGCGCGCGACAGGTCTTCGTCACCTTCCCATTGCCAGAACGGCAGATGCGGATGCCGTCCGATCAACGCCGTGTCGAGCACGGTGGATGGAAACGGATCCTCGGTCGTCTGCGGCAGTAGTGCGATTCGACGTGCTCGTTCGCGGCCCGTCCACCCACCCAGATCGCGGCCGTCCAGCTGGACGGAACCTGCCGCCGGCGCACGCAGGCCCGCCAATGTATGCAGGGTCAGCGTCTTGCCGACGCCATTGCGGCCGAGCACGGCGATGAATTCGCCGTGGCGCGCTTCAAAAGCCAGGGCGTGGACCAGCGCACGGCCGCTGACTTTGACGTCAAGGCCTGCGCTCGAAAGCCGCGGTCCGGCGCGGTCGGTCAGGGCTGCAGCCGCTGGTGCTGCCATGGCTGGGCCTGGCTGTAGCTGCCGCCTGAGGCCTTCAGTTCCCGCGTCCAGCGGACCCGGTCGTGCAGCCGATAGGCGCCCTCGACCCACAATTCAACCGCAGTCGCCCAGAGACGATACCCGCCCCAAGCCGGCGGTCGCGGCAGGCGCAACCCGGGATCCGCTTTGCCATCGTCTGCGGAAAATGGATCCGGCGTGCCATATTTGTTTGCCATGTCGCGCAGTCTTTCGAGCAGGTCCTCGCGTGACGCGACGGGCGCGCTCTGGCGGCTGGTTATGGCGGCCAGGCGGCTTTGCCAGGGTCGGGTCGCGAAGTATTCATCGCTCTCGCTCGCTGGCGACATGACGACCGGTCCCTCGAAGCGCAGCTGCCACCGCAAGTCGTCCCAATAGAATACGGCGGCTGCCCAGGGCTGCGCAGCGAGATCCTCGCCTTTGCGCGATTCGTAATTCGTATAGAAGACCAGATAGCCGGGGTCTATCACGAGTTCCTTGCAAAGCACGACCCGGGCCGATGGCCGGCCGCCGGCATCCGTCGTGGCGAGCACCATCGAGTTCGGATTGCGCAGCGTCTTCTTTTCCCAGGCCTCGCGCAGCCAGGACGCGGCCAGTGGCATCGGGTCCTTTGGCAGAGGGTCCGTGAGCGACAGTGCCGACGCTTTCATGACGCGATGTTAACGCGCCGCCGCCGTACCAGTGTAACTTGCAGCTTCCATGCTAAATGTCAGGGTCAACGGTACCCGGATCAGCTTCGTCGACACCGGAAAGGGCGCGCCGGTCCTCCTGCTGCACGGCCTGGGCGGCAGTCACGACGACTGGCGAATGCAGATACCGGAATTCGCGGCGAGGCACCGTGTGATCGTGCCGGACTTGCGCGGCTTCGGGGCGAGCGAACGGCGTGAGCCATTCACCATCCAGCAGCACGCGCGCGATCTGATGGCGCTGCTTGCCGAACTGTCAGTCGAACGGGCGCATGTCGTCGGGCTTTCGATGGGCGGGGCCGTCGCGATCGAGCTCGCCTTGCGCGCACCGCGGCTCGTCCGATCGCTCGTGCTGGTCAATACGGCGCCGGGATTCACCCTGACAAACTGGCAGCGTCGGCGAATGGCCTGGCTGCGCGTGCTGCTGGCGCTGGTGCTGGGCGTCAAGGGTGTCGCGCGCGTGTTCGGCAAGGGCATGTTTCCGGCGCGCAGCCAGGGCCGGCTGCGCAGGCGATTCATCCGGCGGGCCAGCCACACCAGCCGCTGGGTCTATCTCGCGACACTGCGCACGCTGACGCGCTGGAATGCCGAATCGAGGCTACATGCGATTCGGGCGCCGACACTGGTCATCGGTGCGCAACACGACCTCACGCCGAGTGCGGAGAAACGCCAGTGGTGCATCAAGATCCCGGACGCCCGCTTCATTGAAATCGCTGCCAGCCACCATCACACGGAACTCGATTCCCCCGACCGCCTGAACCGCGTCGTCCTGACATTTATCGCAGGCCTGAAAGATTGATTAAGCCGTGATTCAGGTTGGTCGGCTGAGACTGGCTCCACGCACCCCAAGGAGGAGCCATGATGATCAAGTCAACACTGGTGGCGGCGATGCTTGCGACGCTGCTCACGGGCTCGGCGCTCGCGGATGACCGGTCAGATCGCAATGACGATGGCCGCTATCACGGGCAGTCCCGCTATTCCCGCTACGATGACGGCCGCCATGATGACTGGCGCCACGATGACTGGCGGCATGATCGCTGGCGTCACATTCCGCCGGCCTACTACCGCAGCAACAAGGGTTATCGGCTGGGTTACGAGACCGGCTGGCGCGATGCCTCGCGGAACTGCCGCTACGACTATCGCCCGGGCCGCTGGTATCGCGACCCGCGCGATGACTACTGGTACTTCGGCTTCCAGCTCACGGACTGACCGCCGCGGCAGTTGATGCAGGGATTACCGGCCCGCTTGCGTTCATGCGGGCGGGCCGGTACACAGGGCGGATGCAATCGAGGCGCCTGCCCAGATGAATCTCGAGGAACTGCGCGAACGACTGACCCGGCTGGACGGCGAGCTGCTCGCACTGGTTGCCGAGCGTCAGCGCCTCGCGACCGAGATCGCGCGCGTCAAGCGCGCGACAGGCCATCCCACCCGCGACTTCCAGCGCGAGCGCGAGGTGTTGTTGAATGCACGCGCGGCTGCCGCGAAACTCGGCCTGCAGCCCGCACTGGTCGATAACCTGTTGCGACTCCTGATTCGCAGTTCACTCGCGACCCAGGAACAGGCACTGGTCGCGGCCCAGGGCCAGGGCAGCGGCAAGCGCGCACTCGTGATCGGCGGCGCCGGCAAGATGGGGCGCTGGTTCGTCGAATTCCTTGATTCCCAGGGCTTCCTCGTGGAAGTGGCAGACCCGGCCGGATCTTTCGGCGCCCATGCGCATCGCGCTGACTGGCAGAGCGGCGACCTGGCACAGGACGTGATCGTCGTTGCGACACCGCTCGGTATTACGGCGGCGATCCTTGAACAACTGGCGCGCCACCGGCCGCCCGGACTGGTCTTCGACATCGGATCGCTGAAGACACCGCTGCGTAGCGGCCTGAAGGCATTGATGCAGGCCGGGGTCCGGGTCAGCTCCGTACACCCCATGTTTGGCCCGGAGACCGACCTGTTGTCGGGCCGGCACGTCATCCATGTGGATGTCGGGAGACAAGATGCGGTCAGCGATGCACAGAGCCTGTTTGCCTCGACGATGGCCGAACAGGTGGTCACGACCCTCGATGACCATGACCGGCTGATCGCCTATGTGCTGGGCCTTTCACACGCCGTCAACATCGCGTTCTTCTCGGCACTGGCGGACAGCGGGGAAGCTGCGCCGAGGCTGGCGCGGCTCTCGAGTACGACCTTTGATGCACAACTGGGCGTCGCGTCGCTGGTCGCGAACGACAGCCCGGCGCTTTACTTCGAGATCCAGGCGCTCAACGAATACGGCGGCGAGTCCCTGGCGGCGCTGGCGGACGCGGTTGCGCAGTTGCAGGCAGTGGTTGCGAAACAGGATGCCGCGGGCTTTGCGCGCCTGATGGGGCGTGGCCAGGCTTACCTCCAGGTTCGTGCGGCGGCCCGCCAGACCTGACACTGGAATGAGAGTGTTTCTCATTGCTGGCCCAGGCGCATGCGGGCCCCTGGAACGCCTTGGGTAGGCGGCTGATCCTGGGCTTGCAGACCCCATGCCCGTGGCAAAGATTGCCCGGACAGCGGCCCAGCGCCAGCCCCTGGCGGTCCGTTCCGCCCGCAATTGCGGGCCCGGCCGAGCTGGTATCTGCAGGCCCTGAAGGCAGCGCAAGACAGGTGCGAAGTGCGTCTCGGACGATGCCGGGACACTCATAACTTCGCAGCGTGAGCTCAGGCCGATCAAGAGCCGCACGAGGTGCGGTGTCACCAGGCTGACAAATCCGATGCTGCCCACGATCGTAACGGCGGTCGCGATCAGCACCGAGGGTTCGCTGCCTTAGTCGAGAGGCGGCGAGCGGTTGCGGCCCGGAGTGTCGCGATTTGTCGGCCTGTTGCGACACCCGATTCTTGTTCGTGACCGCTTTCGTACCAAATAGTTGTGCCGACAGTGAAACAGGGCAAACCCGTCGAAAGGCGGGGGCGCAAATCCACCGGTCTGTTGGCCGAACGGGTCATGATAGCGGGGCTGCCACTTGAGACTGCACGCATGTGCACCACCTCGGCGTCCGTTGTTTGTGGCCGGTGCGACAGCCCGGCCACACAACAGCGGGGTAGTCGACGTGGTCCAGCAGAAAGGCAGGTATCGAGTCTCTAAGCGCAGTGTTGCGGCAGTCGTGATGTTGGCAGGAACAATGGCGGTTTCTTCGGTGGCAGCGGCGGCCAATCAGGCTCCCAAGATCAGCGGCACGCCACCGGCGACGGCGCGCGAGGGTCTGGCCTATTCGTTCTGGCCAAAGGCCAGCGACGCCGACGGCGACACGTTGACCTTCAGCATCTCGAATCGGCCGTCGTGGACGAAGTTCAATGTGGCCACGGGTGCGCTGACCGGTACGCCGGGCCCCGGAACGGTCGGCAACTACGCGGATATCCGCATTCGCGTCACTGACGGAATTGCGACGGCGCGGTTGCCGATCTTCTCGATAGAAGTGCAACAGTCTTCAATGGGTAGTGCGACACTGTCCTGGCAGGCGCCAACCACACGCACCGACGGCTCACCGTTGACCAATCTCGATGGTTACCGGATCCGGTACGGCACTGCGATCGGCAGTTATCCAAATTCCATCGATATTGCAAATGAAGGCCTGACGATCGCAGTCGTTTCCGATCTGGCACCGGCGACCTATTACTTCCTGGTCAGCGCTTACGACAAAGCCGGAATGGAGAGCGCTTACGCGGGCCCGGTATTCAAGACGATCATGTGAACGGCGGCCGCCGCGATGCTCATCAGGCTGAGGATGACGATTGGAAGTTCAAACGGCCTCTTTTTTTTCTTGCCGTGCGGCACGTGCGTGGCGCGTGGACTGAGCATGCCGGAGGTGGCCGGAAGAGGCGGCCTGAACAGGTGTGCGGGGAGGCTGGTGCCGGGAACGCTGCTTGCCGGCTCGGGAGGGGGCTGGGTAAGGTGCTGCGCGGAAGGGGTGGCACGCAGCCGGAGAACGAGCCCCGCGGCGCGGCGTTGTCGCAAGGACAGGGCCGCGAGTACGATCGCGTCGATATCTCTAGGAATTCGCCATTTGGGGCGACCGGCTCCTGATCGGCGATGTCAAGACCAGGACCGGATGCTCGAGCGCGTTCGCTGAAGCCCTTCACCGGTGCTGCTTAAGGGATACGGGCGTCGTTTTGTGATCAGAACGGCAAGACCGAAGAGCAGTTTCGTTGGATCGGCTGTGCCTTATCATCTCCCGTACGCAATATCGCGCACCTGGTACCGTCGTCCTCGATCCAGGCTCCAATCTGCCAGGGGCGGCAGCAGGTCGGGCAGTCCTCGACTACTCCTAGCGCGGGCCGCAGCCTGTGTCGATCTGCAACATGACCGGTTCGCCGCAATAAGGGCATTGCAATGACAGGTTGTCCTCCACGGGGCCTATCTTTGCATAGGCGGCTCATTCGGTGCCCGCCAGATGCTGCACTCCGGAGGCGATTCCCGGCTCCTGCGAGCCGGGAACCGTCGGATATTGTTAGTGCATCACTTCGAATGTGATGAGCGCACCGATCACGGCGCCGAGCAGGATGTCGGAACCATTGCTGTTGCTGCCATAGCGGCGCCGGCTGTAATAGCCGTCGTCATAGCCGCGTTGGAAACCCTCGCGGAAATAGTAGTTGTATTCGTCCTGCCGCACGTAACGGCCGTAGTAGCCGTAATTGGCGTCCTCATAAGCGTATGACTGCCTGTAGTCGAAACGCCAGCCGTCCTCCCGATCCGCGCGCCCGGCATGAAAGCCTTCCTGGTAGCCGTAGTTCAAGGCCTGCCGAATGATGTCGGCGCCATACTGATTGGTCTCGTAGTAGCGGCCGTCGCGCCGGTAGCGATAGTTCGATGGCGTGTAGTAGAAGGGGTCGTTGTAATAGTCGTAGCGCTCACTGGCGTAGCGTGCCTGTTGCTGGCGCATGCGCGTGAAGTAGTCTTGCTGAAAGCGGTACTGCGCCATGCGCTTCTGCTGCTGGAGCCGGGACACTTTCTGCTCCAAGGCCGCCTCGCGGCGTGATGCCACCAGCCGGAACTGAGCCTCGTTCTGCTGCTGTTCGCGGATGCGCTCCTCTTGCTGCTGTTTCGAAAGGCGCTTCTGCTCCTGCTGCTGGGCCTGCTTCTGGTCGTTCTGCTGCTGCTGATCTTTCTTCTCGTTCTTAGCGTCCTGCTTAGCTTTCTTGTCCTTCTTGTCTTGCGCGTCCTGCTTATCCTGCTCGGCCTGCTTTTCTTCCGCGGTCTGTTGGCCCGGGGGATTCGATTGTGGCTGTGCGTGGATCGGGAAGCTGAATGCCGCCAGTGCCGCGCTGATCACGACTGACATTGTCAGTCGATTCAAGGTGCTCATGTTCATCGCAGGTCTCCGTGGTGCGTCTGGCAGGTTCCACAGGAACCATTGCGCCGGGCGCTCAAGTGCCAGCGTGAGATTGCGCCAAGGGAGCCCAGCCGGTCTGTACGGTACAGCACATAGAGGTATCTGGCGGTGACGCAGCATTGAAACAACCGCGAACCGCTCCAGACTATTCGCTCAGCAATTCGCCGACCGGCTTCAGGTCTTCCACGTGGTCGCAAACCGACTTGATCATCACGATGATGGGTACGCCGAGCAGCAGGCCCGAGACACCCCACAGCCAGCCCCAGAACAGCACGCCGACGAACACGACGACAGGGTTCATCCGGCCGGCACGCCCGGTGAGCCAGGGCGTCAGCAACATACCTTCGAGGCTGGTAACGAGAAGTGACACGCCTCCGACGAGGAGCGCCATCTTCAAGTTTCCAAACTGCAACAGAGCGACGAGCGCCGTCCCAGCGGTGACAATCATCGCGCCAAGATAGGGAACCAGGTTGAAGACGCCGGCCGCGATCGCCCAGACCGCGGCGTGCTCCAAGCCGAGCAGGCGAAATGCGAGCCAGCTTGCGATGGACACCAGTGTGCTGGTGGCAATCTGGACCATCAGATAACGTTGAATCTGGCTATTGATTTCGTTCAGCACCTGGATGGTGATTTTCTTCTCGCTGAGTGCGGGGCCCGTGATCGCGACGAGCTTGCGTCGGAACGTGTCGCCACTGATCAGCAGGAAGAATACGAGGAACAACACAACCGCAGCCTGGCCGGTCAGCGCGGCCGCACCGAGCGCTCCCGACCACAGGTAATCGGAAATGTTCAGCCTGGGCTGCTCGATTTGCACTCGCGTAGCGCCGCTGGAGGTCGTTCCAGGGTATTGAACGCCGGATTCGCGCGCCGCCCGCTCAAGTTCGGATGCTGCTTTCTGCACCTGGCCCACCGCACTCGGCGAAGTCACACCCTCGTTGTGCAAAGTCTGGCGAAGATTCCGCGCAGCGGCGGGGAGGGACTCGATCAGCTCGGCCAAGTCGTCGCTCACCGAGTAAGCAAGCGACCCGGCCCCGCCCACGACACCGAGCAGCACCAGCGCTGCACCGACTGCGCGTGGTATTTTCCATCTATGCAGGAGATCGATGACGGGCGACAGCGCATAGCTCAGCATGACTGCCAGCATGACGGGGATGAATACCGAGCTGCCGAAATACAGCGCGATCACGACCGCGATCACCGCGATCAGCCCAAGTGACATATTGCGGAAGTCGCCAGGCGCACGAACGATGGCATGGGCGGAATCCGGCCGCGGTGCAACGTGAGACTGGTTGTCCGGGGGAGACTCGACGTCAGGTTCTTCTGCGGCGCTCATGCATCTTGAATCGTCGGCAAACAGCAGAGGCAAAGCTTGCGCGCAATCCCGGCAGATTATATGTGCGCTACCGTACCGAACCCCGGCCAGACGCAGAAGTAAGAAAGCACAGTCTGGAGAGGAGATGTGGACTTGTGAGTACCCGTTACTTCGCTCAGCGCGTCGTGCGCCGGTTCATTGTTGGCGTGTTCGGAACGATGTTGTGCGCGGCGGCAACGGCTCAGGGGAGCGAGACTGGCCCGCGACCTCCGTCTGGTTCTCCGGCACCCAAGTGGATCCGGGCCATTCCAGTGCCTGTTGAACCGGCATTTCCGGCGGCCGACATCAGTGAACTCTGTCGGGACAAGCCGCAAGGCCCGGCATGGATCGATCGCATGCATGCCGGCCTGTACAAGTCCATGTGCTTTACGGCGGTCTGGTTTGATGGCTTCTTTGGCAGCGCGCGGTTTGATGACGAATACCAGGCAACACATGGCAGTCTCGCGATAGGCGCACTATGGGACGAGCGCAATCGCTGGGATCCCAGCTTGCGGTTCCGGGTTCAGATGAAACTGCCGAAGATGAGTGACCGCTATAGTCTGTTTGTCGGCAGGGTTGATCCTGATGAATACGTTACGGAGCTGCGCGACGACTTTGACACCCTGCCACGCCAGTTCGGACGAGAGGGTGACGATGCGCTGCTAGTCGGCCTGGGCTACAGTCAGCCCGGCCGGCGCGGCGGGCACTTTGACGCTGGCCTAGGCGCCAGCCTCGACTCCTCGGCGGGGCCGTACGCCAAGGGCACATATCGAATTGCCGTGCCGATACTGGCACGCAATCTGCTGCGTCTGCGCGAAACGATCTTCTGGGAGCAAAGCGAGCGCCTTGGCGCTACGACACGCTTTGACCTGGAGCGATTGCTCACCGACAAATTGCTCGCGCGCTGGACTGGATCGGCCACGTTCACCCAGGAGACCCAGGGCGTACGCTGGTTCTCGAACTTCACGCTCTACCAGAACCTCGGTGATGGACGCGCGATTTCGTATCAGGCGGGTCTGACCGCGGAGTCAGACCGCGAAGTTCCCATCACCGACTACGGTTTGCGGGTCATTTACCGCCGCACCATTTTTGAGCGGGACTGGTTGTTCCTCGAACTTCGCTCCAGCGTCACGTGGCCACGCGACAGCTTGCTCGAGCGCCGCGAGTCCAACATCGGGGCAGGCATGGCATTCGAAATGATGTTCGGCGAACGCAAGAAACGCTGATCTCCTAGTCAGGCGCCTGTAATCATGGTTAAGCGCGCCAGCGCACAGACTGTGACCGGTGGCTGAATCAGCATGTGCTCGTAATATGAAATCAGTTTCTTAAGGTGAGGAGCATCGCTATGTCCAGCATCAAGAAAGATCATCCTGTCGGCGCCGGAACCGGCGCAGTCGCCGGCGGCCTCGCTGGCGCTACTTTGGGGACCATTGGCGGCCCTCTTGGCATGGGCGCAGGCGCAGTGGTGGGCGGCATCGTTGGAGCGGTTGCAGGCGACAGCGTCGCCGAAGCCGTAAATCCGACGGTCTACGCGGACTACTGGAAAAGCAACTTCAAGAACGCGTCATACCTCACGGTCGATCGCGGGTGGGACGACTACGAGCCGGCCTACAAGCTCGGCTACAGCGCTCACGGCAGCAATGCCGGCCGCAAGTTCGAGGATGTTGAATCCAGCGTCCAGGCCACATGGGAAGCTGCAAAGGGCAAGTCGCGCCTCGCCTGGAGCGAAGCCAAGGGCGCAGTGAAGGATGGCTGGAATTATCTCGAGCGTGCGATACCCGGCGACTCCGACCACGATGGGAATTAGCAGACTTACGTCATCCTAATTCGAGGGGACCTTGGCCTCACATAGTCCAGTAGTCACCGGATGATCTGACGCTGCGTTTGTGCCGGCTGCCGTCTGATGATGCCGTAAACAGGATAACTACAGGTTGCTTTGCGGCCGCGGCGCCTTAGACGGTGGTCCCGCAGCCGTACGCTGCGAAATTCCCTAGTTGCATACGGAGCACCGCGTCCACGATTCGCCATTTCGAGGATTAGCCCGAGCGCGCTTGCATCCGGCGCTTGACAGCAAGGTCGATTCGGATTTCCTATCGATCAAACGGATGTCCTGATCCGTTCGATGGAGGCCACGATGAACAAACCGACTGGATGGGCGGCGCTTTCACTCACCCTCGTTCTCGTACTCGGCGGCTGCTCCGGGAAGCAGTCCAGTGAGGGCGCCAGTCAGGCAAGCCCTCCAGCTCAAGAGCAGGCCATCAAGCCCGAACCAGCGCCGCAGGCCGTGCCGGCAGCCCAGCCCGAGACCATCAGCCAACCCAGCAAGCAGGAGCCGCCCGCTGCGGCTGCGCCACCGGCTCCCGCACTCCAGCCGAAGGCCGAACCGCCCCGGGCGCCGGAGGCGCAGGCGATCGCCCAGGCTGAACCGACGCCGAAAGAGGCAGCACAGCCGGCCCAGACAGTTCCGCCTGCGCCGCAAGAGCCAGCCCCGACTGAATCCAGGAAGGCGGTGCCCAAGGATGTCGTGATTCTCACGGGATCTCCGTTGGGCGGCGTCCGGTTCGAGCACAAGCTCCATGTCGCGCGGGCCGGCAACAACTGCGTGACATGCCACCATGCATCCAGACCCGAGAAACCCGCCAGCGCGCCGCAGCAGGCCTGTTCGGACTGTCACACGAATGCGGCAATGCCCTCGATGAAGACGAAGCGTCAGGCCGCGTTCCACAACCCGACGGCACAGTCGGGAACCTGCATCGACTGCCACAAGGCGGAGAATGCCAAGGGAAAGAAGGCGCCGCTGAATTGCATGGAATGCCACAAGCAGGAAAACAAGTAGCAGGATAGGAATTCCAAAGCGCCTTCTTCTCGCGCGCTGCGCCAGGAAGCGGAATCAATCTTGGCGCCATGGCATCTCCCGTGCGGGCGATGGAGCGGGCGACCGCGGTCCGATGGCTATTTTCCCCGCAGCGCGCCGCTGATGCCGGCACCCGCGATCGCCATCAGCCATGCGGCCACGTCGAGTCCGGGCAGCGGCGCGTTGCCGAAGCCGAACCGCGCGAGGAGCGCCACGCCGAGGCACAGCAGTGCAGCGCCGCCGACCTGCCTCGCGGCCGCCGGCACCGGTGCATCTGCCGCCCGCGGCCGCCGCTCCAGTGGCGCCAGCATCAGGGCGAGGGGCAACAGCAGGGTGTAAAGCACGGCAATCCACACGGGACGCGTGAGCCACCACTCGGGGCTTCCGGGCTCGATCCGCAGACCCAGTCCGCCCGCCACGTAGGCGAGCGCCACCAAGATCACCAAGACCGTCAGGTGCCAGAGATAGACCGTCATGATCATGCCGTTGATCAGCACCGTTGCGGCCCAGACACGAAGCCGGCCCAGCACGCGGTGCATCGGCGCCTCGGCCGCGAGGAGCACGCCGAACTGGACAAACGCAAGGGCGATCAGCGTGATCTTCGGCGGCGCCGAGTTGCTCACGGCCTCGCCCGGCGAGCCGACCATGGCGAGCGGATAGGGCCCCTTGAATATCAGCAGCGCGAGCGCCGCCAGTCCGAGCGCTGCCCAGGCCAGCAGCCGCCCCGGGCCGCCGAGACGGCCATCGCGCCAGGCGTAGCCGAGTTGGTGAATGGCGAGCCAGACCCAGAAGTAGTTGCTCCCGCCCAGCCACCGCAGGTCGGCCATGAAGAACGCGGCATCCACCACCGCGGCGGCAGCGGCAAGGGCCCAGAACGATACGAATCCCCAACGCCGCCAGGCGCGGTACGTCGCCGGCGCAAGCGCGACGACCAAGATGTAGATGGCGAGGAACCAGATCGGAATCAGAGCGGCGCGAGACGCCAGCTTGATGACGCTGCCGCTCACTTCTGCGAAGTGCAGGATCGCCGCGAACGGGCCCCACGCCAGCAGCAGGACAAGCAGCGGCGTAACGAGGCGATTGAGCCGCATCGCCAGCCAGGCCGCATAGCCGAAATTGCGCCGCTGCGCGCTTTCCAGCGAAACGGCATTGGCATAGCCGCCGACGAAGAAGAAGATCGGCATCACCTGGAACAGCCAGGTCAGCCATTGCATGCGGGGCTGAAGCTCGAGGATGTTGCCGGGCTTGAGCGCGCCGTCCTCGTAGTACAGCGTGGCCATCAGCCAGTGGCCGGTGATCACGACCAGCATGGATGCGGCGCGCAGGAAATCAACGTAGCGATTGCGATCCCGCGGCGTGCTCGCCGCGATCGCTCTGGCCTGCGACCAGATGTCCATGGTCCGGAATCCGAACGGGCTCAATCGCCCGGCGCCATCATAGCCGTGCGCTGCAATATGGATCGGCGTTTCCTGGACCTGTCGTTCACGGAACGCAGCGGGACCCTGTTCGTTCAGACGCCGGCCAAGCTGGAAATCGCGCCGCCCGGCTACTGCCTGCTGTTCGTCTTCGATAGTCCAGGCGTGCCATCGATCGGCAAGATCGTCAGGATGAATATCGACACAGGGGCATCTGGATTCGCTCCACCGGATCGCCGCCGCTACGCCATGAAGCCGAGATCCCGTGCGGCGAACGCACCGAGCCCGGGCACCGCCGCGTCGATCTGCGTCTCGTCGAGCCCGAACCAGCGCAGCAACGTCGCTGCGTACTGCTGCACGGCGATCGTCGGCACGATGCGACCGCCGCCGACGTCGTCCGGGCCGTCGATCTCAAGTCGCGGCATCGTGCCGTAGATATCGCTGCCCTGGACCGCGCCGCCGACCACCAGCTGATGCCCGGCCCAGCCGTGGTCCGTTCCGTCGCCGTTGCTCGTCAGGGTACGGCCAAAGTCCGACATCGTGAACGCGGTCACCTGCGAGCCGACGCCGAGCTCGGTCATCGCCGCGTCGAACGCGCCTAGTGACGCGCTGACACCGCCCAGCAGTCCCGGCTGCGCGGTGTTCTGCACGTCGTGGGTGTCGAAGCCGCCGATGCCGACCAGGAAGATCTGCCGGCGCATCGCGAGCGTGCCGCGCACCGACACGATCTTCGCCACCATCGCGAGCTGGCGACCGAGCGGCGTGTCCGGGAACGACGTGGTCAGCGCCGGTGCCGCAGCCAGCGCGGTCGATGCGCGATCCGCGTAGGTCAGCGCGCGCTGGTGCACCGACTTGACTGCGCGCCCGTAGATCGTCGGCTGGCGGGCGGCGAGCAGAGACTCGAAGGCGCGGCGCCGCAGCGGGCCGTTGAACACGGAAGCATCGAGCGCGGCGTAGCCGACCACGCCCTGGTCACCGATGACATAGGGCTCGGCCTGTGCAGCCGCCTGGAACGGCACGGTCCCGGCGATCGACAGGTTCATCGGCAGCTGCTGCGTGGACAGATCGGCCTCGAGAAGGTCGGCAACGCGACCCGCCCAGCCGGTGACCAGCACCTGGCGGCCCTTCAACGTGTGCCACTGGTCCTGCTGGTCGTTGTGCGAGAAGAGTTGCGGGGGCAGCGCAACGCTGCGCGCCAGCACCTGCGCCTTTGTGGCCGGCTCCACCAGCGGCCCGGTGTTCGCGACGATCGCGGCGCGCCCGGTGCCGAACAGCTGCTGCAATCCACCCATCGACGGATGCAGACCATAGGTTGCGCCGTCCGGTGTCAGCGGCGAGATCGGCAGCAGGCCCGACTGCGGGATGGCGAGATTCTGGCGCGCCGCGGCGTACACCGCATACTCGGCTGCGCTGCGCGGCACGACCATGTTGAATGAGTCGTTGCCGCCGTACAGGAATACCGCGACCAGTGCACGGTATCCGGAAGTATCGGCCCGCGCCGGCGCGGCCAGCGTACCAAGTCCCAGCGCGCCACCGGTGGCGAGGGCGAGCCGCAGGAAGTGTCTTCGATCGATCGTATTCATGCCTGTTTGCTCCACTGTGCGCTCCATGGGGGCGCCGTTCGCGAAGGGGTTTCAGCGCTGCACGGCGTATTCGGGCGAGGTCGCGATCAGGTGCGTCACCTCGAGCACGCGCAGCGCCGCCTGGTCCTCCGGGTACTGCGCGGCGAGCGCCTCGGCCTCGCGCCACAGCTCGGTCGACGGTGCGCCGCCGAGCAGGCGCTCGGCGACGCGCGTGACCAGCGCGGCGGGATCGGACGCGGCGGCGACCTCGCCGCTGAAATCGATCGCCACCGCCTCGGGAGGGAGATTCGAGTCAAAGCGGTTCCAGACGAAGACGGCGATGGTCATGATGTTGGTGGTCAACGCCGCGGTCAGGTCGTTGGTGATCTGCATCTCCGGCGCGACCAGGCCGGCCTGCGAGATCTCGCCCGGTGGCGCGTAGTCGGGGCGGAAGAAATTGAACACCGACGGCGACTGCAACGGCGCCTGGCCGAGCACGAAGGCCAGGCCAGGCACGACGTAGCGGCCGTTGGTGGCAGCAGCGCCATAAGCGCGCCATAGACCGGTAAGGCGCAGCAGCGGCTCCTTGAGCTTGCCGGCGTCTTCCGAGGTCGGCGTCTGACGCGCCTCGGTGTCGAGCAGGACGGCCTTGATCACGGCACCCAAGTCGCCACGCGCGCCGCGGCCATTGTCGGCGAACACGCGCGCCACGCGCTCGACGTAGGCCGGTGACGGGTTGCTCGTCACGAAGCGCTGGATGAGCTGCTTCGACACGAACGGCGGCACGTTGTCGTGCGCGAAGATGTTGTCCAGCGCCGCCGCGAGATCGCCGCGCGCGGTGCCGCCTGCCGGGATGGTGGCACCGTTCAGCACGCGTTTGGCGCCGGTGTCGTGGAAGGCTTCGTAGGGGTCCATTGGCCGCAGCCAGTCGAAGGACGGCTGGTAGAAACTGGGCGAGCCGCCGAAGGTCCAGCCGGTGTAAACGTGCGCGAAGCCTTCGATGGTCTCCTGGTCGTAGGTCGGCAGTGGCACGCCGCCTGAGTCGCGACGCACGCTGCCGTCCATGTTCAGCTCGACGAGGCCAATCGTGAACAGTTGCATGAGCTCGCGCGCGTAGTTTTCGTCGGGGCGGATGTTGCGCGCTGCATCGGGCTTCTCGTTGCCGAGCATGCTGAGATAGATGCCCATCTGCGGCGACAGCGTCACACGCTCCATCAGGTCGCGGTAGTTGCCGAAGGCGTTTTCCGCCAGCAGGTCGTAGTACCACGCGAGCGCCTGCGGGAATTCACTGAGCGCGCTGATCTCGGACACCACCCAGATCTCGCTCAACGCAAAGGCCATGCGCTGGCGCAGCTGGTCGCGGCCTTTCAGCGACGACTGGAACCAGGCATCCATGCGGTCGTCCTGCGTATTCGGTTGCGGCAGGGTACGCATGTAGGTGAGCTGCTTCGTCGCCGGCAGGCGCAGCTGCTCGTCGAGCCAGGCCTCGTATCCCACGTCGATGACGCGTTGGACGTCGGCCTCGGTGGGCCCGAAGGTCGCCTGCATCAGGAAGCGGTGCGCCTCGGCCTTGGTGATCACTGGTGGCGGTGGTGGGCCGCTCCCACCCCCGCCGCCGCCGCAGGCGGCGAGCAGCAGCGCGGTCCCGGCCGCGAGCATCAGTCGCAGGCTGCGCATCCATCGGATAGCCATGATGTCCTCCCTGTCGGATTCACGGGCCTGCGGTGGCCAGCATCTGCTTACTGGTCGCCCGTGGGCAGTTCACGCGCGATCTGCACCTGTGCCGGCGTCAGCATGTTCTTGATGTTGATGAGCGCCTCGAGATAGAGCCGCTTCTTGCGGTTCTCGGCCGCGAGCAGCGTATCGACCTCGGCGAGTGCCGCCTTCGAGTCGACGGGATGCTTGTCGAGCATCGACTGGATCTCCAGCGCGCTGTCCAGCATCTCGAAGTCGATCTCGGCGGCCTTGGCCTGCAGCGCCACCAGTTCCTTGCGTAGCACATCACGCTGCGCGTCGCTGAGCTTCAGCGCCACCCGATTCGCGAGAATCACCTCCGGCGCGAACAAACGGCCCTTCATCCAGTCGTCGTCCTTCTTCTCCTCGGCGTAAGCGGCGGGCGAGCAAAGGACGGCGGCGAGCAACAACAGGATCAGGCGTTTCATAGGAAAGACTCCTCGAAGGGATTCTCGATTTCGGGAATGACGATTGCGGACGGCAGTCCATATTCGTAGGTGTGCAGAAGTGAGTCGGTCGCCACCGGCCACTGCCGCGCGGGCGAGAGTTCGCGGGCGAGCTGCAGATCGGCGGACTCGGTCCAGGGCGTTGGCCCGCTGCCGGGACCCAGGTACTGCCATGCCACGGCGAGCGCGATGGCGGCGATGCCCGCGACCGTGGCCGCCGGTACAAACCAGGCGTGCCGCGCCGGCGCGCGGCGCGCATCGCTCGCGGCGACCGCGGCTCGCCAGCTTCGCTCGAACGCGGGCGGCCCGAGCGCACCATCGCGGGCCGCCAGGGCGCTGCGCACCAGCGATTTCAGCTGCGTGTCGCTCACGCGCCCAGCTCCCGGCGCAGCCGCGCCTTGCCGCGTTCGTAGTGCGTGCGCGCGGTGCCGAGCGCGATGCCCTGCACCCGGGCGGCTTCTTCGATGGTCAGGTCGCGACAGAACACGAGCTCCAGCATCTCGCGCTGGCGCGCCGGCAGGCGTGCCAGCGCGGCCAGTGCCTGCTGCCCGGTCACGGTGTCGATCGGCGCCGACTCGTGCGCGGCCGGCACCTCGAGCATCGCGTCGGTCGCGGACGTCTCGAAGCGCAGGCGCAACAGGCGACGGCGCCAGCGGCTGCGCGCAACGTTGCGGATCACGCCGAACAGCCAGGTCTTGAGCGACGCGCGACCGTCGTAGCGTGCGCGGCCCTCGTAGATCAGCAGGTAGGTGGTTTGCAGCACGTCTTCTGCCTCGTCGCGTCGGCCCCGGGTAAGCGTCAGCGCCCAGCCGAACCCATCGGCGTGCAACGCTGCAAGTGCGCCGGGCGTGATGCGCGGATTTGGTGCTGGCGACTCGACATCACGCATTCCCGGCTCCCTGTCCGATGAGTGGCTCCGGCCGGCGATCCATATGACATGCATCGCAGGTATCGCCCGGGCCGGGGGCATGCAACGACCTTGTAGCCGGCAGCGGCTGTACGGCAGGTGAATCGCCGCGCGCCCCGCGTGTACGCCATTCGTATCTCGCCCTTTCGGCTGGTCCCGGGCCGGTGGTGCGACATAAGCCGGCATCAAGCCGCAGTCTGGGACCGCGCCTGTCGCAGCTGCATCAGGATCCGGTCGCCCCGATCGGCTCCACGCGCGCCGCGGGAAAGCGGACTTCGATGCGCGTACCGACACCTGCCTGGCTCTCGATGTGCACGGGCCAGCCGAAGCGGTCGGACAGGCGCCGCACGATGGACAAGCCGACGCCAAAGCCACCGCGGCGCGCCGACTCGCCGCGGGCGAATGGCTGGTAGATCTCGGCGAGCCTCTCCGCTGCGATGCCGACGCCGGTATCGCGGATCACGACCCCCTGCGCGTCGATCGTGACCTCGACTTCGCCGCGATCGGTGTAGGAAAACGCGTTGCGCAGCAGGTTGCCCACCAGCACCGCGAGCACTCGCTCCGGCGCCTCGAGGTGCAGGCGGTGGGTGGCGATCAGCCGCGACTCGATGGACCTGCCTTCGGCCAGCAGGCGCGCGCGCGCCAGTTCCTCCGCCACCACGTCGTTGACGCACAGCACGCTCGTCGGCAGCCCCGCCACGGATTCGCGCGCCAGCAGCAGAAAGGCGCTCGTCAGCTCGTCCATGTCTTTCGCCGCGCGCCGGATGCGCTCCGCGGCGCGCCGGCTGGTGTCGGAGAGCCGCTCGTCGGCGAGCAGGAGCTCTGCAGAGATGTGGATCACGGTGAGGGGGCTGCGCAGCTCGTGGCTGGCATCGCGCGTGAACTCCCGTTCGCGGGCGATGAACTCGCCGAGGCGCTCGGAGTAACGGGCGAGCGCATCGGCCAGTTCCTGGACCTCGTCGTCCGTGGACGGCAGGCGCGTGCGGTCGAAGCGCCCGGGCTCTGCCGCAGAGGGGTCGAGCTCCCGCACCTGGCGGGCGAGCGCGATCACCGGCGAGAAGGCGCGCCGCGAGGCGCGGAAGGCGAGCCAGGTCGAGAGATACAGGACGAGCAGCACGAGGGCGAGCGGCAGCAGGCCGAACAGCGTCGCGAGGCGCGCGACGCCGCCCCGGTCGAAGACGAGGACCAGGCGCTTGCCCGCGTGCTCCGAGACGTATACGACATTCCGGCGCGCACCGTCATTCCAGTCGTGGAAGCCGCGCGGGAGTGCAACGACCTCGCGCGGCCCGCCGTCGATGTACCCGGTGAGGTTCAGCGTGGCGGGCAGGGGATGCGCCGGGTCGGCGTCGCGGCGCGCCCAGTAGAAATCCGCCTCGTCGCGAAGTGCCTGGCGGATCAGCACACCCTCGAGCATCACGTTGGCAAGGAACACGCTGACGATGGCCGCAATGCCGATGAAGGCGGCCTGCAACATGAACGCGCGGCTGAGCCGCGTGCGGACCCCGCTAACCGCCGCCATCGTCGGCAAGCCGGTATCCCGCCGCGGCGACGGTGTGTAGCAGCGCGCGGCCGAACGGCCGGTCGATCGCCTTGCGCAGGTTGTAGAGGTGGCTGCGCAACGCATCACTGTCGGGCGGCACCTCGCCCCAGACCTCACGCTCGAGGTCGCGACGGCTGACGACGCGGGGCGAGGCACGCGCGAGCACCGTAAGCAGCCGAAAACTGATGGGCGTGAGCGAGAGCGCGCGGCCGGCGCGCATTACCTTGAGCGTCGCGAGGTCGAGGGTCAGGTCGCCGACCGTGTAGATCTCGCGCGCGGTCGCGCCGCGGTGACGGCGCACCATGCTGCGCAGGCGTGCCTCCAGCTCGCGAACCTCGAAAGGCTTCACGAGGTAGTCGTCCGCGCCGGCGTCGAGGCCGGTGATCTTGTCCTCGAGCGTGTCACGCGCGGTCAGCATCAGGATCGGGGTCTCGCGGCGCGCCTCCTCCCGCAGCTTGCGGCAGACCGACAGGCCGTCGAGCCCGGGCAGCATGACGTCGAGCACGATCACGTCGTAGGTATTGGTCACCGCGAGGTGCAGCCCCGTTACGCCGTCGGCGGCGCAGTCGACCGCATAGCCGTGCGGCTCGAGGAAGTCGACGATGGACTCCGCGATGTCGCGGTGGTCCTCAATCAGCAGCAGGCTGGCCTGCCGCGTTTCGTCCGGCAATGCGTGCGGTCGGATCATGGGCGGGAACAAGCGTTCATGGGTGTACCGGTCAGAGTTTAACCGGGTGCGGAGCCGGGGATGCGGAGGCGGACGGCCGGCAGTCGGTGGGGGATGCAAAAAACTGCCGGCCGCCCGTCCGCGGGGGATCAGCCGCCGTCGAGGTCGCGGATGCGGGCCTCGATGCGGGCGGTGCCGATCGGGAAGCCGGCGGTGAACACGCCTTGCAGCCCGAACGCAGCATTGAGGGTCTCGGCCGCGGTGCGCGTCAGCGTCACGCTTGCGTGCCGAACCGTCAGGCGGCCGGCGATGCTGCCGGACTCGGGCGTTACCGAGGGCGCCTGCGTCAGCGTGATCGAGAACAGCGGCAGGCGGCCGACGATCGTGTCATTGGCCTTCACGACGCCGGAAAGTTTCAACCGCCCGCTCGATCCGATGTTATCGATGATGAAGGAGGTGAGTGCGACGCGCGTGTCGCCCGCAGTCAGCGTCAGGCCGCCGGAGTGCAGGATTTCGAGCTTCGGGCCCGAAGCGTCCAGTTCACCGGTCGGGATCGGGAAGACGACACTTGCGCCGCTGCTGGTCGGGTACAGGCCGCCCGGCAGGACGTTGCCGGGTGCGACTCCGAGCGCGACGAGCGCCTTCAGCAGGTCATCGGACAGCGCGACAGTCGTATGACCCGAGACAAGCTGCACCGATGGCGCCGCGACGGCCGCTTGGGCGAAAGCCAGGGCGCCGGCGAGTACGAGGGCGATCCCCCCGGTCTTCTTCATTGCAGACATGATGATCCTCCATGAGTGTAGGTTGACGTGCAGGCGAAGGATGACCGACGCGGCGTGATCGCGCGGTGAATGCCTCGTGAAGGCGGCGTGAAAGCGCGCGCAGGCATCCAGGTCGCAGCGGAGCAGCGCGCGAAGCACCCGGCTGCGCATGCGGCGCGTCGTGGATTGCAGCGTGCTGGTCACCGAGCACGACCCCCCCTCGACGCCGTGCGGTTCGGAACGATCCGCCTTTGTGAGGGTCGGAAATCTGCGTGATAGCATTCGTCATGCAGGCGGAGTTTCTGCGCGCGCAGCGTCTGTTCACCGCGCTCATTGGCGCGGCTGCCGCATGCATTGCGGCCGTGAGCTTTGCCGCCGAATTGCCGAGCGGCTGGCAGTTCGAAGGCGGCACGCTCAGCTGGACGAGTTCGACGCCGCTGCGCGTGGGCGGCGCGCGCTACGAGTTCCGGTCCGGCGCCCGGCTGCTCGGCTACCCCATTCAGGAGGGCGACCGCCTAAGCCTGCGCCTGACCGCAGCCGAGCCACCGGCGGAGCTCTCCGTCTGGGCCGCCGGCAGGCGCATCGACCAGCCGCTGACCGCGCGCCGCGGCGCCGCACCGGCACCACTCGAGCCGGTGACCGCTGCGGCCGCATTCGATGCGGCAGTGCCCGGGCGCTATCGCACCCAGCGCCTGCGCTACCAGCTCGCCGGTCTCGAGATCCGCGACTACCCGGCCCCCATCGAGGTTCTTGCGGAAGTCACGGAGCCCTTGGGCGACATCGGCCCCATGCCGCTGGTGCTGTTCCTGCACGGCCGGCACAGCACCTGCTATCGCGGCGGGCCGGACGGGGAGGCTTCCGCCGACTGGCCTTGCCCGGCGGGCTGGCGTCCCGTGCCGAGCCATGCCGGCTACCGCTACATCGCAGACGTGCTCGCATCGCAGGGATACCTGGTCGTGTCGATCGCCGCAAACGGCGTCAACGGACAGGACGGGATCTTCCTTGACGGCGGAGCCTCCGCGCGCTCCGGGCTGGTGCGCCATCACCTCGCGTTGTGGGCGCGCTGGAGCATCGCGGGCGGGGACCCCTGGGGCGGGCGATTCCGCGGGCGCGTGAATCTCCGTAAGGTCGTGCTCGTCGGCCATAGTCGCGGCGGTGAGGGCGTCGAGCGCGCCGCCATCGATTCCGATGCAAGCGATCCATGGAAAATCCGCGGCCTGGTCCTGATCGGACCAACGGCATTCGGCCGGCAAGTCGCCGCCGGAGCCCACACCACGGTGATCCTGCCGTTCTGCGACGGCGACGTCTCGGACCTCCAGGGCCAGCAATACGTCGACATCGGCCGGAGCCTCGCGCACGACCGGGCGCTGCGCACGTCCGTGATGGCGATGGGCGCGAATCACAACTACTTCAACACCGAGTGGACGCCCGGCCTCTCGAAGTCGCCGGCCTGGGATGACTGGTTCGATCCCGCCGACCCGCAGTGCGGCGACACCCGCGAGCGCCGGCTCCTGCCCGCGGAACAACAGTCCGTTGGTCTCGCTTACACGGCGGCCCTCGTCGACCTCGCCGTCGCCGGCCAGAAGCGCTCGCTGGCGCTCCTCGACGGCACGCGCGTGAAGCCGGCGACGATCGGGCGCGCCGACACCTTCGTGCACGCGATCGGCGGCGGCAAGGAACTGCTCTATGCGGCCGGCACGGGCGCGGCCGTGACCGGATCACTCCTGTACGCGCGCGAGTGCCGCGGCTATTTCTTTGCCGGTCCCTTCGATCTTCGCTGCGGCTGCGCGCCGGCGCTGGCATTCGAGCTGACCCCGCACTGGTCGCCGATGTCCTTCGTCGAGACGGCACCGCCGCCGCGCGCGCTTGAGGTCGCGTGGAACCGCGGGGGAGGGAGACTACTCATACCCGTTTCGCCGCCTGCCGCGCGCGCGGATGCCCTCGATTTTCGCATCGCCGGCGAACCCGGCGCGGGCCCCATCGAGCTCGACGTCCGCGTGCGCGACGCCGCGGGCCGCTGGACAGCGGTCGGCGCACGCCCGCTGCAAGTGCGCGCCTATCACGGCCCGAGCCCGCTCGGGAAAGTCATCGCACGGCAGGCGCGCGTGAGCCTGCACGGCGCGCCTGTCGACTTCGGGAGCGTCAAGGCGATCGAGCTCAGACCCCGCGCGCAGAGCGGCCGCTTCTGGCTCCTCGACGTGTCCGTCTGGCGGAACACCCTCCCGGACGTCAGCCCGGCTTACCTGCCGCGCGTGAGCGTCGCCGACGTGATCGCGGAGGAGGGAGACGCCGGCACGATCACGATCCACGTGCCGATCCGCATCGAAGGCAAGGTGAAACACCGCGCACGCCTGTGGGTGCAGATCAACGATTTCAATAATTTCGATCATCCGAGCACCGGCTTCCCGCTCGTGCTCGAGCCAGGCACGAAATCTGCAACGGTGCCGTTCACCTACGCGGCCGACGAAATCTACACGCCGTTCCGGCAACCGGCACAAGTCGTGCTGCTTGCCCGCAGCAACGCGGTGACCGGCGACTTCGAGGGCTCGCTCACCGTCGAGGAAGACGATCCACCGCCCGTATTGACGGCGGATGCCAAGGACGTCACCGCCGCCGAAGGCGGCTCCCTCGCCTGGACTTTCCGGCTGTCCGAGCCGCTCGCCGGCTGGGTCTTCTGGCCGATCGAGCTTGTGCCAGCGGCCGCCGGCGTCCGCGAGCTGGACACGGACGATGTTCCGCCAGCCTTCCTCGAACAATACGGAATCGCTCCGCCCGCTCCCGCGGTCCCGCTCTGGCAACTCGGCATTTCTTTCGGCATCGAATTCGCGCCAGGCGAGCAGGTGAAGTCAGTCTCGATTCCGATTGCGCAGGACGCTCTGGCGGAGGGCGAGGAAGGCCTTGCCCTGCGGCTGCGCGCCGAGGACGATCCGATCGTGCCGAATCCCATCGAGCTGACGGGGACAGTGCCGGGCGTCAAGGCGTCGGACGCCGCCGTGCCCGCGGGTTCGCCCGCCGCTGAGCACGAGGCGGCGATGTAGATTGCGATCCGCAAACCCCGCACCGGCACGCCAAGCACGCGCCCCTGCAACTCACCGCGCGAGCGCATCGAGTGGCCGCGCTGCGAGCAGGCACGCCGGAATGGCTACTGGGCGCAATTGAGTTTTGGGCGCGAACAATGGGCGACCGTGGCGAAGCAGGCGAATATGCGAGGCGATTAGCCGCATGCCCGCGACTATCGGGTAGCAGCCCGCCATGGATTGCCAATGGCTGACTACTATGAATCTCGTGACAGGCTATAGCCCAACTCGGCTTCAATTTGATTGTCGGGGGAGACAGCAGGGCAATCGAGTCGCGGTTCGGCAGGGGGGGGATATGGATCCTGCAGAGATCGAAAAATGCCCGGCAGGTGTCGGAGCGCGCCCTGACAGTCTCGAATCGTTGCTGCCGAAAGCCGCTGCTTCGACGCCAGCGCAGGCCGCCAGGCCCGCTGCGGCAAAGGCTACGTCGCTGAAGCCGGAATTTGGCGACCGGCTGTCGCCCGGCGGCGAGTTCCTGCTGTGGGTTTGCATTGCGCTGGTGTTGTTTCACGCCGGCTATGTCGAGTCCGTGCCTCACGCCTGAGCACCCAGGGTGGCGTTTGCGGTCGTGCCGGCGATGGTCGTCGTAACTATGCGGTTGGGTATCAGGTTGCGGGCGAGCTGGCCGGTCTGCAGCGTGGCGGGCATGGTGTTCGCGATCAACTGCACGCGCCTCGTGTTCGATACCGATCTCAAATCGGTCGCGGGGCAGACCGCGCTCGCCATCGTCTACGCGCGCCAGCTCTAACTTGCGTACTACTTCATCCGGAACAGCGAATTGGTCAAGAGTATCGCGAGCATCGCGCCGTATGCGGGCCACATCTGCGTCATGGCGGCGGCGCCGGGTGTTACCTTCGATACCGGCGGGCTACAGTAGCAGCGCATGCTGGTGGTCGGCCAGAATGTCCAGGCGCGGGATCAGCCGGGTCGGGCCACACCGACTGAACGGAGACGGAAAGAATGCGGTGGGATGATCCTCCTGTTACGTTTGGGCCGCGACACTGCTCGCTGTCCCGCCACTGACTAAAGCGCTCGAGCAGAATATTATCGTGGAGAAGCGTCCCAGGGATCAAAAATTCAAACGCGCAGCGACATTCGCCAAGATTCATTGGTTTGCCCGGACCAGACGAAAGATTGATTCGCCGTCGTCATCGTCTTGCGTCGCCGTCAGGCGCGTGAGATGACATTGGATAATTCAATAAATTCACCCGCACGGGGTCCGCAAGACCGGATCGGGCGCGTCCTGATCGTGGCGCCGCAACCGTTCTACGAGGATCGCGGAACGCCAATCGCCGTCGGCCAGCTGATCGCCGCGCTGGCGACGCTCGGAGCGAAGATCGACCTCCTCACGTACCCGGTCGGTGCCGAAATCTCGATCCAAAATCTGCGCATCCTTCGGTGCCGAAATCCGCTCGCTTATCGAGATGTACCGATCGGATTCTCGCTGCGAAAGGTAGTGCTTGACCTCAGCATGCTTCCACGGCTGGCCGCGTTGATCAGACGCGGCGACTATGATGTCGTGCATGTTCTCGAGGAGATGGCACTTCCTGCCATTGCCTTCTGCAAGTCGCGCCGCATCCCGGTTATCTATGACATGCAATCGAGCTTGCCGGATCAGCTGCGAACGCATTTTCTCTTTCGCCTGAGGCCGGCACGGTCGCTGATGCATTGGATCGAGACCTGGATGGTGAGGAACGCGGACGCGATCATCTGCAGCGCGGGATTGCTCGATCACGTCAGATCGCTCGATCCAGACGCCCTGGCAAGGGAATGGTTATTTGTCGGCCAGGACGCAGGTAATCTCCCGGTCGAGAGCCTGCCTTCCGGTGTCGAATTGAATCTCGATGCCGATGCACGGCTGATCGTATACACCGGCACTTTCGAACCGTATCAGGGGCTCGATCTGCTGGTCGGCGCCATGCCGGAGGTTGCAGAAGTCTTCCCGAAAGCCGTGTTCCTCCTCATTGGTGCCCCCGCTGAGCATTTGACCGCCGACAGCGAAACAGCAATGCGGATGACCCGGCAGGGCAATCTGCGCATCCTGCCGCGCCAGCGGCGTGGCGCAGTGCCAGCCTACCTGGCGCGCGCAGACGTTCTCGTTTCTCCGCGGGCTTACGGTGACAACGTGCCGCTGAAGATTTTTGATTACATAAAGTCCGGAAAACCAATTGTGGCGACGGATATCCGTGGCCACCGCAGCCTTCTCAGCGAAGAAATGGCGGTTCTGGTCCCATGCACGAGCGAGGCGATAGCGAAGGGCATCGTGAGGTTGCTAAGGGACCCGGCCCTCGGCGTGCGCATTGCCCGGCAGGCGCTAGAGGCCGCCGGCAGGAGTCACGACGGGAAGTCGTTCGCCGAGCAGGTCAAGGCCCTGTACCTTGAGGCGATGAACCGTGACAGTAGCCAGGCTGGTAACCGCGGGTCTGGAAGCGCCGCCACATGACCGGCTCATCGGTACATGAATGCGGGCGAGACGTAGCGGTGCGGACCAAGACTTTGCCTCGATTGCGGTTCCCGCGCGCACATCGGGGCTCGACCGCGCTGATCCGGGCGGCCCTGGAACACGGCGATCTGCATCCAGCGGCCGTCATTCATCGGCACGGCGCGCAAACTCTGCGGCGGCCTACTGAAGCTCCCCGACCAGACGTCGCGATCCTGGGTGGATAATACGACATGAATCCGGTGGTGTCCTGGCCCCTCGTGTCGGTCGTCGTCCCCGCGCGTGACGAAGCGGTGTTGATTGCCCGCGTCGTGCAGGCGATATCGTCACAGGTTTCGCGTGCGTCGAGGATCGAAGTCATAGTGGTGGATGACGGTTCTACCGATGCCACCGTTTTGCTAGCACGCGCTGCCGGCGCGCGAGTGATAGAAGCACGCAAGGCCGGAGAGCGCGGCAATTGTGCGGCGGCCCGTAATCGTGGTGCGGCCGAGAGTCGAGGCGATCCTATTGTCTTCGTGGACGCTGACTGTGTAGTAGCCGATGACTGGCTCGAGCACTTGCTTCGCGCTCACGAGCGAGGGGCCACGATTGTTGGAGGATCGTTGGCATTGCCACCGGGGCTGCCGGCGACCGCTCGCTGCGACTACTACTGCGGCTGGTATCTGATTCATCCAGCTGCGCGTGCGGGTTGGGTTCCGCATCATCCGCCACCCAATCTCAGCGTCCGGCGCGTGGCTTTCTTGTCGACATCCGGTTACACGACCGAGGCCCCGTACGATTTTGCGAATGAGGAGCGCTTCTGGCAGCGCGAATTGAAAGCCGCCGGACATCGCATCTACTTCGAGCCGAAAGCCATTGCTTATCACTACAATCGTCCCGGATTCGGCAACCTTATGCGCAGGAACTATCGCTGGGGATATACGGCCGTGGAGGTCAAGTCCCAGACCGGGGTGGCGCGAGCGGCATGGTTGTACCGCTATCCTTGGCTCGTGATTGCCGTCAGTCCGCTGCTGGCCATCGCTCACACGGCCTTCATCCTGATATGTTGGGTGCGGGTACGGATATTCGAGCCAGTCTTGATGCTGCCTGCAATCCTGGTTTCACGGCTTGCTTATGTCAGTGGCATGGTCGTAGGTGCGCTGCGCTGGTTGCAAGTCAAGAGAAAGCCCTTGGGAACCGCACGACACCGGCCCAGATGGGGATAGGCTCTCGCCGCCCCGTCACGGTCGCCCCCTATGCCAGATTTGCCAGCCATCACACTTGCCGTCGCCGTTTGCACGAGGGACAGGCCTGAGCAGCTGGAACGGCTGCTTGAATCGATCGTGCGGCAGGGCTGCAAACCGGCCGAGGTGCTGGTGATCGATAACGCCCCGTCGACGGATCGGTCCGAACGGATGGTTTGTCAGCACTTCCCGACGTATCGATACATCCAAGAGCCCGCGCCGGGCCTGGATTTTGCGCGCAATCGCGCATTGCAGGAGGCAAAGGCCGACGTCGTGGCATTCATTGACGACGATGCCGTCGCGGCACACGACTGGGTGGAAGTAATGATCAACGTCTTCTCCCAGAGCCGGCGCATTGCCGTGTGCACCGGCAGGATCGATGCATTGTCACTGGAGCATGAGGGAGCGCGGCTGTTTGAAGCCACGGGCGGCTTCCGGTGCGGCGACCTGAGAATTCACCTGCCGCCCGGCGCCGGTCCCAAACCACCCGGGATGCCAAGGCCCTTGGTAGCCTGGTCCATTGGCGTCGGATTCGGTGCGAGCTTGGCCGTGCGTCGCGCCGTCGTGCTGGAACTCGGTGGGTTCGACGAGGCACTCGATATGGGTGCTGTGTTGCCGGGTGGAGGTGATCAAGACATCATTTGGCGAACGCTCGAGGCCGGCTATGAAGTGGTTTACGAACCGCGCGTGCGGGTGCTGCATGAACACCGTCGCGAATTGCACGACACGGAATTGCAGATTCTTGGGCATGGTCGAGCTCTCATCGCCATGCTCACGAAATTCATGAGGGTTGCGCCCTGGCGACGCAAGCTGCCCATCATCGTGTTCCTGGCCTGGCGCCTGATAAAGCCTTTCGTCCGCTTGCTGCGCCGTGCTGTCGGAAAAGACCCTCTTCCGGCCCGCCTGTTGTGGCGCCTGGCAGGCCATACATGGCGCGGCCTGGGGGAATACCCTGCCGCCCGTCGCCTTTCAGCTGCGCGTGCAGCCGCCGCCCGTGGCCATGCGGCACGCCCAATCTAACTGCACAGGCGACAATTCGTGAGCGTCACGCTAGTCATCACCAGCTACAACCACGGCCGGTTCCTGGCCGAGGCGATCGAAAGCGCCTTGGGCCAAAAACAGCCGTTCCAGCAAATTTTCGTCGTCGACGACGGCTCGACCGACGACACGGCTGCAGTCGCAGCACGGTATCCCCAGATCGTCTGTATCCGACAACCGAACAGCGGACTATCGGCAGCCCGCAACAGCGGCCTGCGCGAGGCACGGGGCGACTTTGTCGTATTCCTGGACGCGGACGATCGGCTGCAACCGGAGGCAGTGGAAGCAGGACTGAGATGCTTTGCGTCAAGCCCTGAAGCGTCCTTTGTTTACGGCCGGTTTCGCATCGTCGAGCCCGGAGGTCAGGCATTGCCGGCTGCGCCGCTGCGCGCATGCGGGCCGGATGCCTATCTCGACTTCCTGCGCGGCAACTTCGTCGAAATGCATGCGACCGTCATGTACCGGCGCGAGTCGATCGTCGCATTGCAAGGTTTCGACGAAGAGCTCCGCGCATGCGAGGACTATGACTTATATCTCCGCATTGCACGACAAGGCCAAGTGGCGTTCCACGAAACGGTCGTCGCCGATTACCGGCGCCATGGGTCCAACATGTCACGCGATCCACGATTGATGCTGCTCACTTCGCTTGCAGTGCTGAAACGCCAGCGGCCTTACACCCGGGGCAATCGTGAGCGGCATCGAGCCTACCGGGAGGGGCTGAAGAACTGGCAGGACTGTTACGGGACGAAACTGGCCGGACAGATCGCGTACCAGTACCGGGCCGGCGCATCGCGGCGTGTTCAGGCGAAAGACTTGAGCCTGTTGCTGACGCGCGCCCCGTACGCATTGGTTTCCAACCGCCGCCTGATTGGCCGCACCGTCCTGCGCAAAGTCCTCTCCTGGCTGCCGTTCCGTTTGGGAGGGCGGCTGGCAGCGCGGCTGAAACATTCTGATTTCCCACCGCCGCCCGGTCAGGTGTCGCTGGGTGATTTTCGCCGGCTCGAACCGATCAGTCGGGAGTATGGATTCGACCGGGGCATCCCCGTGGATCGTTATTACGTCGCGCAATTCCTGTCAGATCATTCAAAGGACATATGCGGCAGAGTGCTGGAAATCGGGGATAACGGCTACACGAGACGTTTTGGCGGTGGCCAGGTGGCCGCTTCCGATGTGTTGAATGTGTATCCGGCCGGGGGATCAACCACGATCGTGTCCGACCTGACCACCGGGTCCGGCATCCCGGACAGCACCTTCGACTGCCTGATCGTCACGCAGACCCTGCACCTGCTGTGGGACGTGGCCGCCGGTGTAAGGACGATGTATCGGATCCTCAAGCCCGGCGGCGTCCTGCTGCTGACGGTGCCGGGCACGATTTCGCAGCTCGAGCAGGGACAATGGCGGTCGACATGGTATTGGGGGTTCGGTCCGCTGGCCATACAGCGCCTGTTCGGCGCCCTTTTTCCCTCGTACGGCTTGGAAGTGACTAGTCATGGCAACGTACTGGCCAGTATCTGTTTCCTGCAGGGCATGGCAGCAGATGAATTGACGACTGCTGAACTGGAACACCGCGATCCTCTTTATCCGTTGTTGCTCACGGTCCGTGCCGTAAAGCCCCCTGGCGGAGCGAGTTCATGAAGCTGCTGCAGAAGCTGCGGGACACGCTTTGGCAAGGGAAGGGCGCGCAGGCCCTGATCCTGCTGTATCACCGAATTGGCGAGAGCGAGTCGGACCCATGGCAGATGTGCGTCAGCCCGCCGGCATTCGATCGCCAGCTGGACTGGTTGCAGCGGCATCGCCGCGTGGTCCCTTTGCGCCAGCTCGCCCACGAGCTTCGCACGGGAGCGCGCTCCGAGCGCAGCGTCGCCATTACGTTCGACGACGGCTATGCCGACAACCTCATCAACGCTGCCCCACTTCTGACCAGGCATGGCTTGGCGGCGACGTTCTTCGTTACGTCCGGAATGCTCGGATCGCAACGCGAATTCTGGTGGGATGAACTTGAACGCCTGCTGTTGCAGCCGGGAACCTTGCCAGAAGTGCTCCAGGTGCGGGCGGGCGGACAAGTACGCCAATTCCGGCCGGGTCTTGCTGCGTCGCAGCCGTGGGATCCGCGCTCGAGCCGCGGCGTTCATCCGTGGGAAGCGTCGCCGAACACGCGTCTGGGATTCTATTACGCCGTTTGGGCCTGCCTGAAGCCTCTGGAGGAGAACGCGCGCCGGGAAGCACTGACGGAGATCCGGCAGCAGCTTGGCGCCGTCGAGCAACTGCGCGAGCCTTGCCGCACACTGGCCGTGGATGAACTCAAACGACTCGCGGGCTGCCCCGGGGTCGATATCGGGGCGCACTCGGTGAGCCACGCCGCGCTCTCGACGCGCCCTGCAGAGCAACAGCGCTGGGAATTGCAGAAGTCCAAGAGCGACCTGGAAAGACTGGTCGAACGCCCGGTTTACGGATTTGCTTATCCCTATGGCGATTATGGAGCGGAATCCGCGCAGTTCGCCATCGAGGCGGGCTACGAATTCGCCTGCACGACGGACAGGAAGCGTCTTTCCAGTGATTCGCCGATGCATCTGCTGCCGCGACTGACAGTGGACAACTGGGACGAAGCGGAGCTCGCCCGGCAGGTGCGCAGGGCAATGGGATGAGTACGACAGCGCGAGCCTCGGTCATCATCATCTTCCTCAATGAGGAGCGCTTTATCGAGGAAGCAATTGCGAGCGTACTGGCGCAGGATTACGAACAGTGGGAATTGATCCTGGTCGATGACGGCTCTACCGACGGCAGCACGCAGATCGCCAAGTCACACGCGGTAGCGCAGCCGCACCGAATCCGCTACCTCGAGCACCCGGGCCACGAGAACCGGGGAATGAGCGCATCCAGAAACCTCGGACTGGCCCATGCACAGGGCGACGCGGTAGCCTTCCTCGACGCCGACGATACCTGGCTTCCCAACAAGCTCGGCGAGCAGCTCGCAATCCTCGATGCCTATCCGCAGGTCGAACTCGTATATGGCCGCACGCTCCTGTGGCGCAGTTGGCGCGCGGCGGGGAGTGGACATCGCGATTATCAAGATGATTTCTGTGACTTGCGCTTGCCGGCGGACACGATCGTCGCGCCTCCAAGACTTCTCGTGAGTCTGATTGAGAACCGCGCACAGACACCCACCACCTGTAATGCACTGATACGGCGCCATGCAATCAGCCGTGTTGGCGGCTTCGAGGCTGCTTTTCGCGGCATGTTTGAGGATCAGGTGTTTTTCATGAAACTGAGCGTCACGGCCCATGCATTCCTGGCGTCGCGTGTGTGGGCACGCTACCGGCAAAGGCACGACAGTTACTCTGCGCGTGCGGAGGCGAGCGGGGAGCTGCCCGCGGCGAGGAGCCAGCTGCTCGAATGGCTCGAGCGCTATCTTCGCGATCAGGGAGTACGCTCGCCGGAAGTGTGGCGCATGCTGCGGCGGCAACAACGTGCGGCACGCTGGCCGGTGCTGCAGTGGTTCTACTGGCGTTACGACGGTCTCAGAAACACGCTCGGTTGCCATGCCGGGCGTTGACCCTCCTGCTCAGTCGGCTGCCGAGCATCCGGTTGTCTCCGTGATCACGCCGTTCCTGGATGCCGCCGACTTCCTTGAGGACGCAATTATCAGTGTGCAGAGTCAGACACTGCCCGCCTGGGAGCTTCTGCTCATCGACGACGGTTCCAAAGATGGTAGCTCCAAGTTGGCTCAGGACTACGCGTCGCAGTTTCCGGGTCAGATCCTATATTTCGAACATGCAGGCCACAGAAATCTCGGCAAGAGCGTCTCGCGTAATCTGGGCGTAGCTCATGCGCGGGGAGCCTATCTGACTTTTCTCGACGCCGATGACGTGCTCCTGCCGCATAAGCTCGAGCATCAGACGAACTTGCTCGGACGGCATTCCCAAGCCGGCATGGTGTACGGGGCGACCGAATACTGGGTCAGCTGGGATCGCTCCAGAAGGAGATGGCGCCGCGACCGGATTGGAAAGTTAGGCGTGGAACCCGAACGCCTGTACACCTGCCCCGCGCTGTTGACCACATGGTTGCGCAAGCCAGGAGTCGTCCCGTGTCTGTGTGCCGCAATGGCGCGCACCAGTCTTGTCCGGCGAGTCGGAGCGTTCGATGAACGGATCCAGGATCTCTACGAAGACCAGGTCTTCCTGGTAAAAATGCTCATGGCAGCCGCCGTGTATGTCGAGGCTGGGTGCGGCGAGCGTTACCGCCAGCACTCCGGGTCGAGCTCGGCGCAAGCGGTTGCAGCGGGCCGCTATCACCCGGTGAGGGCAAATCCTGCGCGCCTGGCATTCCTGCAGTGGCTGGAAAGCCATCTCAAAGCGCGAGACGCGCTTGCGGGAGAAACGGCGCGTGCGCTGCATGCCGCACTGCGCCCGTATCGGCATCCCTTGCTCTATCGTGCGCTGCACCCGTTCAGTGCGCTGGCGGCCTGGTTCAGGTAATCCGGCGCGACCGGAAAGCCAGCGAACGCGAGCCAGCCGAGCGTCCGGCGGCAACCTTCTTCAAAGCTGACGGTCGGCTTGTAGCCGAGGACCCGCCGGGCCTTTGCATCCGAAAGTTTGACGGTGCAGCTATATAGCATGGCCATTTCCGGCGTCACCTCATGTGTGACGCAATCGGGGCCACCTGCGGCCCGGTACGTCCACGGCGACGGTACGGGCGGCGGCAGCGGGGACAGCGCGGCACTCAATGTGCTTCTGAGGCGCCTCGGCAAACGCAGCCGCAGGGGGCGAATCACGGGATGCCCGTGCAGGAAATCAAGGACATCTTTCCATTTGCGTGATCCCACGGTTGCTGAGGCAGCAGCGATGTCGGCGACGTCAAAACCGAGAGCCGCGGCAACCGGACGGTAGAGATCGGCCCACGTCACGGTCTCCTCGTCGGCAACGATGAATGCCTGGCCATCGGCTGCTGCAGCGGTCAGCGCAAGCTGGATCGCGTAAACCAGGTTGTCTACGTAAATGCTGTTGCAGATGCCCTTGCCGCCGTCGAGCCAACATGCGGTACCCGCCAGCAGATCTGCAGCGAACTGACTTATCCAGGCCGAGCGAGGTCCGGTTACTATGCCAGGCCGGAGAATGACCGTTTCCACCGAACCCCGGCTCCGCAGCGACTTCAACCGCCTCTCGGCCCTTACCTTTGCATTGTTGTAAGCGACAGGCTGGCGATCGCTCAACCGCGCATTCTCATCGGTACCCGGTGGCGGTGCCTGACCATGCACGGCCGCCGTGCTGAGATACACCAGCCGCCTGATACCTGCCCTCTCCGCCGCACGGTAGGCAGGAGTAATCGATTTCAGAATCGTCGCGGGCGCGCCAGCGACGGCGTGCACGACGGTATCACAGGCTTTGAACGCGGCAGACAGCGATGTCTCATCGCAGGCATCGGCGATCCGGCAGTCCAGGTCAAAGCGTGACAGCGTCGCCTGGCCCTGCACGGTGCGCACCACGGGACGCACTTCCGCATTGCCGCCAAGATGGAGCATTTCTACGGCCCGGCTGCCGATGAATCCATTGGCGCCGACGATCGCCACTCTCGGGCTCACCCGGCCCTCCGCGGCGAGCGCTCGTTAAGTTCCGCAGCCCGAAGCGCTTCGGCCTCGCCCAGCCACGGCATCGGCATCGCCTCGCGACGAGCATAGCAGTGCTCGATCAAGCGCAGGCTCGGCAGGACCTCAGCTGCCGGAACGCGCAAGGGTTCGGCCCGCCTCATTGCCGCGATGACATTGCAGATCTGGTCGATAAAACTTCGCTCGAAATGAGCAGCAGGTCTTGCCGCATGTTCGACAGCGGCATTGAGGGTATACCTGGATTCCCCGAAACTCGCCTCCAGGCGATTCGTTTCGCCCTGCCAGCTCAACCACCCGCGCGTGCCGCGTAGCGTGTAGCGACTCCCCAGAGGACAATCGCGGCTCAATCTCACCTGGCCGGAGAACCCCGAGGCGAACCCGCAGCGCAGGCGGCAGTTGACCTCGATCCCACCCATTGCATCGTCCTCGTAGAACGTATCAACGGGCGCTCCCAGCCACCAGATCATCAGGTCCAGGGCATGCGCTCCGATGTCCATCAGTACACCTCCGCCGGACGAGCTCTTGTCGAAGTACGCGGCAGAGACAACTGGCCAGCGAAAAACGCCTCCTTCCCGCACGTCAAAGGACGTGATGTCTCCGATCGCCTTCGCGGCCAGCATTTCGCGGATCATTTGTGTCGCCGGAAAGAACCGCCGAAGCATTCCGGCGGCCAGCACTCCGGAGCTGGCCGCCGCCGCCTCGATCATCGTCCGAGCCTCGGCCACGGAGGTCGCAAGCGGCTTTTCGCACAGGACCGATATGCCGGCTCTCAGCAACTCGACGCTTTGCTCGGCGTGCAGCGCGGGCGGAGAGGCGAGAATGACCAGATCCATGTCTTCGGAGAGACGGGAAAACCGATCAGCTTCCAACGCCGAGGGAAAGCTCTGTTTCAGTGCCCTGCGCATCGCCGGGGCCGGATCATATAGCGCACGGACCTCGAGCCAGCCCGCCTTCTCGAGTGCCTGCAACGCGGGGGCGTAATACAGCTGCGCGACGGCACCGCAACCCGAGAGCGCGACCGCCACTGGCGCTGCTCCAGCGTTTCCGGGGTAACGTCCGTCAGTCGTCCCCGCGATAGGGTTTTCGTGGCACGTCATGGTTTCAAGACGGCTCGGCGGTATGGTTTGGTGACCGAAACTGCGTTTCTTGCACTGTATTCGGAGATCGCCGCGCCTACTCGGGCGCAACAGCAGGACGCCAGAGGAAAGACCTGGCCAGCGCAGCGATGACCTTGAGCGAATGACTGAGCTTCAGGGCCTCTCGAAGGTGTGCGACGGCCCCGGCCCTGTTGTGCCTGCTCCACAACGAGCGCGCGCCATCGATCGCTGACAGCGCATAGGTTTCCCTGGCCCGACGGCTAATGCGGTCGGCCCGATCGGGAGGCAGATACGCCGTGAACATCTCGATTGCCAGACGCGTGTAACGGATGTTTTCAGCCGTACGCTCATGGCGGCCGGTATTGGAATTCTCGTGCATGCGATACGCGGCCAGTGGAGCGACTTCATACCACACCGGATAACGTGAGGCGATGCGCACCCACATTTCCCAGTCTTCAGCGCAGATCAGACGGGAGTCGAAAGCGCCCAGGGTTTCGTAAACTTCGCGCCGGACGACAATGCTGGGTGTCATGATTCTCTGTTCGGACGCGAGCCGTTCCAGCCAGTTGTCGAGGATACCGCTTACCGGCTGTTCCAGATCGGAAACAGCCAGCTTGTCGCCCCGTGCATTTACAAAGAAATGCCGGCAAAACGCAGCCCCGATTTCAGGTCGACTCGCGAAGGCCTGCTCCATTCTTGCGTAAAACCCATCGAGTACATAGTCATCGCCGTGGAGCAGGTGGACCAGCCGGCCGCGTGCACGGGCTATGCATTCATGAAAATTCTGCGTAATGCCGACATTCCTGGGCTGGCGGTAAAACGTTACCCGCCCCCTGCCAAAGTCCTGCACGACGGCTTGCGGATCATCGGCCGAATGATCGTCGATCACCTCGACTTGCATGGCGTCCGGTCCGGGGTCTTGTGCCAGTGCGCCCCGCAGCGCGTCGCACAAGTATCCGGCGCAATTGAAGGTCGGGATCATGACCGACCAGAGGGGACGCGCGACTCCAGGAGGCACCGGCGGCACAAGTGCGCGATAGACTGCATCATCCGTCATGCACGCACGCTCTGGGTGGGCAGGTAAAGGCGCGCGCTCAGCTTCAGCAGCCCCCGTGCCGAGAGATATCTGTTGAAGGGGCGTCCCTGCAGGCAAGTCCTGAGGCATCGGCGCGCTCGTTCCCGGTCGCCGCGTTTCTCGTACTCCTCGGCCCATTCGAAGAAGTACCTGGAAATCGCTGCGCGAACCAGCGAATCGTACCTATAGCCCAGTTTCGCATTCATGTCGCGGTAGAACTGGAGCGTTCTTTCCAGCTTTTCCGCCTCGCTGTGCACCGAGTACCAACCGCCGCTGTGCTGGCGATAGACGCCCATGACCTCGTTGATATAGCCGATCTTCCCGTGGCGGGCGCCGAGGATGTGCAGCGGCCAATCGGTGATAGGGAAGAACGAGTCATACCACGCGGGAATCGCGTCCAGCGCGGAGCGCCGAAACATCGTCGAGCACATCGGGACGAAATTTCCCATCCAGATATCCTCGAAGGTTGAGAACGGCGGCTGGTGATCCGGCACCCAGTTCCATGCGGCTCGGGCGCCGTCCTCATACACGACGCTGGCGTTGTGGAAACACATGGAGCATTGCGGATGCGCGGCCAGGAAATCCAATTGTTTCTGGAGCTTGTCCGGGCGAGTCCAGTAATCGTCACCGTCCAGAAACGCGATGTACGCGCCTCGAGCGGCGTCGATGCCACGGCGGACGACGACGTTGCTGCGGAGATTGCGCTCCGAAAGCAGCAACCGTATCCGCTCCGGGTACCGAGATTGAAAATCCGTTACGATTTCGCGCGTACCGTCTGTCGAGCGATCTTCACTGATCAGGATCTCGTAATCGCACTGCACTTCTTGCATCAGGACGCTATCGAGTGCTTGCGCGATGAAAGCGGCATGGTTGTACGTCATTACGACTACGGTCAGGTTCATGCGGTTGAGTCTCCGCCCGGGGCATCGGTCCTCGTGCGCTCGATGCGCGGTTCCACAAGCTCAGTATCCCACCCCAGGATGGGACGTACGGCGCCGTCCCAGGGTCCGAGCCACCCTCCCCGGTATTCGTTGGAGTCCTCGATATCAAAGACGAGGATGTCTACTTCCCTGTGCAGGATCACATTCTCGTCCCTGACCAAGACGAATGTTGCGCTGTGGACGCCGTTGTTCAGAAGATTGGCCGGCACGTGGCAAGTGAATCGGAACAGGCCAACAGGGAACGGCCGGCCGAGCCATTGTGTTGCATGTACCGGCGCCGATTCGAAGATGAGCAGCCCGTGCGGGCTGTAGAGCTGCAAGTTGACGTAAAGGCAAGCGTTCGGCCGCAGATTCCAGAACTCGAACTCCATCACGAACGCGCGCGAAACACTGACAGTATTGTCGGCTGCGTCCCCCGCAGGACGCACGCGTGCCTTGTGCAATCTCACCTCGTCGTTGCCGGGCGCAATGGCCGGGTCCGGCCATGTTCGTTCCGACAAGGCCGATGACGCGGTCTGCAGGTACTGCCCCACCACGACACTTGCAGGACCCGCTTCCCTGATTTGGCCGGCCTGCAACCAAATGACACGCTTGCACAGGCTTTCGATCGACAGCATGTTATGGCTGATCATCAGCACCGTCTTGCCGTGGCGGGCCACGTCATCCATTCTGGCCAGACATTTCTTTTGGAATGCCGCATCTCCTACCGCCAGCACTTCGTCGATCACCAGGATGTCCGGCTGCAGATGGGCTGCCACCGCAAAGGCCAGGCGGACGTACATGCCGGACGAATATCGCTTCACGGGCGTGTCGAGAAACCTGTCGATTTCCGCGAACGACACTATTTCATCGAATCTGCGGCGTATTTCTGCGCGGGTCATGCCCAGGATGGCACCGTTCAGAAAAATGTTCTCGCGGCCGGTGAGCTCCGGATGAAACCCGGTACCGACTTCCAGCAGGCTTGACAGCCGACCCCGCAGCACGATGCGGCCGGTTGTCGGCTCGGTAATGCGGCTCAGGATTTTCAGCAGCGTCGACTTTCCGGCGCCGTTGCGACCGATGATGCCGACCACCTCGCCTTGCTCGACCCGGAAGGACACGTCCTTCAGGGCCCAGAAGGCTTCCAGGCTGCTGCGGCTGCGCTGCGCGCGCGGAGAGAGCAGCCGGCGTCCCCAGTCCTTCACGCTCTCGGTCAATTCCTCGCGCAGCGTCGTGCCGCCGATGCTGCTGCGATGGCTGATGAGATACTGTTTCCCGAGGTTCTCGACCTCTATTACGCTTGCGGGCATCTTCAGATTATGTCCGCAAAGCGCCGCTCAATGCGGCGAAAGTATCGCGCTCCGCTCCACAATGTCACAGACAGAACGACCGTAGCCAAGGCGAGGTCGGAAACGCGCAGCGGCGACAGCCCGCCGGAAATTGCCCAGCGGAAGCCGTCGATGATTCCCACCATCGGATTCAGCGAATAAAGCAACCGCCATTGTTCGGGAACAACGTTGCTGCTGAAGCCCACTGGAGAGACGTACAGGCCTAACTGGGCGATAAACGGAACGACTTGCCGGACATCCCGATACTTTACGGTCAGCGCAGCCAGCCACAGCCCCACGCCCAGCGACAGGGCGAAAGTGAGCAACGCGAACAACGGCAGGAAGATGATCTGCCAGCCCGGAAGCACACCGTACCAGCACAACAGGGCCAACAAGATCACCCCGGAAATTGCCCAGTCCATCAGGCTGACGATCACCGAACTGGCCGGGATGATCATCCGCGGAAAGTAGATCTTCGATACCAGGTGGGCATCGTCGACCAGGCTACTGCTGCATTCCGTCATTGCGCTGGAAAAGAACTGCCACGGCAAGAGCGCAGCCAGCACGAGAATCGGGTATGGCAATTCCCCCGACGGAAGGTTGGCGAGTCGGGAAAAGACGACTATGAGCACGGCCATCGTGAGAACGGGTTTCAACAGCGCCCAGGCGATGCCGATGACGGTCTGTTTGTAGCGCACCAGGACGTCACGCCAGGCCAGGAAATAGAACAGCTCCCGGTACTGCCACAGGTCGCGCCACAAGCCTGAGAGATATCGTGTGCTGCCATTGCGGGCATCGATGACCAGTTCAGGCGGTTGCGACACTGGCATTTGCTTCTCTTGCGAGCGCCAATCAGAGATGGACATGAGCGGCGCCGAGGATTCCTGGTCTCCTGATTTCCCAGCTGGCCGCTGTCTGCACGATTTCACCGATAGCTGCTATTTCCGCCCGCCAGCCAAGGACTGCGGCCGCATGGCTTGGGTCAGCGACGAGGATTGCAGGATCGCCAGGCCGGCGCGGCGCCTGGCGCAGGTTGACCCTGCGCTTGGTCGCGAATTCGACTGCCTTGACCACCTCCAGTACGGAATGGCCGCGGCCCGTACCCAGATTCAGCGCAACGCTCGCGCCTCCCTGCAAGAGGTACTGCAACGACAGGACATGGGCCCTGGCCAGGTCCGAGACATGCACGTAGTCGCGGACGGCCGAGCCATCGCTCGTCGCATAGTCACAGCCGAAGACCTCGAATACGGGCCGCCGACCCAGTGCCGTCTGTATCGCCAGCGGGATGACGTGGGTCTCGGGATCGTGGCATTCGCCGATTTCCCCGTCAGGATCCGCGCCGGCTGCGTTGAAATACCTGAGGACCACGTGCCGGATCCCGAAGGCGGCCTCGAAATCCAGCAGGATCCGCTCGACCATCTGCTTGCTGGCCCCGTACGGACTGATCGGGGCTTGCGGGTGGCTCTCGACAATGGAGCAGACGTTGGACATTCCGTATACCGCACAGCTGCCCGAAAATATGAACTTGTCGATTCCGGCATCACGGAGTGCCGAAAGGAGGGTGACGCTGCCGCCGACATTGTTCCGGTAATAGATGTCCGGTGCCGCAACCGATTCACCGACATAGGCATAGGCCGCGAAATGCATCGCCGCTTGGGGGCGATATTTGTCGAGAACAGCATTCAATGCGGGACGATCGCATATGTCGGCGACCTCGAGAGGTCCCCATGGCAAGTTCCTGATGCCGGCCCGCTGCATGTTGTCGAGGCCGACTGGCTCGAAACCAGCCTGCGCCAGCGCCTTGCAGGCGTGGCTGCCGACATAGCCTGCCGCGCCGGTAACGAGAACTCTCATACCCGGTAAGAACCGGTCGGGTTGGTCATGAGATTCTCGAAATAGCCGATCGTCTGCCGCAGGCCCTCGTCAAGGGCAATCTTCGGCTGCCAGCCAAGTTGTGAATTCGCCAGCGAGATATCCGGTTGTCGTTGCGTCGGATCGTCTGTCGGCAGCGCGAGATGTTTTATCTGCGAGCGCGAACCTGTCAGCTCGATGATCTTGTCTGCGAGCTCCCGGATCGTGAATTCACGGTCGCTGCCAAGGTTGACGGGTCCGGTGAATTGATCGGGGCTGGACATCAGCGCCACGAGGCCATCGATCATGTCAGTTACGTAGCTGAAAGACCGGGACTGGCTGCCGTCCCCGAAGATCGTTATCGGCTCGTTGCGCAGTGCCTGCCGAATGAAGGTGGAAACGACCCTGCCGTCGTTGGGATGCATGCGTGGTCCGTAAGTATTGAAGATGCGCGCGACCTTGATGCGCAGGCCGTGCTGGCGGTGATAGTCGAAGAACAAGGTCTCTGCGCAACGCTTGCCCTCGTCATAACAGGCGCGGGGACCGATCGGGTTGACGCGACCCCAATAGTCCTCGCGCTGGGGGTGTACCTCCGGGTCGCCGTAGACCTCGCTGGTGGATGCCTGAAGTATCTTGGCCTGTGTTCGTTTGGCCAGACCCAGCATGTTGATCGCCCCATGAACGCTCGATTTCGTCGTCTGCACGGGGTCGAACTGATAATGCACCGGCGAAGCGGCACAGGCGAGATTGTAAATTTCGCCAACCTCCAGGTAGAGCGGGAAAGTGACGTCGTGGCGTATCAGCTCAAACCTCTTGTTGTCGATCAGGTGGGCTACATTTCGCCGGTTACCAGTGAAAAAGTTGTCAAGGCAGATGACGTCAAATCCGAAACCCACGAGTTGGTCACAGAGATGCGACCCGAGGAATCCGGCCCCGCCCGTCACGAGGATCTGTTCAGAATTCAGGGAACGCGGCATGTTCGGCTCTCTTGATCGCAACGGCAGCCATTACAGCAGTCTGATTAAGATAACCCGGAATGCCCTCAGGAATCTCGCCCGGAACCCCGGACTAACCGGTAACGTAGATCCCGATCCACGGCCAACCGGCGCACTTGCTTCCAGCACTTCGTGTGTGTCACGAAGCAGCCGGGGTTCAATGCAGCCGTGCTGCAGAAAACGCCAGGTGACAGGAGTTCGGACCAGTGCCACCGTCGGCGACGCACGCCGGGCCGCGATTGTCAGCCCGCCCGCTGGCGGCGCATCAACAACAGAAACAGCGGCACGCCGATCAGCGCGGTGAGAGCGCCGACCGGCAGCTGGCGTGGCGCGACGATCGTTCTTGCGAGCAGGTCGGCGACGACCAGCAGCGTGCCGCCCGCGAGTGCCGCCGCCGGAATCACCGCGCGGTGCGCCGAGCCGATCACGAGCCGCACGAGATGCGGTGTCACGAGGCCCACAAATCCGATACTGCCCGCGGTTGTGACGGCCGCCGCGGTCAGCACCGAGGCTGCGATGTAGATCGCGATCCGCAAGCCCCGCACCGGCACGCCGAGCACTCGCGCCTGCAACTCACCGTGCGCGAGCGCATCGAGCGGCCGCGCTGCGAGCAGGCACGCCGGAATGGCCGCGAGCGCCAGCGTGAGCAATGACCAGGGCGTGCGCACATACCCGAAATCGCCCAGCAGCCAGAACAGCATGCCGCGCAGCCTCAGTTCGTCCGACAGGGACAAGAGCAGGCTGACCACGGCGCCGCAGCCCGCCGCGACCACGACGCCGGTCAGCAGGAGCCGCGTCGTGGTCCAGCCGCCCGGGCCGTGCGCGACCGCAAATACCAGCAGCATCGCCGCGAATGCCCCGCCGGCAGCCCCGGCGTCGACGGCGAAGCCGGTGAGTCCGGCCAGCATCACGCCGAGCGCGCCCACCGCCGCGCCCCCGGAGATTCCGAGGACATAGGGATCGGCGAGCGGGTTGCGCAGCAGCGCCTGCATCAGGACGCCCGCCAGTGCGAGCACGACTCCTGCGCCGAACGCTGCGAGAGCGCGGGGCAGCCGCAGCTCCATGACGATGGTGCGTGTCAGCGGGTCGCCGGAAGCGGCCGCCCAGGGAACATCGAGCCCCGAGCTGCCGAGGCTGAGCGATGCAATGATCGCCACTATGGCTGCGACCGCAAGCAGCGCAATCAAGAGCGAAGCGGGCATCCTGGTCATCGGCGCTATGGACTCCGGGCGTACTGCCCGCATTATTCATGAACGGCTGGTGATTTTCCGGGTCGTACCTGCTGTATGCCTGTTGTGGAAGAATTCACGCCGATGGAACGCGACACTGATCTGATCGACGACCAGGGCTACCGGGCCAATGTCGGCATCATCATCATGAATCACGATCGCCAGGTCTTTCTGGGCGGTCGCGCGCGGGCTCGCGGCTGGCAGTTCCCGCAGGGCGGCATACGCTGTGGCGAACAGGCGCAAGAGGCCCTGTACCGCGAATTGGCGGAGGAAGTCGGCTTGCGACCCGGGCAGGTCGAGGAGGTTGCGCGTACGCGCAGCTGGCTGCGCTACCGGCTGCCGCCGCAATTCATCCGCCGCGATTCGAGCCCGCTGTGCGTCGGCCAGAAGCAGCTCTGGTTCCTGCTGCGCCTCGGCGTGGAGGATTCCGCGCTCAGTTTCGATTCGACCGAGCAACCCCCGGAATTCGACCGTTGGCGCTGGGCACAATGGTGGGATGCGGTCCACGACGTCATCTATTTCAAGCGCAGCGTGTATTCGCGTGCGTTGCATGAACTCGGCGCCCACGCGTTCCCGGAGGGCCTGCCACCATACCCGGACTGGTGGGAGGAACGCATGAAACGGGGCCAAGGCGCATGACGGCATCGCGCTGGCGCCGCATCGGATTCGGATTGCTGATCGCATTGGTCGTTTTCTACGGCGGATTCGAATCAGGGCGAGCGAGCAGCGGTTTCTCCATCGTCAGTGCGATGCTGGAACGGCTGGAGCTTCGCCGCGAGGTCCGCAAGCTCAGTTCGGAAAATCAGTCGCTGCAGGATCAAGTGGCGGCCGCCGAGATCAACCAGCGAGTGGACAGCCAGGCGCAAACCGGTGCGCAAGGCATGATCGGGCAATTGCAGGCCGAGACCGCGCGCCAGCAGCAGGAGCTGCAGTTCTACCGTGGTCTGGTGGAGCGGCAATTCGGCGCTGGCACATTGCGCGTGCAGGAACTGAAGATCCGGCCTGAGGACGGCCGCCGGTTTCGGGTGCTGATCACCCTGGTCCAGGCTGCTGCCCGCGACAGCATCGCCAGTGGCACGGTGAGTTTTGCGATCGACGGCACGCGCGACGGCGCCCTGGTTCAGCTTCCGCTCGCGGAAGTTGAAACCAACAAGCGCAGCGAACTGCCGTTTTCACTGCGTTTCTTCCAGCAGATCGAAGTGCAGATCGAACTGCCCGAACTGTTCCGGCCGGCGGGCCTGCAGGTCGAGTACCGCCAGGGACGCGGCACCGAGCCCTCACGGCAGACCTTTACCTGGCGTGTCGAGGGTGAGCCGGAGACACCGGTTCTTTGACCTGCGCGGGCACCTGGCCTAGAATGAATGGGTAGCAATTTTTCTTTCTGGATTAAGGATTTATGTCCGAAACGACACTCGGCAATGACGGCCTGGTCTTCACCGATGCCGCCGCCCGCAAGGTCGGCGAGCTGATCCGTGAGGAAGGCAATCCGAACCTCAAGTTGCGGGTGTTCGTGTCGGGGGGCGGCTGCTCGGGATTCCAGTACGGTTTCACCTTCGACGAGAAGATCGAGGAGGGTGATGCGGAATTCCCGAACCAGGGCGTCACGCTGCTGGTGGACCCGCTGAGCTTCCAGTATCTCGCCGGAGCGGAAATCGACTATCGCGAGGACCTGGAGGGTGCGCAGTTCGTGATCCGCAATCCGAACGCCGCCACGACCTGCGGCTGCGGGTCATCGTTCTCGACCTGAAATCCTGCTTCAGCGCCCGGCGTGGGCGACGCGGATCGGTTCGGCGGCCGGTGCTTCAAGGTCGGCCAGCAGCGGCGCCGTCTTCGCGAGGAAGTCTTCCATCAGATTCGCCGGAATGGGGTCGGCCTTGGCAATCGTGACCTTGGCGGGATTCTTGTGGATGCCATTCACACGGTACTCATAGTGAACGTGCGGTGCCGTCGCGAGCCCTGTCCTGCCCACATATCCAATGACTTCGCCCTGCCCAACACGATCGCCGACCGCGAGACCGCGCGCGAAACGTGACATGTGCGCATACAGCGTCGTGACGCCATTGCTGTGCGCCAGCACGACCACATTGCCATAGCCGCCCTTCACGCCGCGGCTGACCACGCGGCCGGCGCCAGCAGCCTTGATCGGCGTGCCGGCGGGCGCGGCGAAATCGATGCCGCGATGCGCGCGCACGTGATGCAGGATCGGATGCATGCGCCTGAGGTTGTAACCTGAGCTGATGCGCCCGTAGTCCACCGGATAACGCAGGAAGGCCTTGCGCACCGGCCGGCCATCGGGTGTGTAGTAGTCGGCGCGACCGTCCGGCATCGCATAGCGCACGGCGCGATAGCTGCGGCCAGAATTGATGAATTCGGCAGCCAGGATCTCGCCATCGCGAACGAATTCGCCGTCCTGCCACTGCTGTTCATGGGTCACGACAAAGCGATCGCCCGGTCGCACCGAGTTGACGAAATCGATGTCGTACTTGAAGACATCGGCAAGCGACACGGCGAGGCGATCGGTGCCGCCAGCCTCATTGACCGCGACATACAGCGAGCTCTCCACGGTGCCAGCGAGGCGCTGCTTTTCGGTCTCCAGCGGGTTCTCGACGATGTTGGCCGAGAAACCCTGTTCGGCGCGGGTGACCGACAGTGTCGCCGTCTCGTCGATCCTGCGGGTCAGCGACTTCAACTCCCCGTCCAGGTGAGTCAGCTGGATGACGTCTCCGGGCCGGACGATGTCGAGGTTCTTGCGCACGATTGGCAGGCTGCGCAGTGCCGTCAGATCAGCGACATGCAGCTGCAGATCGCGGAAAATGCGGTCGAGCGTGTCATTCCGGCCGATCGTGACCGCGACGAACTCGAATGGCGTCGCGGATGCGGCCTGCGTCGTTGTCAGAGGCCCGGCCGATTTCAGGCTGAATTCGTTTGGCAACTGGTCGGGAAGCGGGTTCTGCAATTGCGAGCCGGCGGCTGCCAGAATCGATCCCGCGACGATGCAGGACGCGACCACGCCGAAGCGGTGCGGATACGCATCCGCGACGCCAATCTGCTGGGCCATCTGCTGACGTCTGCCGTGATCCACCCGGGCGTCCCCAACGAGGTAGAGGACGACGGTAATCAAGGCTGCCGTAGCCGTCAATCTGTTGCTTGCCCGGCCCTTGTACTGCGTCACGGAAATGGCCTCGTCGGGCGGCGCCGCAGATTGCTTATGCCAGGCCGCGCTCCTAGAGTTGCAGCCTGGCCGCTAAAGGATGCCGGCCTGGGGGATCGATGCTGCCGCCGGCACAACAAATCGAAGAATTGCGCCGAGGGGCGGCCGAATTGCTGACCGAAGCCGACCTGATCCGGAAACTTCAGCGCGGACGGCCGCTGAAGGTGAAGGCCGGCTTCGATCCGACCGCGCCGGACCTGCATCTGGGCCATACGGTGCTGATCAACAAGATGCGGCAGTTCCAGCAACTGGGGCACCAAGTCATATTCCTGATTGGTGACTTTACCGGGATGATCGGCGATCCCAGTGGCAAGAACACGACCCGCCCGCGCCTGACTGTCGACGAGGTCAGGGCCAACGCGCGTACCTACCAGGAGCAGATCTTCAAGATCCTCGATCCGGAGCGGACCGTGATCGAATTCAATTCGCGCTGGTTTTCACCGATGACGGCAACCGGCCTGATCGAACTTGCCGCGAAATACACGGTGGCGCGAATGCTGGAGCGTGACGATTTCGCGAAACGCTACAAATCCGGCCAGCCGATCGCGGTGCACGAGTTCCTGTATCCGCTGGTGCAGGGCTATGACTCGGTGGCTCTCGAAGCCGACGTCGAACTTGGCGGCACCGACCAGAAATTCAACCTGCTCGTGGGGCGCCAGCTTCAGCCCGACTATGGCCAGGAGCCGCAGGTCGTGATGACGATGCCGCTGCTTGAAGGGACGGATGGCGTCCAGAAGATGTCGAAGTCGCTCGGCAATTTCATCGGCATCGATGAACGGCCCGAGGAGATGTTCGGAAAGCTGATGTCGATTTCCGATGAGCTCATGTGGCGCTACTTCGAACTGCTGTCCGCGCGGCCATTGCCGGAGCTTCGCAGGCTGCGGGCTTCAGTCGCCGAGGGACGCAATCCGCGCGACGTGAAGTTCGAACTCGCCGTCGAAATTGTCGATCGCTTTCATGGTGCGGGTGCCGGTAACGCCGAGCGGGAGCGTTTCATCGCGCGATTCCGCGACGGTGCCGTCCCGGAGCATGTCGAGGAGACTTCGATCTATTGCAGCGGCGATACGGCCAAGCTCGCCAATGTATTGAAGGACCTCGGCCTTGCCGCAAGTGCCTCGGCGGCCTACCGGTTGATCGAGCAGGGTGCGGTTCGGGTCGACGGCGATCGGGTCGGGTCCCGGGACGCGACCCTGGCTGCAGGCGGGAGCTACCTGGTGCAGGCCGGCAAGCGCGGGATCGCCCGGGTGGCATTGCGCAGATCCTGAGCCGCGGGCTGATTCCGCCGACCGGCGGAGCCGAAAAAGCCGCGGAAACGCCGCTACCGGACGGCTTTCGTTGACTCCCCAAGAAGGGCCGCTATACTGCGCGGCCCCGATCTCGGGCGGCCTGGTAAAGGCGGCCCGGGCGGGTTCGTGCGGCACGGCTTTTGTGTCGACACCCCCTGAGACCCGGGGTAAACTTTGAGGTCGTCCCTGACGCTTTTGCCGGCAGGGAGTTCTTTAAAAAGATAGCAGGTAATTTGTGTGGGGACTCGCGTCAGGTCGTCCATTTATGGGCGCCAAAACTGCGAGTAACCAAGCGTCCAGCGGTCCGGGTAAAACCGGATCTGGTTTGGAGTTTGGGGTCTCGCTTTATCAGCTCAAGTCATTGAACTGAAGAGTTTGATCCTGGCTCAGATTGAACGCTGGCGGCGTGCTTAACACATGCAAGTCGAGCGGTAACAGGCGTAGCAATACGTGCTGACGAGCGGCGAACGGGTGCGTAATACATGGGAATCTGCCTAGTAGTGGGGAATAACCCGGCGAAAGCCGGGCTAATGCCGCATACGATCCACGGATGAAAGCGGGGGACCTTCGGGCCTCGCGCTATTAGATGAGCCCATGCCGGATTAGCTAGTTGGTGAGGTAACGGCTCACCAAGGCGACGATCCGTAGCTGGTCTGAGAGGACGGCCAGCCACACTGGGACTGAGACACGGCCCAGACT